>CAYSJU010000001.1:0-4188 GCA_964431495.1 uncultured Planctomycetia bacterium
ACTCACGCCTGATATTATAGAAAGGGCGCAGGAAGGCCTGGAACTGATAATGGGACCGTCGAGAGAATTCATTCCATCCCTTCTTACCAAGTTTGGAGAGACCAAATTCACGATATTCGCCGCGCCTGAACCGGGAGAAACTGTCACAGTAACGTGTGATGCTTCCGGATCAATTGTGAGCGTTACCCGCATGACAGCGGAAGGTCCGATAACAGTGACATTTACCGGTACGGGCGGCACGGGAACCTCGGGATGGATGGGCTCGGTCATGAACGTGGAACACGTAAAGCTCGCGGTTGAAATGGGAGAGGAATACGTTTCCGAAAGGGTCGCGCCCATAGAGATGACAAAGGAAGGTCTTGCGGGGATAACGGCAATGCTGAGGGCTGCTGCTGCGATCGGCCTGCCTGAGATCAGCGTTGTTACGCGGGAGGGAGTGGAACTCAGGTTCAGCAGAGAAGTGACGCCCGAAGAAGCGGTCATAAGCTTGATGGGCGCGCGCGGCGGTGTGAGGATGCTGGAGGGAGTCAGGCTGCCCGTTGCACCGGAAAAGGCGCTTGCCGTTGTAAGAGGTGTTGTTGATGCGCTTGCCAAACCGGTTGGATCGCTTGCGGACCTTGTTTCCTGTGCCAGAGAGTTACGGACAGTCGGACCTGCCAGTCTTATCTGGGCTGCTCCGAGTGGAATTATGTTCCAGGCTGTCGTAACCGGAGATCATCTCAATCTGTTTGCGACCTACAGGACCCTGGATGGTAACGATCTCTTGAAAACGGTAATATCAGTGGCCCCGATCACTGTGAGAGAGATAACCGCAGCCAAGATAAGCGCTATTGAGCAAAAGATCACGACTATAACTGACAGGATGAATCTGGAAGCGTTCAAAGTGATAAGCGCTATGGACCATACCCGGATAACCAACATGTTCGCTACAACAACGGAGATCATGGATGTCCGGCTTGTGCTTCTAAAGGATTTCATGAAAGGTATGGGCACCAGGGAAGACAAAGCGGTTACCTGGGAGGGCGGTCTGGGAGGAGCCAGGGTTACCACTGTGGACGGTTTGACCGGAGTTGATATATCACAGCTGAAAGTGGCAATAGGAGGAGATTTCAGGGACATGGTAGGGAACATCGCCGGGCAGGAATATCCTGCCGGCAGTGATATAGTGGTGAAGATGACAGAAGCCGTGGGATTGGAGCTTGCGCCGGCACCGAGTTTCTTCACGGCGGCCGCTCCACTAATAACAAAGCCGACCGCGAAGCTTGCTGCGCAGTTAAAGAAGGCTGCCCTGCCGATGAAAGAGAAGATGGTGCTCGGCACCCTCAAGAGACTTGGCGCTGACGTGGAGCTGACCAGGGACAGGCAGGGCGACGTTGTATCGGCAAGGATAACAACATCAGAGGGAAAGATAATAAGGTTGAGAGAAGGGCAACAGGTCGAAGGTGTTATCCTGGGTTTCCAGCACGGCGCAACGATATCCGGAGCAAGGATAATGGACGGAGTGTTACGCATCAGGTGCGAGGGCGAGACAATGCTGCCGACCGGCGCCGGCGCCGCCGCGACAGAAGAATTGAAGATAAAGACCGATTCAAGGTGGACCAATTACACCCTTGAAGGGAATATGCTTAAAGGCAGTGTGGAATTCGCTCTTACAGAGGGTGGCTTCCAGTCGCTTTATAAGGCTGATGGCGCATTGGCAAGGATCTCTTATAACGGGACAACAAACAGGATTGACGCAAAGCGTATAGACAATATTACTTATGGTCTTAGCCTGCTGGACAGCAACTTTGAGGCTACCAGGGACGGTCTGGACTTAAGGGCAATAATAGGTGCCGAGGAAGTCGGCGGGTTCGCCGTTGAAATGGACAAAGCCGCTGCGGCAGGCGCTTTCAACTCTGTCGGTGACCTTGTCTCGCTGGTGGACATGACTAAGAACGCTGTTCTGAACGCGAAGGCCAGCGCGGGTGAAGGTGTGGGCATTATCATACAAAAGCCGCGGATCATTGAAGGAAAATGGAGCTGCGCGATCAGTATGGACTTTACCGAGAATAAGCTCACTGTATCCCTGACAGACATAAAAGGCACTTACGCAGGGAAACTGGATATGGTGCTCAGCTGCGATGGCATGACAAAGGTGGCTACAAAAGAAATGACACTCGCCTGTGAAAAAGGCGGGAACATGATCCTTACGGACGTGACAGCTGTTCTTGGCGATGCGGAGAGCTTCTTCAATATAGTTGGTGCCAAAGCCTATCTTGATGAAGTGGTAACAGATACTATTCACACTCCGGTCGGACCGGCTGCTCCGGGCGGGGCCGCTGAGCTTGAACACATGGCAGTCAGGGTAAGCTTTGATGAGGTCATAGGGGCTGTGAAACTTGATGGTGATATGATGGTCCAGGGTAACAAACTGACCCTTGCCCGGGGCCAGCGCATAGAATTTGATGAGAGCTTTGTAAGCAATATGGGCGCCGGATTGAATATAGACGATACCATTGTCCTCAGAAGCACCGGAGACACAGTTGAATACATTACCGGAGGGTGGCTTGCCGGAACCTGCGACGCTGTAAAGTACACTGACGGTAAGTTCGCGCTCGGCACCGTACAGGATAACCTGACCTTTACGGAAGGAGCCCTGGCCGGGAAGGTCATGACGGAACGATACAGCTGGAACCTTGAGGGTAAGGACCTGGGTATAGATGGCGTGATAAGGGACGTCACCGGTAATATCGAGTTCAACGGATTCACGATCGACGCTCAAACATTCCTGCTCGGCAGGGGTGAAAACCTTGGTGTTTTCATGGTCGCCGGGAACAAGTCAGTGACTATTGCTACAGGCGATGAGATGAGAGGGTTTGTTGATAAAGTCGGCGCGTTCATTGATCCGGATAAACCGGAGAAAACGACCGATCACCAGGTAGCGACCACTATCATCAATCTGACCGTGAAGGACGGCAAGGTGGTTGATGGAGCACTTCAAAACGTGATGGCGAAGATGGACGCGCTTACGGATATAGGTGAAGAGGTCCAGGATTTCCGCGCCCAGGCAATAGAAGCCACAGGCCAGGATATAAGCACGTTCAACATTGTCACTGCCTTTGTCTCTCAGGATATATTCACTGATAAGAATGAGCTCAATTACAACAACCTGGGCAATCTCCTGGCAGGCGGCGAAGTGGCGACTAAGTCAGATGTTGATACTCTGGTGGGTGAAGCTGCCAGATTGAATATAGGAATAGACAAGTTCCAGGCGTTCATGACAATAGCGGGAGAAGCCAAACTGCTTGTGTTTGAGGGCGGAATGAAGCTAAGCAGGGACGGAATAGACAGCATGCTCAGTAATGTCAAGATGCTGGGTGCGAATGCGATCAACTGGTATGTGGAAGATGCGGCAAAATTCGGACTGACCAAGACAAGGAGCCAGGCGTTCATGGAATTAGCACGGGTCGGCGGCAAAGCCGTGGCAGGCTCCCGCGCATTGACTCCGGAACAGTTCAACGGGTTCATCGCTGACGCAGGAAGAGCAGGAGTAACGCTGGACAGGAACCAGACATTCGCGGCATTGACGCAGACCGGCGGCGGGGAACCCATGCAGAAGATGCTCGAAACAGCGCATGTGGCAACAACAGACGATGTCAAGAACCTGATGGGGACAGAAGGAGCTAAACATGTAGGCCTGACCGACAGCCAGGCGTTCTTTACGCTTGCGGGACAGGACGGAAGAGCCGGGATCGATAAGCTTATTGCCGGAGTCCAGATAGTTAGGGCCAATGACATATCAAGGGCGGAAGGATATGCCGCAGGAGCTGGTGTAGCACTTTCCGGACTCCAGCTATTCGTCGCGCTTGCTGATATAGCGAGTAAAGGAGGCAAAGAAGGGAGAGCAGATCTTGACACTCTCCTTACCGGGGCCAGTATGGTGAACGAGAGACACGTAGAAGCTACTGTCAATAACAGGGCAGGCATAAAAATTGGCAACCTCCAGGCGTTCCTTTTATTAGCGCAGACCGGCACGCAGAAAGGCATAGATGCCATAGTCGCGGGCGCAAGGCTGGTAACAGTTGATAACGTCAGCGAAGTTGTTAATAACAGGGCCAATGTAGAAGTGAGCGGATTCCAGGCGTGGATAGCAATGGCGCAGACCGGCACCCGGGAAGGTATAAACGGCATAGTCGCGGGCGCAAGGCT
>CAYSJU010000001.1:4288-4651 GCA_964431495.1 uncultured Planctomycetia bacterium
CCAATGTAAAAGTGAGCGAGTTCCAGGCGTGGATAGCGCTGGCGCAGACCGGCACGCAGAAAGGTATAGATGCCATAGTTATGGGCGCAAGGCTGGTAACAGCTGATAACGTCAACGAAGTTGTTAATAACAGGGCCAATATAAAAGTGAGCGGATTCCAGGTGTTCATAGCAATGGCGCAGACCGGCACGCAGAAAGGCATAGATGCCATAGTTATGGGAGCAAGGCTGGTAACAGCTGATAACGTCAGAGATGTTGTCAATAATAAGGCCAATGTGAAAGTGGGCGAATTCCAGGCGTGGATAGCGCTGGCGCAGACCGGCACGCAGAAAGGCATAGATGCCATGGTCGCGGGAGCAAGGC
>CAYSJU010000001.1:4751-25589 GCA_964431495.1 uncultured Planctomycetia bacterium
TGGTAACAGCTGATAACGTCAGGGGAGTCGTTAATAACAGGGCCAATGTAAAAGTGAGCGAATTCCAGGCGTTCATAGCAATGGCGCAGACCGGCACGCAGAAAGGCATAGATGCCATGGTCGCGGGAGCAAGGCTGGTAACAGCTGATAACGTCAGGGGAGTCGTTAATAACAGGGCCAATGTAAAAGTAAGCGAGTTTCAGGCGTGGATAGCGCTGGCGCAGACCGGCACCCGGGAAGGAATAAACGCCATAGTTGCGGGAGCAAGACTGGTCACAGTTGATAACGTCAGAGACGTTGTTGAGAACAAGGCCGATATAAAAGTGAGCGAGTTCCAGGCGTGGATAGCGCTGGCGCAGACCGGCACCCGGGAAGGAATAAACGCCATAGTTGCGGGAGCAAAGCTGGTAACAGCTGACGATGTAAAAGTGATGATTAATAACAGGGCAAGGGTCAAGATCAGCGAGTTCCAGGCGTGGATAGCGCTGGCGCAGACCGGCACTCAGAAAGGCATAAATGACATGGTCAAAGGAGCCGGGCTGGTAACGCGCAGGCAGGTCCATATCGTGGTTAACAACAGGGCAGAAGTAGAAGTTGGCGAATTCCAGGCATTCATAGCATTGGCGCAGACCGGCACAATAACTGGCATAAAGAATATAGTCTCAGGAGCATTACTTACGACAGCTGATGATGTCAAAGCCGTGGTCGATAATAAAGCAGGATTAAAAGTGAGTGAATTCCAGGCGTGGATAGCGCTGGCGCAGACCGGCTCGCTCTCAGGTATAGCGAACACGGTCAAGGGTGCTGGGCTTGTAACAGCTGACGATATCAAAGCAGTGGTTGAAAATAGGGCCAAAGTAGAGGCCAGCGAGTTCCAGGCGTGGATAGCGCTGGCACAGACAGGAACTCAGGATGGTATAGATGACATAGTCGCTGGAGCAAAACTTGTGACAGCTGAGAACATCAAAGCAGTGGTTGAAAATGAGGCCAAAGTAGAGGTCAGCGAGTTCCAGGCGTGGATAGCGCTGGCACAGACCGGCACTCAGGATGGCATAAATGCACTGGTCAAGGGAGCTGGAACAGTACAAAACGCAGATATTATGAACTTAAAGACATTAGCTGCCGCAAAGGGAATGGAAACAGGGGATTTCCAGGCGTTTATAATGCTGGCGGGAATGGGCAGCAGGGGCGGCATAGATAGCTTCCTCAAGAGGTTTGGTAGCGTTAATAGATCGCATATCAATGAAATGACCAATACAGCGGCTCTCTTTGGAGAGACCCTGAGTGAATGGGGAGCTGCTACGGCAATAACATCCAATAACAAACTGTTTGACGCGAATAACAGACTGAATGTGGGAGCGTTCAGACAGATGGTAAGGCGGCTTGACAACCTGGCTACGAAGAACATGGGTTCGGTCAAGCTATATGGAACAGTAGGCAAGCTGTTCGGCGAAAAGATGACCACCTTCCAGTTCGCTCTTGAGATGACAAAGATGGACAAGATGTTTGACGGAGCTAACAGGCTGAAGAGCAAAGATTTTAGCAGCATGGTTCAGGAACTTACTAACATAGCCGGACAGATAGTGATTATTCCAGGAGAAACCATGAAAGGTGTTCTGTATCCGGAAGGATTATCAGCTACTGAATGGTTTGCTTCAGGAGCTTCGAAGCTCAATTTGGAACTGACGCCATTCCAGTCCGCGCACGCAATAAGAAAAGCATGCAAGTTTAACAGGGATAACAGGCTGGACATGAAAGCTTTTATGAGTGTGGTAAGTCAGATGTCCACGTTGTCTAAGAACGGCATAGCTCTGGGCAGTATTTACTTGCCGATCGCAGGGACGGAATTAAGTAAACAAGACATGAAACTTTTCAATGCGTTAGGCATTACGCCCGCCGGTCATGTATTCAAGTACGAAGGAGTAAAAGATACCTTTACTGTATCAGCCGGACTTATTGATGATGCGGACTTAATGGATAAGATCGAGAAGAACGGCGGTGTGCTGACAAGAGAGATGCTGATCAAGTGGGGCGGAGAGCTTGGAGGTAAAGAAAGCCAGAGCATGGATGCCGTCATGGAGGGTGTAAGACTGGGCAGGGAAGATACCATGCTGATCGCAATGCCTGTTAACAGAAGCATGGTGTCTGGGGATGTGAAGCATGTATTTACTCCGCTTGGCCTTACCGCGAATGAGACAATGGTTATTATGGGGAAAGACGGCAGTATGAGAGCAGGCAAGACAGAAGTAACCCTTGGTAATAGAACATATGTATTTATGAACGGGAATATACAGCATACTAAGAGCGATACCAGCGCCGGGATGGCTGTTACCGGAATGGAAATATTGGAATACACTGACGCCGCCGGTAACATAGTGATGTATCGCGATCATGAGGGAGCGACCCTTAAGACATTGTCAGTTGTTGCGGCTACGGGAGCATGGAACGTGACCAGGGGATACCATAAGGTCGGTGAGCCGGTGAAGATGACATACACTGAAAAGTTCATTGCCACAATGGAAGCTGTCAGCGACTGGGGAGCGCGGGTTAAACCCGGAGACAGGCTGTCCTATGCAGGACGCGCGATCGCCACTGTAGGCAGCCAGACAATGTTGAGCTTCGGGACGTTATTGCTCGGTTTCGCTTCGGCCGTGCCGGTGATCGGTAAGCGGCTGGATAACGCCGCGGCCCGCCAGTACGTGTACGGCCAGATAATAGAGGGGTATGATCTCGCTGGAACTACCGGAAAGTTCCTTGTCGGCGCGTCAGTGGTCACGGCAATAGCAGCCATTACCGCTTTGACGTTCATGACGGGAACAACCGGCTCTTTCTTCGCGGGCATAGCAGGGATGGAAGCAAGCAGTTTTGGCAGACAGTTCTCCGCCGCGGTAGGAGGCACCCTGGGAATGGCCCTGGGTGTATTGTCCACTGCCGCGTATTACGGCAATTTTGTTGGGACACTGGTCGGAGGTACGGGCGGCACAAGGAATATGATCCAGTTTGGCGCTAAGATGTTCACTGGAGCAGCATGGAAGGCTTTTGGGACCAAATTGCTAACCAGGATAACTAACATTGGACCAGCGATTAGAGGCATAGGAACAAGTATTAAAGCTGCCGGGACCAGACTGAACTATGGATTCGGATTGGCAAGGGGAGCTATCCGAACCGGAAGGATTTTCCGGGTAAAGAACAGCGGCTATGCCTTTATGCGCGGGTTTAAAGGTGTTGGCCGTATGTCTCAATCTGCTTCGCCGGCAGTAAAGATTGCTAATACTACAGGCCGGGTTTTACGTGCTATTGGTAGAGGTTTCAAGGGTGCGGGTAAGGGGATCAGCACAGGCTGGACAAGGGTCATAAAGGCGGACATTATCCCGACTACTGGCGCAGCAAGGAGATTCATTGGAATATTACCACAGACAGTCAAGTCAGGACGTGCGCTTGCTGTGGTCAATAGTGCCGCTCAGATGGGAAGGTCATGGATGCTGATAGATTCAGCTGTATATACAGCCGGATGTGTATTCCAGGCAGCCACAACAAGTAAGTCTTTTACAGATGTATTTAAAGCGGAGATCCTTGTGCGGAAAGCTGTCCAGGGAGCTGGCAAGGGCGCGCTTTTTGGCGGACTTATGAGAGCGATAGGGATTCTGTCCGTAGCGGGAAAAGCCGCTGGTCTTGGCAAGGGGCTCAAGGCATATGTGAAAGCAACAAAGGGAGTGGGTGCTGCAATAATAAAGACCACTATGATAACCGGAATGGCTGCCACAGCAAATGTTCTTTTTGATATGGCCCGCGGAAAGATAAGATCAAGAGGTGATATCTTAAGAAGCGTTGGAGCAGGCGCGCTTTACGGTCTTTTGATCTCTTACTTTGTAAGCGGCAGAGGTTTTGAACATCTGACAAAGATATCCAGGAGGCTGCAGAATATAGGAGCTTACAGCAAGAAAGCCGGCGCGTTCACCAGGGTCACAGGTAGCGAGCTGGCTGCCTGGTCAGTGAAAGGAGCTATTGGCTGGATACCGGTCGCCCCCATGTTTATGATCACGAGATCGTTCTGGGCAGGCCTTGGTCCTAAGACAGCCATGTTCAGGACTAAAGATCCGTTCTCAGGCAGAGAGATTAAACTGTTCTCCGGAAAAGGCCTGAGAGCGCTTGGATTCTCTGCCATACAGGCGCCTCTTACCGGTAGAGTTATAAAGCCGCTTTTAGGAATGTTCGCGTTTGAAGGGCCTGTAAATATTAGGGCGATGATAACGAGGACACAGACACTCAAAGCCGGAATATTGACACGGGCAGCCAACCGCGTAATGGGTAGCTTTGAAATGGCAGCGTTAGTTACCGGTGCAGACGCTGCGCTTGGCGCGATATCAGCTGTTGATTCACAGGGAAGGATGATACATGACACGGGTCTCAGTAAGATGGGGCGCACATTCTTCAGCTGGGCGGTTCTATTCATTAAACCGGCATCCCTTAGCGTAGTGGGACAGGTAAGAAAGTTCATTGTAAGAACCGCCGCAAAGGCGCAGGGTAAGATGCTCAACGCAAAAGTAGATGAGTGTATCAAGAGCGATGAAGCAATAGGAGATAAAGTGAGTGCCGCGAGAAAGGCAGGAGGCAATGTAGCTGTACAAGTGGAAAAGAGAATACTTCTGGATCGGGCAGCTGCTGAATTAGGTCTGGATCCAAGGACACAGAAGGGTGCCGCTGCCATGGCAGAAGCAGGAAATAAATATTCGGACACGTCTGCGCTCTATCATTCGGCTGGCGTTAATTATGACGCTGCGCATAAGGAAGCACAGGCTAAGAAGATTTCTGTCCAGCAGGCATACCAGAAACTTGCAGGCCGGGCCAGACGAGGGACGCTTGACATGGCAAGTGGGAAAGAATATTTGGGTGTAAGGAATAAACTCAGGAACCGCATGCAGGCAAGCGAGAAGTACGCGGGCAGGAAAGTCGCAAGTCTGAAAGTCACAGAGATAGCAGAATTGCTTACCGGGCAGAAATTAGCAAGCGTATCAAGAGCGGACAGACTCACGGCAAGGAGAGTATCCCATGGTATCAAGGCGCTGGCAAGGTCTGGCGCGGTGGCAAGGCAGTTGATCAGGGCCACGCATTCCAGTGTCAGGGACGTTGGAGCCAAGAGGAACATCACCATGAGTTGGGAACAGACCAAGGCTGTTGCCCTCAATCTATATGTGGCCGCGGCAAGTTCTGGCGCATTGGCAGAGGGAGCAGTAAACCCGGGCCTGATAGCGTTCCAGTGCGCTGGCGGTAAGACACTTTCCATCTGGACGAGCCAGCTCGCGTTCCTCAGGTTTGCCAAAGCCCGGGGAATGGATGTATCAAGCATGAAACTGATGGTGGTCACTGATAAGGATGAAAATGTGAGAGAAGGTCTGGGAGATAAGGACGTGCAGGCAGTCAAGGGTCTTATAGCCAGTGAGTTTGGTCTGGGTGTTCACGCGGTCAGGGATACCCATGATATAAAGAAGCTTGGAGGCAGTGGTGGCATATACTTTATGAGCGCCAAGGGATTGATGAATATTTATTACAACAAAGAAGGCAGGCAGATGCTTAAAGGATTCAACATGGTTACCGTAGACGAGTTTGAGGCAGTTGTGCAGTCAACAAGCCTGACATATGGCGCAGTGGATAAGGGCGCTTTTGCCAGGCTGAGCACCAGTGGACAGGACACGTTCAAGGCTTTCAATAAGGTCCTGAGCAGCGCAGGACAGGCCATTCGCGGAAAATATTTTGAGCAGGTGCAAGGCAGGAACAGAGGTGTGGACGGCAAGCATTTTGAAGTTGATGGCAATAACCAGATGAGGGTGAGCAAGACATTCTTTGACACACTTGTGAATACAGCTATTAGCAGCAACCGTTCACTTGTGTCAAAGCTTGGCGGAGAAAAAGCCGTCCGTAACCTGCTGACTGAATATATCAACCGGGGGACCAATGTGCTTACCGCGAACATCGGTGCCGGCGGTGTAGAGTTCGTCGGGCCAAAGTCCGGTTATAAGGGGTATAACATAGTTGCCGCGAACGGTGAAATACTGAAGAATACCAAGTTCTCTGATCCTTTAATGTCCCTGGCAGCATCACACAAGGCGCAGGGAGATGGATATCAGGTCACCAGTGATGTAGCTTACCGGGACTTCAAGTCTGCCACGCCGACCGGGGTCAACATTTTCCAGGCCCTTAATTTTGTGAATACGAATAACGCGTTCGCTGAAAAGACCGGCGCCACGCATGTGATGACAGGATATGGCGGAACCATTGAAGGCTGTCAGCAGATCGCTTCATCTCTGGGCATGTCAGTGATGGACCTGGGTGTTACTAATGACACCATCATAGGTCAGTCCCGTTTTGTTGACGGCGGCGGTATGGAATACACGTTGAAGGACGTTTATACCCGCCTTAAAGGTGAAGACGCAAAAGTCATTAAAGCAGTCGCGTGTCTGGATGCGGCCACGGTCAGGCGGTTCCAGGGGACGCTGAAAGGCATGACGGGCATAGATAAAGGCGGATTCGTGTTTTATGACAAACCGTCCGATTACAAAAGTGCGTTCAATTCTGCTGTTAAGGGAGGACAATCAGCAATGAAGGCATTTGGCGACAAGTTCCATATTATCGGAGAACTTACCACGGGATCCAATGTGTTCGGAATGAAAGATGGAAGCATAAAAGGAAGCGGCTTCTTTGGCGAGGTAGCCTTTAACACCTATGGGTTGACCACCTCTTCATTTGAGAACCAGCGGGCAGCGCGTGTTGGTGTAAATATCGGCGGCCAATTCAGAAGAGCTCCTGTTTTTGGCAGTACCTATGATGCAAGCGGTAAAGAGATCACGAATGGCAGGGTCCATTATGTGGATGTGTCTGAATTAAGATTCTCCAGTGGCGAGATGAAAGCGATCAGGGGTCTGATGGGCCCTGATGTTGCCGATAATATAGGCAGGCTTTCAGGCAGGCTGGGCCCGGCCGGTAATACTCGTCTTGCAAACAGGGTATGGAAGAACGCTCAGGCTCATAACGCTGCGATAGACGGCCGCCAGCTTACCTTTATACAGCAGGTTAAGGTCGAGAATGCGGGAGATTTTGCCGGGTTCGCTGCCGCTCCCGTGATATCAATGGATAATGTCCAGGCATGGGAGAATAATTGGGCAGGAATGGATAAAAACGCGAAATTCGAAGCTTTTCAGGACGGTTCAGCTCTTCAGAATTTGGATTATACAGAACAGGCTATGATCATGAACTCATTTGATGCCGATGCTCTGCAGAATATTGAAAATATAAGCAGTTTCTCCGAATTCAATGAAGCGCTGGATAATACTATGGCCAATATTGACAATATCACTTCTGCCGCGGGATGGCAAAGTTTCTCCGGTATCGGAAAGCTTACATCCCTGTCTGAAAACATCAGCAATATTGATGTGTCAGACAATGTCGGAAAGATGCAGGAGCGCATGGTGCTCAGCGCCTTCAATGATTCCATATCGATGGATGGTTTAAATAAACTTGTTAACACGGCCAGGGTTGCGGGTGGTGAACTTGAAATAGACAGAATGATGGCCCAGGATAAAGAATTTGAAGGTCCACAGCTCGCTTTTGTGCGCCAGAAACTCGTCCCGATCATGCAGACACTTGCGGACAGAGAAACGGGACACGCGCTCAGGGTAAGCGAGGTGAAAAAGGTTTCCAGGATGGCCGCTTTGATCTCCGTAGGAACAGGGAGCGGCGCGGCAGTTCTTGGCACTGCAGCGGTGATAGGCGCCAGTGCGGCGACTTTTGGTTTAGCCGCGGCAGTTATGGGTGTAGCAGGGGTTACCTTTACGGCTGCCAGGAAACTTGCAAGGCTCGCCGGTAAGCTGGAGAGAGTCGTTGAAAAAGAGGATATTGTAGCGCTGACAACCGGCCAGAGGGCCGATAACTTCAATGAGCTCGGCCGCGATGTCAAGGTCGCGGTGTGCCTGCATGAATCCCTGTCAAAGGGTATTGCTCACGGCATAGCCAGCATGGGTATGATGGCACTTGCCTCAAAACATATTACCAACCTTGTTGCCAGGGCTACATTAGGTGGTGAGACATTTAACGCGGTCAAAGAAAGTGTAGACCTCCTGCACGATTCTTCAACTCTGTCAGGCGAGGATATTGTCAACAAGGTCGCGGACCTGTCCAATAAGGTCAGGACCGGAAAGATCGCTTCAAGCGCCGCTCCGACCATAATGAGGAATTGTGTTGAAGCCTTAGATAATATGAAGGATATGGCAGGTTCCATGAGCGGGGCTGATAGTCTGACCGGAGTGGCAGCGGACAGGTCCGATGTAGCGGCTGCGGATACAACAATACCGTCACTGATAATTGCCGCAAAAGCGCTTTCAAGCGCGGCTGATAATATCAGCAGGACCACTGGGGTTCATACAGATGCCGAAGTCAGGGCCGATGCCCGGTCCTGCGTTAATAATGCTTCCGTGGCGCTGGAAAATGTCATCGGTAACATGGCCGAGTTGCGGTCAGAAGGACGGAGGGTATCCGCTAAGACAGTTGCTGTTGCAGTGGATTCCCTCTCTAATATAGTATCAGCCATGCAGAATATGGACATTAAAGCCAGGGATGTATCAGTTAACCTTGCATCAGTAGCAACGGAACTTTTAAAACAGATCGGGGCCGCGGTCACAACTGACAATTTCAACGATAAGATCACTGCTTTCAATAGTGTGATGGATGTCATGGACAGGACGGCGCCGTTATTGACCGAAACCGGTACGCAGCAGGTCGTGGAGAACGCTATTGGTTCTCTCAGGGAACTTGCTGAAAACGGCAGAGGGATACTGGTGGGCCTGGCGCCGCGGACAGATCTCTCCGGCGTTAAAGCAATGGCCCAGGGTGTGCTTGGGATCGACGGGGTAAGCGATGCCATAAGTTTCATGGACGCGGTGACAAGGATCACTGAAACCGGCGCGCGGATGAATACCGCGACCGCTGAAATACCGCAGGGGACTATAGGGACCAGACTCTTCGGAAATAATGTAGTTGAGACAAGCCTTACTAACCATGCTACGGGCGTAACAGCGAATGTCCTGGGAGACAATACACAGGCAATAGGCGGGTTTATGAACAGGACCGGAGATGCCCTGACACAAAGAGACGTCGTTGTTGATAATATCGGGTCGTTCAACCAGGTGGTAACTGCCATGAAGACCGAGGCGAACAATACAGGCGTGCAGCTGAGCGCTGTACGAGCCGACAGCCTCCAGGCCGCCATGGAAACCAGACTTGCGGGTAATAACGTGACAGAGACAAGCATAAAGAACAACGCGACCGGTATTATAGCTACTGTAAAAGGAGACAATATCAGGGCCGCGGGAGCTGTTATGCCTGCGGTAGATGCCATGGCTGCGAGAGGTGCTGTTGTTGACGGTCCGGAAGCGTTCCACCAGGTGGTCTCTACTATGCAAACTGACGCTAACAATGTAGGCACGCAGCTCAGCCATGTCAGGGCACAAACGCCTCAGGGCGCCATGGAAGCCAGGCTTGCAGGCAATAATGTGATCGAGACAGGAGTAACACACGATGCCACAGGCCTTAGCGCTAAAGTGCTGGGAGATAATATGCAGGTTGCAGGCGCTGTAATCATGAACGTCGCGGATCCGTTGGCGGCAAAAGCTGAAAGGATCGATACAGCAGGAAAATTTGCTGAAGTTGTTTCCAGCATACAGGGTAATGCCAATGCCAGCGGTGTGCAGGTAAGCTCTATCAGGGCTGAATTGCCGGGCGCTGGCATGGAATCCAGATTTATCGGTAACAATGTAGCCGAGACCAGTATAAGGAACAATGCAACGGGTGTCACTGCTACTGTGCTTGGAGACAACATCCCGGTTGCAGGAGCTGTAATGGCCGCGGCAGACGCAATGGCGGCAAAAGGCGCTGTTGTTGATAGTGTCGGAACGTTCAGCCAGCTGGTTTCCGATATGAGGACCGACGCCAATAATGCCGGCGCGCAGCTGAGTAATGTAAAAGTTGAAACGCCGCGGATCGCAATGGAGGCAAGATTTGCCGGCAACAATGTGATCGGAACGAGTATAACTAATAACGCGACCGGCATTACAGCGCACATTATGGGAGACAACATCCCGGCCGCGGGAGTTGTAATGGGCGCGGCAGACGCAATGGCGGCAAAAGGCGCGGTCGTTGATAACGTGGGATCGTTCAGCCAGGCGGTTTCCTATATGATGGCCGACGCTGATAATGCCGGTGTCCAAATGAGTAATGTCAGGGTGGAAACGCCGCAAAGCGCGTTTGAGACAAGGCTTGCCGGTAATAATGTATTTGAAACAAGTATCAATGATAAAGCCACCGGCGTTACAGCTACGGTGCTGGGAGATAATGTCCGGGCCGCGGGCGCTGTTATGAATGCCGTAGAACCGATGATCGCCAAAGCCGCGGCTGTTGACAATGTGAACGCGTTCAGCCAGGTTGTTTCCAGTATGCAGGCGAATGCCGGCAATGCCGGAGTGCAGCTAAGACAGGTAAGATCCGAGACACCGCGGGCCATTATGCAGTCCGGTCTCGCGGATAACAATGTTATTAACACAAGTATCACCGACAAGGCCACAGGCGTCACGGTGGCCATGCTCGGAAACAATATCCAGGCCGCGGGTACTGTTACTGCGGACACGTTGAACGAACTGGCCGCAAGAGAAGTTCCGATCAATAATATCCAGTCCTTCAATAACCACTTGTTACCAGTGGTCACTGCAGCGGCTCAGAATAACGGCATGCAGCTGAGCTCCGTCAGGACAGAGATACCGCAGAATATGACCATGGCGGCGAAGTTCGCGAATAACAGGATAACCGATATGGGCATGACCCATCAGCCCTCTGCTGTTAGCATGAACATGCAGACGCCGCAAGGCAGGTTGGACATGAACACGGCAGACGCAGCCCTGAAGGCAATGGCCGGCGCTGGAATGGTCAACAACGCTCAGGATGTGATGAGCATTATGAACAATATAAGATCTGATGCCGGTGCAGGAGCGGTGGACACAATAAACAATATCAGAGGCGTTACACCGCAGCGTGTAGAAATAACCGTTAACAACGTTGACAACACAGTGGATATAACTCAGCAGGCGACCGGTCTAAGCGCGAACATCCGGATAGTGGAAGGAACAATAGATCCTGACACGGAAATGGGCGCCGCCAGAGCAGTGACCGAAACGGGTATTATGAATACTGCTCGGGATGTGATCAATGCAATCGATAATATAGGTGCCGAACTCGGCGCCAGAATGGACAAAGTGAACTCTGTGAGCGGCATGACCCCGCAAGGCGTAAGGTTAAAGGCTAACCTGATCGACAATATTGTAACAAGTGTTGATGTCTCTAATGAAGATATAAGCCGGAGGATCCAGGCGAGGGAAGACGGTACTATAGATGCCAAGAGGATAGATAATACCATGGATAGATTAGTGAAAGCCGCAGGAGCCAGGCCTGCGGTATTAGAGAAGGTAGAAGGCATGATGAGGTTGACCGACGCGACCATGCACCAGATTGAACTGGATATCTCAAGAGTTAAAGCATTGTCAGAGCGGGTAGAAAAAGGAGAGATAACTCAGGATGCGATGGCCGAAGCCGTGGAAGGGCTTATTAACACTCTCAGCATGACCCTTGTGGAAGGAGCGATAGGCATGGAAGCGGGCATGAGGTTTGACAATAGGACCCAAGCGGCGGTAACGGATGCTATCGGCGCCGTTGCCCGGAACGATCAGGCCATGCAGCAGCTTATAGATCGGGTGAGCGATCATGCTCAACGTGACATCGCGCCGCAGCAGATACAGAGGACCATGGGAGCGGTCAGGGACGTGATCCAGGGGGCCGTTGACCAGATGAAGGTAAGATTCCATCCCGAAATAGAACAAATGGTCCGCGAACTTGTTCCAGAAATTGAAAGAATGCCCTCGGTCGCTGGAGCTCCGGGAATAGCAACAGAGGTTGGTATTGGGGCCATGCTGGCGCGCGAGCCCGGCAGGATCCCGGTCGTTACGGAACCCGGTGTGGCAGTAAAGTTTGACGTAAGGACGGAGATCGAAGCGGCGAAACTCGAAGTTGCCAGGATGACGATAAGCGAGATCAGGGAACAGGCCGAGGAGACACTCTTAGATATCCGTAGTGCGATGCAGTCGGCAAGGCAGGATTCAATAGTCGTGCTGGCGAACACGATCGACAGGGATGATGCGCAGTCCGTGCGGTCCTTCCAGAAGTTCGCCGCCATATGTAACGCGGCGAACAAGCCGGTCGTCGTGGCAGGCGTGAAAGGCGACGGCGTTGAAGGGATGATAAACAGGATGTCCGGCGTTGGATACATAGATGTAACCGACGATATCAATCCGGCGGGGACCGTCTACAATGAGATGGAGAAATATCAGGGGTCGATTACGGTCGTTCTGAAGGACACCGAAAGTTATGGCGGCAGGTTCGCGGTCAATGACCCGCTGTTCAACATTATAGTCACAGGTGAAAACACGAAGTTCACCCAGGTGCTTACGGCATATGTCGCGAGTGTCGCGAGCGGCAGAGGCATCAACTATGTGACGTTCACGGATGAAGCCGTAAGAAAGCTGGCGGCCATGAAGAAAGAGGCGGAAGGCCAGGGCAACGCCGCTTCATGCGTACAGATCGACAGGACGGATAGCGAACAGACGGATGAATCCATTGACGAGGCCCTGTTCGCGGACTTTGAGGCCGACATCGCCTTCTAATCATTTCACACTGACAGGAGCGGCCTTTTTCAGTATCTTCACTTTCTCCAGTTTTTTCAGGGACCTCCGCACAATATCCTGGTTAGGCATGATCGCCAGGGATCTCCGAAAGGCTTCCCTGGCTTCTTCCACCTTTCCCAGCCTGATATATGCGCGGGCCAGCATGTTCCAGGCCTGGTAGAGCTGCGGCAGTTGTTCGGTAGCCGTCTCGAGTTCTTCTGTCGCCTCTTCATAACGTTTTTTATTGAAATAGACTATCCCGAGATTATAGTGAGCGATAGGGTAGTTATATTTCAGCTTGATGGCTATATTAAGATATTCTTCAGCCTTATCGGTGTTTTTCTTGTGAAGATACGCGCTGCCTATATTTCCATAGGCGACCGCGTATTTCTTGTTTATACTGATGGCTTTCTGGTATTGCTCTATGGCATTGTCGATCTCTTTTTTTTCATAGTAGGTGTTCCCGAGGTTCAGGTACAGGCGAGCGTTACGCGGGTGGTATTTCAGGGTGCTGTGGAAAAAAGATATCTCGTCTTTCCAGTCCCGGTTCCTTCGTATGGTAGCAGTCATGTATAAGAATAAAATGGAAACGATCGCCAGGACAAACAGGGTTTTCAGGGATATACCTTTGGGAGGGATTTTCCTCCACACCCAGACCAGCCCGAGTCCCAGGAGCATAAACGGTCCTATCGAAGCCATGTATATCCAGTGTTCGGCCAGGAAGCTGTTAATGGGCACGATATTGGATATCGGCAGAAGATTGGCAAAGAACCAGGCTATCGCGAAAGAGATCATTCTTTTATTGCTTCTATATGTCTTATACGCTACCCATATGATACCCGCCGTCATAAGCAGGGCCAGAACGGCCTCAAGGTTGAATACACTGCGTGTTATACTTATCGCCCTTTCCATATGCAGGTCCGAAGGGAAGATCAAAAGCCTGAAATACACAAAAAGGGTCCGGAAGAAGGTAAGTATCCTGTATATAAAAGGTATCTTGACAAACGCTGAAACCGGAGCGATATCCGAAAAATTAAGCACGGTCGCGCGCAATGATCCGTAGAAGATAATAATTAAAACATAAGGCGCCCATCTCCACTTGAAGGCCCTGTAAAGATCGTCCTTATCCGTTCCTCTAAGGAAATAGAACATGTAAAGGAATGCCAGAAGGGGCATTATCAGCCCCATTTCCTTGGACAGGAAGGATAAGATAAAAAAGAACAGGGATACCCCGTACAGCCCGAGATTGCTTCTTGAGCCCCTGGGCGCGTCTTGCACGGACCGAATGAAGAAAACAAGGGAAAGCAGCATGAACAGGGAATAGAGGGAATCCGCGCGGCCCGCGACATATGCCACGGCTTCAGTGTGGACGGGATGCACCGAGTAGAACACGGCCGCGACAAAAGAAGCGGGGAGATTCCCCGTAACGGTGAATATGAAGACAAACACCATCACCGATACCAGGGAATGAAGAAGGACGTTCGTCAAATGGAACCCGAAGGATTCCAGCCCCCACAGGAAATAGTCTATCATGTTGGACAGTTCCTGTATCGGCCTGTAGAAGGTGTTTATGTTCTCGCTGCCGTAACCCACGTAGGTCTTGAAGACGTTCCCGAGATGCGTAAAACTTTTGATCTGCGAGTTGTTGATGATAAGGTATTCATCGTCCCAGATAAAATCATTCCCGATGGTATTCGCGTATACCGCGAACGCCACGATAAAGACCAGCAGGCAGAGCGCGAAGATCTTCCATCCGGCAACCGAGGGCCTCTCTGAAACTGCCGTTCCCGGCGGCAGGACCTCCTGCCCGGTTTCTTGTAGTATTTTTCTCCTTCTCCTTTTCTTCATACTAGTAAATATATAGTAATATTACACCGTTTGCAAAATCAATCGGCAATCTACCCGCCAATTGCGTATATTCGAGCGAGAGGGACACTGGACGGGCCGGTTCCGGTCTTCCCATGAGCGA
Source organism: uncultured Planctomycetia bacterium (assembly GCA_964431495.1). Taxonomy (GTDB): domain Bacteria; phylum Omnitrophota; class Gorgyraeia; order Tantalellales; family Tantalellaceae; genus CAYSJU01. Next base: position 19,476 of record CAYSJU010000001.1, read on the forward strand.
ATGGATAAAGTGGACGGGTGGCTGGGCGTTTGAGCGCAGGACGCTGGACGGGGCCTGTCCGGGTACATCCTGCGCGTTTCCGCGCTTCGCTTGTGCAATGCTCGGATGTACCCGGCCACCCGTCCAGTGTCCTACAGCTGTTCTGTTGTGGGTGGGACGGATTTGACAAACGCGTATACCGTAGGTAATATCGTTTTATACGCTAAACAAAATTACTAATAATTAGGAGAGAGGTCAATGGCCGATGGTCGATGGCCTATAGACTATCGACTATAGACTATTGACTGTTAACTATCGACTATTTAGCTACTAACAATTCGATAAAAAAGAGGAGGAAAGATGGTGTCAGAAAAAGACAGGATAAACGAAAAGGTCCAGAAAGAGAGCAAATTTGTGGAAGATCTGGTGTCTGCTATGAGAAATGTCATAGTCGGACAGGAGTATCTGATCGAAAGGCTCCTGGTCGGACTCCTGGCGAACGGGCATTTGTTGGTTGAAAGTGTGCCAGGCCTTGCCAAGACCCTTTCGGTAACGACTTTATCAGGGGCGATAAAGGCGAAATTCCAGAGGATCCAGTTCACTCCTGACCTTTTGCCCGGGGATATAATCGGGACGCAGATCTACAATCCCAAAGACAGTAATTTTTTCATAAAGAAAGGGCCGGTATTCGCCAATATAATACTGGCGGATGAGATAAACAGGGCTCCCGGCAAGGTCCAGAGCGCGCTTCTGGAAGCCATGCAGGAGAGGCAGGTCACCATAGGGGAGGAGACTTATAAGCTGGACGAGCCTTTTCTGGTCATCGCGACGCAGAACCCCATCGAGCAGGAAGGCACGTATCCTTTGCCCGAGGCCCAGGTGGACCGCTTTATGTTGAAGATCAACATCGTTTACCCGGATCCGGAGGAAGAGTTCGATATGCTTGAAAGGATGGCCGAGACAAGCAAAAAGATAGAGGTCCCCCCGGTCGTCGCTCCGGAGACTATTTTAAAGGCGAGGAAGATCGTGGATGAGATATACATAGACGAGAAGCTGAAGAAGTATATTATCACTATAGTCTTCGCCACCCGCTTTCCGGAGAAATACGGGCTTCCCGATCTGAAGAAACTTATACAATTGGGAGCTTCCCCGCGCGCCAGTATATTTTTAGTCGTCGCCGCAAAGGCGTACGCTTTTCTCCAGGGCCGGGGGTATGTCACCCCTCATGACATAAAATCAATAAGCGAGGATGTGCTCCGGCACAGGATCATGCCAAGCTATGAAGCGGAAGCCGAGGGTCTGACAGCAGAAGATATTATCAAGGCCATATTTGACAAGATACCGATACCATGATCAAGACAACGATACCCCAGGAGATTTTTGAGAAGATAAGAAGGGTGCAGATAACCACGTCCCGTCTCGTGACCGAAGTGTTCGCGGGAGAGTACAAAAGTATTTTTAAAGGACGCGGGCTGGAATTCTGCGAGGTCAGGGAATACCAGATCGGCGATGACCTGCGTATGATAGACTGGAACGTGACAGCCCGTGTGGGCAGGCCTCAGGTGAAAAGATACATAGAAGAGAGAGAGCTCACCGTCATGTTCCTCCTGGACGTCTCCGGGTCAAGTTATTTCGGAACAGTGAATAATTTAAAGCGGGACGTCGCGGCGGAAGTCTGTTCAGTCCTGGCCGCTTCAGCTATCAAGAACAGTGATAAGGTCGGGCTGATCATCTTTACTGACAGGATCGAGAAGTTCATCCCGCCCAGAAAGGGATCCCGTCATGTGATGAGGATTATCAGAGAGTTCCTTTATCATCAACCCGAGGGCAAAGGGACGGATATACCGCTTGCTCTCGAATATCTGGACAAGGTGACCACCAGAAGCACTATTTCCTTCCTTGTTTCTGATTTTTACGCTTCAGGCCTGAAAAAGCCTTTGTCCATAGCGAATAAACGCCATGATCTTATCGCCGTGAACATAACCGATCCCAGGGATTTTGAAATGCCGGACGTAGGTCTTATCAAGCTTGACGAGCCTGAAAAAGGCAAGAGTTATCTTATTGATACTTCCGGATCATCATTAAGGAAAGATTATGGTTTGATGGCTCGGGAGAGATACGAAGAACGGAAGAGGATGTTTTATTCTGTTAATATGGACAGTATAGATATAAGCACTGCTATCCCTTATACCGAAGCGTTGATCGCGTTTTTCAAAAAGAGAAGAACCAGGAGAAGGCACTGAATTGAAAAGGATTTTCAGGGTAAGACTGCTGACAGCCGGTTTTATCATTTTGGGCCTCGTGGTCTTGCTGGTCGCATTCCGGATAATTAGCAATATCCCGCCATTGAGCGTTCATGTCTCTGCGGACCGTAATTCAGTATTTATCGGAGAGCCTGTAAAATATTCGGTCATTATCCATGCGGAAAAAGGCATAAATTTAGTCCTACCTGATATTGAAAAAGATCTCACCGGATTTTCTGTCAAAGAAAAGAGATCGCAGGACAGTGTGTTCTATGGAAAGAGGATTATTAAGCGGGAACATATCTTGAAACTGTATAAAGCGGGGGAGTACACCGTTCCAGGAATAGCTGTAAAGTATCAGCGGGGTGATACCGATAAATGGTCTGAAGTTCTGTCACCCGAAATAAAAATAAAAGTAAAATCGCTTCTCCCTGAAGGCTTTGAAGCAGAGGCGCCCAGAGTAAGGGTTGAGGCCGGCCGGGTTTCTGCTACGGGCATGACCGGGAGGGTTGACATAGTGTCAGGGGGAGGAGGCGTCCGGGAGATAGAAGGACCTATCAGGTTCCCGATCAAAGAGAAAATGGCGCCAAGAGGGGTAATAATACCCGGGGAATTGCTGCGGACAGTATTTTCAGTCATTGGCAGTATTCTTCTAATCGCATTGACTGTCTTTATTATTTTTAAGATCAAGGCGAGAAGAAGTGTTCGAGTTCTTTCACCGGCAGAAAACGCCATGGAAAAGTTGCAGGCGCTAAAAAAAGAGGACCTCTGGGATAAAGGCAGGCAGAAGGAGTTCTGCGCGGAGTTGTTTTCCATAATGGTCCATTACGTGAGGGACAGGTTTAAAATAAGATCTGCAGAAATGACCACTGAAGAGCTTCTGGAGGAGATCTCAAGGATGGAGGAACTGGCCGAGGAAGATAAGGGTTATTTGAAGGAACTTATTGAGGCATGCAATGTTATAAAATACACGACATATTTGCCTGAAAAAAGACAGAGGGTATTAGACCCCGAATCAGCTTTGAAGTTTGTGCGGAATACGATCAGTAAAGAGGAGACAGGAGTTAACGGATCATGATATTCAGGAATCCATGGGTTCTCTTAGCATTGCCTGTGTTCTATCTCCTGGTCTTTTATCAGATCAGGAAACGCAGGAGGCCAGGTTTTATATTCCCCTCGGATTCAATCATAAAAAACCTGAAGAAATCCATTAAACCGTCTCTCTTCCAGGGGATGTTCTATTTCAGGGTTATATGTATAACCCTGGCCATCCTGGCTATGGCAAGGCCGCAGACAGGCCTGGGCACCAAAGTGAGGAAGGAAGGCATAGCGATCGTAATAGCAATGGATTGCTCAAGCACCATGCTTGCCGAGGACCTTAAATTAAGCCTGACGGATTTCGTAAAGCTTTCTCATGTTATCGGAGAAACTACGCGTATCACTCGAACAGATGCGGCGCGTGAGGTAGCGAAGGAGTTTATCTCGTCCAGGCCCGATGATATGATCGGACTTGTCGCTTTTGCTTCTCAAGCGTTTATAGTCTGTCCATTGACATTCGATCATGACTGGCTCCTTCATTCTTTGGAACGGATCAAAGTAGGTCTTATAAGAGACGGAACAGCTATAGGTTCCGGCATTTTGACCAGCCTTAATTGCCTTAAAGATGTCAAGGCCAAGAGCAGGGTTATTATATTGTTGACTGATGGGATAAACAATTTTGGCCAGATCCCACCCCTGACAGCGGCAGAGGCGGCAAGGGCGCTGGGTATAAAGATCTATACCATTGGAGTGGTCAGTGACGGCCGGGTGCCGTTTCCTGTAGAGGATGACTACGGGCGTGTGACGTATAAACAGGTCATCATAGAGATAAATGAGAAAATGTTAAAAGAGATAGCGAATATGACAGGCGGGGATTATTATCAGGTGACCGACATGGAATCCTTAAGGGAAAGCTATAAGGAGATAGACCGGCTTGAGAAGACGGAAATAGAGGAATTAGGATATGAGGAGTACAGTGATATTTTCAGGATATTCCTGCTACCGGCGCTGGGGCTGTTATTGGTGGAAATACTGGCAAGTAATACTTTTTTGAGAAAGATACCATAAATGAAATTCGGCGATCTCAGAATATTAATGTATCTGGTCTGGCTCAGTCCGGTCGTTCTCGTGTTTTATATATGGGCGGAGATCAAGCGGAAAAGGATAATGTTAAGATTCGCTGAAAAGGAACTATTAAAAAAAATAGACCCGTTTTATAGCCCTCATCTGGCAAAGATCAGGATATTCCTGGTCATTTTGGTATTATCTTTGTTCATGTTCGCGCTGGCCAGACCGCAATGGGGGTTTTTCTGGAAGGAAAACAGGTTCAAAGGTCTTGATATTATCATCGCGCTTGACACGTCTAAAAGCATGTTGGCCAGGGATGTTCCACCGGATCGTTTAAGTTTTGCCAAGTCAAGGATAAGGGATTTTGTCAGGAACTTAAAAGGGGACAGGGTCGGGTTGATCGCTTTTGCGGGCAGGGCTTTTTTGCAGTGTCCTCTGACCGTGGATCATGGCGGGTTTATGCTTATCCTTAACAATATAAGCGTGAATACTATACCAAGAGGGGGAACGTCTATTGCGGAAGCCATAACGGAAGCGGCAAGGAGTTATAAAGGAGCTGAAACCAGCGACAGGATACTCATTTTAATAACAGATGGAGAAAATACCGAAGGAGATCTGGAGAAAGCTATAAAGGAAGCCAGGGAAGAGCGGATAGTTGTGAACTGCATCGGTATCGGGTCAAAGCAAGGTGAACCACTACGGGTTTTGGATGAAAAGGGCCGGAGCATGTTTTTAAAGGACAAAGATGGCAAGGTTGTAAAGTCTTCCCTTGATGAAGTCACACTGGAGAATATTGCCGAAGAGACCGGTGGTATGTACGTGCGCGCTACCAGGGATGTGTTCGGGCTGAAAAAAATATACGAAGAACAGCTGTCCGGATTGGAAAGATACCAGACAAAAGACAGAATGGTCAAAGTCTATAATGAGAGGTTTCAGATATTCCTGGGTATTGCTTTGATCTGTTTGATAATAGGAATATTTTTACTTTGACGGAAAGAACACACTCGCACAACACATTGTAACATACTATAAATTAATGGGTTATGAAAGATGCGATTTGCGGGGGGAATATTTAAAGCCTTATAGTGAGAAAAAATGAAGATCAAGAGTTTGTGTATTACAGTCCTGACTGCAGTAGTGATACTGGTTTTACCAGTGAGTGGTATTTTTGCAGCCACTGACGATGACAAATTGATCAATCACGCAAACAAACTTTACAGGGACAAGCAATATGACGAGGCCCTCGAGATCTATGATGAACTGCTTAAAAAAGACTCTGATTCTGATATCCTGAATTATAACACGGGATTTTTACATTATGTAAAAGGGGATTACAGCACTGCTGTCAGGTTTTTTACAAAGGCGCTGGTAACGGATAGTTTCCCGGTTGAGAAGGATGCGCTTTCTTTTATAGGCAACAGTTATTACAGGATGAGCGAACAGAAGGAAGCTGGGGACCGTAAGGAGTCCATAGCCTTTTGCAGGAAGGCCGTTGATTATTACAGACGGTCGATCGAATTGGATGATAGAGACAGGGACATTAAATATAATTTTGAGATGGCGGAGAGCAGGTTGATCGCGCTTTTAAAAAAGGATGAAGAGCCGGATCAGTCACAGAGCAGTGGTTCCGGAGAGGGAGAAGGTGATGGCTCTGGCGGAGGCGGAGGTGGAGGCGAGGGTGGCGGCGAAGGAGAACCCGGCGAAGGCGCACCCGGCGAAGGAGAACCTGGCGAAGGAGAACCCGGCGAAGGCGAAGGCGCACCCGGTGAAGGAGAACCCGGCGAAG
>CAYSJU010000001.1:25689-117072 GCA_964431495.1 uncultured Planctomycetia bacterium
AAGGCGAAGGCGCACCCGGTGAAGGAGAACCCGGCGAAGGCGAAGGCGCACCCGGCGAAGGAGAACCCGGCGAAGGCGCACCCGGCGAAGGCGCACCCGGCGAAGGAGAACCCGGCGAAGGCGAAGGCGCACCCGGCGAAGGAGAACCCGGCGAAGGAGAACCCGGCGAAGGAGAACCCGGCGAAGGCGAAGGCGCACCTGGCGAAGGAGAACCCGGCGAAGGCGAAGGCGCACCCGGTGAAGAGGGTGCAGGAGGGACCGAAGGCATGTCAGAGTCACAGGGAAGGGTTGTTATTGACGCTTATTGGAACGGCGAAGCCCCGAAAATGGTATTAGAAAGTGAAAGATCCCTATTTAAAGATGAAGTATCAAAAGACTGGTAAACTGATTAAAATTTTAATAGTTTCAGTAATTATTTCTATTATTTTCCCGCTCTCTGTCCGCGCTGAGGGGAAGAGGGCGGATTTTGATATCAGCGGCAGGATATTCCTTGTTTTGGATATACCAAAGTCAGAAATATATGTGAACGAGAAAGTCCCTGTAAAATTAAAACTTTACAGCGATTGGCTGGACGTGGAAGATCTGTCATTATCAGACCCAGTAAACAAGGGACTTATAGCGGGAAAATTCATCAAAGGTGATCCGGTGATCATTGAAAAAGAGGGAATAAGCTATGCTTTAATAGAATTCGATAAATCTTTTTTCGCGCTTAAACCCGGAGAATTTACATTCGGAGCCGTAAAGGCAAGGTGCAATGTCGCGAGACGGAGGGGCAAAGCAGGCAAAAAAGGGATAGATCTACTGAATGATAACGAGGATTTCTATAACAGGTTTCTCGGCCGCAGAAAGCAACGCGAAATAGAATTGTCAACACAGCCGTGCGCCATAAAGGTGCTCCCCTTGCCGTCAAAAGCAAGACCCGCGGATTTCAGTGGAGCTGTCGGGGCCTTTACGTTTGACTTGAAAGCTGATCGGAGCGATCTTGACAGAGGTAATATTGTCAGAATATTCAGCCGGATAAAAGGGGAGGGCAATTATAACACTGTCAGGATGCCCGATATCCCTGAAATAGACGGTCTGAGCCTTTATGATTCCAGGACAGAACGGTCTGATACCCAGGTTGTTTTCGAACAGGTCCTTAAAATAGACCCGGATAAGTTAAAGCAAATACCGCCCATTGAGTTTACTTTCTTTGATCCGGAGCGCCGCAAATATATTACATTCAAAGAAGGCCCTTTTGACGTTGAGGGTAAAGTAAGACCACGGATCAAAGGATCGGAAAAGCCTTTGCCTGAGAAGAAAAAAGAACCTTCGGAGGGATGGGTCGTCTTGTTAAAAAATAAGCCGGGCAGATTCTATAAAGATACCCAGGCATTTTATAAAAGCGCCATCTTTATTTTATTACTGATCCTTCCGATCGTTTTTCTTGCAGCATCGCTTATTGCTCACAGGCGGATATGGATAATGACATCCGATTCAGAATACGCCGTGTTTCTCCGCGCTTCCAGCAAGGCAAAACGATCATTATCCATTGGAAAGGCATTAATGCGACAGGGGAAAGCCCGGGAATTTTATGATCTGGTGTTTAACATGATTCAGGAGTATCTTGGGGAAAGGTTTTCTCTCCCCGTCGGAAGCATAACGGAGGAAGACATTGATGCCATAGGTTCTGAAAAAGATCTGGGAGGAATAGCCGAAAAAATAAAAAGTGTCTTCACGGACTGCTATATCGCCAGGTACACTTTTTTGAATATCAGCAGGGGCGATATGTCCGGCACATTTGATAAACTGACGGAAGTTATAGATTCTCTGAATAATGTGAAGGGAACGTAGAAGGGGTCTGACCCCTTCTGCTGGAAGAGTCATAATAAAAAATATTATTTAAATTTATGAGGTATAAAACCATAATAATTTTTATTTTTTTGGCCGTACTGGTGATTTTGTTACATACAGCCATGTCAGAAGAACAGAAGACGCTAGATCCCGAGAAGGCTTTCTACATGGCGGATAGTTTTTACGAGAAAGGAGACTGGAACAAAGCCATACGGGAATATGCATCCATTTTAAAACATGGGTTCAAAAGCGGTAATATGTTCTATAATCTCGGAAATTGTTATCTTGAAAAAAGAAACATCGGAATGGCTATTCTGAACTATGAAAGGGCTCGCCGCCTGATGCCACGGGACAACGATCTTTTATTCAATTACAGGTATGCCAGGTCATTGATGAAACAGCAGGACCCATCATATCCAAGGAGTCTTTTGGAAGGTTTTGTTATAGATCTGTTTGAATATGTTAATTTGAATGAAAATATAATAATCGGATGTTTTTTATACTATGCAATGATCATCTTCATCATATTGAGCCTGTTTTTCCGCAGGTCCCGGGTATTTTCTGTCTTTTTGGGTTTTGTTTTTGCGTTCGCGTTTATGATCCAATTCGCGCCTTTGGCATATAAAATACGGGAACTGGAACAGGGAGCCATTGTTGTTGCCGATATCACTGACGCGAGATTTGAACCACTCAGAGACGCGGATGTTCATTTCCCCCTTTATGATGGGATGAAGGTGGACATTTTAAGGACCGAAGGCAATTGGCGCAAAGTAAAACGGCTCGATGGAAAGATCGGTTGGGTGAAAAATGAAGCGGTAAAATTGATAAAAGTTTAAATTTTTCTAATTTTCCACAAAACCCCCTATTCTTAACTTATTAAAACACAAGAACTTACGCCAGAAAATCCATACAGTTCGCCATCGTTAGCTATAAAAAAGTAAGCTATTTTTCGAAAGCATGGAAATTTTTGATGGTATACTTTAATAGGATATGCGCGAACCGAAAAAAAGCGCGTATAAGGAAATTTTTTCGTATTAAAGGGGGAGTGTAAATAATACGTTCATAATATTAAAATTAAATTTATTTGTGGCACATTAGTGCAACAAATAGTTTTTTTTGCTTTTTAATTAAAGAGTTTTAATAATAGTTAAATAATCATGGGCAAACAAATGGAAGAAAAAGAACTATCAGTTCATAGCCTGTCTACCAATAAAAAGGTCAGGCCGCTAATCAGGTCTGTCGCATTGACCGTGGCAATGATCTTTTTTCTTCAGCAGACCGTTTTTGCCCAGGGACAGGCCAGGCCCTCAACTCCTCCTACCGTGACAAGTAACGGCTTGAACATAAATCAGTTTTCGATCCCCCGCGATATTGCCATAACCAAGGACGTAAACATCACTGACAGCAAGCAGCTTATAATAAATATTAAGGATGTTCATGATAATTATGGTGCCCAGGAATCCATTGTAGACGTGTTGGACAATCTACTGGTGAACTATGACATCAGGTTCGTCGGAGTAGAAGGCTCGGAGGGGTATATAGATACCAGCATTATCTCCGCCTTTCCGGATGAAGAATCCAGGAAGATGACCGCGGATTATCTTATGCGCGAAGGAAAGATCTCCGCCGGTGAGTTCTTCGCCGCCCTCTCAAAAACATCTATTATGCTCTACGGTATAGACGACAGCAGTCTATACGTAAAAAACCATGACGCCTATTTGCACCTTCTTGAATATAAAAAACAGAACCTCGGGCATATTGATACCATCAGGGACGCGCTTTTAGCGCTGGAGGACCATATATTCTCTGCGGATCTGAAAATGCTGAACAGGAATTCTGTCCTGAACGGCAGCGAGAAAAAGAGGTTCACTAAGCGGTGGGGTTCCATCAGGAAGATAGGCGAGAAATACGACATCAAGCTGGGCGATTATCCGAACGTCAATGCGTTGATGAAAGCGGTCAGTGTTGAAAAGACCATTGATTATGAGGCGACGAACGCTGAAAGGGATCATCTTCTGGATCTTTTGACGCAAAGGCTGAAAAGAGAGCACCTGGAGGAACTGATCCTTAAGAGCCTCGCGTTCAAGCTCGGGAAAATAGCAAAGAGCCAGTTCTATTCCTATCTTCTTATGGTAGCCAGATCCGGGAACGTTGACGAAACTTATTATGAGCAGCTTGAAAAATTCTGCGAATATGTAATGCTCTACGAATCCATTGACATAGCTCAGCTTATGGACGAGATAGAGGACTACGAATGCAGGATAAAAGATAAGCTTTTCAGAAACAGGGAGGAGAAGGCGCTCACCAAGCTTTTAAAGGACACGGAAATACTGAACAACCTTTACGCGATACAACTTACCAGCGGCCAGTTAAAATATCTCATGTCCCACATGGGCGATTTCAGGACGGAGGAATTTTTTAATTTCATCAAAAAAGAGTACAAGAAGTACCGCATCCCTCTTCCCGCGGAACTGGGAGACGCTTCCCAGGTGTTCGAAAGGCTGTCCATGGCCGTGACTTTTTATGAGGCTGCCACTGCCAGGAACAGGAAGATGGTGGAGAACACCATCAAGGATATGAGGGAGAACAACGTTGATGTCGCTGCTATTATAACCGGCGGTTTTCATACCAGGGGTATAACCGACATACTTAAATCGGACGAAATATCCTACCTGATCCTCTTGCCGCGCTTTAATTCCAAGACCGGTAAGCGTCCTTATGTCACCATTCTTACGAAAAAGACCAGGAAATACTCTCATTATGCCAATTCGGGAGAATACCTTGCGGTTACCTCCAATTTTGCTCTCATGGAAGAGATTATAAAGGGTTCAGGCATGGAAGAATGGGCGGTTCGCACCAAGATAGAGACCGTGGTCATGCTGCTGGGGTTCTCTATTTTGAAGTATATGGATAAGGGCATCCTTAACAGGGATGTGTGGGAGCGCATTAAGGGCAGGTATCTCCAGGAATTCGCGGAGAAGCAGGATGATCTGTTGAAGCGGGGTCTGATCACGGAAAGCCAGGTGGGGTTTATGCGGGAACTTCTGGAGTCAGTAGTGATAGAAGGAGAACGCGGCCGGGTGAAGATGGGTGTTGAAATAGAAGAAGGAAAGTTCATGTATCTGGTGGAACTTTCAGAAAAAGAAGAAGATAAAGAGCAAAAGATCACGATGACGGCATATGACAGGGTCCCCGGGGAAGTGATCAAACAGATGCAGTTCGAGCAGTCTATTATGATGGCTGAGACAGCCGGCATGGACGCGGTAAGCAGGGGTAAAGAACTGCTGAAAAATGTCCGCCGGATCAAGGTAGAAGAGCTTAAAAGAAGGGCGGGAGATTATATTGACAGGCAAATAGCCGGAAGAAAGATCGACAGGAGAGATATCGAAAGGTCGATAAGGAAGATAGCCGGAAGGCTGGGTATTCCGGATGCGGTCGGAGAGATAAACGTAGAAGCGCTTATTAATGGGGCCCGCGCCTATAACATGGAGGAGTTCAGTGAGATATTTAAAAAGGAAGGAGGCTGGATCGCCAAAGCCGGTCGCCCGGAGATAAGGGCTGCGGATCAGACATACGGACGCGAGGCCACGGACAGATTTTTAGATAGACTGCGGAAAGTAGTTGGAGATTTCGTGACCCGGCAGAACACGCAAAAACGGACGGATATGAAAATATACGCGGATATCCCCGAAGCAGGATCCGATGAGTTTACTTTCGGCTTTCCCGGGATCTATTCCAGGGAGATGATAGACTCGGAGCTGGCTGTCCTGTATAAAATGCTCCATGATGAGTTCAGCAAGGACGGGGTCATCACTATCGACCGCGCCTTGACACCAGGGGAGATAAATAAACTCGAAAAAACTCCTGGCATCGAAAATGTCTATTCAGCGGGCACATCCGAAAAAGGAAGGACAAAAATAATCTATAAAACCGATAAACTGGATCCTTTAAGGTCTTCTCTTGAAAAAGATCTTAACCTTGAAAAGGATAATTTAAGCGCTTTAAGGATCCCATATCTGCCAATGGGTGTGGCAGCCGGAAGGTCAGAAGAGACCTTTGATGAAGCAAGCCTTCGCGCGGATATGATCCAGGAAGAGAACAAGGATGCGGATTTTGAAAGAGGCGGGGGGATAGTGACATTTGATGAAGATCACGTGCCGGCCGCGATCGCAGAAGAAGAAGGGCTGGCGCTGCCGTTGTCCGAAGACGCGGATCTGGCTCAGATCGAAAATGACCTGAAAAGAACGGCTTTTCAGCTGCGCGCCGGCGAGATCGAATCCGATTCAGTGGAAGATATCTATGGGTGCTATACGGGCCGTAATGTGGAAGCCCCTCAAAAAAGCGGTATTGTCAATAAACTGATAGAAAAGGCTCTCAGCCTGAGGACCCCCGGCGTGTATCTCATAAGGGCCCCTCCCAACCTTTTCTTCGCGGTCCGTGTTAACCGCCACGGGGAAGTGGACCTTTTTAAGATAGACACCCTTTTCAGCGGTTCCAATGACGAGATCCAGGGGAAGTTCGCGGGGATCATTGAAGAAGCGGGAAGAGAAGCGGCTGCTGTCCGCAAAAGTGGTGAAAAGGTCGATGCAGGAAGACAGCAGTTCGGCTTCGAAGTCATAAACACTCTTTACGGGCATGACAATGCCGGTTCAGTTATCGCTGTTATTTCCCACCATATCACTGATATCTTCAAAAAAGATCAGGACATATCGGGTAAAGAGCTGGTCCGGGAGCTGGCAGACAGGATGAACGGTGTTTTCGGGATCGAAAACGGTTTTCGCACCGTTGTCACTGCTTCGCATGTAAGAGAACAGGACGCGGAGTCAAGAGCCGAAACCACCGGCCGGGATTTTGCGAGCACCATGCTGGAAAGGGCCAATGAACTTCTTGAAGCAAGGGACGTGGTACTGGAGGGATCCCGTATCGAGGGCAACCTCATTAAAGATGATACGGATTACAGCGCGCCTGAAGTAGAAAAGGCCATCCGGGAGAATATCAGCCTGGAAGAAACTTATCAGATGGAAAGAGGGGAAGAGGTCCTGGCGCGGGCCGATGCCCGGCTCATGAAAAAGGCGGAAGGGTTTCTGGCCGCGGTGGAAGAGAGGATTTCCGCGAAGGAACCGGTATGGGCATATGAGGAAAGAGGCGGCGGCATATCGGACCGGGGAGCCAGGTTTACGCATGAAGAGATAAACTCGGGTATCCGGGGGCTATTTGACAGATTTCGCAGAGTATTTGGCGTATTCGTTTTAGAGGACATGGGATTGGTCATAGGGAACGACAGGCTCGGAATGCCTGTTTACGACCTGGAGGGGTTGCGTGGATTGTTAGAGTCCAGGACTGAACAAAGGAAAGAGCTTTCCGATGTAGAGATCAGGCTGGTTAACGGCAGGTTAGTGGTAATAGCGGACAATATCTATACCCATTGCGGAAGGAGATCCGGGCAGGTGTGGATCGACAGGAAGGATCTAAAAGCCAAAAGAGTTGAACTCAAGAGCAAGCACGGTCTTGCGGACGGGGAAAGTGAAGGCATGGCTTTAGAAGCTCTTATAAGACACGAACAAGGAGAACGCGATTCATTATTGGCACAGGCCCGTCAGCATTTTCTAAGAGAGACAGGAAGAGACACGGCTTCGGATAAAGAGATCGTTGAATGGATCGAAGATGAGGAAAACGTTTCTGACCAAAAATTCAATATTTGGCTTAAAACCGCGCATGAGGACGCTAAAAAAACCGAGAAAAGATATGTAAGGGTCCAGCTTGCCCGGGTCCCGGGTTATGACGAACTCAAAGAGATGCCCGTGGAAGTGATGGGGAGGATCATTGTCAGGCTTGAGAAAGCTGGAAATATCGAAGGCGCTGGAAGTATTGTTGATACGTTGCTGGAATTACATGAGAGTGGTGAATTGCGGGGCGCGTGGACAGAAGCGGATATTTCCAGGTTCAACAGCGTGCAAAGAAGGCTTGCCTACCAGATAGAAGTCATGAGACAGCTGAAGGCGCTGCCTGATCTTGACAGACTTGAGGAGATGAGCATCAACGAATTTGGCGCTCTTATCGGCAGACTGGAAAGGCAAAGGGACTTTGAGGCAGCGGAAATGGTAGCGGGTGTATTGCTGGGACTTCATGACAGGGGTGAACTGAGAGGTGAATGGGTTGAAGCGGATATCCGTTTGTATAGAAACAGGAAGAAGCGGTTTGGCTATAGGAATAAATTAGAACTCGCCAGGGCAGCTGTCGGCCGTGTAATTACCCGGGCCAGACACGAAGAGTTCCACGAAAAACAGGGATACCGGGAAATATTGCTGGAAATCGGGAAAGAGATAGGAGCTCCTTTCGATGGCGAGAGGTATGATTTCAGGACCGCTTTAAGAGAGGCAGAGGACGGCCGTATAAGGATAGAAAGAGCGGACGGGACAATAACGGAGATATACGAAACAGAAGACGGGATCCTCGTGATTATGGATACCAGGATAGACGTGGGACATGCTGGAAGAACGCAGCTCGCTGTTTACGCGAATCATACTGGAAACCAGGCCCAGGCAGCCCATGAATTAGCCGAATTGAGGGGTTGGATAGATTTTGCCGTGGTTCAGGGCCTTGCTGCAAAGGACGACATATTGACCAGGAGGGTGGATCTCGGCGGGCTTCTCATGGGTTATATGAGAGACGAGGCCAATTTTTACCGGGCAATGGATCAGGTAGAGCGTTTGCACCAGGAGGGGCTCAGGGCCGAAGCCGAGGCGCAGGGCTTGAGATACATGGCTCCGGCGGAAATAACCGGGGCCCTGGTAACATTCGAGTCCGGTGTGGATTATGATTTCATCATAGCAAGTACTCTGGGGGATGAGGCTGAACTGGAGGGCATGGGCCTGAGAGTCCAGGAATCCAGCGATGAATTGAGAGGGGCTCTCACCAGGGCGCGCGGATTGCTCAGAGCCGTCAACGAATTGACCGAAGAGACGGATAAGCTGGCCAAAGCAGATGAATTAGTTGAAGTAGCCAGATTAGTCAGAGACAGGGCTGCCCGGGCTCTGGAAAATGTCTCTGAATATGCTGCTTTTGCCGCGAGGATCGCTGAAGCCACTGCCGGAGACAGGGTCAGTGCCATTGCCAGAGTTGCTGATGAATTGGCCAGGAACGCCCAGAGTTATATTGCTTTTGACCATGAGTATGTTCAGGAAGCAGAAGAATCTGCCAGGGCTGGTAATATTGATTCACTTGTCAGAGCGGTCAGCAATCTTATTAGCGGGGTCACATTTTCCAGTGGAGCGATCAGGGTGGCATTAGCCGTTACCGAAGCTGAGTCTGCAGGAGAAGTCGCTGCCATAGTGCTTAGAGCCGCTGCGAATAAAGCGGTGGACCACGATTTCACGGAAGCCGGAAGGTATGCCCGGGCAGCTGCTGAGATCGCTGGCGAAGGATATATTGCTGAAAAGGCTGATGAGTTAGCCACTGTCGCTGCCGAGGCCCAGAGCGAACTGGTCGATGAACTTGCCGGAAAGGCTGTAGGGGCGGGCAATATAGAAAAGGCCGCACAGATGGGGAATATTATTCGATTTGATCCTGCCATTATCGGTAAGATGAGAGTAGCCAGGGCAATTAAAGAAGAAGTTGAGGAGGAGGCTCCGCCTAAGGCCGAGGAGGAAGTCCCTGTTGAGGAGGAAGTCGAGGAAGAAGTTCCTGCCGAGGAGGAAGTCGCCCCGGAAGAAGAAGGGAAATCCCAGCTGGAGTCCGCTGACAGGGATATAAGGATCGCTGTTGAACAGGCGAAAGACGGGGATGCAGTTGCGGCCGAAAAAAGTGTAAAAGACGCGTTTGAAGCATGGTCTTCTGCCGCTGAAAATTTTCTGAAAGCTGCTACGGCTGCCAAAGAAAGGAATAACGCAAATGCAGCCAGGGCATACACCGTGAGAGCCGCAGAGGTTTGGGCTGTAGCTGCTGAAAAACTGAAGGAGGCTTCCTCAGAGACCTGGGATGTTTTTCATGAGCGGTTTTCCGGAGCAACCCCGGTGACCCGTTCGGTTATTGATAGGATCGGCAGATTTGCATATAACGCATCTGATTACCAGGCCCGGGCGTTGGGTAAAGCGCTCGGCTTTTTTGAACAAATTGCCGCAGAGAGAGCTGAGACAAAAGATGCAGTTTCAGCTGTAAAATTTGCAAGAAGAGCAACGGATATCTGTGTTTCTTTAGCGACTCAAGAGAAATTTGCTGTTGAATTCATCGCTTTTCTCGTCAAGGACATAGATATAAGCGCGGAAATGGCCGCTACTATTAATGAACAGGCTCAAAGCGTCAAAGCAGCCGCCGCTAAGGCGGCTGAGGATGCTGCAAAGTACTGGGAAGATATTGACAACGCGGCAGAGAAGATATTCTTCAGGAGAGATGCTATGGAGGCCAGGGCCGCTGCAGAAAAGACCGATGCCCTTGTCCGGAAAGTCGCGGATTTTGCTGAAAAAACTGTCGCAGCAAAGGACCGTAAAGCAAAAGAAGAGGAGAGAGACAGAACCCGGATAGCTGTTGCCAGGGAGAAAGCTGACAAGGCACTTGGGGAGATAGAGGGATTGATCGCTGAAGCGCAGGCAAAGGCTGATGAAGCCGCGATAAAGGCTGCGGCAAAGATAGGTGCTCCGGAGGAAGCGGTCGCTGATGCCACTGCAGGAGTGTATAGCGAAGGTATTGCTCAAGTCAATACATTTAAGTTTCTTATCAAAGGCTCAGCAGAAATCGCTGCCAAAGCTGCAACAGTTAAGGAGGCCGAGGATGCGGCAAAGGCTGCTGCTAAGTCTGTAGAACTCGCTGTTAAATTCAACAATGTAGCTGAGTCTGTTGACGATGCCAAAACCCTCTTTGAAAAAGTCGTTGCTCTGGCCCAGGCTGCTGCTGATTTTGTCAAGATTGCCGAACTTCCCATGGTAACCGTATGCGCTGAGCTGGCCGCGGAGTTTGCTCAAGCGACTGGTGTAAGTGTCGACGGCAGTGAAAATCATGTTAGCGGTGTTGGAGACCTCCTTAATAACATTGCCATGTATGCCAGGCAAGGTGATGCCGAAAAAGCTGAAAGGAATGCCGTAGCAGCTGTTAGAAGATTAAGAAAGGCTGCCGCGGGAAAGGAAGCCGAAAGAGCCAGGGAAAAGGCGCCACCCGTGGAGGGGGTCGGAGCTGAAAAAGCCCGCGAGGAAGCCGCTAGAAAGGAAGCCGAGGCTGAAGCGGCCCGTGCAAAAGCCGAGAAAGCCACAGAGGAGATAGAAAAGGCATGGGAGGAAGCCGACTGGAAGCAGGCTGAAGCAGAAGCCGCCTGGATGAAAGCCGAAGCTGAAACACTACGTGAAGAAGCATTTCGCAAGGGAGAAGAGGCAGAACCAGCCCGTGCGGAAGCAGACCGTAAAGGAACAGAAGCAGAAGCGGCCGGGGAAGAAGCGGATCGCAAGGAAGAAGAAGCCAGGAAGGCCCGGGAAGAAGCCTCCAGGAAAGAGGCAGAATCAGAAGCCCTTGAAGAAATAACCCGGATATTTATCGATAAGACCCTGAACAGAGCGAACAGGATAAGCGAACTTTCAGAGATAGCGACCAGGAGTGAAAAAGTCCTGCTGAGAAGGTATGCGAGAAGAGCGCTTGGCAGGATCCTGGACAGAAAATATACCGATATAGATTTTGTTTTAGAGATAGAACCGGGAACAATACTGTCCGTGTATAACGGTATAAACAGGGAAAGCAGAGAACCAGGGGCTGTAGAGGATATACGGATACTTGACGCCATTATGGAATCCTGTTTTCTTGAAGACAGGGATTCTGATCTTTTTATTAACGCCCTTGATATAACAGAAAGAAATATTGAAACAGTATGTGATATCTTAAGTGACGATATCACATACCTGAAAACCGAGATCCAGACGTTGGGAAGAGCGCCTGTCATAGATTTGGAAGCCCAGACCGAGGCTGTGAATGATCTGAGAAAGCAGATCGCCGCTAAAAAGGCTGTCCTGGACAGTATGGTCAAAAGACAGTTCCAGCTCAGGGAGTATAGGGATCTAAGGGAGGAAGATAGATTCAGGGATTTTCTACAAAGCCTGGATATGGAAGCCCTTTCAGCCGAGGGGATAACGGACAAAGCTCAGTTCATTGATTATTTGAGAGTAAAGGCATTGGAGCAGGGATATACCCAAAATGAGATAACATCATTGCTGGAAAATCATGCAATTATGGGCAGTGAAAATCTTGTAGAATTCATAGCCACCCTCGGGAACCTTGCGGAAGAAAACAGCGCCATTCAGTACTTTATCCTGGCACTCAGTGCTTCGGGAGAAAACTACTTAAAAGACCTGGGTATAGGAAATAAAGCCGATCTTATCACGTATTTACAAGAGAAAGCAATGGAGAGAGGTGATTCTGGAACGGACATCACAACACTTATGGAAAGTTATATAGAATCAGGAAGTGAAAGTCTGGAAGAACTTCTTAGTATGCTTAATGCATTCCCCGGAGCCAGGGATACATACGTGCTCAGGGGGGTACAAACGCTTATTGAAGGAAGATTAAGTGACATTATCTCTCTTGAAACGCAAAACCTGGAGAGCCTGAATACCCGCTGTATAGATCTCAGAAATTCCATTCCATGGGGTGAAGTCCCGTTCGCTCCCGGCCAGGATACTATGGAATTCGAATGGGAGGGGAGTAAGGTCCTTGTCACTCGCAAACAGGTCGACGAATACCGTGAAAGGATAAAGAGTTCGGGCGCTAAAACCGTTGAAAGGCAGGTAACACAGTTAGAAGTAGCTGTAGCCACAATATCAAGCAGGGCCAGGAATATTTTGCGCAGGACCGGTAATGCTACGTTCAGAAGGAGGATTGTAAATAAAGCAGAGGGATCCGTCAAAGAGGTGCTGAAGGAATGGCATAAATATCTGGAAGGAAAGATCAGTGAAAGGGACCTGGATATACTGGAAAGGGCCATGGATAAGTTCAAGCTGGTAGATGCGGATAGGACCATAAGCATGTTTACTCAGGCAACCAATTCCCTGCTCGCTGATGTCAATACAATAAGCCGTGCTGAAGGCATTTCAGAGTTTACAAGCTGGCTTCTTTTCAAGATGAACGAAATACTTGATCCGGCTTCAGAGTCAGGGGTTGTCAAGGAGATATCCGATGTTGAGAAAGGCGCGGTAAGAAAAACCGTGCAGGACCGGTTCAACGAACTTGTTGAAGAGCTTCTCGGGGCGGAGGTGGATCCTTCTATCATAGGAAGGATCAGGGAAAACACGGATGAAATAAAGGACGAAATAGATGGGGACAACAGGATAGGAAGGCTTACGGTTCTTACGAAGGAGATGACGGATACCATCAAATCCATAGCTTATGGAAAGCAAGGCATGGAACTTATGGAAGCTGTTCTAAGGTCCAAGATCGGAGACAATGTCACAAAGGAGAACATCGGCCGGGTAATGACCGCTCTCGGGATAACCGGAAAAGAACTGGAGATGTGCCAGGTACACATACTGGAGAAGGAGAAGATCGAAGACAGATTCGAAAGATTTGCCGAGTTCATATTACAGTTAATGTTCACGGGTGCTGTCAGCGCGGACAGGTTAAGAGAGGTTTTCGGCCAGGAGGCTGCTGATGGAGTAATAAAGGAGGCCTCTAAAGGCATAATGCTCGGTGAAAGGTTAAGAGAGAAAGTAAAAGAACTTGAGGGGAGGCTGCAGAAGAATTTTCAGGACAAGAATACGCGGATGGAGTTCGCTGCCGCGTATCAACTGGGCGCTATTCTTACATTTGGCAACGCGCCTTTTGTTGAACAGATAATAACCGGGCTTGACATGGCAGACGACTTTTTCGTGGACATGGCTACCGGCGCTGGTAAAACCCTTGCGTACCCCCTCGCAAACATGTTGGGAAGGTGCCGTGGCCTAAAAAATATCCATTTTGTCACTCATGACTATTATACGGAAAGGGATTACAGGGAGACGCATTTTCTTTACCAGGTCATGGGATACAATGTTTCTTATCAGAGAGGCGATCAAAGGGACCTGGGAGAAGCCGCGAAAAGGCTTGAAGATAATGATGTAGTGATAATGTCGTACGGAACGTGCAGCTTTACCTGTCTTGACGGGGTCAGGGACAGGACCCGTCCCGAAAGCGCGAAATGGTTCGACCTTTTAGCAAAGACCCGGCTCACGTTTGATGAATGTGATGTCGCGCCACGGCTCGCTGATTTCATCATGGCCGCGGCCCAGAACAAGCTGACCGTAAGAGAGTTCATGAGATATCACGTCCTGATGGAGACTTCAAAACGGCTTTACGACGAAGGCGGTATAAAGGAGATATATTCCCTTCTTGAAGATAATATCACAAGAGTGAAACAGGGAGAAACGGACGAGACCGAACAGCTTGAGAAACTTGGCTCAATGCTTGGGATCGAAAAGGAAGATGTTGAGTTTGACAGCGCAGGCGATCTTGTGATCAAGTCCGTCACTGATGGGAAAGAATACACCCTGCCTGCCGTAAGAAGGAAAGCAGAGCTTATTGATGTCAATGGGACAAAATTCGGGGTCAAATATTCGGATAGGGACGGTTTTGTGATAAGCAGGATGGAATGGGTCGGTCATGCAGACCTGAGCGAAGGCGAAATAAAGAAAAGAATAGAAGATGCCGGAAAAAAAGGGAGAAGATTGAGCAGACGCCAGGCCATTGAAGAGCTGAGTAAGGAGGCAACAGAAAGGAGCGGGGTGAAGATAGACCTTACTTCCAGAACAGCTAACGCCGGAGAAGAGACCAGAAGCAGGGTAGAGGGGATCATGAAAGAGATGAGCTTTTCTCTCAGTGAAATGTTCCCCGAACTTGCGGAGAAAACTCCTACCTGGGATGAATTTCTGGATACCGTAAAAGCAATGTATGTTGACGATGAAGGTGTTGATTACATATTAAAGTACCGGCCCAAACTCGGGGCGCAGCCTATAAAGGTTTTGGAAGAAGAAGGAGTATTAAAAATGACCCAGGAGGATAAGATTATCAAAGAACCCGAATTTAAGGTGGAAGTCCAGCATAACGGTTCATATAAGGTCGTTTATAAAGGTATATTCATTGCTCTTTTGAACGATGAATTTTTTAAAGGCAAGGGTGACGATGAGATGGTCCTTGCCATGGGGGATAAGAGGTACGCGGTGGCGAAGGGTGACACCGGAGGATATGTTTTCACGGAATCCGGCATGGAAGTAGTGCTTTTGGACAGGGAGACCGGTCGTGAACAGGGCGGTCAGAGAAAGGACAGGTTCCATACCCTGTACGAGCTGAAACACCAGAAAAGGCCGGGGGACAGGCCTGAAGCGAGGGGTGATAATAAGAGTACCGAGTATCTGTCTTTCACGGATGTAGCAAGGTTCGCCCATTCCTACGGCGGAGCCTCAGGCTCTGTTTCCACTGCGGCTGATGTTATGCTCAAGATATTCGAGAAAGCCAAAGGAGTTAAAAAGCTCACCCCGCAGTTCGCGAAAAAGGGCGCTGAAAAGATGCCCGTGTTTGTAACAAGCAATAAGGCGCAGTGGAAGGTGACCCTTAACAGGCTGAAAGAGATCTATACCGCGTCTCCGGGGGCCAGTGTGATCGTGTATTTTGACGATATCAAACAAGCGCGCGAATTCGAGGAAGAACTTGGAAAGATGATAAAAGAGACAGGGCTCGAAAAGGACGCTGGAGGAGAGATAAAGGTCAATGTGTTCGGGGAAGAAGGAATCAAGGAAGTCGAGCTTGTAGAGAAAGCGGGTAAGCCAAATACCATAACACTGGCTGATTCAAAACTGGGACGCGCGACAAATGTGGAACTTTCCGAGAAAGTCGGTTTTGTGGTAAGGAACAGCGCGGAGGCATTAGAAGAATTTCTGACAGGCAAGAAACGCGGGGAAACAGGGCGGGATACACTCACAATAGAAGAAAAAGGTGAAATCAGTAATACCGTGGCCCGTTTAGTAGAGCTTCTGGCGGGTATGGAATACATTGAGGAAGAAGACAGATGGGATGAAGGACTCTTTTTTAAGACCGATGTGGCTGAAAGAGCGAAAAAAAGGGAGGAAATAGAGAACTTTTTAAGGGATCTTGGAGCCGGGCCGGGTAGCATGGTCTGGCAGACCATCAAGCACAAGTATTTTGACGGGCTGTTCCTGGTGGACCTTTCACCGGACGGCAGTCTCCAGGGAATGGTGCAGAAGTTCGGAAGGAACAGGAGGCAGGGGGATATCGGGTTTGTGGATTCTTTTTATTCTCTCCAGGAAGGATCAAAGTTTTTCAGGCTGGTGGAAGAGGCGTATAATCCTTCGCATAATCTCCACCGGACCGAAAGGGAAAGAAAGGAAGGCCTGGTAAAATTCAATGAATTCCTTGACAGGAAAAATCGCATCGGTGAACTTGAGGAACATGTTTTTGATGAAAACGGTCATTATCTCGAAGGAATTGACGAAGGGATCTTCATGGAATGGTGCGAACTTCAGCAGTATTTCATGGCGTTTATGAGAGACGTGAGGGTCGAGCACCAGAAACGCGCGGATGAGCAAAGGGTCAGAAAGAACGAGAGCGACAAGAAGACCCAAAAGTATCTTGATCTGGTGAGGGACCTTCCGGTTGATATATATGAGAAGATGGACAAAAATCCTGAGGAGGCCAGGCGGATCGTAGAGGACAGGCTGACAGCCATACAGGACGAGCATTTTACCCTCGATAAGGTAGATGATGACGGCTGGCTTGACCTTGAAGAGTTCCTGGGTGTGGTGGAAGAGCATTTTCATATAAACCTTGAGGACAAAGCCAGGTTCTCCCAGGCAAGATTGAAGGAAAGGAATGTGAAAGAACTTTTATTCTTGAGAGAGCAGTTCAGGAGAGCGCTTATGGATGTTATCCTTTCCGTAGGCAGTGTAACAGGCCGGGCCGGAGAGCCTGTTGCGCTTAACACGGGAAACATATTCTATACTTTTATGCTGGATCCGACTACCGGGGATCTGGAGGTCAACAGCGTGCAGCAGCTTTTACCGGACGGGAACCGCCAGGAAATACTTGAAAAGAGGGACGACGGCACTATCAAGATAGGGGAGGCGGTCTTTACATCGGGGTTTATGGAAGACGGGAGCTTCGCGCTTTTTGATATAAGTGGAAGACCGGTTAACAGATTTTTTATAGAACCTTACGTAGACAGGACCGGCGCTGAAGCGGGTTTTAGAATAACCCAGGCGGGCGCTTTTGTCTCTGCTATCAAAGCTCTGTATGTAGAGGGGTTGGACAGATTGAAGATGAAGTTGATAAGGGAAGCACGCTATAAGGGAGGGGAGGTAACGGAGACGGATATTTCAGAGACCGGACTTGCCGCGGCTGCCATAGAAGTGTCAAGGGAGAGATATATTGATAAGCGTGATAAGACAGCGGAATATGATTCACCGGAAGCTCAGCCGATAATAAGAGATGCCACGGAAACAATACACGGCAGTCTGGACAAGCTCGGTAAAAGACTGGCTGAGCAGGATAAGGCAGTGGATGAACTGGCAGTGGAAAATCTTGAAAAAGAGAAACAGTGGGACTCTATCAAGCTTGCTCGTTCCGTAAGACGTTCCACAAGAAAAGCGGATGAAGAAGTGGCATCCCGGGTAAGGGACGCAGGCGTTATCACTGTCCAGGAAGAGGCACAGGAAGCCCGGCTGGATGAAACAGCGGCGATCACAGCGCAAAGCATTTATTCTGTTTCAAGAACGAATGAACTGGTTGCGGCTCTTGAAGGTATCACAGGAGTTGAAATAAGAGAGGGTGAAGTCAAAAGGCGGGATGAACGGGACAGGAAAGATATGCAGATGGAATATACCCGGGAACAAGAGGAAAGAATTGAAGCAGCGCTGGAATACCAGGAAAGAATAAGCAGTCAGCACAGGCAGAAACTGGAAAGAGGAGAAGGAAGTGTTATAGGGGACAGGGTCTTTGTAACCGTGGATAAACCAGAGGGACAAACCATCAGTGATGCGGAAGTGGAACAGTGTTTTTCTGTTGGCGCAGCTCCTTCAGGGGCTGGTGGTGCCGAAGCTCCGCCAGAGCCGGGGATTATCATGGTTGCCTCTGCCCGGGAATTACAGGGTCTTTCAGATGAGGATAAAAGGCAGCTGGCAAATGAATTGGATAATCGGTTTGGCAAAGCAGGAGAAACCATAGCGGTGGCGTTTAACAGCTTGTCAGAGGGAGAGTTTGATGAGGATGAAGAGACCGCAAGATTCAGTTTTTCAGGATTAAGGGTCTTTGACAGGGCAAGCATGAGCAGCCTCCGCGCGGAAAGAGAATCCCTCCGGGACAGCACAGAGAAGGAAAAGCACGTGTTGACCCAGGAGAAACTGGAGAAGAAATTAGAGCTGTCCCCGGAGGACAAGGACGAAAAGGTCTTTATAAAAAAGGTCGGGACTTCCAATTTCATGGTGATTGTCGCGGATGACGGCACTACCTATGTCCGGGATCTGGGGAAAGATGTATTACCACAGACGAAACGGGAGGTCGTGCGTGCCAATGCTGTTCTTTCAGGCAAAGACAGAGAGAGCAGAAAGGCCGGGCTCAGGGCGGACGAGTATATAGTGAATGAAAGTGGTGTTTTTGTGAGAATGGAAGGTGTTCCCGGCGCGCCGGGTTCGGACAAACCGCCTGTTCCATTGTTTGATGTTCTAGTCGATATCAATCTGACCGGTAAAGAAGAGATCGGAGAAAGACTTCCTTTGACAAAGGAAACCGGCCGTCCGGAGATGAGAGGGGTCTGGTCCCAGACCCGTCGCCGCGGCAGAGGAGTTGGTAACGCCATAAAAGGCGTCTTTGTGAGATTCGGTAGAAGGGCATTAACAGCAAAAGAGTGGATAGATTACAGGGTCGATCTTGTCTATAGAAGTCATGGATTTTTCCGGTCCCTCCTGCCCGCTGTTCCCAAAGTAATAATAAGCAGATTTATTATAGGTATTCCCAAGTTCATGTTCAAGGATACACGCCGGCGTTTCGGTCTCTGGAGGGAAAGGAGGAAAGCGGCTTATAAACGAAAAGCAAGCAGGCTTGAGCAGAAGTGGAGAAGAGGCGAACTTTTCCACAGATTGGATTATAGACTGAACAAAATTAAAAAAGATCCCTCTGCCGGAAAGATCAAAAAGGGTTTTGCCAGCGTGGGATCATGGATACTCAGGGCAAGCTTTAAGAAGACTTATTACTGGATACGGACCGGCGCTGGTAATGCCTTTTTAGCAATAAGCATTGTTTTCGTGCTTCGCGTTGCTTTCTGGGAATTGCCAAAGGGCATATTGAAACTGATATTCGTCCTCCCTGTCAGGAAATTCAGGGGCTGGCTTAAGAAAAGAAAAGAGATGAAAGAACCCGAACTGGAGTCTGAAGATGTAATAAGATCCAGGCTGCCTCAAATTGTACAGGAAGGGACGATTACTGAAGAGCGGGCAGTTGAAGAAGCCCAAAAGCTTACCGGCGCGGAACTCCAGGTTCCGGAGACGCACTCGGTCAGGGTCAGGCGGATAGCGGAGTTACTGCAATACCTGTCTCAGGAAGGCCTGGACAGGTCTGATCCAGAATATGAGGCCGCCTGCAGGGAGATAGGGCAGATCCTTTTTGATATGGCCGAAGACGCTGAAAAGATCGGGACAGATCTATGGAAAGAAAGGGCCAGGGAGCTGCGCCTGAACGCGTTCAATTATATGTCGATCGCGGCAGCGCTGGATAAAAAGGATATGACGGCAACAGCGCTTCTTGGCATTATTTTACATTCTATGGGAGATGATGGAAAGGCTAAGAAATTGCTGGAGAAAGCAGTGAAAAAAGGCGTTCCACAGGATGCGAACATGACCATGGCGTGCGTTGTTCTCGGCAAGATGCTTGAGGATGAGGCGGACAAGAGTAAGGACAGGGAAGATTATAAAAAGGCCGCCAGGGTGTACCAGAAAGCAAGGATGTCTGACGTGACACTCCTTGGAGAAGATATCTCCATAACCGAAGCAAAGGCGCGTTGTCTGGAAAATGCTAAAAAGAAGGCAAAAGAGGAGGAGAAGAAACCCTCAGCGGGGCAGCAGATGAAAAAGATGCTTGGTGAAAGCTTCAAGCTGAACAAGCTGATGGGAAGTAAACGCCAGAGGATAATTGCAGGGGTGTTAGCCGGGACAGTGGTCATTATTGCGATCTTCGCGCCCGGGCTTCTTCTGGCGGTTGCCAGCACCCTGGGTGGAGTTAAGTTGCCGGTTTTATCCTGGGGATTGGCCCAGATAGCCTCCCCTCTGCTTATACTCGCGGAAGCCGGCGGAATAGTGGCAAAACTTTTTGCCCTCAGCAAGGTGGCCTTTAGTTTCACAATGATAATCAGGTTGTCAACAGGAGCTGGTCGCAGGGTATATGGCATTTTCACCAATCCATTAGCCATAAGGCGCATGGTCCGGACTGAAAGACAAGCGATGAAGAGAGCTCCTGGCCAGGCTGAACCGCGCATAGGCCTTATTAAAGTCTATGAATCCATGGACAAAACTTCAAAAGCCGCAAGGCAGGTGAACAGGACCTCGAAGAAGATTAGAAAAGGAAAGATGTCTCCTGAAGAATCCGCGAAATTCATAGAATTTCTTTTTGAAAGAAGCAAGAAGGAAAAAGAGGAAAAAGAGGAGGAAGAAGAGATGGGATTCCCGGGGTTCCCGGGGACTCCCGGACTCGGAGCGGTAAGAAGAAAACCCAAAGCTGAGGAAATGAAAAAGGAAGAGGCGAGTAAGGAGGAAAAGCAGAGAGAAAAGGAAAGAGAGACCGCTGAATATCTTTTCCGGGCTGTATATGCCAGCGCGGAAACTCCTGAAGACCGCGCTAAAGCTTACCTTCTCAGGGGAAGACTGGCGCTCAGGAGTGAACCGCCCGAAGTTGTGCGCATGAGGGACGGCCCTGAGGACTTTGTTGATATAGCTGTCTACTCCGCGGATCAAATAGTTGACAGAGTGGATGAGCTGGAAAGTAAGAGCGCGGCGACAGCAGAGGAATCGCAGGAGCTGGAAAAGTTGAGGCCCTTTGTGACCGACGCGCTTCTTCTAAGGATGGAAGCCCTTCAGAAAAGATATGAAAAGAACAGGACCGAAGAGAACGGGCGGGAATTCTTAAATGTTTTGGAACAATTGAGAGTCTTGGCGGACCAGATGGATACAGAGCAGCTCGAAAGATTCCAGACCGCGGGGATAGACCATAAGCCTGATGAGAAGACGTCGGCGCGGAGTTACGCAAAAAGCGCGGAAGAAGCAACAAGTATCGAAGAAGCCCCCGCCATAGAGAAGAAAGAGCCTGCTGTCGAAGAGAAGCTGTTCACCGGGGACCAGGCAGACAGGGCTCAGCGGGAGATGCTGGAAGACAAGCTTAAACGTGAAAAGACCCTCCTAAGCGGCGAGAGACTGGACCTCGCGGAATTATACATGAAAGAAGGCCTGTATTCCAGGGCTATCAGGCAGCTGAAAAAGATACCCCGCGGTGATGATAAAGCAGCATTAGTTGCCAGGATGATAGTGCTGGGGTGCTTAAAGATGAAAGAGGATCCAAGATGGTTCCAGCGGCTTGGTCTTATCAGGAGGTTCTGGACCTTCAGGCGCGCCATAAACAGGCTTAGGGCATTAGGCGGAGAGAACACGGAATGGGCGGACTGGATAGCGAGCACATTATATAAAGTCAGACCTGCCGGGGCGGAAGAAGCGTTTGAGGCGATAGCTGCATCATATATGGCTGAACCAGCGAATAATGATGAAAAAGTTAACAATGAACTCATTGAGTCCGGGTTGAAAGCAATAGTGGGCTCTAAAAGAAGAAAGGTAGAAGCATCCAGGGCTGTTGAGAACATGCTTGCCCATGGATCCATACCGGATGAAAGAGGACCTTTCACGGAACTGGCCTCTGATAATACACGGAAGCTGAAAGAAACCGTTAAAAAGACGTCGAAAAAGAAGTTAAGAGCGCTTGTGCGGGACCTGTATTCTATCCGGAGAAAGAGGCTTGAAAGACTTGCAGCTATAGAAAGAAAACTCACTCCCGGCACTGATCCCTATGAGAAGAACAGGGCAAAGCGGGACAGGCTTAGAAAGGAGAAAGAGAAAATAGACAGAGAGCTGGGCCCGATAGAACTTGATATTTTGAACAGGACCGCGCTTCTTGTAGGAGCCAATAAGGAATCTCCGGGGGCAGTATCTGAGATCAGTGAACACGGAGAACTGAAATATTTTATCAGGGCTCTGGCAGGAGGTCATGAGCACGTCTCAGACTTAATGAAGAAACTTGATCATATTGAAGAAGGTGTGGGGAAAGATTTTCTGCATGTCCTTCTTGTTGACGCCTGGTTAGAAGATCGTTTCGGTCAGGCATATGACAATGACAAAAACAAGCCTTCCGGGGTGGTTGCCGACAGGGATCAGCTAATGATGCACTTTTCTGTCCTCTTATCCATATATGGCCAGTCTGAAAACAAAGTATTGAGAGATATTATCAGAAGCGCTCTGGAAAACATATCCGGATATGACATCTACGGAACATGGGATGGAAGGAAGTTTGGACGTTCGCCGGTAGTCAGTGATGCCATTGAAAGTCTTGGTGAAGTCCAGGAAGAAGGGATCAAAGGACTTGTCGCTGAAATGAACGAAAAACAAGGGGCAAAGAATCTTAATGAAGGCCGCAGTCTTGAAAGTAAAGCGAAGGAGGAGAAGGACGCCCTGAAGAGATCCGGGTTAACAAATAAGGCAAAGCGGCAATTGGGCAGCGCTATGGTGCATTTAGAGAATTCCATGGAATATTACCGCGAAAGATTGGAGGAAAGGGGGATCGACAGGGACCAGAGGAAGAAAGCGCTTGAACCCATCCGCGGTTTGATAGAGGCGTGGTACGGGAGAGACGCGGCTAATGCCGTCATAAAGGTCATGGAGGAAGCGATTTCCGAAGAGGAAGACGAAGATGAGCTTATTAAAAGGATGGAGCCGGTCCTTGATAAGATCACTTTTGTGGGCACCGATAAAGACCTGGTCAAGAAACTATTGCCCGGCCTTTCGCTGAAGGATCTAATAACTCTTATGAATAATTGCGGAAACATTTTATCGTATGATGAAAAAATGACGCAGATACTGGCCAGGGGGGCGGGATATGACATGGAGGAATGGGACATGGCTATCGACGCCGTAAAAGATCTCCTTGGAAATATTGATGTTGATGATCTTGTGAAAGCGCGTCTGGATGTTGATATCCGGATGAACGCTGTTCAGGTCCCGGTGCCCGGAGATGATCCCGAGATCCTTTCGGAATGGATAATTTTAATAGCCGGTCTTATCAAAAAGAAAAAAGAAACCGGATTAGACACTACCAATGAGATGGAAACATATGAGGTCCTGAAAGAGAAGCTTATAACAGTCCTGAAGAAAAGGAGGGACAGAGAGGAGACGGATGAGATAAACGGGGCACTCAGGGAGGCGGGAAGCCTTATAAGCGCCGCAGAAGCATATGAAGCGCTCGGGGAGTACGGCAAAGCGGAAGAGGCCCTCGGCAAAGCCAGGGACATGATAAACGATCTCTTCGAGAGAAATATGCAGCTTCAATATGAAGGTGAAGAACTCCTGCCTGAAGAGGTGATGGAAAAGTGCAAGGACAAGGCAACGGAACTGGCTGGAAAGTTAAAAGGAGTTTATTACAGACAGGGCAAATACTTTGACGCCATGATGACCGTTGCCAGGGGACAAAAACTCCTGGCGGAATATACTTTTACGGTTGACGGGGTGGAAAAGGAAGCTGACGCGCAGAGATACATCAATAAAGCCCGTGAAACCTTGAATAATGCCGACAGGTTGAATCCATATCAGCCGGATGTGAAGCTGGAGATGATGGAAGTTGACATGCTGCGGCTCACCATTGCCAGACGGGAAGTGGAAGAGGCGCAGAAAAAGGAAGACGAGGAAAAAGAGAAAAAGGAGGAGCTTGAGAAGAAGATCGAAGAATTAACGGAAAAACAGGAAAAACTTGAAGAGGATCTCGCTATTGTAAGAAACAGAGCCCAGGCGGAGGTTGTCCTTCTGGCTGCCAAGGGGATCACAGGTGATGAAAACGCTAGCCAGAATAAACGCCAGAAAAAGCTTGATGAAATAAAGAGACCGTTGACAGAGGTGTTAAAGGATATCGAATCCAGCAAAGAAGAGCTGGTTGATGTAGAAGCGGAACTGACTGATCTGGAAGAAAGGAGAGGATCGCAAGAGGGGCAAGAGAGAGATACTATTGCCGTTCAGAGCACTGATATCGCATCCGCGGTCAACAGGGCTTTTGAATGTATTGTGGACGGTAAATATGATACCGATAACGATAATGTGAAAAAGGCCGTAGAATTCCTGTCCTCGCTTTCACCTTTTGAAGAACTGCCGCATGAGGCTCAGGATGCCATAGTATCGAATATAGCGCTTTTACAGCGATATGAAAGGGCATTGGAAATATCCGATAAAGCCGAGGGTGTTAAAAGACGGGCGTTCATCACCCGGCTTTTACTGGACTTACATTTCAAGGGAGACCATGACATGCTAATGGGAAAGGCAAAGGTTGAGTTCATGGGGAACAAACCTTCTGGAACACTGATAGCTCTTGAACAGATCGACGGGGGATACGAAGGTCTGGGAGAGAAGATAGAAGTCACTGAATTTTTGGATTATATATCGGAAAAGATGCCCGAAGAGGGTCGCGGTGAACTTATAAACACGCTTTACGGGCTTCTCGAAACTGTAGACGGGACCCAGGACCCGGTCCTGAGAGCTGGTATTACGCGGAACATCTATAACTTGATTGATTTGGAAACGGATCAAGATCTGACCAGTGAAGAAAATTTTACGGAAGAAGGGACCTTTAAAGATGAAAAACGTGAAATAATAATAAAGAAAAGTCTTACTGAATTGCTCAAGGAAAAAGAAATAAATGAAGCGATCGCGGGAACAGAGGGGTTCCTGGAGGATCTGTTGTCAATATTTGAGACACTGAAGAAAGATGAAAAAGACTGGAAACAGATGGGCTGGCAGGACCAGATAGAGTTTCTGATGGATTTCTTTGTTGAGAAGGAGCAGCCCGAAGACCTGGTCGAAAAGATGGAACAGGCGAACAGAATGAAATTGTATGATGTCATGGAGAGAACGGAGGATGTCGAGCGACGAAAGGCGGCGATAGAGCAGATCCTCAGGCAGGAGGTCGACGTATTACCGGAGTCGAGGAATAACGATTTTATCAAGGGAAAAGCTTACGAACTTATGTCTCTTGATAAGGAATCCGCGCTGGCCGGTTATTTCCTGGGTGTTGCGGCGTATCAAAGCGGCAGAAGGACAAAGGAGGGTGAAGCAAAAAGACAGGAGGGCTATTCCCGCGCTGATGCTATTGAGCGGCTGAAGAAGTATCTGGAGAAAAATAAGGATGACGAGCAGGCGCTTCTTTTCCTCGCGGACATTTATGAAGCGAGGCACGATGAGATGTTCGCGGAAAACCGTAATAAAGAAGGATATGATCCGGAAGCGTCCCGGCATTTTGATGAACTTTCCGGTCATTTTATTAATAAATATGATGAAAAGATAAAAGAGAAAGATGAACCTGCCGCGGCAGAGGCCCTTTCCGAAGCGCTGAAATACATTGACCTGGCCATAATATGCGATCCCCGCAACTCTGGTTTCAGGATCAAACAGGCAGGTATCTTCAAGAAAATGGGAGAGGATGAAGCGGCAGCGAGGGAAGCGGAGACCATTATCGAAGTAAGCGTGGAAAAACCGCTGTTCGCGCCCATTGTTACCGTGGAAGACAAGAAAGAGGCAAATACATTGCTTGCGGATATAAGGATCAGTGAGGGAGATCTCCGCGGCGTTCAGGATATGTTAGAGGGGAGGATGAACCGGGTGACCAGGATGGGAAAAACAGCTCTGGCAGCCGCAGTGATATTAGCTGCCGCGGGTTTTCCTCTTGGCGGCCTGGTGCTTGGGAGCATTGCGGTCCTGGCGGCCATTATTTCTCATATTACGCTTATAAGGATCCCTGCCGGCATAGCTGCCCGGCTTGCGCTTATACACATGCGCCTGGGCGACAGAGGCAGGACCGGAAGATACATGAGGCGCATGCGCAGGAGAATAGAAAAACAGGGAGAAAAAGTAGACGCTGATACACTGGGTATTCTCGCAGATGAACTGCAGACGTGGGCTGGCGCACCTGAAAGGCCTGATAAAGACAGGTATGTAGTTTACGGCGAGATCGTGGACTTAAGAGAGATGAGGAAAGAGTCCCCGGCTGTAAGCGAGGATGAGGAAAACAAACGTATTGCCGGATTAAAGATGGAACAGGCCCGGATGGAAAGGCCTTTAGGCTTGCGGCGGAGGGAAAAACGAAGGCAGGATCATCTGGAAAACAGAAAAGGGCTGTTAAATGCGGCTAAAGAAGCGGATCCCGACCTGTCTGATGAAGCTGATCAGATGCTGATGGCTATAAACAACAAGGAGATCGAACGGCTCGAACGCCAGCAGAGGCGTTTTCAGAGGGTAAGGAACAGGCGGTTTGTCAGAAGGTTTTTCCATGATGTAGCCGAAAACATTATTCCGCTTTACCTGGATAATGCCGGATTACTTGTTGAGCTGTTCGAGAAAGAAAGCGATCCTGCCAGTCTTAGCGATCTCAGGGGACAGGCATACGATGCTCTGACCTTTGCAAGGGAGATCGCTGAAAGGGACAGGAAAGATTTGCCGGAAGAGCATGGAAAATTAATGGCCAGGATATTTGTCAGCCTGGGAGACGAGAACAGGGGAAGACGCGAGTATGATACCGCGCTTTCAGATTATGATCTGGCCATTGAGCAGGATGATAATAATGCAAAAGCCCATCTAGGGATAGCTCTTGCACTTAAGGAACAGGGCGCTGATCCGGAGCTTATCGCGGAGCATCTCGATAAAGCCCTTGAGCTTGAACCTTCTCTTGACGAACCCGGGGCCGAGAATTTTGAGGGTTTAGTTGAACTTTATAACAGCCTTGGAAAGCATGACATGGCGGAGGCCGCGGCAGAAAGAATAGAGGCAAGATTTTTAAAGGCGAAGAAAGAAGAGTTGGGAAAAAAGGCTAAGCAGGCCCGTAAGAAATCCGAAGCGCCGCAATTAGAGGATGTTGTCCAGACCGGTGTTGAAATAGAAAGATTGAGGAAAGAGATAGAGGAGAAGGAAGAGATTGTTGCAGCATTGCCGGACGGGGACAAGGGAGAGCCTTATTATACATATGCTGAAAATGATCTCGAGCTGGATAAAGCCGAGTTGAAAGCAAGAGAAGAAGATCTGGGAAATAACATGACCAGGTTCAAAGAACTGGTGAATAAGGGAGAGGTATTTAACGCGGTGATCGGCAATATGAGGGGACAGCCGCTGGATGAAGCGATGGAGCAGCTGAGTGTATTTCATGATCTATTGAAAAAACAGAACCTTCTTTCCGCTAAAAATATTTCCGATCCCGTTGACCTCGCCCTTGCTGAACGGTATGAACAAAAAGGTGATCTTGAAAAGGCAGAGGAACATCTCAAACCTGTTCTGGAAGCGGTCCCGTCCACTCTCGGTCATGTAAAAGCCAATTTAGTGATAAAAGCGTATCTGCTTCATGCCAAAGTGCTTGTCCGGACAGATAAGGAGACCAGATTTGAGGATGCTGTTGATTCTCTATCCCGTGCCGCCGGATGGATTTCTGGATTAAACGAAAACTTCAAGGACAGGCGCCTGGTCAGTGACGCTTTTGACTCGTTTAAGGATGTTCTCAGGTCTCTGGAAGAGGCTGGATTATCGTTTGATGTATACATGAAGTATAGAGATAACCTTTTTGATATTTTCGAGCAACTCTCTGTGTTGGGAGAAGACGCCGATGCCGCTCGTCTGGCTGCCGATGCCGCATTAAAGAATATCACTGACAGGTCCAGGGGCTTTATAGGAAATGCATTATTTGATAAGAGAATAAAGGATGTTTTAAAGGCGCCTTTCCTTCAGGCAATATTAGATGCGATCCCAAGGGATAGAACCGTCTTGAACAAGTTGCAAGGGCTTCAAGAACACCTGGAAATGGTATTGGACTCAAGGGACAATGATCTCAGGGTAAGGGCTAATCTGATCATGGGGTTGCTGACAGGCAGGGGCAGAAAAGCGAGGAATTTGATCAAAGAAGCAGTCACAGCAGATGAAAGCCTGAAGAATACCGCGCTGGTGGTTCGCGGTCTCGCCAGGACTTATATCCTTTATTTCCCGAGGAACATCGCGTTAAGATCGCGCGCGAGAAAAATGGAGAAGCAGACCGCGGGTGAATTTGTGAGAAGGGGGAATAACGACTTTGATAAAGAGAAACACCATGGAGCTATAAGGAATTATGAAAAGGCAATAGACCTGGATTCCTCCCTGAAAGAAAATAAAGACATAAAGGAAAAGCTTTCAAAGGCATATGAGGAAGATAAAGGGACCTTGATGAGCAGGTTCAGGAGACTTTTCTGGAGGAAAGAGAAGAAACTTTTACTGGGAACGGATCTACTCCGCAAGGCGCTCGAATTCGCCACGGATGAAGACAGGAAACCGGCTGTAAGGAATAGTCTTATTTCAAATCTGACTGCGCTTTCCACCCTGATGACAACCCGTTTCGTGAACATGAGATCTGCCGAACAGAGGAAGAAATGGCAGGATTTTCAAGCACGCATGTCTGATATAAATACTGAAATAGGAAAATTGCACGCGGATAACATGATCTTACATCAGGAGAAGAAACATTCCGCGGAGGCTGAAGCGTCTTTCAACAATGCAAAAGGCGCCCTTACCATGGCTGTCAAGTTTAATCCCGAAAACATGGAAGCGAGAAATGGGCTCGAGAGGCTCGGCGAAGAGGTCCCGGCTGAGGAAACTGCCGAACAGCTGATCCGGAAAGCCAGGGACAAGGTCAAAGAGGGAGAATTTGAAGAAGCGCTTTCTTTGCTGGATGAAGCTGTGGAAAAGGACAAAGACAAGGAGAGTGAAGTAAAAGATGATAAGGGCAACATCGAAGAGGTAAATAAGATCACAGACGCCATATTGGATTATTTTATGAGAAAGGCGTACATTGCTGAATATGCCGGCCTGAGCGATACCAATGACCCGGATGGGAGCAAGAGAAAAGGTATCCAGAACAGGTTCATGCGTGAATTGTCCGGAAATTTTCAGAATAGACAGGAGACTGGTTCGAATATCTTTGAAGAATGGTTCAGGTTAAGTGACAGGGAGGATGTTACTCGCGGATCCGAGTTGAGACAATTCGCGGATATGTCCATACGCGGCGCCGGAGAAGAAAAGCCGGCAATAAAACCGGGGATCAGAGACATGTTCTTCCACCGCGGACTTATTATGGCGGAAAGGCTTGTTGGAGAGAGAAACACCGCCAAGGCCTTACACCTTCTCGCTTTGCTGCGGGGGATAAGAACATCGAAGAAAGCGCAATTACTCGCAGCAACGTGCAATATCATGCGTCTTGGCGATCAGGAAAAGAAGCCCCTGCGCGATCTTATCAGCGAAGCGGAGCAGGAATTCATATCCGTTGTGGTAAGCACCCCGGAGGATAAAGCGGAAAAATCCCGTCTGGCCCTGGAGGTAGGCCGGTTATTTTCCGGACGGGCCAGTTCATTATGGCGTGATAATCAAAAAACAGATAGGTCACAGGCGCGGCAGGAAGCCGAGGAATATTACAAGGCCGCCCTTAAGCTTGATCCGTCAAACTCGGAAGCATTGCAGGGACTGGTGAATTTCTACGGAAGAGAGAGAGTGGAAGAACTTTTCAGTGATGATACCAGACCATTTGTGATCGAAGCCATAATCCGATCAGAGGATATGGCTGCTCTTGGGGGTCTATTCAATACGACTTTTCAGGGTAAGGACGGTATGCTTGATGAAGGCCGGGTTGAAGTTGCGCGGGCATTATTCGCGAGGATCGATGAACTGAAGGATACCGAAGGACAGGAGATCATCCGCCTTATGAAAGCCGCATTGCCGGTGATGCGCGGGCTAAAACTGCAGGATCCCGTATTACAGCTTCAGATCATGACATTTGTTGATACGGTAAATGACATTAAAAATACTCTGAAAATGGATTCCGTGTTCAATCTTAATCCTGATATAGACGTGACCTTTGGACTTGCCGCCGCATACCTTGACATGATCTCCGGTAACGGGGCAGGAGCAACCGCTGTTTTGCGTTCCATTAATCCAAGAAGTGACGAGGACAGGGCAGAATTCGTCTTTGCCAAGATGCGTATGCAATTGGCGGCTGGTGAAACGGATAGCGCTGAATATTCCCTGAAAATAATGGGAGCATTGGATCCTGGCATGACGCCTTCCGCAAGGATGTTGATCGCTGAAAAATATCTGGAACTCGGAAAGAAGGCTCGAGGAGGTAGCAGGGAACAAAGACAATATCTCGAAAGAGCCGTGTCTTTATGGCCTAAATTCCTGGAAGCACATGTGGCTCTTGCGATCTTATACGCCAAAGTAAAAGACACGGCAGCAAGGCGGGAGGAGGACCGGTTCATCGCCCGTATAAGAACGGATATTGCTGAGGAAAGAAATTTAAGCCCCGTGCAAATGAGATGGGACAGGGGAGAAGAGGCAAGGAAGCACCTGATAAAAGCTCCGGTTCTTGAAAGGCTGACATATTTCGGTATACCGGTAGGGGTAACGTTATTAGCGGGATTCAGGGGCATCAGCAGCATATGGGCGCTTCTCGGAATTGTCCCCATGGGGACGATATTCGGAGTATTTTTTGCGATAATGCAGATACCGTTTATTGTGAAGTTTATACAGGAACATAGGGGTGAAAGAAGAATGGCATGGATGGTATCTCTTGGAAGCTTTGCCCTGCCGTTACTGGTGTTATTCGCTCCTTTTGATCTGGCCCCTGCGGCCCTTATCGGAATAGCAATTGGTTTTCACGCGTTTGCCAATTTAACGGTATTCACATTGAACACGATTACAAGGAGACAGATCTTCAATTACGCGACAAAAGAGGTCGGGTTGCCCGGACTGCTTCCCGAGATGCCGCTCCCGCCTCCGGTAGAAGCTGTTCCTTCCGTGGCTGTTGTAGGTGTTGTGGAAGGTGATGAAGATGAGATGGAACGGTTGAGTGGGGAATATCCTGATATTCGATTTATTTCGATAAAAGAAGGAGGCGAAGCGGGAATAAAACAAATGGAAACTGTAATGGGTCCGGTAACAAGGTTCCTTGTTGATATGACCCCCGAAGATGTGCTTGAGAATATGGACAAGATTGTTGAACAGGCCCAGAGGCAGTCTTTTGTGGACATGTATCCGTATCTGGCGGGTCTGGATGCCCGGTCCATCAGGAACCTGGACAAGACGGACCTTGAAGGGGCGATGCAGGTAGTAAGTGTGTCAATGCCGCAAGAAAGACCCATGGAAGAAGGTGTCCTGGGATCGCTTTATGCGGCTTACATCTCCGGCGTGGCGCCTGATACGGCTCTGCCCGCGGGTATTGCCCCGGGAGATCAGGAAGCCTGGGTCAGGGAGAACGTCCGGGCGCTTAAAGATTATGAAGAGACTCAAAGCATGGGATTGCCGGTTGAAGCGCCTGAAAAGAAACTGCTTGCCTTACACGCCGGATTGGATGATTTTCTGCGGGATAGATCCAGGGATGATATAAACAGGATACTCATGCGCCATGAAGGCATCGCCATGGCTCAAGGCATGGAGGATGAAGTCGTGGGACTCATGTCTGAATTCAGAAATGCCGGTCTCATCCCAAAAGAGGCGCCTCAGTCCATAGTGATCGATGCCAGGAAAGATTCGGGGTTTAGACTTGAATACATGGTGCCGGCTCTCCTGGATTTTGCCGGGAAAGCCCCGCTTTTGCATATAACCGTGATAACAGAACCCGGTGTTGATCTGACCGAATTCATCCCCGGGGCAGAGATGCCGGATAACCTTTCCCAGATGGACAGGATTCTGGAAGAGGTGCCTTTGTCGGAGCAGGTCAAGGGGCACCTGGAAGATATGGGCAAGGATATACCTTTGCCTTCGGTTTCAATAGCCACAGGTGAATTTATGACGGACAAGATCATAATCAATGTAAAAGATGCCGGGACCCAAGGCGCGAACTTTGTCATAGCCGGTGAAGAGATGCTGGCGCCTGATGACGAGGCCGCGAAAAGGATACACCGCCTTATACCCGCGATAGCGGCCATGAACCTTTTAAGGCGGGCGGCGGATGAACGCAAGGCTCCCAGCATAGTGGCTATGGGATGCGGAGAAGATACGATAAACGATATCATGACGCGCCTCAAGGACGTTCTTCATACACTGGTCAGGATAGCGAGACTTGATATCGGTGAGGCTGTAAGAGCGTTTATCGACAGCTTGCATGAAGTTGCGGCTGCCGTATAAAGCGCTTTGTATAAATTTATATCAGGGAATGTGTCCCCTTTCTCACAAAGAGGATACACTCCCCCGAATCCTCCTGCCAGCCTACGGGCTGAAGGGGACACTTTCCTGATATAGATCCCGCGTTCCCAGGGCAAGTTTACATTTATCAATAACTGTGATATAGTTGTGCCCGGGGATACAGCATATGAAGTTATTATTTATTAAGATAATAGTGATAGCTGCTTTTTCTGCTTCATCCTGTGCTTTTGCTCAGGAAGATGTCCTGGACGAACTCAATGCGAAAGCAGTGAAGCTCTACAAGGAGGGGAAATATGAAGATGCGATCGTCACGGCTAAAAATGCCATGGAGATCACAAAAGAGAGATACGGGCCGGAGAGCCCTGATGTATCGGCATCCTTGAATAATCTTGCGATTATTTACCAGGCTGCCGGCAGGTTTGATAAGGCCGAGGACCTTTTGAAACAGGCCCTGTCAATAGATGAGAAGATATTCGGTAAAAAGGACGTCACTATAACCAGGGTCCTTGATAACATGGTCGTCTCATATTATATGCAGGATAAATACGGCGAGGCAGAGCGTTTCTGTGAAAGGTCTCTGAAATTGAAAGAAAAATTTCTTGGAAAGGACGCTTTGCCGTGCTCAGCATCTCTTTATATGCTGTCGAATCTTTACTTGCTGCAGAAGAAATATGAAAAAGCGGCCCGGGCATATGAACGCTTGCTGGGCATATTGGAAAAAGAGCTCGGCCCGGAGCATTCTAATATCGGACAGATCCTGTATGAATATGGAGGGGTGCGTAAGGCTCAGGAGAGATATCCGGAAGCGCTTACTTTTTATGGCCGCGCCGTTAAAATAATCGAAAAGGCGAATGGCATGGACCACCCATCTTTAGCTGTCGTCCTCGATGACATGGCAGAGGCTCATAAAAGAACAGGTGATGAGGAATCGGCAAAAAAGGCCGAAGAGCGCGCCGAACAGATCCGTCTCAAAGATCAGTAAAGTACCCGCATGGATACAAGAATACCAGCAGGAATAATAATCGTTTTACTCTTGTCAGTATCGGTGACATTGCCTGTAAGCATTTGTAAGGCCTGGGCTTCTACGGGGGAGACCGGGATCATAGACGAAGAAAAGGCCCTGAAGAAAACACTGTATGTCGACAAAGGAGATTATATCGCCGCTACCCGGCTGGGGGAGATATGCTGGGAAAAAGGGAAGAGGAAAGAGGCGATAAGGTTTTTCAGGAAAGCGGCCAAGATAAATCCGGAGTATCCACAGCCTTATTTTTTCATCGGAAGGGCTTATTTTTTCGAGAAAAAACCCTGGAAGGGGATGGAACAGTTCAGGACATTTGAGAAGAAAATGGATGTCCTTGTCTCCATGGATGAGAGCCTGGAGGATTTTTATGTGTCATGCCTGCACAAGATGAACTATATGTACTTGACCACGAAAAAATATAATGACCTCATGATAGGATACAGAAAGATCGTTGAACTGAAGCCCGACGACCAGAGGGCCCATTATAATTTAGCCGTGTGCTATTATAACTATTACCATAACCGCGCGTTCGCGTATAAAGAACTGCAGAAGGCCATAGAGATCGATACCAACAGACACCTGACGAATAAGGCCGAATTCTTTATTGATTACATGCGAAAAAATCCGGACACCCGCTATACAGAGGACATCTCCTTCATCGAAGGAGAATAACCCTTACCTACTTCCACCTACGAGGTGGAAGTAGGGTATTAACCAGAAAATTCCCCCAAAAACTGAAAGAAAATCTCCACTTTTTGTGTCTTTAATTTTAGAACCAATATCTCCACCTACGAGGTGGAAACATTTTCGGTTTAAAAATTAAAATAAATCAACATCAAAGCAGGTGTGAACAGTATGGGAAAAAATAGAATAGTTCCATTAGTCGAGGGAGAAGCTTATCATATCTTTTCTAAAAGTATTTATGGGTTTAAAGTATTTAGGCGCAATGAAGAGTATGAAAGAATGGCAGACTTGTTTAGATATTATAAAAAGACAAACCTTAGATTAAAATTCTCCGCTTTTCTAAAAATAAAAGGCCAAAAAGATTTTCATCAAGGATGTTTAGTTGAAAGAGGCGATTTAGTCGAGATAATCGCTTATTGTATTATGCCAACACACATTCATTTAATCTTAAAACAGGTAAAAGAGAGGGGGGTTTCAATCTTTATGAGCAGGATACTTAATAGTTATACCCGCTATTTTAATATTAAAATAAATAGGAAAGGTCCTTTATGGGAGAGCAGATTTAAGAATGTTATCTTGGAGAACGACGAACAGATGATGCATTTGACCAGGTATGTTCATCTAAACCCGGTGACTGCAAATTTAGTGAATAAGCCTGAGCAATGGAAATTCTCTTCCTATAAGGAGTTCTTGGGAGAGATGAAAGATAGGGAAAGGATATGCAATTTTTCTAGTCTGATCAATATTGGTTCTACTAATTATAGAGAGTTTACAGAGTCCAGAATAGATTACCAGCGAGAATTAGCCAGAATCAAGTCGCTATTTTTGGAATAGAACCTTGTTCCACCTACGAGGTGGATGCGGGTTAGGGTGATATGAGGAAATCGGTTGAAAAGAGAGCGGATTAGTGTATAATACACACAGTTTTGATGGAATTATCCAATTAAAAGAGAGCGGGGAGAGAATATATGCCAGGACCACGTAAAAAATACAGAGATAGGCCACAAAAGGTAGGCGCTAAAAAGAAGCAAAGGATAAAGGCCCAGAGGAAGAGGCTGTTAGCCGCCGGGCTGGAAGCAGGGCATGTGGACAAGTTGACCGGCGCGCGGATAAGAGAAGAGCTTAAAAAGATCAGCAAGAAGAAAAGTGCCTGATATAGACAACGACCATTTAGATGAAGCGGCCATAGAGAGCCTGAAGAAGGACTTCATACATAACCGCAAATACGCCCTGGCCAAGGACCATTATACGGCCACCGCATATGATAACTTTGACGCCATGGCGCTCTCGATCAGGGACAGGCTGATCTCCCGGTGGATACTGACCCAACAGAGATATCACGATGAGAACTGTAAAAGGGTCTATTATCTGTCCATGGAATTCCTCATAGGCCGCCTTTTAGCGAACAATATCCTGAATCTGGGGTTATCCGAAGAGTGCGATAGGGCTGTTTCCGAACTGGGGCTGAACGTGGAAGACCTGTATGAACAGGAAACGGACGCGGGGCTGGGTAACGGCGGTCTTGGCAGGCTCGCGGCGTGCTTCCTGGATTCCATGGCTACTCTGGGTATCCCCGCGACCGGCTACGGCATAAGGTATGATTACGGCATCTTCAGACAGAAGATAGTGGACGGCTGCCAGGTCGAGCTCCCGGAAGAATGGCTTCTTCTCGGGAACCCCTGGGAGTTCGAGAGGCATGAATATACCCTGAGGATCAAGTTCTACGGCAAAACCGTCAGGCCCGAGGACGGGGATGGAAATCCGAAACTGGAATGGGTGGATACCGACGACGTCCTCGCTGTCGCGTATGACATTCCCGTCCCAGGTTACAGGAACGATGTCGTGAACAATCTGAGACTGTGGTCCGCGCGCAGCACGGAAGAATTCGACCTGGAATTTTTCAACGACGGGGATTACGTAAAGGCGTGCGAAAAGAAGATAATGTCCGAGAACATATCGCGCGTGCTTTATCCCAGCGACAACCAGTATCAGGGACGCGAACTTCGCCTGAAACAGGAATATTTTTTCACGTCAGCTTCAATACAGGACATAATCCGCAGGTTCAAGATGCATAACACGGATTTCAAGACCTTTCCGGATAAGACCGTTATCCAGCTGAACGATACCCATCCCGCCGTGGCTATATTAGAGCTTATGCGTATATTGATGGACGAGGATGGCCTTGACTGGGACACAGCCTGGGATATAACGGTAAAGACCTTTGCTTATACAAATCATACCATGATGCCCGAAGCGCTCGAATCCTGGCCCTTGTCCCTTTTTGAGAGACTATTGCCCAGGCACATGGAAATAATCTACGAGATCAACACGCGTTTCCTCAAAGAGGTCTCCGACCGGTATCCGGGCGATCCGCGGAAAATGAAGGACATGTCTTTGATAGAAGAAAGCGGCGAGAGAAGAGTAAGGATGAGCCATCTGTGCATTGTGGGGAGCCATTCGGTGAACGGCGTCTCAAAACTGCACACAGAGCTTTTAAAGACGACGCTTTTCAGGGATTTTTACGAGTTTTACCCCGACAGGTTCAATTCCAAGACCAACGGCATAACGCAGCGAAGGTGGCTGAAAAAAGCGAATCCGCGTTTATCCGGGCTTATAACCGGGACCATAGGGGATGAGTGGGTGAGGGACCTTAACGGGATCAAAAAAATAGCCGATTACGCGGATGACGCGTCCTTCAGGGACAGATGGCGCGGCATAAAAAGGGAGAACAAAGCGCAGCTGGCGGACTATATCAAGGATACCACAGGCATTATCGCGGACGTCGATTCCATATTTGACGTCCAGGTCAAAAGGATACACGAATATAAAAGACAGGTCCTGTTCGCGCTCTATCTGGTCTCCCACTACGCGAATATAAAGAACGATCCCGGGAAGGACTGGATCCCCAGAACGGCGATAATCGGAGGCAAGGCAGCCCCTGGATACGTGAGGGCCAAACTTATAATCAAATTCATAAACAATATAGCGAACGTGATAAACAGCGATCCTCAAGTGAACGATAAATTGAAAGTGGTGTTCCTGGAAAACTACAATGTTTCACTCGCGGAGAAAATATTTCCGGCAAGCGACCTCTCGGAGCAGATATCCACCGCCGGAAGAGAGGCTTCCGGCACCGGTAATATGAAGTTCATGCTCAACGGCGCCCTTACCATAGGCACCCTTGACGGGGCGAACATAGAGATAGCGGAAGAAGTGGGCCGGGAGAATATCTTCATATTCGGTCTGAAGGCGCATGAGATCGCGGAAATGAAGAAGAAAGGGTATGATCCGCGCAAATATCTGGAGAAAAACCCTCTTTTATCCGAGGTGATCGGCCTGGTGCAGGATAACTTTTTTTCGCGTCACGAGACCGACATATTCGAGCCCCTTATTACATCGCTTATCGAGCGGGATGAATTCATGGTGTTCGCGGATTTCCAGGATTATGCGCTTACCCAGGATATAGTCTCGCAGGCGTATCGGGACAGGACGGGATGGACGAAGAAATCTATAATAAACACCGCGAGCGCCGGCAGGTTTTCAAGCGACAGGACTATTTCGGAGTACGCGAAGGAAATATGGAAGGTATAGAAGTTTCGATTAAAAATGAAAAGTGAAAAATGAATAAAGGGATCAGGGTTTTCGGCACATTACTTATAATTTACGGGGTCTATAACCTGATAGGAATAGGCAACTACAGGCAGTTCGCGATAATGTTCAAAGGCTTGCCTCCAGTTATGACCATCGGAGTTTATGCGTTCTCGATCTTTTACGGGATCTGCGCTCTTTACTGCGGGGCCCGCATATTGAAGCTTGAAGACTGGGCCAGGAAGGTCATGGTCGGCCTTACCTCAATAAGCGTCGTTTTAGGATTTATATTTAACAGGACCGTGATGACCAACTTCAGGGATTATCTTTTGTCCCAGGCAGTGAACGTTCCGCCGGAACTCGTCGGACCCGTTTACAGGTACATGATGGTTTTTACCGTTCTGGTCACAATATTTGAATTATCCGTTATAGTTTTCTTCACCCGCCATAATGTTGTCAGCCAGTTCATGCGGAAGCAGTGACCGCGTACCATGAAAAAATACGTATTACATGAAAATACCGGCAAGGTAGAGACG
Source organism: uncultured Planctomycetia bacterium (assembly GCA_964431495.1). Taxonomy (GTDB): domain Bacteria; phylum Omnitrophota; class Gorgyraeia; order Tantalellales; family Tantalellaceae; genus CAYSJU01. The sequence goes on from CAYSJU010000001.1 coordinate 63,795, forward strand.
CACATAGATTTCAAGGGGAACTTGAACCGGGAGCAGTACGAAGTCGCGACAGGCGCGGAAGGCCCATGCCTGGTCCTCGCCGGCGCGGGCAGCGGCAAGACCCGCACCCTGATATACCGTCTGGCGTTCCTGCTGGAACGCGGGGTCCCCCCGCAGAACATCCTTCTTATGACTTTTACGAACAAAGCGGCCCGCGAGATGCGGGACCGGGCCGAGATGCTGCTCAAGTATACTCCAAAGGGGCTATGGAGCGGGACCTTCCATCATATTGGGAACAGGACATTGCGCATGTTCGCGCCAGAGGTGGGGTTCAAAAGGGATTACGGCATACTTGATGAACGGGATTCCAGGGACCTTATAAAGTCCTGCATGAAGAAGCAGAATAACAGCGACAGCCGGGAAAGGTTCCCTAAACCGTCCGTTGTCCAGTCCATAATAAGCTTCTCGGTCAATACTAACAAGACGGTAGAGGATGTGATCTCCGAAAGATATCCTTATTTTATGAAGTTCTCCGGCGAGATGGAAGGTATAAAAGAGCTGTATGATAAGAAGAAGAAGAGTTCGAACAGCATGGATTACGACGATCTCCTCGTGAAATGGAGATGGGTCCTGGAGAACGTTCCCGCTGCCCGCAAACGCTTTACCGAAAAGATGCGCTACATAATGGTGGATGAATATCAGGACACCAATCACATACAGGCGGACATAGTGGATATACTGGCGAGTTTCCACCGTAACGTCCTGGTCGTCGGGGACGACGCCCAGTCCATCTATTCATTCCGGGGCGCACGCGTGGAAAACATCCTTACCTTCCCCGAAAGGTTCGATGATACCAGGATATTCAGGATCGAGACCAATTACCGGTCCACGCCGGAAATACTTCATCTTGCCAATGATTCCCTGCAGAATAATGATAACCAGTTCAACAAGGAACTGCGCGCGGTAAATCCATGCATGAAAAAACCCGCGCTCGTGGAAACGAAAGACCTCTACGCCCAGGCGTCGTTTGTCGCGCAAAGAGTGCTGGAGATGAGGGGAGAAGGGGTCGAGATGAAGAATATCGCCGTTCTATTCAGGGCCCACTACCAGTCAGCCGAGCTTGAAATGGAGCTTGTTAAAAGGGGCATTCCCTATATTGTCCGCGGTGGCATCCGTTTCTTTGAACAGGCGCACATCAAGGACGTCCTGTCATATCTTAAATTAACGGTCAACCCCACGGATGAGATATCGTGGATCCGGGCTCTGACGCTTTGCCCGGGCATCGGTCCCGGATATGCCAACAGGATATACGAGCATTTCCGGAAAGGCGGCGCTGATCTCGCCCGGTTTTTAAAGAGCGATATTTCCAGGATCGTTCCGAAAAAGGTCCGGAGCGGGTATGCCTGGTTCCTGAAGATAATGAACGCGGTAAGCGGCCTTAAAAGTGGCAAGGCCCCGGGTAACATGATAAGCGCCGTTATGGAAGCAGGATATGAAACACATATACTGGCGAATTTCGAGAACGCGAAGGACCGGATCGATGATATCCATGAGCTTATCAATTTTTCGCATGATTACGCTTCGGCCAGGGATTTTTTGAGCGACATCACGTTGAGGGAAAGCTTCAAGGGAGAGACAGTCGCGGACGCGGAAGACGAGGACGAACACCTCGTGATCTCGACCATACATCAGGCAAAGGGCCTGGAATGGGACGCTGTTATGGTCATAGGTCTTTGCGAGGGGCAGTTCCCGCATCCGAAGGCCATGGCCGGCAGCTCTGAAATAGAGGAAGAGCGCAGGCTTTTTTACGTGGCGGCAACGCGTGCCAGGAAATATCTGTATCTTGTCCATCCAGCTACGAGATACGACTACCAGATGGGCACGGTAATCGCGAGGCGCAGCCGTTTTCTTGAAGAACTTTCGGATGAGGATTACGAGGTCTGGGAAGTGTCGGGAGGCACCTGGCCCGGTGCTGATGATAAAGAGGCGGTCATTGAGCTGTAATATTTATAGGATCAGGAGCGCGTTCAAATGGTCAGACAATTTTGCGCGGGAGGAGTGATAATAAAAAAGGAAAAGGGCCGGCCCAGGGTCCTGCTTATCAAGGACAGTTACGGGCACTGGATCTGGCCGAAAGGCCATATTGAAAAGGGAGAAACGTCCGAGGAGGCGGCACTGCGCGAGATATCCGAGGAAACAGGCCTTAAAAAGATACGGATAGAGGAAAGACTCGGAAAACAGCAGTATTTTTTCACCCTGCAGGGGAAACGCATATTCAAAACAGTGCACATGTTCCTGGTAAAGGCGAACGCGAGGGAAAAACTCGTCATCCAGACGTCTGAAATAGAAAAGGGACGATGGTTCTGGGCAGGGGACGCGCTTAAAACGATAGAGTATAAAGGGTCAAAGGAGTTCCTGAAAAAAGGGATCAGGCTATTCCGGGGAAAGTATTGTCGATGACCACAGGAAGGCAGAGATGCTGATAACATGAGGAAGATAGGCGCTATATTTTTTGATCTGGGCAAGGTGATAATAAATTTCGACATGGGCATACTTGAAAAAGGGTATGAACCTTACGGCTATGTGCCCGATGGAAGATTGTTGGATTATATTCTGGAGTCGGACAATGGGGTAAAGTATATGCAGGGGGAGATCACTTCTTCCCAGTTCTACAACAAGACCCGCCGCTATTTCAAAATGAAAATAAAAACGGAAGAGTTTTACCGGATATGGAACAGCATATTTTCCCCTTACCCGGAGGTGGAAGGGATCGTAAGAAATATCAAGAAGAAGTATCCGGATATCCCGCTTGCGCTCGTATCAGACACGAACGAATCTCATTACGGTTTTTTGAGAGAAAAGTATGAGGTTCTTGGGCTTTTTGACCACTATGTCCTGTCGCATGAGACTGGAAAGCTAAAGCCCCACCCGGACGTTTACAAGCAAGCCATGCGGCTTACCGGGACCCTGGCAAAGGATATTTTTTACACTGACGACCGCCCGGAGCTGATAAAGGCTGCAAGGGTGCTGGGCCTGCATGCGTTCCAGTTCACGGGACACGAAGCATTGCGGGAACAACTTGCCAGGTTTGGAGTGAACGCCTAATCCGAATACCCGATCTCCCTGAGCGCCTGCGGATCTTTCTTCCATTTCTCATACACCTTGACCCACAGGTCCAGATACACGTGGCGGGAAAGAAACTTTTCGATCTCAATACGCGCCAGTTCTCCTATCTTTTTAAGTTTAGCCCCGTTTTTACCGATGATTATGGATTTCTGGGACGTGCGTTCCACGTATATGATAGCGTGGATATTTAATACCTTGTTTTTCCCGTCCTCATCCACACTCTCTATGACCACTGCCACAGAGTGCGGAATTTCTTCATATGTTTCGGCTAACACTTTTTCTCTTATTATCTCCTGTATCATGAACTGGTCGTCTTTATCTGTCAGTTGGTCTTCCGGGTAGAGGAAAGGGCCCTCCGGAAGGTAGGATTTTATGATCTCCAGGAGCCTGTCCAGGTCAGTCCGGTCCAGGGCGCACATGGGGAAGATCTCGTCAAAGGGGTAGCTTTTCTTAGCCTCTTTAATAACAGGCAGCAGCAACTTTTTATTCCTGACCTTATCCGTTTTATTTATGATAAATATGACGGTTTTATCGCCTTTGGGACTCGGCAATCGGGATATGATGTTCTGGTCCTCTTTATTCAAGGCGAACTTCTTCTCTGTCATGAATAGTATGATATCTGATTCAAGGAGGGATGACTGCGCGCGGCTAAGCATGACCTTGCCCAAAAGATTGTGGGGTTTGTGGATCCCCGGCGTGTCCGTGAAAATGATCTGGCAGTCTTTCTGTGTCAGTATTCCGCGGATATTGTCGCGGGTAGTCTCAGGCTTTCTGCTGATTATAGCCACTTTTTCCTTCAAAACCCCGTTCAAAAGCGTGGATTTGCCGACATTTGGCTGTCCGGATATTGAGACAAAACCCGATCTTTTCATAGCCATAGTATAGCATATTTTTATGGAAACGATAAGGACTGAAAAGTGGGGTTTTCCCAATTCAGGAAAAATGGGGGGACTCTCAGTTCACACCAGGTGGTAATACTCGTTGTATGTTAAGGTTTAAAAAATTAAGAATATTTTTTAGCTGTTTCCCCGGCCGGCATAGGTATACTTTATAGTGGGAGATTGAGACCGATCTTTCTGGCTTATGTTCTGAATAATTATCATAATTAATTTGATTTTAATACTCAAAACATTTAAAGAGTATAAACGGAGAAACAACATGTTCAATTTGTATTTAAACAGGCATTACATGATAAAAAAGGCCACCTGTATCGGGGTCATCACGGCTTTTTTCGTGAGTTTTATCTATGTGAATGCCAGACCAGCAGTGGGAATAGAAAGAATTCCGTTTGAAGTTCCGGGAAAAGAAGTGGGATTATTTGCCCAGTTCAAACCTGATACCTTTACTGTCCCGGCTCACCTGGGGGAAATAAAATACAAGTATGAAAGCGCATCCGACAGGTTCATCATCCATATCCAGGACGCCCACTGTAATTATTTCGCGCAGCGCAAGATCTACGATATTATCGACTACCTTAACCGCGAATATGGTATCAGCATGATAAACCTTGAAGGCGGAGTTGGAGATTACGACCTCACCCCGCTCACTTCGATCACTAACCGGGCTGTCCGCAGGGAAGTATCCGAATATTTCGCGAAAAAGGGAGAGATAAACGGAGCCGAGCTATACGCTGGAAACAATCCAGGAAAGGTGACGTTGTGGGGCGTTGAAGATAAAGACCTGTATCTCGCGAATCTGAACGTGTACAGGGATTTTTTATCCTACAAGGCCGCGGCGGAAAAATATCTTAATGAGCTCACCCGCATCATGGAGAACCTGAAGAGGCATATATACACTCCTGACCTGTTGAGAATAGACAGGGCGTATAATGAGTATAAAGCGGAAAAGATGGATTTCCGTGATTATCTCGAGTTCCTGGTCGACAGGGGCAAAAAAAACAATATACAGATCTCCAGTTTTCAGAACCTGGAGATGCTCCTGCGGGCGATGGGCCAGGAGAAGGACGTGGATTTCAAGGAAGCCAACATGGAGAGAAACGAACTGGTGGAAATGCTCAAGAAAAGGCTTTCGAAGCAGGAGATAAGCGAACTGGTGATCATGTCCCTGGATTTCAAAAACAGAAAGATATCACACAAGGAATTTTACGGGTATCTCTTGAAAAAGGGCCGGGAACTAAAAATTAATGTTAAACGTTTTCCAGCACTTTCCACTTATATTGAATATGTATCCAGTTATGAGGCCGTGGACCGTTCCGATGTCATGAAAGAGATGGACGAGCTAGAGGCACAGATAAAGGAACGGTTGTACAGGAACGACACGGAGAGGCGCCTTAATACGCTTTCACGCAACCTGGCTATCCTGAAGAATATCTTCGCGTTTTCGCTTAACAAGAACGATTACAGATATTATCTGGAGAATAAGGACTCTTTTGAAATAGCGAATTATCTTGAATTCATCCGAAGGGAGTCCCCCCGCTACAAGATAACCGCCGCGCTGAGCCCGGACATTACAAACATGGATGATTACAGGGGGAGGATAATGGGTTTCTATGATTATTCTTTCAAGAGGGACGAGGTATTCATTGAGAATGTGCGGTTTGACGCCTTGAACGGTGGATCCAGAGGGGCTGTTCTTATAACGGGCGGCTTTCACACCGAGAACCTGCGGGAGTTATGCGAAAAAGAGGACATACAGTACGTGTCGATACTGCCTTTGTTTATAAACAAGAAGGGATACCAGAGCCCGTATTTTGATCTTCTCGCCGGGGAGAGTACGGGCATGGAGGAAATGTTAAGGACGATCATGGCCCAGGTCTCAATGCTGCAGGTGGCCAGCAATCTTAACGAGCTCGGCGGGGACGCGTTCGGCAGGTCCAATATAGAATCTTTCCGCGCGGCCGTCGCGATCCGGACCCTTGTCCAGCAGGGATACCGGGTCACTGTTACGGATGCCGAGGGCGGGGTTCTGTTTACCGAAGGGAAAGGCGCACCCATAACAATTAGCATCTGGGAGGTCATTGACCGGGCACATGAGCTCCATATTGACAGGCCGATAACTGAAGCATTTGAACGGGGCGATGTGAAGACACTGGAAGAGGAAGGTCTGGGAGCAACCAGAGGCATGGCCAGAACATTTCTGGAAGATACAGCCGCCGCTTTGAGAAATCGAGGTTACGCGGAACAAGCGGCGAAGTTGACGGATGCTGCGAACGCCCTGGCTGATGTGCGGATCAACCTCTTGACCAATGTTGAAGGTTTTGTGGCCCACGCTGGAGGAATGGGGATGCATATCAATAAGTCGGCTGTAACGGATGAAGCGGGTGAAACAGACATGGAACGACTGGCGGGGCACATTATCCATGAAGCAGTCGCGGCTTTTGCGCGCGATCATGGCGTAAGCACTGTGATGGAGGAAATGTATCTCGGTATAAGCGATGTGACCGACAGCAGCCTTGCTGAAATATTAAGGGAAGAATGGCATCCGGCAGTGTGGGATATAGAAGCGCGCGGTGATAGATTGGCAGGGGGCAGGGATTTTGCGTTCAGGGAAGTAGATTTAAGGGATCTGGGCGGGGAATATTCAGAATTGGAAAAGGGATTCTTGCGGGGCTTGTTGCAGATATTAGGGCCCCATGAGTTCGGGAAATTCACCAGGCGTGGAGAAAACATGAGTTTGGTTTCTTATGATATACCTATGATGGAGCTGGGCTTGCGTGGACTTTCTGACCGCCAGAGAAGAGCACTAAGGAACAGAGGGTTCGGAGATGGCACCACGGAAATAAAGATTTTGGGTTATTTGAAAAGATTAGCCCCCGATCAAAGAAGCGGTGCCAGAATACGTTATGAGAGGAAGTTGTTCCCTGTCACCATATCCGAAGGTGATGATGTTCAGACACGCTGGGAAGAAGCCACCAGCCACGTATGGATTAATAAAGATGCCTGGGACCAAAAAGTAGCTTTACTTAAAGAAAATGGACTCCGGAGCGAAGCGGAGGCAATAGTCAGGGACGCGACTTTGGCGTTTGCGCTGGAGAACCGTGAACCAGACGCGGAAGCCGAAGAGATGTATCTGTACAGGGAGGTTACGGAAGAATTCGCAGGAGTAGCAAGGAAGGCTCTTGAGACCATAGGAAGAAGTGCCGAGGAGATAATCGGACTTACCGAGGGAGACTCGCCTGATATGAAGAGATTTTCGGACACGATTTGGCGCGCCGTTGACTCGTTAGACCTGGATTACAATGAATATAAAGATAATGAGTTGGGTATGACAATAAGCCAACGGTGCGCCGGCGTTGCTAACTTTATCGCCGGGGTTTTGGGGACCGAGAATGTTTTGATGACGGAGCTTAACGAACGGCTCGATGAATTAAAACAAAGTGATAACAAAGCTTTCAGGTTTTTCGCCGAAAAGGCTTCCGCGGCGCTTTCTGCATTAAGTGAACAGGCCGGAATGTTCAGCGCTGACGCAAGAAGTGGGACTTACGATATTCCAGGTACTGCCGGGAGGACATTAAGTGCAGGAAAAGCCGTCATCGATGGGAGGTCCGGAATAAGGCCATGGAACGCGGTGATGGAAAGTATTAGAGATTTTTCCGATAAAAGTAAGGAGTTAAGACCGAATTGGGATACTGGCGCAACAGAGATAATGGGCAGAATAGCAGGAGATAACGCGGAAGGGGTGAACATCATCAATCGGGCGCTTGACAGATTGACGGAAACAGAGGTCAGAAGAATAATCGAAAATGCGAAAAGTATCGAATTCTATGGTAAGGATGAAAAAGGGGACGGTAGACCACAATATTGGATCAGAGGCATAGGCACATCATATTTAATAAAGATTTATGAGGCCGGGAAGGAAGAAGATGAGAGAGCCTTCAACGCTTATGAAGCCGGGCTCGGGAGGTTGAAAGATATAGCGCCCACTGTTCTCTTGCGGGGACTCAGGTTTAACGGGAAGAGTGTCAATGCGGTAGTAAGGCCTGCGGACCCGAGGAAAGTTGTCGCGCTCGAAGTGGATGATGTTTTGGAGGCAATGTCAGGGAGTATCGAGGAACTGGAAGCCAAAGCGCAAAGGAATGTTAATGAGTATTCGGACAGTATCGGTAAACTGAGCAGAGAGATCGAAAAGATCGAAAATGATATCGGAGGTTTAGAAAGTCAACTGGAAGGAGAGACAAAGGAGAGGAAAAGGAACAAACTTACGGATAGGATAAATAAGCTGACGGATAAGCTGGCGCCGGTAAGAAAAGAGAGAGATGATAAGCAGAGAATAATGGACACGACCAGAAATCTGTTGAATGCAAGAAGAGCAAAGATGTCGGCGATCGAAAGCCGGGTAAAGCAATTGCGGCAGAGAATGCTTGATCAGGGATTTGATTTTCCGGGCGTTGATGAGGCTGAATTCAGGTCGAGATGCGGGTTTCAAGTGGCCGATACAACAGGTCACATATATGCGGGACTTGTTCTTTTTGATATAAGAGGCATAACCCTGGCAGAGGGAGCCGATGAAGGAATGGAGGGGGTGATCGATCCCGGAATGGTTAATGGGGCATTTCCAGGTGCCGAAGGTGTGCCCGAAGTTATTTACAGGGCCTTGATCAGGGAAGCCTTAAGCGATAAAGGAGCTGGAGCAGAAAAAATTTTAAGGACAATGCAAATTATTAGCAATGGTGAATCGCTCGCTAACGCGGACAGCATAATGGAAACGATAGGGGAGGTAGATGCTGGGCTCGTTGAAAGAGTAGGCAATATTGTTTCCAGAATAAATAGTGAAAAAGCTGTTACGGCAAAGATACCGGGGACCGATGTTGGTGTTGGCGCTGAAAGAATGCAGGAGATCGCCAGGGAGATAAGGGGGAAGCCAGAGGCAGGGGTCAACAGGTACGGGGAAAGCAGTGACATGGTCGGCAGGGCCAATGATCTATTGCAGAACATGGCCGGGATGGACGAGGCGGCAGGCGGGCTACCGGATGACACCAGGATCGGCAATGTTGAGGTCGTTGCCTATGACCTTGCTGAATATGGACTTGCCGATGAGCTCGAGGCCACGAGCTATTTTAATGATGCCGGCATATTGGTCATTGTTGTGAACAGTAATGCCGGGAAGAGCAATGATTATTTTGCCGGTACGCAAGCCCTTGAACACCTGGTGCGCCACGAGTTTATGGAAGCAGAACCCGCCATTTCCATGGAACACCGTGATATAAAGCGGCTTGAAATGATAGAGAACGGGATGAACGCGCTTACTGTGCTTAATCTGGTGGCTTTAAGACACATGACGCTTGAGCAGCTGGGCAATATAGCGGAATCGCATGAGCTTGATCCCGGGGGCTTGTTCTACTCGGCTGCCGCGACAGAGATCGAGGCCAGACATGCCAGGGGGATATTGGAAAACGCCAGGCCTTCGCCCTGCGCTATTCTTATGCCTCTTACTGAAGACCAGAAGATCACGGATGGTTCCGCTTTCAGGAAAGTCGCGAGTGACGCTGAGAGAAGACTTGATAAAAAATACGGCACGAATATCGGGATATACTATTACGACCCGCTTGTTCCACATGACGATAAGACCTCCTTGAGCAATATGAGTGAAAAGGCCATGGAGGACAGGGATTTTCGTGAAGATGAGGGATCGCGGTTGCTCGCGTATGTTCCACAGTTCATGTCGAGAGAAGATATCGAATCATTTAAGACCGGTATGAAAGGGAAAAAGTTCGCGGGTGTTGTGCAGGAAAATATAGCCGAAGGCGAGACTTATGACGAGGTCCTTCATGTGGTATTAGGCATAGGCCTTATAGATTATTCAAAGTCTGCCAGTCTTGAAATGGCAGGCATGGTGAAGAACCTGTTGAGCGCAATGGTAGAAGACGCGAGCAGCCTTGAAGGCATGGACCTTAAAAGACTCCTTGAGGGTATCGTGCTACTCAGGTTAAAGAAGATGGATTACGGTGAGATCAGGGACTGGAAGGATGCTCAGGACGAGGTATTGAGAGCATTGTAATATCGTACAATTCCAATTATTATCTTCGGGATATTCCCCATTTGACGCAACCTACTATATCCAAAAAAGTTATAACGCACTAGTATCTTCACTAGCTTTTTGGATCCTAATATGTTTAAAATAAAATAGCCAGATTTCAATATTGACAATATGGTTAGGATGTGATAAACTAAGCTGGTTGCTAAAAGTAATAGTTTATAAAAGTTTAATATAAGCATAACACACACACCCCCAGGGGGCAAATTTCATATGAGGAAAAGATCACTGATCAAACTTTTATCAGTAATACTGGTGACAGTATTCTCCATAACTACATTTAATCCATGTGGCTATGGACAGACTCTCTCTGTTTCACGCCAGGATACCCTTGCCATATACTCGATCTTCCAAAAATCCGGCATTACTGACGTAAAATCTTTGTCAGTAGCTCTTACTGTAGCAGAGCACCTTCTGATAGAAGAAGGGGAAATAGAGACACTTGCAAAGGTCATCCGCGACAGGTTCAGGAACAACCCGGACGCCCTTGAAGGAGTATCCCTTGAAGATGTCAGCATTGAAGGCAATGTTGTCCAGGTTCCATGCCAGGGAAGCGAAGGAGACATACTGATCGCTGTTTGTTTGAATGAATTAGTTCAATCCGGGGCAGCTCCAGAGGCAGAATGGGTATCAGCAGGCAGATTCGCTGTATCAACAAGCTCAATAGAGGATGACTTAACACCGGCGGAAAAATTCCTAAAGAACGCAAACGGGTCTCTCTTAAAATTACCAGTAAGCCAGTTCGTCGAAACCGAAGTGCTGGAGATGCTTTACAGGACCGCGGCGCCGATTCTGATAGAAGGACGGGCCATGGATCTGTACCATACCACAACAGTCATTAAGAACATGGAAGAGATCGCGAGAAGGGAACAGCTGAGTCCTGAGAAAGGCAAAGTGCTGGTCACTACAGCCCTGCTGCATGATATTGGGTACCAGACCGCTGATATTGCTGATTACCGGACCGCAGATAAAAGGCTCGCCCACATGGAACGCGGCAGTAAGATGGTGATAGATATACTGCCGGCGATAAACAAGAGACTGGGCCGCGAATATTATTCACAAGAGGATATTGCGGAAGTGTCCCGTATAATATCGATCCACGACCTCCCATCCACCAAAAAACCGCTCCCAAGCGATGACAGGATGGCGCTTACATTCAGACAGGCTGACCGGCTCGCCATGTTGCAGATGATAGAGCTCGCAAAGAATATCGGGGACCGGTCTAAGCCAGAAAGCAGAGTTACCCCGGTAGAACAGCTTGCTCATGTGATAAAAAGGCACACAGAGGAAAGAGACCTTTATGAGGATGTGCCGCGAGGGACCCTTTTTATAGAGGAAACCCTGTATACTACAGAAGCTGGATACAACATCTTCACCCGTTTAATCTTAGAGAGAGCGCAGGACATAAGGCGCGGCTTTTATGGGCCTGTTTCCGATGAAGAACTTGAAAAGCTTGCCGAGATCGAAAAAACGTACCAGTTCAAAAGGAACATACATACCATGAAGAATAATAACATTATCCCTGTTGATCGAATAGATTTTCGTGATTCACCGCCAAAACCCTCAGAATTCTTTGATGGAGTAGCTGGCCCGGAAGAAAAGCCTTTTGAAAGGATCGTTGAGGCAACTGTTATTACAGAGGAAGACGCCGCGCGTTATGCGCGGGATTATGAAGGCGTTGCGACGTCAGCTCATGAGGGCCGGGTGGGAGCGCCTGATGGAGATGGAACTGTTCTTTTGAACTTGGTCGATCCTCAAATCGGAGAGCTTATTAATGACACCGAGAGTTTGCTATACAAAATAGTAGAGAAAGCGGATCCCCGGTTCGTTTCTTTCCATATTGGTTATTCCAGCAGGACGCTCCAGAGAGTTCCTTACGCTGACCCAAGGACTATAAAGGGAAGAACTACCGCAGCGGAACATGCCCCGCCATTATCAAGAGAAGAGCTTATGGAAGAAATGTCCAGGAACATCAACACGTTGAGGACAAATTTAGAGAAAAAGGGATTCGAGGGAGAATTTTTAATAGAATCGCTCGATTATGCGCCCGGCGGCGCTTACGAACACATGTGCGAACCGTCTTTTATCAAAGAACTTCTTGAACGAACAGGCGCGAAATTTTTACTGGATGTTGCCCATATTTTTATAAGTTCCAGGAACCTGCCGGCATATTCGGAAAAAGATCATATGGATTATGTGAAGGAACTGATCAATGAAGAGACTGTCGGATTAGTCGGAGAGATGCATCTCTCAGTGCCGTATTTTATGCAGGACGATAATTTGTGGGCCGATTTTCATATGCCCTTTTCTTTCAGGGGAGAAGAGTCAGGAAGGGAATACCTGGATGAGATAATAAAATATGTTGTAGTTTTGAGAAAAAAAGCAGGATTAGTCGAGCCGCTCCCGGTTGCTTTTGAGACCGGTAGAGAGAATTTCGACAAAGATATCGAAGAACTCGAGAAGCTTTTGACCGAAGCTTCCCAGGATCAGCATCGGATAGAAGAAGTGACCGCACCAAAGGACTGGCGCGGGACGGGTAATCCCGGGATAGCTCCTTTAACCGGTGACGAAAGCGATGCATTTACGACCGCCTATATGGATATGATCGCGGTGAACGGGATCAACATGGAACTCCTTGTCCCTGTGGAAAGCGGCAAGACCCTCTGGCACGTAATTCCAATAGACCTTGTCCCTTTTGATATAAGACCGGATTTTATACACGCCATTGAAGCTATAAACAGGGATTTCCCTGATCTAAGGGAAAAGATAGAGGTAGTAACTGATCGCCAGGACCTGGCTGCAGTGGTTGAAAGACTGGCCGCGGACCCGGCCAACATAGTCGATGTCGCTGTTCCGGGCGCGGATCACCTGGAAGGATTACCAGGGAATGTAAAGGCGCTGGTGTTCGAAGGGGAACTGGGTGATTTCAGGCAGTTGGAAGGCATCCTTGCCGCGTTAAGGGCCCTGCAGCAGAGCAATGTCGACACATTGTTAAGGCTCTATCAGGTTCTCACCGGACAGTCCTTTGAAGGGGATGAAGAAGACATCAGAAAGAATATCGCTAATCCCAAACAGCTTGCCAGTATCATAATATTCAACCTGAAACCTATTGAAGTGCAGGACTTCGATGAGCTTAAACGGCTTAACGAAAACCTCCTGAAGATCCTCCGCGCGGCGTAATTAGTCCATAGTCCATAGCCGATAGTCCATAGTAATGCAGTGGTTTTGATCTATCCAACCCCAATTTATCAAACTCCAAACATCCCGAATTCCGTCAAATCAAAAAATATGTTGGCAATTCCCGTTTTAAATGTATAATTAATATTATATTGGTGCGATACTAAACCATCCAAACCATCCGGGTACCGTGATATGGGCAGTAAAAAAGATTCCGTAAAAAAAGACCTCAACAAAAGAGAAGAATGTATCTCGAAGATCAGGGGATTTCTTGAGAAGTCCCTTCATGAAAAGATGCGGCGTTTTCTCAAAGGGATGGAGCCGGAGGATATAGCGGATATCCTCAATGAATTTCCCACAGAAGACAAGCTCAGGATCTTCAGGTCCTTGAGCTCCCATAGCGCAGCTGTTGTCCTGGATGACACTGATTCCCAAACCCGCCTTCAGATCCTGCAGAAGTTCGACAGGGAAAAGCTCGCCGGGATACTGGACGAGATGCCTGCTGATGAAGCCGCTGATGTCATAGAGGAAGTAGCCGAGGAAAAAAGAGAAGACTTCCTGGACCTCATGGAAAAGGAAGACGCCGAGGAGGTCGAAGAGATCCTCAGCTATCCCGAAGACAGCGCCGGCCGCGTCATGAACCCCGATTTTGTATCTGTCAAAAAAGATAATGACGTGGAAGAAGCCATTAAGCATATCAGGAGCATTGAGATCGAAGAGGACTTTTATTATGTCTATGTAGTGGACGAGGAGATGAGGCTCAAAGGTATCGTTCCTCTGAAGAAGTTCTTTTTGTCCCCCAGCGGGACCCTGATCAGGGACGTTATGGAAGAAGACATCCATTCCGTGTTTGTCACTACCGACCAGGAACAGGTCGCCATGATAATGAGGAAATACGATCTATTGTCCTTGCCCGTTACTGATGAGAAGGGGGAACTGGTAGGCCGTATTACAGCCGATGACATCATTGACGTTATTGACGAGGAACAGGCAGACGATATAAGCAAGATGACCGGTACCATAGAGGAAGAAAAGGGGACCGAGACCACTTTCAAGGCCACCCAGAACAGGCTCCCCTGGCTTATTACCTGCATGCTGGGGAGCATTGTGACCGGTCTGGTCATCCAGATGTTCGAAGTGACCCTTGCGGAGATGATAGCCCTGGTCTCGTTCATACCCGTGATAACCGCTACCGGCGGGAACAGCGGCGTGCAGGCTTCGACCGTTGTGGTAAGGGGGATTGCTCTGGGGCACATGGATCTCAGTAAGGTGGGAGAAGAGGTCTTGCGGCAGTTTAAAATAGCGCTGAGCCTGGGGCTGGTATGCGGGATCGTCCTGACTTTTCTGGCGAACATATGGAAAGGACAGAGTATTTTGGGGGTGATCACCGGGCTTTCGATATTTCTGGTCGTCATATGGTCCACTTGCGTGGGTGTTTTTGTTCCGGTCATGTTCAAGAAGTTAGGGATAGATCCGGCTATATCTTCCGGACCGCTGATCACGACCATGAACGATGTTATCGGTGTGTTTATATATCTGAGCATTGCAACAATGCTGCTCTCATGACCTGTCAAACCTCGTAGGTTTGACAGGTTCTTAAACCAAAAGGATAGGAGGCAAAATGGGAAAAAGTCTGAGTCTGATAATCGGAGCTATTGTCACGATCATCGGCCTTGTTCTTCTCGTGGCATGGCGGTATGAATTCTTTTTTTTCCTGCGCGGCGTGATCCCGTGCCTGCTCATACTGGGAGGGGTGATCGCGATTATCGCCGGAGTGAGCGAGCTCAAGGACGTTCTGAAGAGCAAAGGACAGTAGTGAGATTGTAGAATGAAAAATATAAAATGCAAAATTTTAAAAACATTTGCAGGAACCGGTCTATTGTCCTTAGCGTTACTACTCGAAGGATGCACCGGGGACCTTAATGGGATGGAGAAAGAAATCCTTGCCTATGATTCTTCTTTTCAGAAGACGATCGATCAGAGAGGTTCAATTCAAAAACAATTAGATGCCGAGAAAGCCTCTTATATTCAGAAGAATCAGGAAATCGAAAGCCGGATGTCGGCCATTAAGAAAAAAAAGACGGCGATAAAGGCGGAACATCTCGCGACCATGGAAAAGATAAAGCGGCAGATCTATCCGAAAAAACGGAGCCTGCAGCAGAACATTATGAACCTGCAACGCCGGCTCAAGGAGAAACAGATCGAGGTCCGCAATATCACGAAGGACATAGACGAGGTCAACGCGCTGGTGAAAAAGGACGACAGGCTTTCCCTGACAAGGGAAGAAATACAGGCCTGGAGTAAACGGCTTTCTTCTCTCGTGGAGCGTAAGAGCGGGATGGAAAAAGAGATCGCCGTGCTCAGGAGGAAGATAAGGATAACCAGGCTGAAAATAAAAGTGCTTGATGTCAGATAGGAAGGCGGAGGCGTGAAGATAAAAAGGGCGCTCGTAAGCGTATCGGATAAGGCCGGGCTCGAAGAATTCGTGAAAGGGCTGGACCGCCTGGGCGTGGAGATAATCTCCACCGGGGGGACGGCAAAGGCCATAAGTTCCATGGGTATTTCAGTTGTCGAGACGAGCTCATATACGGGATATCCGGAGATGCTGGATGGACGGGTAAAGACCCTTCATCCAATGATCCATGCCGGGCTCCTTGCGGTCCGCGGCAACGAAGAGCACGAGAGACAGATGAAGAAAGAGGGGATCCCGTATATTGATATGGTGGTGGTGAATCTTTATCCTTTTGAAGAAACCATTGCCCGGGAAGGGGTCACAATCGACGAGGCAACAGAGAACATTGATATCGGGGGCCCTTCCATGATCCGCAGCGCTGCTAAAAATTTCAATTCGGTCGCGGTTGTCTCCTCTCCATGCCAGTACGAGCGTGTGCTGGTTGAACTCGGAGAAAACGGTGGAGAGATCTCCGGCGGCACCCTCAGGGGCCTGGCGATAGAAGCGTTTAAAAAGACCTCCGGTTATGACAATGCAATCTATGGTTATTTATCCGAACCGTCGCCGTCCGGCGAACCCGAAGCCCTTCCAAGAGGTCTCAACATCAAATTGGAAAAAGTGCGGGAACTGCGTTACGGAGAGAATCCGCACCAGAAAGCCGTGCTTTACAAGGACACCTCATCGAAGAACACCGGGATAGCTGCTGCCGGGCGGTTGCAGGGCAGGCAGCTTTCTTTTAACAACATAATGGATCTCAGCGCTGCCGTTGACATGGTGAAATGTTTTTCGGGGCCCGCAGCAGTAGTGGTCAAACACAATAATCCGTGCGGTGCCGCGTCCGCTGATACCCTGGAGCAGGCGTATATAGACGCTCTTGACTGTGACCGCATGAGCGCGTTCGGAGGCATAATGTCTTTTAACAGGCCTATAGAAAAAAAGATGGCGGAACTGATATTGAAAGAGGCCGGTTTCATGGAATGCATTGTGGCTCCGGGATATGATGACGGGGCACTGGAGGTATTTAAGGGCAGAAAAAATCTGAGAGTCGTGAAAATGGACTTTACGGAAAAGGTCTCGCCTGCGGATAAGGATATAAAGAAGGTCATGGGAGGGATCCTGGTGCAGGATATTGACAGCAGGGAAGTATCTCGCCAGGATCTTGAGATCGTTACAAGGAAGAGCCCACCGGAAGATATTATTGACGCGCTTATTTTCGCGGACAAGATCGCCAAGCGGGTAAAGAGCAATGCTATTGTGTTATGCCGGGGAACCAGGACAGTGGGCATCGGCGCCGGCCAGATGTCCCGCGTGGATTCGGTAATAATTGCCATAAGGAAAGCGGGCGGCAGGGCAAAAGGCGCTGTGCTTGCAAGTGACGCGTTTTTCCCCATGCCCGATTCCATAGAAGAGGCGCATAAAGCCGGTATCATCGCTATAATCCAGCCCGGGGGGTCGATACGCGACAATGAGGTGATCGCCGCGTGCGACAAATTCGGCATTTCCATGGTCTTCACCGGCACAAGACATTTTCGGCACTGAATTCATACACTATTTAATAACTAGTTGGATACTCGATACTCGATTCTCGTTAATTAATCGATAACGAGAATCGAGTATCCCAGCTGAATACCAATCACAATATAATGTTTACCTATAACGATGCGTTAAAGTATCTCAATTCTTTTGTCAATTACGAGCGTTCCGGGTTGGACCTTCTAAAGGGTAGATTCGACCTTGGCAGGCTCCGGAAGGTCCTGGGGAAGATGAAAGATCCGCAGCGGTGTTATCCTTCCGTTCATATTGCCGGGACAAAGGGCAAGGGTTCAATTTCCGTGTTCACTTCTTCAATACTCGCACAGGCGGGTTACCGGGTAGGACTTTTCACTTCACCGCATCTTGGCACAATACGGGAGCGTATAAGTATTGACGCCAGGATCATCACGGAGGAAGAGCTTGTAAGGGCTGTTGGGGACTTGCGTCGGGTTATAGGTCCGCGTTCGGGGTTTGAACGGTTTTCGTTCTTTGAGGTCTATACCTTGCTGGCGATATTGTATTTCAGGATGAAGAAAGTGGATTACGCTGTTTTTGAATGCGGTCTGGGCGGCCGTTTGGACGCGACCAACGTTATCGACGGGGCGGTCTGCGGGTTCGCGCCCATAAGTTATGATCACGTGCAGATCCTGGGCGGGAAGATAGCGGAGATCGCGGGCGAAAAAGCGGCTATCATCAAGGAAAATTCCCGTTGCGTGAGTTCCCCGCAGAGACCAACGGTATTACGCGTCGTGGAAGATAAATGCCGCGAAAAAACAGCTTCTTTATCTGTCGTGGGAAAGGACATAACCTGCCGGCTGATAAAGGCCAGTGAAAACGGAGTGACATTCGATCTTTCCAGCGGGAAAAGGGAATATAAAGCGTGTCATACTGCAATGCTTGGAGATTTTCAGGCCGAAAACTGTGCGACAGCTGTCGGGATCTGCGAACAGCTCATGGAATCGGAAAAAGGTGACCGGAGTATAAATGCAAAAACGGTGAAAAAAGGGATCTCTCGCGCGTTCCTGCCTGGGAGGATGGAAATTTTATGCCAAAGGCCTTTCCTGGTCATAGACGGCGCCCAGAACGGCGCGAGTGCGGCAAGGCTCAAATATTCTATTGAACAAATCTTCAAATATGATAAATTAATACTTCTACTGGGCCTTTCCAGGGATAAGGATATAATCGGTATATGCCGTGAACTTGTGCCCCTGGCGGACGAGGTGATACTGACACGCGCTTCGGTAGAGAGGGCCATGGATCCCGCTCTTCTGAAAGGATATATTAAAGGGAAGAAAGCCTGTATAACCAGGGATGTTGAAGAGGGGCTCGGGATGGCGTTCAGTCGAACGGTAAAGGATGATCTTATACTCGCTACCGGTTCTTTTTTTGTTATCGGCGAGGTTCGCAGACTCATGGTCGGAATGTAGTGCTTTGATTTATCAAACCGCAAAATAAGCATGAATAAAATCAGTAAAAACGATACGATCGTGGCAGTTTCCACCCCGTTAGGGGAAGGGGGCATCGGTATTGTCCGTTTGAGCGGGGAAGATTCGGTCGGTGTCGTTGACAAAATATTCACTTCTCCGAAAGGCGGGATCCCGTCCGCTTATGCCAGTCATTCCATCCATTACGGACACATCAGGAATCCGGGCAGCGGCGACCTGATAGACGAGGTCCTTGTTACCGTGATGCGCGCGCCGGGCACATATACCGCGGAAGACGTGGTAGAGATCAACTGCCACGGCGGGATAATGCCCGTCAAAAAGATATTGGGATTATGCCTGACTAAGGGCGCCCGCCTGGCAGAGCCCGGTGAGTTCACGAAAAGGGCTTTTCTGAACGGCAGGATAGATTTGTCTCAGGCAGAGGCAGTGCTGGATGTGATCAGATCTGAGTCCGAGGCGGCCCGGAAGATCGCCGCCAGGCAGTTGAGCGGAGTCTTTTCCGAAGAGATAAAGGGATTGAGGGACCGGATTACGGATATTTTATCCGACATAGAACTGACGATAGATTTTACCGAGGAGGATGTTCTGTTCGCTTCGGTGGAAAAGATGACGAACGATATTGCCGTATTACAGCAGTCGGTCAGAAAAGTCATAGAGACCGCGGACAGGGGGATGATGCTGCGCCGGGGTGTGCGGGTGGTGATATGCGGCAGGCCCAATGTGGGGAAGTCCAGCCTTATGAACGCCCTGTTGAAGCATGACAGGGTCATAGTAACGCCGGTTGCAGGGACTACAAGGGATGTGATCGAGGAGTCCATTAATATCTCCGGGGTCATTGCCAGACTGGTGGACACCGCGGGTATTATTGCAACACAGGATCAGGTGGAGCTGGAGGGTGTGAAGCGTTCCACCAGAGAATTGTCAGAGGCCGATATTGTGATCTTCATGGTCGATGCCAGCCGGCCGCTTTCAGACGAAGACAGGAGGATATACGGGATGGTGAGGGATAAGAAAACCGTTGTTGTCATGAACAAAATAGACCTGCCCCGCATGTCCAGTGAGGAAGAAGCGTTAAACGACTTAGAGGCCGGAAGGGTTCTGGGAATTTCTGCACTCAAAAGAATAGGACTGGAGGGAATAGAAGACGCTGTGGCGGAAAAGATTTTCGACAGTGATATAAAAATTCCGGAAGGGCCGATCGTGACCAGCGAGAGGCATAAAGAGGCATTGAGAAGCGCGCTTGAATGTATTGACAGGGGGTTAAAGGTCGCGGGGAAAAATTACAGCGGGGAGCTTTTGGCAAGTGATCTGAACGAAGCACTGTTCCATCTGGGACTTATTACGGGAGAATCCGCGGGTGACGATATTTTGGACAGGATCTTTTCCCGTTTTTGTATCGGAAAGTGAATTTTTTTTTGTCATTCCTGCAAAAACAGGAATCCATATTCACTTTAGCTGTTTTGAATGATTTGAGCGGGTTATGAAAAGAAAGGAAAGAGATGGATAAGGAGAAGATAAAGAGAGCAGTGAAGGATGTACTCGAGGCCATAGGAGAGGATCCAGGGAGGGACGGGCTTAAAGAAACTCCCAGGAGAGTTGCTGATATGTGCGAGGAGATTTTAGGGGGTATGCATGAGAACGCCGATGACGCGGTCACGGTATTTTTCGAGAAAGAGCATGATGAAATAATCCTTCTCAAGGATATCCCCCTGTATTCGTTGTGCGAGCATCACCTGATCCCGTTCCTTGGCAGGGCACACGTCGCGTATATCCCAGATGGGAACAGGATCACTGGTCTGTCCAAGATCGCCAGGGTCGTGGATATAATGTCCCGGAGGTTACAGGTCCAGGAAAAGCTCACCACTGAAATAGCGGATACCCTGATGAGAAAGCTGAAGCCAAAGGGGGTGTTTGTCGTTATTGAGGCGGAACATCTGTGCATGAGCATGAGGGGGGTAAAGAAACCCGGCGTGATGACGACCACCAGCGCGGTCAGGGGAATATTCCGCTCAAGCCAGAAGACGCGTTCGGAAGCGCTGGCCCTGATCAGCCACAGGAACTGAAAGCTGACAACTGAATACTAAAGTGGTTGCGTTTTCTTAGCATATATAATATACTTATATCACAGCAAATCTGGAGAAAAAATAATGATACAGGAAACCGGTGCCGTAGCACAGCTTCTACATAACAGGGTGTTTTTTACCACCTTGGTCGGATGGTTCCTCGCGCAGAGCTTGAAGGTCACCCTGGGGGTCATAAGAGAGAAGCGCTTTAATTTCAAGTGGTTTGTTGGAACGGGCGGAATGCCCAGTTCTCATGCCGCTGGCGCGACCGCTCTTGCCGCCAGCGTGGGCATCCAGGAAGGCGTGGGGACCGCCATTTTCGCGACGGTAGCGATGTTCGCCCTGGTGGTGATAGCTGACGCGCAGGGGGTCCGGCGGGCCGCAGGCAAACAGGCCGAGATATTGAATAAGATGGCGGATGATATTTACTGGAAAAAGCCCATAGAGCAGGAGAGGCTCATGGAGCTTGTAGGGCACACACCCAAAGAAGTTATTGCCGGCTTTCTTATCGGCCTGGCCGTTGCTTGCATATCGTATTGGATTGTTTAAGACGGAGATCGATCATAGTGAACAGGAAAGGCCTTCTTACAGTAACCGCGTTTATTGCTGTCTTTGTCGTCGTGATATCCTTTGTGGTCCTGAAGTCTGTCTCCGGTACGGACACAAGAAGGACGGACAGAGCGGAACTGATATATGACGTTGCCGGGCAGCTCCTGCGGGAAGGCAATGGAGAAAGGGCCGTCAGGGGACTTGTCGCGATTGTTGAGAAGTATCCCGATTCAAGATATGCCAGGAAGGCGCTCAGGGACCTGACATCTATCTATTCCCGGGAAGGCGACGTTGATAAAGCATATTTTTATTACGCGAAGCTTATCAATAGTTTCCCTGACACAGATGACAGCGGAAAGATGAAGATCGAACTGGAAGAAGTTAATATGGAAAAACTGCTGTCTTTTGAAATAACCGGGGACAGTATCGAGTATGTGGTAGAGTCCGGGGATTCCCTTTACGCTATCGCAAAAAAATTCAATACAACGGTAGCTTTGCTCAGGAAGATGAACAGGTTCCAGAGCGATATCATAAGACCGGGACAGAGACTGAAGATCAATATTTCCAGGTTTTCCGTCTTGATAGACAAGACCGGGAACCTCCTTGTGCTTGAAAAGGACGGGAAGCCTTTTAAGTCCTATCCTGTCGCCACCGGCAAGGATGATTCTACTCCGGCGGGTGTTTTTACCATTGTTGACAAAATGATCAGACCTCCATGGACAGAGCCCGGCGGGATCGTTCTCATGCCGGATGACGAAGGATACGAACTTGGCGAACGATGGCTGGCGCTTTCCATACAGGGGTACGGGATACACGGGACCAATGACGATTCTTCCATAGGCAAGCATGTGACCGCCGGTTGCATCAGGATGCACAATGGCGATGTTATAGAGCTTTATGATATTGTAACAAAAGGCACAAAAGTGGAGATAGTCAAATAAAAAAATGGCCATAGAACTGGAATTTGAAAAACCTATCCTGGAACTGGAAAGAAAGATCGAAGAGCTTGAGAAGTTCACTCAAAGGGAGGAGATCGATCTTTCCGATGAGCTCTCGACTCTAACGGAGAGGCTGGAACATCTTAGGAAAGATGTTTTCGAGAATCTGTCATCATGGCAGAAGGTCCAGCTCGCGCGGCATCCGGACCGGCCGTATACCATGGATTATATCGGAATGATAATGGATGATTTTATCGAGATCCACGGCGACAGGCACTTCGGGGACGATAAAGCCATCGTAGCCGGTCTCGCGCGCATGAACGGCCAGAAACTGATGGTGATCGGACATCAAAAAGGCCGTGATACGAACGAGAACCTGGAAAGGAATTTTGGTTGCGCGCATCCCGAGGGGTACCGTAAGGCCATCAGGGTCATGCGTATGGCTGAAAAGTTCAATATCCCGATTGTTACTTTTATAGACACTCCCGGGGCGTACCCCGGTGTCGGCGCGGAAGAACGCGGGCAGGCCGAGGCGATCGCCTATAACCTCAGGGAGATGGCGGGGATCAAGGTCCCAATTGTGGTGTTTGTCATCGGAGAAGGAGGTTCCGGCGGGGCCCTTGGAATAGGGCTTGGAGACAGGGTCTTTGTTCTGGAGAACGCTTATTATTCGGTTATTTCCCCGGAAGGTTGCGCTGCCATACTCTGGAAGGACCGGACCAAGGCTTCTTCCGCGGCCACAGCCTTGAAGATCACAGCGCCTGAACTAATGGAACTGAGGGTTATAGACGGGATGATCCCGGAACCGGTGGGAGGGGCGCACAGGGATTCTGAAAAGACCGCGAAAGAAATAAAGAAGGCCTTGAAGAAAAGTCTTGACGCGCTTTCCAAACGGACACAGGGCGAGCTGCTGGAGGCACGTTACAAGAAATACAGGGAAATAGGAGCATACAAGGATTAAAATGTCGATAAAAACCAAGATTGAGATCGCTAATAACAGCCGTCTCCTGAAAAAGGCAAGCAAGGAATTGCTAGATACCCTGAAGGCGCAGCACGTTGCCGAGGAGATCGTATTCGATATTCACGTGGGGTTTGAAGAAGCCCTGCGCAACGCTATGATACATGGCAACAAGCTCCAGCCGGATAAAAAGGTGAAGGTGGAGATAGAAATAACCCGCGAAGAAGTGACCATAAGAGTGGAGGACGAGGGAGAAGGTTTTGATGTGTCAAGGCTCCCCGATCCCACGGTTGATGAGAACCTGCTGAGGGACAGCGGACGGGGGGTGTATCTTATCAGGTATCTTATGGATGAAGTCAGGTACGAGAAAGGCGGGAGAAGTGTCGTCATGAAGAAGCGTCTTAAAAAAAAACATATAGACGGAGGATAATATGCAGGTAAACATGGAGGAAAAGAACGGGATCGCGGTCGTTCACGTGAAGGGTGATATTGACATAAATACGTCCCCGGATATCAAGAAATCTTTCGATCAGATTATAAAGAACAAAAAAGATAAGGTGGTAATAAGTTTCAGGGACGTGGATTACGTGGATTCATCGGGACTGGCCACGCTAGTGGAGATACTGAAGAGGCTGCGTTCTTACGGCGGCAAGCTGAAACTGACGAATTTTTCAGCCAAGGTCCTGGGACTTTTTGAGATAACAAAGCTGAACAAGCTGTTTGATATAGTGGACGATGAAGTTACCGCGATAGATTCATTTTGAATTCCAGATTTTTGATTAACGGAGGCATGAGAGGGAGAAATACTTTATGCGCAACCCAATAGCCGTTATCGGTAAGACAGCGCTGGATCTCTTCCAGCACATTTTTGGCATGCTGTCTCTTCTCTGCAAGACGATATCCTGGATCATGATCGGGCCTTTTAAAGGAAAAGCCGCCAGCCGCCAGACTATTTTCCAGCAGATGGTCTTTGTCGGCGTGCAGTCCATTGTCATAGTATTCTTCATTTCTTTTTTCACAGGCATAGTTATCGCCATGCAGAGCGCTTATCAGCTTAAGCAGCTCGGTGCCGTTATTTTCGTGGCCCCGATGGTGAGCATAAGCATAGCAAGGGAGCTCGGACCGGTCTTCACGGCCCTGGTCGTCGCCGGCAGGGTGGGCTCGGCCATAGCGGCGGAGCTGGGCACCATGAAGGTGTCGGAACAGATAGAGGCGCTTGAGACCATTGCGCTTGATCCAGTAAGGTTTCTGGTGGTACCGCGTTTTCTCGCTCTTCTCATAATGGTCCCGTGCCTGACCATAATGGCCGATATCATGGGGATAGTGGGCGGGCTGATCGTGGGCGTTTTTGAGCTTAAGCTTAATTTTTACAGGTATTTGAGCTTTTCTTTTGATCTCATGAAATGGAAGGACGTGTGGACGGGCCTGGTCAAGAGCGTGGCGTTCGCCATTGCCATATCCATGATCGCCTGTTATGTCGGCCTGGATACCCGCGGCGGAGCAGAGGGAGTAGGCCGGGCAACGACATTGAGTGTCGTGATCAGCTTCATAATGATAATTCTCATAGATTGTGTGTTAACGGGCGTATTTTTCTTTTCACAGATGTAGGGGTTCGATTTATCGAACCCCCATATTATTTTTGGGCTCGATAAATCGAGCCCCTACAAGGGTCGGATAAATCCGACCCTACAGGGATCAGGGGGAAGATGGAAAAACAGAACATGGAAAAACGAGAAGCCGTCGTAGAAGTGAAGGATTTGGTCAAAAAGTTCGGGGACAGGACCGTTCTTAACGGTGTCAACCTGAAGATATACAAGGGCGAAACGTTTGTCATCATGGGAGGTTCCGGCTGCGGAAAAAGCACGCTTCTCCGCCACATAATCGGGAACTTCAAACCAACGTCCGGAAGGGTGTCTCTTTTGGGCACGGATATCACTGATCTCGAAGGTGCCCAGTTGGACGACATACGGAAAAAGATAGGGATGTCCTTCCAGTCCTCGGCTCTTTTTGATTCCATGACAGTTGGTGAGAACGTGAGCCTTCCTCTTCGTGAACACACCAAACTGGAGAAGAACGTTATTGACATCGTGGTGACAATGAAGCTTGAACTGGTTGGATTGAGGGGGTTCGATGACCTTATGCCGAGCGAGATATCCGGGGGCATGAAAAAAAGAGTGGGGCTTGCCAGGGCCATAGCCATGGATCCCCGGATCGTGTTTTATGACGAGCCTACCGCGGGACTTGACCCGATCATGGCGTCCGTTATTGACAAGCTCATCGTCGACCTTTCCAAGAAACTTTCAATAACCAGTATCGTGGTCACCCACGACATGAAAAGCGTTATGGGCATAGCGGACAAGATCGCCATGCTGCATGAAGGAAGAGTGCTTGAGACAGGGACCCCAGACCAGATAAAGAATTCAAAGAACCCGATAATACAACAGTTCATAAACGGCAGTTTCGACGGGCCGGTGAAATTTTTCCAGCAAAAAGACGATTATTTGGAACAGTTAACCCGATAATACAGGATAAAAAGGAGACGAAGCATGAAGATTTCTAATGAGATGAAAGCCGGGTTAGTCATTGTAGCAGCGATCGCGATCGCTATTTTGTTCTTTACGAGGACCGCTAATATCCAGGCCAGCCCGTATGACGTCAAAACGTATTTCATGTATGCCGGCGATCTGAAAGAGGACGCGACCGTGAAACTTGCCGGCATAGAAGCGGGCCGCCTGAAGAAGATAGAATTCATTTATGGACCGGAGACCAGGATAGAGTGTATTCTCGCGTTAAATTATGGAATAAAGGTGAGGAAAGATTCCATAGCTTACATAGCGACTTCCGGGATCGTCGGGGACTCGTATGTAGGGCTTACACCCGGGAAATCCGCTGATTTCCTGAAACCTGGAGCAACCGTCGCGAGCGAGGATCCTGTCCAGATGAGGGAGCTGATGAAGAAGGCGGACGAGATATCCGAAAACCTGGATATTATCCTGCTGGAGGCCAAGTCTTTTGTCGTGGACAACCGTCAGGGGCTGGACGGCATAGTAGACAATCTTGAAGCCACCACCCAGAACTTCAAGGAGTTCAGCGAGGACGTGAAAAAGCATCCATGGAAGCTCCTCTTTAAAGGCGAATAAGTATAACTTTCCAGATCGGCCGTCCCTAAATGAAGAGCAAAAAGACACGGATAGCGTTTTTATCGGCAGGGGTCCTGGCCGCCATACTGTTCCTTTTCTTATCATATGCCAGGGTCTTTGACGAGTTCGAGTACAGCACGCTTGACTTCCGTTTCAAGCTCAGGCCACAGCAGCCGGTTGATGAGGACATCGTCATCATCCACATAGGCGACGATACCATAGAGAAGCTGGGCGAATGGCCTCTTCCCAGAAAATACCACGGCCTTCTTATCAAAGCCCTGGAAGCAGCCGGTGTAAAAACTATCATCTTTGACGTTTTTTTCAGCGAAGAGACTGAAGACGACCAAGGGTTTGTGGATGCGGTGAAGGCGTCGGACAATGTTTATCTGGCATATGTCTTTGAGCTCAATCCTCCGGTCCGCGGTAAGAAATATATCACCGCCAGCAGGGTCATCGCGCCTCTCATCAACGTATTAAAGAGCGCCTGCAAGGGGAGGAGGGGGTTCGTCAATGTTGTCCCGGACAGGGACGGTAAAGTCCGCAGGATCCTGCCATTTGTCGAATATAAAGGGAAATTCCATCCGCAGATAACGATCCAGGCGGTATTGAATAACCTGGATTTTTTATTCGATAAGGTCGAAATCATCCCGGCAAAAAAGATAGTCATGAATAAAGACCTCCGGATACCGCTGGAGGACTTTTCAAGCCTGCTTGTAAATTACCCAGGTCCATGGGGAAAAGCGTTCCGGCATTATTCTTACGTGGATGTGCTGCAGTCACATCTTTCCAGCCTTATGGGACAGGAACCCGTTATTGACCTTAATGAGTTGAAGGATACGGTGTGTTTTGTGGGGTTCACCGCTACCGCGTCCCCTGACGCCCATCCTTCCCCACTGGCGGTTCTGTACCCTGGAGTGGGAGTGCATGCCAGCGTGTATAACAGCGTAGTACAGCAGAAGTTCCTGTGCAGGGTCAACCGCTGGTGGAACCTGCTGATCCTTGTTGTTCTCTGGCTGATCACGGGTTTTATAACGGCGAGAAGCCGTAAGCTGCTGGCATTTTTATCCATTGTTCTGATCTTTTTAGCGTATATAGCCATAGCGGTAGCTGTTTTTATCTTCTGTGGATTATGGATAGATATTTTTTACCCGATGGTAACGGTGGTAGGTATCTATGGGATCTTCACGTGCAAAAAATATCTGGTAGAGACCGAGAAAAGGGAATTAATAGAAAAAGAACTTGATATTGCCAAGAATATCCAGGAGAGTTTCCTGCCCAAAGAGATCCCACAGGTGGGCGGGCTTGACCTGAACGCGCGGATGTTGACGGCGCGGCAGGTGGGAGGCGACCTGTACGATATTGTCCAGCTGGACGAAACAAGGATGGGTGTCATGCTCGGGGATGTGTCAGGCAAGGGAGTGCCCGCGGCCCTTTTTATGGCGCAGGTGGTCAGTGTTTTCACGTCTTTTGTGCAAGAGGCGAGCCCGGCAGATGTGCTCAGGAAAGTCAATGACAGGCTTGTGTCCGAGGGCAGTAGCAACCTGTTCGTGACCCTTACCTATATTGTATTGGATACCCGGAAGAACACTTGCAGTTTTGCGAGCGGCGGCCATCTTCCCACTCTTCTTATAGAACCGGACGGGAACGTGAAGCTCCTGGATGTGGAAGAGGGGATGCCGCTCGGGCTTATAGAGGGTGATTTCAGCGAAGGCGAACTGGAATATAAGCCCGGTAGCATTTTTGTCCTGTATACTGACGGGGTCACTGAAGCCATGAATATGAGGCACGAACTGTTCGAGGAAGAACGCCTGGTCGAACTGGCAAAGACCCTGAAAGGACGTTCCGCAAAGGAAGTAGTGGATGCCATACATAAGAGTGTGGCGGACTACGCGGGCAAGGCCGAGCAGCATGACGATATCACTGTTCTCGCTGTTCGGACCTGAAGATACCTCCTCTAAGCCATTATATTTCAATAACTTATAAAAAAAATATTATTTGGGGTAACTAATTAAAAACTTTAAAAAAATATTTATTTTTTCCTTGACACCAACTATAATTGTGCTATAATAAAATTTGTGATTTATGAGTGGAAGGTCATGAATCAGGAGACAGACAATGAAGAAGAAAGAGATTCGGCTTAAAAGTCAGGATTTGCCGCTTCACATCGTCTATGCTTTATCGTGCGAAAGTAAAAAGTATGTTCTTAGAAAGACCAAACAGGGTAAATTGCTTTTAAACAAAGCCGAAGAATAAGTCCTATCTGATAAGATGGAGAATCAAATATAGAAACAGTCCCCCATGTAAACAGAAAGGAGCCGGAATTGAACGCTTGTTCGATTTGCGGCTCCTTTCTGTTTACATGTCCCTTTTTCTTTGTCTTTGACCGGATTTCTCTTTTGTGTTATCATGCCCTGACTTCAGGAGTAATATCATGGTTTCAAAACTCGAAAAGATTAAGAGATCCATACAGCGAAAAGGACCTTTACTTCTTATCATCATGGACGGTGTCGGCCTGGGGAAGCAGGATGAAACGAACGGGGTGTATGTAGCGAAGACACCCTGTCTTGACCGTCTATTCAAGAGCGAGATGTTCACGAAACTCCAGGCCCACGGCACCGCGGTCGGGCTTCCTTCGGACGAGGACATGGGCAACAGCGAAGTAGGACATAACGCCCTTGGAGCCGGCCGTGTCTTTGTGCAGGGGGCGAAAAGGGTTAATAAGGCTATTGAAGACCGGGTTATTTTTGAGACAAAGACATGGAAGGAACTTGTAAGCAGGGTAAAGGATACCGGCGGTACTTTTCATTTTATCGGCCTTTTATCCGACGGCAACGTCCACTCGCATATTACGCAACTCTTCGCAATGGTCAACCGTCTTGCTGAAGAAGGGGTCGGTCGCGTCCGTATACACGCGCTCCTTGACGGCAGGGATGTCCACGAGAGATCCGCTTTGACATATATCGATAAGACGGAAGAGGTATTAAAAAAGATAAACTCCGAAAAGGGGTATGATTACAGGATAGCATCCGGAGGCGGTCGCATGGTGACCACCATGGACCGCTATAACGCTGACTGGAGCGTGGTAAAACGCGGCTGGGACGCGCATGTCCTTGGAAAAGCGCGCGCGTTCACATCGGCAAAAGAGGCCGTGGAGACCTATTATAAAGAAGACCCGGCGATCGTCGATCAGTACCTGCCTTCTTTTGTGATAGTAGAGAATAATGAACCGGTTGGCCGGATTGTTGACGGGGATTCGGTGGTCTTCTTCAATTTCAGGGGAGACAGGGCTATCGAGATCTCACGCGCCTTTGACGAAAAAGTTTTTTCGGAATTTAACCGCGAAGTCTACCCGGATGTTCTTTACGCTGGCATGATGGAGTACGACGGCGACCTTCATATCCCGTCCAATTATCTGGTCACGCCACCTGAAATAGACCGGACCGTCAGCGAATATCTCTGCGCGGCCGGCGTTACCATGTTCGCCATTTCCGAGACGCAGAAGTTCGGGCATGTCACGTATTTCTGGAACGGGAACAAGTCGGGCTACGTGTGCGAGGAAATCGAGGAATATTACGAGATACCTTCCGATAAGATACAGTTCGATAAAGCCCCGAAGATGAAGGCGGTGGAGATTGCTGATAGGACGGACGAACTCTTGAAAAGCGGCAAGTTCAGGTTCGGCCGTTTGAATTTCGCCAACGGCGATATGGTCGGACATACCGCGGTGCCGGAAGCCGTAATAACAGCCGTGGAAACGGTTGATTCCTGCGTCCAGCGTCTCCTGGATGTAGTCAAGGAGCTTGACGGTATTGCTATTGTCACGGCGGACCACGGAAATTCTGACGAGATATTCACGATAAAGGACGGCAAGAAGATCCCCAAGACGGCGCATAGCCTTAACCCGGTCCCGTTCGTGATAGTCGATCCGGATTACAAGGGGGAATACACGATGGCAAAACTCAAGAACCCCGGACTCTCCAATGTCGCCGCGACCATCCTGAACCTCCTCGGCTTTGAAAAACCTTCTGACTACGACCCGTCCCTCATCGAATTCGTTTGATAAACTAACCGGCTTTCAGAAAACCAAAATTCAAATACGGGTTTCCTGAATCATCGGCTCTTTTAAAGGCGGCGGGTGTACTTTTCGGTGTAAACGTTCCGGTTCCCGCACAGAATGGATCTGAGGCATTTGTCGTTCAGAGCGATTTTTTAACGCCAAAAGGTCTTGACCATTTTGGCGGCTGCGGAACTCGTCCGCCTTCCCTCGACTTCGCTCGGGACCGGTCAGCGGACTCGGACAGTCCCCGCCATTTGCGCTGGTTTCCGACGGAAGATGGCGGGGTTGACCGTTTTTTTCTGAGGAAGCTTTGTCGCTGGAGCAAAGCTTCCGTCCCTGGTAAGAACAATAGCTTAAAAGTTCTCCTTGAAAAATTGGGGAAACTCCACTCTCATTTCGCTTGACTATTGGGGGTTTGGATAATAAAATTGATTTTTACTGATCAATGCCGGAGTGGTGAAATTGGCAGACGCGTTGGACTCAAAATCCAATGGGGGCGACTCCGTGTGGGTTCGAGTCCCACCTCCGGCACCAAAATTTTTTATCATAGCCGTGGGGCTGTAGCTCAGCTGGAAGAGCGCGTGCATGGCATGCATGAGGTCAGGGGTTCGAGCCCCCTCAGCTCCACCATTTCTCCGGGCGAAGATCTCTCTTTTTATATCCCGAAAAATAATTCCATTTTTAAGTTGACAAACAGGTTATATAAAAATATACTTTGTTAAAACAAAAATGTTAACATAAGCTGTATAGATAGTTGCAAATAGATGGTGGGGAGTTTTTTTAAACTCTGTTTTTTTTAACTCTCTATTGCAGAGGTAGTTTTAAAAATGGAGGAGAAAATGGTCGAAGAAAACAAAGAAATGTTCGGTCCGCATTTAATGCTGGATCTGACAGAGTGTAAGGCGGGAAAACTCAAGGATTATGAGCTCATTTTTGACATCCTGGACGATCTTCCTGAAAAGATAGGCATGACAAAGATCACCAAGCCGTATGTGTTCCCATACAGCGGTCTGGTTCCAGAGGATAAGGGCATAACAGGAACGGTGATCATCGCCGAAAGCCATATTTCCATCCATTCTTTTCAGGAAAAAGACTACTGCTTTGTTGATGTTTTTTCCTGTAAGGATTTTGACGTAGACTTTGCGGCTAATTACCTGATAGACGTGTTTGAATCAAAGAAGTATGAAAAATACGTCGTGCAGAGAGGCAAGGATTTTGTCAGGTTCAGAGAGCCAGCAATGATTAAAGCCGTATGATCCCGGCCTTATGATGAGACAATGGCACAGAATAAAGGTTTTGCAGGTCTGGATGCACAATTCACCAGCTGGAACGCGTCTCGCATAGCTGTTCTTCCGATCCCATATGATAAGACAAGCACTTGGAACAAGGGGGCCGATAAAGGCCCCTTTGCTGTTATTGACGCGTCTCCGGCCCTGGAGCTCTACGATATAGAAACGGATTTCGAGGTCTTCAGGCAGGGGATATACACGTCTCCATCACTTGTCACGGATCCATCCCCGGAAAAGATGGTGCGGGAGGTGGAAGAAAGAGTTTCAAAGTTGATGGATGCCGGGAAGTTTGTTATAGTGCTCGGAGGAGAACATTCGGTCAGCATAGGGTCAATAAGGGCGCATTCTAAACGGATAAAAGACCTTTGCGTGTTACAGCTTGACGCTCATTCTGATCTCCGCGACGAGTATGAGGGAAGCAAATATAATCATGCCTGTGTAATGGCCAGGGTGAAGGAGTCATGCCCGGCCGTACAGGTAGGGATACGCAGCATGTGCGTTGAGGAAAAGGACAGCCTGGATTCGGAGAACGTGTTTTTCGCAAAGGATATGATCAGCGACAAGAAGTGGACTGATAACGTGCTGGACAGGCTCTTGCCGAACGTTTATGTGACAATAGACCTTGACGTGTTTGATCCTTCCGTGATGTCGGCGACAGGCACTCCGGAGCCGGGCGGGTTAGGATGGTACGATGTGGTGAAGCTTTTGCGGGCGGTCGCTGAGAAGAGGACGGTCGTTGGTTTTGACTGCGTTGAACTTTGTCCCGACAAGAGCAACAGGGCGCCTGATTTTACCGCCGCGAAATTAATTTATAAATTTCTCAGTTACATTTACAGGAACGCATGAACAAAATGGAACAGTACAGACCCGGTGAAATAGAGAAAAAGTGGCAGGAAAAATGGCGAAAAGAAGGTTTTTTTGAAGTTGACGTCAAGGATTACGCCGATAAGTACTATTGCCTGATGATGTTCCCTTACCCTTCGGCGGCGCTGCATGTGGGGCATGGCCGTAATTATATCATCGGTGACGTTGTGGCCAGATATAAGATGATGAAGGGGTTCAATGTACTCACGCCCATGGGGTGGGATGCTTTTGGCCTTCCCGCCGAGAACGCCGCTATCAAGAGCAGCATGCACCCAAGGCAGTCCACAATGAACAATATAGCCATGATGAAGCGCCAGCTTGATTCGTGGGGAGTTGATTATGACTGGAGCCGCGAGGTGAATTCATGCATGCCGGAATATTACAAGTGGACCCAGTGGATATTCCTTAAACTGTACGAAAGAGGTCTCGCGTACAGGAAAAAGGCCTTTGTCAACTGGTGCCCGTCCTGCAACACGGTTCTTGCCAATGAACAGGTCATTGCCGGCGAGTGTGAGAGGTGTGACAGTAAAGTGGAGCAGAAAGACCTGGAACAGTGGTTTTTCAGGATTACGGATTACGCGCAGAGGCTTTTGGACGACCTGGAAAAGCTGAATGAATGGCCGGAGAAGGTCAGGATAATGCAGCGCAACTGGATCGGCCGCTCAGAAGGCGTGAACATTGATTTCCCGATCGTGCATTCCAGCGAGAAGTTGACCTGTTTTACCACGCGCGTTGACACGATTTACGGCTGCACCTATATGGTGCTTGCCGCTGAACATCCCATGATAGAGAAATTGATCGCGGGCAGCCCTGAAAAAGACAAGATAATGAAGTTCGTCACGGATGTCCGCAACGCATCCAAGATCGAAAGGGGCCAGTCAGAAGGTGAGAAGAAAGGGATATTCACGGGACGTTATGTGATTAACCAGATAAATGGCAGGAAGATACCTCTTTGGATAGCCGATTACGTGCTAATGGAATACGGCACCGGAGCGGTAATGGCCGTTCCCGCGCATGACCAGCGCGACTTTGAGTTCGCTAAAAAATACGGTTTACCCATTGAAGTGGTAATAGACGATCCTTCAAATTCCCTTGCGGCCGATAAGATGACCGCAGCGTTCGAAGAAGAAGGCGTACTTGTCGGATCAGCCCGGTTCGACGGCATTCCAAGTGAAGAAGGCAAAGAAAGAATAGCCGATCACATGGAAGAAAAGAATATAGGCAAGAGAGCCGT
This sequence comes from uncultured Planctomycetia bacterium, assembly GCA_964431495.1. Classification (GTDB taxonomy): domain Bacteria; phylum Omnitrophota; class Gorgyraeia; order Tantalellales; family Tantalellaceae; genus CAYSJU01. The sequence goes on from CAYSJU010000001.1 coordinate 97,592, forward strand.
TCATTTCAGGCTCAGGGACTGGCTTATATCAAGGCAGAGATACTGGGGGGCTCCCATTCCCGTTGTCTATTGTGATAAATGCGGGATCGTGCCCGTCCCGGAAAGCCGGCTGCCGGTGATCCTGCCGGAAGGGGTGGAGTTCCGCCCGAAAGGGGAATCCCCGCTCAAGAACGCGGCTGGTTTCGTGAAAACAGTCTGTCCCTCCTGCGGCGGCCCGGCAAGGCGCGAGATAGACACCATGGACACTTTTGTAGATTCCAGCTGGTATTACCTGAGGTATATATCACCGCATCTAAAGGATAAGCCTTTTGACACGGATGATCTTAACAGATGGCTGCCGGTTGACCAGTATATCGGCGGGGTTGAGCACGCCATACTGCATCTTTTGTATTCCAGGTTCATCACTAAAGTCCTGAGCGATATGGGACAGATAGGGTTTGATGAACCGTTCAAGCGGCTTTTTACCCAGGGGATGATAATAAAGGACGGCGCAAAGATGTCCAAATCAAAAGGGAACGTGGTAAGCCCCGACGCCCTTATAAAAAAGTACGGAGCGGATACCGTCCGCCTGTATACTCTGTTCATAGGCCCTCCCGGCAAGGATGCGGAATGGTCGGATCAGGGAGTGGAGGGGGCATCCCGATTTTTGAAAAGGGTATGGAACCTGATGGACATCCTGTCCGGTGCGCCTGATGACGGCGGAGATGAGGACGCCAGGAAAGACCTTCTCAGAAAAATGCACCAGACAATAAAAAAGGTCACCGAGGACATCGATGAAGAGTTCCATTTCAATACAGCCATAAGCGCTGTCATGGAGCTTGTGAACCAGGTATACGCGGGAATAGACAAAAAGGGTGACAGCTGCTTTGATAAAAAGTCCCTTAAGGAAGTTGTGAGTATCACGGCCCTTCTTCTTGCCCCGTTCGTGCCTCATATCACCGAAGAGATATGGGAAAGACTGGGGGAAGGCAAAAGTATATTTGAATCCAGATGGCCTGAATACAGGGAGGACATATTGTTGACCGAAAAGGTCACCGTCCCTGTCCAGATAAAAGGAAAACTCCGGAGCAAAGTGGAAATACCCTGCGGCCTGAGTGATGATGAGGTGAAGAAGACAGTCCTTCAGGACGAGAAGATCAAGGCATGGGTCGAGGACAAAGAGATAAAAAAGTGGATAATAGTTCCGGACAAGCTCGTCAATATAGTTGTCTGATATCATTTTAAGCATTCCGAATCGAAGGTTTGACTTGCTTGTCCATAAAGAGGTGGGGGGGAATGAAAGTATTGGTAACGGGTGCTGGGGGATTGATCGGTTACGAGGCGTCAAGGTTCTTTCTGGAGAAAGACGCCGAAGTGGTCGGCATAGACAACAACATGAGGAGATATTTTTTCGGCGAAGGGGGAGACACCGCCGGCAATATAACTTTTCTCAAAAAGCTGAGCCCTGATTTCAGGAACCTGGCGATCGACATACGGGACAGGGAGGCCATATTTGGCATATATAAGGAAGAAGGGCCTTTTGACCTGGTGATACATTCTGCGGCCCAGCCTTCCCATGACTGGGCGAAAAAAGAACCTGTCACGGATTTTGATATCAACGCGGCTGGCACACTTAACCTTTTAGAAGGGTTCAGGCTCTATTCCGATAAAGGTGTTTTTATCTTCACATCAACGAACAAGGTCTATGGTGATACCCCTAACAGGGTCGAGATGGTTGAGCTTGAAAAACGTTACGATTACAAGCCTGAACAGGTTATTGAAGGAGTGTCTGAAAAAGGCATCAGCGAAAAGATGACCGTAGATGACAGCACGCACAGTCTGTTCGGAGCATCCAAAGCCGCTGCTGACATAATGGCCCAGGAATACGGCAGATACTTCGGCTTGAACGTCGGTATTTTCAGGGGAGGCTGCCTCACGGGTCCCCAGCATTCCGCTGTGGAACTGCACGGGTACCTCACTTATATCGTTGATTGCGCCATAAACAATAAGCCTTATACGATCTTCGGATATAAAGGTAAACAGGTGAGGGACCAGATCCACAGCAGGGACGTGGTCACCGCGTTCCATGAGTTTTATAAAAAACCCGGACAGGGTGCTGTTTACAATATCGGAGGCTGTAAAGGGAACGCGATCTCCATCCTGGAGACAATAGATATCTTGAAGAATGATTTCGGTCTTGAGCTGGATTACGAATACGTGGACCGGAACAGGACAGGGGACCATATGTGCTATTATTCGGATATGACAAAGTTCAAACGGGATTATTCCGGATGGGATATACGAACAGGGGTTCATGACATAATAGAGGAGATCGTAAGATCTCGTAATCCGTGATTTGTATTGGTTCGATAAATCGAACCAATACACTTAGTTGAGATATTCTATGAAATTAAACAGGGAACTTGGTCTTCTTGATGTCTTCTGCATAGCTTCCGGGGCAATGATCAGTTCCGGGCTATTTATTCTGCCCGCCCTGGCATTTGCCGGGACCGGACCAGCTGTTGTCTTCGCGTATCTCCTGGCCGGGGTCCTGGCCCTGCCCGCCATGCTTACAAAGGCGGAACTGGCTACTGCCATGCCCAAAGCAGGAGGGGTCTATTTTTTTATCGAAAGAAGTATGGGTGCCCCGGTTGGCACTATCGGCGGACTGGCAAGCTGGTTTTCTTTGAGTTTTAAAAGCGCCTTCGCGCTTGTAGGAATAGGAATTTTCGCCTCGCTTATAAATCCCAATATCACGGAAATGCATGTAAAACTTATTGCCGTGGGATGCTGCCTCTTCTTCATGATCATAAATATCATCGGTGTTAAAGAATCCGGCAGGTTGCAGGTATTGATCGTGTTTTTGCTTATCGGCATACTTCTTTTTTATATCTCTCGCGGTTTTACGTCTATCCAGCCGGAGAGATACGTCCCATTTATGCCTTTTGGCTGGGCTCCGCTTTTTGCTGCCGTAGGTCTTGTTTTTGTTTCATTCGGAGGATTAACAAAAATAGCTTGTGTCGCGGAAGAGGTGAAAGACCCGGGAAGGAATATTCCACTGGGGATGTTCCTCGCATTCAGTGTAGCGATGATCCTTTATGTCGTGGTTATTTTTGTGACAGTAGGATTGCTTGATCCCGCGGACCTTTCGAATTCTTTCACTCCGATCTCACTTGGCGCCAGCATCTTTATGGGGAACCTGGGAAGCGTGATACTGGCGGTCGCCGCGTTTCTTGCTTTTATTTCCACGGCCAATGCCGGGATCCTGACAGCCTCACGGGCTTCCATGGCAATGAGCAGGGATGCCCTCCTGCCCAGATTCTTTCAGAGAGTGAACGCCAGATTCAAAACCCCTCATTTTTCCATAATCTTTACTGGCAGTTTTATGATCGCGGTTATCCTGTTCCTTAGCCTGGAGAATCTGGTCAAGACAGCGTCTACCCTGATGATCCTGTTGTTTTTGTTCGTGAATCTTTCCCTTATCGCCATGAGGGAAAGCAGGATACAGAGTTATCGGCCGAAATTCCGCGCTCCGCTGTATCCCTGGCTCCAGATAGCTGGTATCATCGGATACGGGTTTCTCATTTTTGAAATGGGGAAAGTGCCCCTTACGATAACAGGGATCTTCATAATTTGCGCGTTGGTCTGGTATGCTGTTTTTGCGAGCTACAGGGTGAAACGCTTGGCCGCGCTTGTGCATGTTATTGAAAGGATCACCGCCAGGGAGTTGGTCGAACCTACTTTGCCGGATGAACTGAGGGATATTATTGTTGAGAGAGATAAGATCGTTGAAGACAGGTTTGATGAGCTTATCAAAAAATGCGAGATTTTAGACTATGTCCTCTCTCCGGACCAGGGATATACTCCCGAGGACGTGTTCAGGAGCGCTGCTAAGGTCCTGTCGGAACGAATGAATGCAGACGAAGACGGGCTCTTTGATCTTTTTATCGCCAGGGAAGAGCAATCCAGCACGGTTCTTGCCCCTGGCCTGGCCATACCCCATGTAATTGTCGATGGGGTCGGCAAGTTCGATATTTTCATAATCCGCTGCAGGAAAGGGATCCGATTCCCATATGTGCCCAAGCCGGTGCATGCCTTCTTTTTTCTGATAGGGTCTCGCGATGAGCGTAATTTTCACCTCCGCGCACTGGCAGCCATCGCCCAGATCGTCCAGGATGAGAATTTCAGCAGGGACTGGCTGCGGGCCCGAAACGCAGAAGAGTTAAGGAATATCATTTTATTGGCGGAAAGAAGGCGGGTCGGCGAAGTTTAGAAAATAGGGACAGCGACCATTTTTTAAAAAAACAGCTAAGACGTACACAAAAAAAATGGTCGCTGTCCCTATTTTTACTTGACATTTATTCTGTAAATGTTATAGTGGTGCTGAATCGTTCTAATTTTCACGATTAAATTATGAAGAAAATTTCCGGGAAAACCATTTCCAGGGCTCTTTTATATATCAGGACGCTGGAGGCGCTGATCAAGGAAAAAAGGTTCATGGTGTCTTCGGGGGAACTCGCACGGCTCACCGGCGTGTCGGATGTCCAGATAAGAAAAGACATTTCCAAGTTCGGCAGGGTCGGCACACCAAGGATAGGATACAAGACCGTGGACCTCAAGAACGTCCTTGAAGATTTTGTGCTGCAAAAAGACGCGATACGCCTTGCGGTTTTCGGAGTGGGTAACCTGGGAACAGCCATAATGAAATACCCGGGCTTTAGAAGAGAAAAACTCAAGATAGTAGCGGCCTTTGATAAAGCGAAAGAGAAGATAGGCAGGAGCATCGACGGAGTCAGGATATATCCGGTGGAGAAAGGGCCGGCGGTAATAAAGAAGCGTCGCGTTGACCTGGGTATAATCGCGGTCCCTGAGGAATGCAGCCAGGAAGTAGCGGATCTGATGGTCTTATCAGGGCTGAAGGGGATAATAAATTTTTCACCGGTAGCAATAAGCGCCCCTAAAAAGGTCGCGATAAGGGACATAGACCTTTCAATAGAGTTTCTCTCGCTTTATTGCGAGACGCGGAGGTAAATTTTTTATAAAAAAATGTTTTTCAGATAACGAAAGATAAGTTATAATGGCAGACATGAAATTCATTTCTCTCGAAGCTCTTATGAGACTGCTTGGTGCCTTGAAGGAAGATTATCGTGTCTATGTGCCTGTCAAAAAAGAAGACCAGCGTTTTTATCAAGAGTACAGTGAATTTACGGATGATATCGTTATCGGCGAAGTCAGGGCTTTTGAACCGCTGAAGTCCTTTTTTACGCGAGCCAGGGAACTGGTCGCTGAAGACTTCAAGGACACCATCCCTCATTCCGAGGAAAAACCTTTTGCCGTTGTGGGCGTAAAGGGATGTGACCTCAAGGGTTTCAAGATCCAGGATCACGTGTTCATGGATCACGATTACCAGGACCCATTCTATATCAAATTACGAGAGGAGAATCTCATAATCTCCGCTGACTGCACCTGTGCCAGGGATACATGTTTTTGCACAGCGCTGGGAGACCTTCCCCATCCCCGGGAAAATTTTGATATAAATCTTTCCCAGGTCAAGGATGGGTTTGTAGTGGAGTCCGGATCCGAAAAAGGCCGTGAGCTCGTGAAAAAACACCCGTCTCTATTCAGGGAAGCAAAAGAAAACGAGATCGCGGAAAGGGATGCCCGGCGCCAGAAGGTTATAGAGGAAGTGAATAATAATATTAAAGAGAACGAGGTCCCCGATCACGGTCTCTACGAAGGCATGATAGAAAGGAACTTTGATTCCGACATCTGGGAGGATGAGGCAAAGACCTGCGTTGAATGCGGGGCCTGTACCATAATCTGTCCCACATGCCACTGTTTTTTACTTTACGACCAGAAAGACGAGGAACGGATGGCCCGCTTGCGTATTTGGGATTCATGTATGATAAAGGATTATGCCAGGGTCGGGGGCGGCGCTAATCCAAGGGCAAAGCTGTGGATGAGATTAAGGAATAGATTTGAAAAGAAGTTTGACTTTTTCCCCAAAGTCGCGGAAATATATGCATGCACGGGCTGCGGACGCTGCATATCAGCGTGCCCCGCGAAGATCGATATAAGAAAGGTCCTTAAAAGACTGGTTGCAAGTGATGGAAAAAAGTAAGAATCCATACAGGCCGATCGAGGCGGAAGTTATCGATGTTATAGAAGAGACGCCTACGATAAAGACGATAAGGATGAGCCCAAAGGAAGAGCTGACTTTTGTCAGCGGCCAGTTCATCGAAATGACGATACCAGGTGTGGGGGAAGCGCCTTTTACCCCGTCTTCAAGGCCCTCCGTAAAGGATACCATGGATGTGAGCGTTATGAAGGTGGGCAAGGTCACTGATAAGATCCATGAGCTTAAGAAAGGCGATAAGGTGGGTTTGAGGGGGCCCTTGGGCAAGGGTTATCCCATTGATGAATTTAAAGGCAAGGAGATCGTGGTCATCGGAGGAGGTTGCGGCTTTGCTCCTTTGAGGAGTCTTATGTACGAATTTTTTGAAAGAACTGGAGAATTCAAGAAGTTGTTTTTCAGGGGCGGCTGCAAGACGCCTCATGAAATGCTCTACAGGGATGAGACGGCGGAGTGGGCTAAAAGAAAGGACCTGAATTTCAGGCTCACGGTCGATGTCGGAAATGACCAGTGGAAAGGTAACGTCGGTGTCGTGACCACTATTCTGGATGACCTGGATATGGATTATGGGACCGGTATCGCCGTCGTTTGCGGCCCTCCGATAATGATGAAGTTCGCTACCATGAAGGTGCTTGATATGGGTTTCAGGGAGGAGAATATTTATCTTTCCATGGAAAAGAACATGTCCTGCGGCATAGGCAAATGCGGCCATTGCAGGCTGGGGATATATTACGCGTGCAAGGACGGCCCGGTCTTTACGTACGACAAGATAAAAAATTTCCATGGTATATGGGACTAGATAAAAGGTTGATATGGACACGAGCGCGGAACAGATATATCAGGGCAAACTGAACATCGAGCCGGAAAAAGGCAAGGATAAGAGGCTCTTTATCGATCTTGATGTGTGCACCGCCGGCGAGTGCAAGGAATGTGTTATCAAATGCAGTTATTTTTATCACCGCCAGACGGATAACATCGGTATCCTTTCCGTGGCTGAACTGGCGACATACGCCCTTGTCTGCCGCAGGTGTGAAGAACCTCACTGTGTGGCTGCGTGTCCGGTGGAAGCGCTCGAACAGGACAAAGACAAAAAAAACCTCTTGACGAGACACAATATGCGGTGTATCAGCTGCAGGTCATGTTCACACGCGTGTCCTTACGGCACCATTTATCCGGAAACCGTTCCTTATCTGGTCCATAACTGCGACTTTTGCCTGGACAGGAGAGAGGCAGAGGAGGAACCGCTCTGTATAACAACATGCCCTTACGGGGCTTTGAGCCTGAAAAGCGGAGATGTAGAGCTGGACGAGAACACGTTTCTTGTCGGTGACAACCTGATAGTTCATTCTACCCACTGGGACCGGGAGAAGGCATGATATATGTTTTTTACTTTTTCTTTTTCGGATTTTTATTAACGGCGGTGATAGGGCTTTTAGCCAGCTGGATAGACAGAAAGGTCACGGCGCGCGTTCAGTACCGAGTGGGCCCGCCCGTGCTTCAGCCCGTTATCGATATCATTAAACTCCTGGGCAAAGAGACGCTTGTTCCGGCCGGTGCTTCAAAAACCACTTTTCTGGCGGCTCCTCTTTTTGGACTGGCAAGCGTAATGATGGTTTCAACGTTGCTGTGGATGAATAATATAATGACCGGTCATAGTTTTATAGGGGATCTGATCGTAGTTATATATCTTCTGACCATCCCTTCGATAAGTATTATCATGGGAGGATTCGCTTCGGCAAACCCTCTTGCCAGCGTGGGAGCGTCCAGGGAAATGAAGCTCGTCCTCGGGTATGAGCTTCCTTTTGTGCTCGCGGTCCTGGTGCCGGTCATTAAATCAGGTTATTCATTAAGGATAAGTAATATACTTGGCTTTCAGGCCCTGAATGGGGTCGTGGTCGGAAGCCTGTCCGGTGTTCTGGCCCTGGTCGTGACCATAATGTGTGTCCAGGCAAAGTTGGCCCTGGTCCCTTTTGACATGCCGGAAGCCGAGACCGAGATCTCAGGCGGGGCCCTGATCGAATATTCAGGATCGGCCCTTGCGGTTTACCGCCTTATGAAGAATATGCTCTTGTTCGTATTGCCCTTTTTTCTGATCATCATTTTTATGGGCGGGTTGAGGTTTGACGGCATTCACCTGTTATACGGCGCGCTGAAATATATCGGATTGGTCGCACTGATAACGGTTATAAGAAATACCAATCCGCGCGTTAGGATCGACCAGGCCGTGAAGTTCTTCTGGGGACCGATGACGGCCATCGCTGTCATTGCCGTAGTATTAGCGTTGATGGGGAAGTAGATGTCAGATGTCAGCTATTAGCAGCTGAAGACTGACGGCTGAAGACTGAAAGCTGATACAAGGAGATAAATGAGCTTTAAATTGAAGGCGCTTTTAAGATCACCATGGGTGTTCCACCTGTCCACGGGCAGCTGCAATAACTGTGATATTGAAGTGCTGGACTGCCTTACTCCGAGGTTCGACATTGAAAGGTTCGGAATGCTCCTTGCCGGGAGCATCAAGCACGCGGACGTACTACTGGTGACCGGTTCATGCAACAGGAAATCGGTCGAGCGGATGAAAAGACTGTACGAGCAGGCGCCCAGGCCGTGCCTCGTGGTAGCGATAGGGGAATGCGCTCTTTCAAGGGGTATGTTCATGCATAGCTACAACTGCCCCGTGCCGCTGGATAAGATCATCCCCGTGGACGTGTATATTCCGGGATGTCCTCCGAAACCGGAGGCTATCATCGCGGGTGTCGTAAAGCTGATAGAAAAGGTGAAGAGCAAAAAATGACTCGAGAAGAAGTTTTAAAGAACCTGAAGAACAGATTTAAGGACGATATAATCGAGGTTTTCGATAAATCGTCCAACAGGGTATATATCGATATTAAACCCGGATCGCTGGTAAGCGTTGCAACATATGTTTTCAATGATCTGGAAGCCCGGTTCAATATTGCCACGGGAGTGGATGTAAGATATCATATGGAGATATTGTATCATTTTACGTTCGAGGATCTGAATCTGCTGATCTCTTTTAGAGTAAAACTGCCCAAGGACAAGCTGGAAATAGAGTCGCTTACATCTGTTTTTGAAGGGGCGGACTGGATAGAAAGAGAGATGCACGAGCTCCTGGGCATTGATTTTAAGGGGCATCCTGATCTGAGAAGGCTGCTTTTGTCCGAGGAATGGCCCGAAGGCGTGTATCCGTTAAGATGTGATTATAAGGAATGGGACGAAAAAGCGATCAGGGATCGCGGCGTATAGAGGAAGCGCAAAATTTAAAACGTAAAACTAGAGCGAACAACGAAAAACGAAAAAATGGCAAAAACAATAATACCGATAGGACCGTATCATCCGTTACAGGAAGAGCCTGAATTTTTCACTCTTGTTGTGGATGGCGAAAAGGTCGTGGATATCGACATGCAGATGGGGTATAACCACAGGGGGATCGAAAAGCTCTCCGAGATGAAGACGTTCGACCAGTCCACCTTTGTTATCGAAAGGATCTGCGGCATATGTTCCACGAGTCATCCATTCGCCTATACAAGAGCCGTTGAGGATATTATACCGATGGAGGTCCCTGAAAGGGCCAAATATATCAGGACTATAATCGCGGAAGGCGAGAGGTTGCATTCGCATCTTTTATGGCTTGGACTCGCGGGCCACTTCCTCGGGTATAACACGGTCTATATGTGGGCGTGGAAATTGCGGGAAGAGATACTGGAAGTGATGGAGATACTTTCAGGGAACAGGAACAATTATGCCATGTTCAAACCCGGCGGGATAAGAAGAGATATCAAGCCCGAAGACATTCCCGTGGTTGTCAAAAAACTGGATTCGATCGTCCCTACTTTAAGGCTGCTTCTAAAAGCGGTCACGGATGATCCCGTGATCCACGCCAGGACCAAAGGCATAGGCATCCTTACGAAGGAAGAGTCCATAAATTACTGCGCGCTCGGGCCCACATCCCGCGCTTCAGGGGTGGCCAGGGACGTGCGGAAGGATTCCCATTACGGGGCCTATGATAAGGTGGAATGGGAAATGATAGTTACCCACAACGGAGATGTTTTTGACAAAGTGGTGGTAAGAATACTGGAAATGCTGGAGGCACACAAGATAATGAAGGCGTGTCTTTTGGACCTCCCTCCGGGCGAGATAGACGCTAAGATCAAGAGTATCCCTCCCGGAGAAGGCATAGGGCATATCGAGGCACCGAGGGGAGAGACCTTTCACTATGTGAGGAGCGACGGCACCAACAGCCCCGCCAGGCACAAGGTAAGGGCGCCCACGTTCATGAACCTTCCCACGTACAAGGCGACGGTCGTGGGTGAGACGATCTCTGATGCCACAATAATCCTGGCGGCCATAGATCCTTGTTACTGTTGCACGGAGAGGATGGCGGTGCGTGATCCCGGCGGCAGGAAACTTTATGACGGGGAAGCCATGATCAGGCTTTCACAGGAAAAGACCGAGAAGATGAGGCGAAGGAGGTTGATATGAAGGAAAACATCAAGACCTCTCTGGCGTTGATGTTCAAGACCGTGATCGAGATGGTGGATCTTGTCGACCGGGGTTTTAACAATAACGACATACATATCCTGGATCGTGTTCTGGACAAGGAACACATGATCGATGATGTGGAAAGGCAGATCAGTTCCAGCATGGTGGACCTGTGCAAGGGACTGGATGAAAAAGAAACAAAAAAGATAGTGGTAATGGGGCAGATCGCCCAGAATATAGAGCGTATAGGCGATGAGTTGCGTTGCCTGGTGGAACGCATCGAGATCAAGATCAGCGACAAACTTCATTTCAGTGATAAAGGCATGAGCCAGTACGCGGAAGTTTTTGAGAAGATGCGCAGGTCCGTGGGACTCGTAATGGAGTTCATGGAAAAGGACAAAGCAGAAGTTCTGGATGATGTTCTGGAGAACGGCAACGAGATCAAGGAGCTTATAGAAAGATACAGGAAGGAACATGTCGAGCGTCTGGCCAGGGGCATTTGCGAACCAAGGGCAGCGAACATGTATTTCGATATGCTCGACTTCACCGGGAACGTTGCCAGGCACTGCACGAATATCGCGAGGATATCCAAGGGGCAATAATGGTATCTGAATTGTTCAGGGTTGATTATTTATCCATCTTTGTGGGAATATTTATCGTTTTCTTTTCTCTCCTGGTGATCCTTTATTCTTTAGGATTCATGAGAGGCAGGAAAGGTTTGCCCGGATACTACCTGTATATAATACTCACAATGGTCGCTTCACTTGGCGCGGTCTTTTCCAATAACCTTATAATATTCATCGTTTTCTGGGGATTTTTAGGCCTTCTGCTTTATTTGCTCATCGGGTTCGGACAGAGAGAGAACACCGCTTACACGGCGAAAAAGTCTTTTATCATAATCGGCGGGACAGACGCTTTCATGATCCTGGGACTTGCTTTTATCTGGCATCTCACTGGATCGCTTGACATGGATAAAATAAGCATCCCGCTGGATTGCCGGTCCGCCCTCCTGGCGTATATATGCCTGGCGGCAGGCGCGTTCGCCAAAGCCGGCGTCATGCCGGTGCATACGTGGGTTCCGGATACAGCCGAAGACGCCCCGACTTCCGTTGTGGCGTTCCTGCCGGCTTCCCTGGACAAGCTGCTGGGGATATATTTTCTTGTCAGAATAACACTGGACATCTTTAAGATGAACCAGGTCATGAACACGGTCCTGATGGCAGTGGGGAGTTTTACTATCGTGGCCGCGGTCATGATGGCGCTTATCCAGCATGACTTGAAAAGGCTTCTGGGTTACCACGCGGTGAGCCAGGTCGGATACATGGTGCTGGGTATCGGCACTGGTAATCCCATAGGCATTGCTGGCGGGATATTTCATATGTTGAACAACGCGATATACAAATCCTGTCTTTTCATGTCTGGCGGCGCTGTCGAGAAGAAGGCCGGGACTACGGATCTGGAAAAGCTCGGAGGATTTGCCAGATATATGCCCATTACTTTCGCGGCTTTCATGATCGCGTCCCTCGCGATATCAGGTGTGCCGCCTTTGAACGGGTTCGCTTCGAAGTGGATGGTCTATCAGGCGGTTATAGAAACAGGCAAGAGCGGCGGATATCTTTGGATAGTATGGCTGGTCGCCGCGATGATCGGCAGCGCCCTTACGCTCGCGAGCTTCATGAAGCTGGCGCATAGCGTATTCCTCGGCCAGCCTTCAAACGAAGGAGGAAGGACGAAGGACGAAAAACGAGAAACCGGGCCGGCCATGTGGGTCCCGACGGTGATACTCGCTTCATTGTGCGTTATTTTCGGGGTTTTCGCTTACAGTGTGCCGCTCAGGATGTTTATATTCCCGAGCCTGGGAATAGATCCGCGCTTTACCGGATGGTGGTCCCCTGGTCTGGCTACTGGTTTGATCGTTTTGGCCGTGTTCATAGGTTTCATGATCTATCTTATCGGTTCCGCGCTCAAGACCAGGACCACGGATATCTTTGTGGGAGGAGAGACGCTTGAAAAGTATCCGGAAATGCGGGTATCCGGGACCGAATTTTATAATACCATAAGAGACCTGAAAGTATTGAAGCCCATTTACGTTCTGGCAGAAAGAAAGTGGTTTGATATTTACGAGGTCGGTGTAAGGATCACGCTTGGTTTTAACAGGGTGCTGAAATATATTCACAATGGGATACTTCTCACGTACCTGTCATGGTGCCTTCTGGGGATGATAGTCCTTTTTTATGTACTCGTAGGAGGGAAGCAATAAAACAATGGTAGAACTTTACCTTTTACTGGCATTCATGATCATAGGAGCGATAGTCGCGATAGAGGTGAAAGACATGCTTTCCACGGTTATCGCGGTGGGAGCCGTCGGCCTTGCTCTTTCAATAGCATTTCTCCAGCTCAAGGCGCCTGATGTCGCGATCACCCAGCTTGTCGTTGAGATATTGTGCCTTATCATATTGATAAGGGCTACCTTAAAGAGAGACCTTCCGTTCTCCACAACGGGCCGGTGGCTTTTGAACACCGTTATTACCGGGTGTTTTGTCGCTGTATTCGTGATCGTGGGGATAAAATGTTTCAAGGACCTTCCGGAATTCGGTTATCCGATAATGAGGGTCTCCAGGACCTATATTGAAGAAGGATTGGCAAAAACAGGAGCCACCAATCTTGTGGGTTCCGTGATACTTGATTTCAGGGCTTATGATACGCTTGGCGAGGCAACGATATTGTTCACCGCTGTTATCGGTGTTCTGGCGGTTGTGCGAAAGATCGGCAGGAAAAAAGAAGGCGAAAAAGTGGAGGAAGAAGAGTAACGGGGGGATGACGGAGTGAGTAGAGAACACGAAAAAGGGATGTCGCTGATAGTTAAGACGGTTACCCGCCTTACCGTGGGGATCATATTCCTTTATGGCATTTATATCGTTAGTCACGGGCATCTCACCCCGGGCGGCGGATTTGCCGGCGGAGTGATCATAGCGCTTTCGTTCGTTCACCTGATGCTCGCTTTTGGCAGGGAAGCGGCCCTTAAGAAACTGTCCAGGGCGGCGGCGTCATTTTTTGAAAGCACAGGCGCGATAATGTTCCTGGTCATAGCCCTCCTGGGTTTTACCGGAGGTTATTTCTTCCTGAATTTTCTTGGGAAGGGACAGCCTTTTAAGCTGTTCAGCGCCGGCATTATCCCGCTTTGCAATATAGCCATAAGTTTTAAGGTCGGCGCCGGGATCTTCGCGATATTTGTCGCTCTGGTCATACTGGAGCTTGAAGTAGAAGGGAAAGAATGAACGGGGTCAGAATATGATAGTTTATCTGCTTACATTAGTGCTCTTTTCTCTGGGCATTTATTGTGTTGTAAGAAAACGCAATGTTATCAAGTTGATAGTAGGGATCATGATAATGGAGTACGCGGTGAATCTCTTTTTTATCCTGGTGGCTTACCGCATGAAAGGCCGCGCTCCGATCTTTTCACCAGATGCCGAGATCGTGAACATGGTAGACCCTCTGCCGCAGGCGCTTGTGCTGACAGCGATCGTTATCGGACTTGCGACCACGGCGTTACTGGTCGGCATAGCCATGAAGATCTATGAAAAATATCATACCTTTGACATCACAAAGATAAGGGAGTTGAGAGGATGATACCAGTATCCGCGGATATTATACCTCTTTTTGTCGCTGTCCCTCTGGCCGGAGCGTTTCTGAATTCGCTGATAGGCAAGAAGGTGAAGTGGCTGCCGGACGTCATTGGTAATCTGACGACGCTGGCCGTGTTAGTCCTCTCCGTGATCTCCGTTCGGCTCGTAACCGAATACGGCACGCTTGTCTACAGCGTCGGCGGATGGAAGCCACCGGTCGGTATAGGCATGGTGCTGGACGGGTTGACCGCGTTCATGCTCGTTACCGTCAACCTGGTCGCGTTTTTCGTCGCGGTTTTTTCCGTAAATTATATGGAAAAATACACTTCCAAACAGAAATTTTATACTTTATTCCTCCTGATGCTGGCCGGCATGAACGGTGTCATCGCTACGGGCGATATGTTCAACCTTTTCGTGTTCCTGGAGATAGCTTCTGTCGCGAGTTATGCCCTGGTCGCGTTCGGGACTGAAAAGCACGAGCTTGAAGCGGCTTTTAAATACGCGGTCATGAGCACCGTCGGCTCGCTTTTCGTACTCCTGGGCATAGTGCTCCTGTACAGCTATACCTCCACGTTGAACATGGCGGACATGGCGCGGGTCTTCGCGCAGAAAGGCACGGGAGATATCACGCTCATGGTTAGCGTTCTGTTCATAATGGGGTTCGGGCTTAAAGCGGCGCTCGTTCCTTTTCATGCCTGGCTCCCTGACGCTCATCCTTCGGCCCCGGCGCCCATATCAGCCATGCTTTCAGGCGTGTTGATAAAATCGCTGGGTATTTATGTCTTGTGCAGAATATTTTACAGTGTGATAGGGATCACCCCGGCCGTTGCCTCAATATTTCTGTTCCTGGGCGCACTGTCCATGGTCATAGGGGTGTTCCTGGCCATCGGCCAATGGGACCTCAAACGGCTTCTGGCGTATCATTCCATAAGCCAGATCGGCTATGTCGTTCTTGGCATAGGACTGGGCACACCTCTCGGGATATTAGGTGGCCTGTTCCATCTATTTAATCATTCCATGTTCAAGTCGCTTCTTTTTTTGAATTCCGGGGCTGTCGAGTATTCGACCGGGACCCGCGACCTCCAGAAAATGGGCGGATTAGCCAAGAGGATGCCTGTTACGGGGGCGACAAACTTTGTGGCTTCGATGTCGATCGCGGGGATCCCTCCATTCAACGGTTTCTGGAGCAAGCTGATTATTATCATAGCGGCCGTCCAGGCCGGCAGGTATGGATACGCCTTCTGGGCCGTTCTGGCAAGTTTGTTGACCCTGGCGTCTTTCATGAAGGTCATGAAATACGGCTTCTTTGACAGGTTAAAGGAAAGATGGGGCCGGATAGAGGAAGTGCCGTTTTTCATGAAACTCTCCATGGTCGCTCTGGCCTTGATCTGTATTTTTGGAGGCGTATTGCTTCTCGGCGGCATTAATCAGGTTTTTCTTGACCGCGCGACCGCCGTCCTTTTACGTGGCACGCAATACGCCGCTATCGTATTTAAAGGGAGTTAATATAAAGTGAAGAGTCGTGTAGTAATGTTTATTTTTTCTTATGTTATCTGGTGTTTTCTTAACTGGGCGCCTGACTGGCAGCATCTCATAGTGGGCGTCCCGATAGCCTTTATTGTCGCGGTGCTGACAGGGGACCTGTTCATCAAGAGGCCCGGTGCTTTGGCGCATCCCCTTCGTTACTGGTATTTCTTTGCTGTTTACGCCCCGAAATTCTTATGGGAATGTATAAAAGCGAATATAGACGTAGCCTACCGTGTTATGCATCCCTCTTTACCCATAAATCCGGGTATTGTCAAGGTAAAGACCAGGTTGAAGACGGACACGGGTATCACGTTCCTGGCCAACTCCATAACGCTTACACCGGGCACCATGAGCGTGGACGTGGATAAAGATAAAGGTGTCCTGTATATCCACTGGATCAATGTAAAGGAAAAGGACGTGGAAGCGGCTACAAAGATCATCGTCGAGAGGTTTGAGGACATCCTTATGAAGATTTTTGAATAAAGGGATTTGGACATGAAGATAATAAAGTGGTTAATAGGAACGGTTATTTTAGCGGTTATCATTATAACGATCCTTGTCCGGCCGTTCGCTTTTCTTTTTTACCCGGATCTTCCTTTTATGGGATTTCTGGCCAGAGGTATTTATATACTGGTCCTGGCATGCGCTCTCTGCCTTTACCGCATATTAAGGGGCCCGACTGGTGCGGACCGGATCGTTGCTTTAGATATCTTTGGTATCATGATAGTGGGTTTTTGCGCTTTATTGACCATTTCCACGGGCAGGATGTGGTATATGGAGATAGGTATAGCATGGGCCCTTCAGAGTTTTATAAGCACGCTGGCGCTTTCCAAATACCTGGAAGGAAAGGATTTCGATGAATAATATCATAGGTTTGATATTCATAAGCATTGGACTTCTGTTTGATTTTTTCGGTTGTCTCGGGCTGGTGAGGCTGCCGGATGTTTATAACCGTCTGCAGGCCGCGACCAAGAGCGTTACCCTGGGGACATGCAGCATCCTGCTGGGGACGTTCATTATTACCGGGTTCAATGCCGCGGGATTAAAATCCCTTCTCTGTATATTATTTCTGCTGTTAACCGCGCCCGTGGCGGCGCACGCGGTGGCAAGAGGCGCGCACAGGGCCGGGATCAAGCTGTGCGAGGGAAGCGTCGTGGACAAGTACGCTGAAGATAAAGAAGGCGAGATCTAGATAATGAAAAATGAAAAGCGAAAAGCGAAAAATTGAGGATGAGAATACCGATACCAAAAGTAAGAGAACTTATAGAAGCGATAAAGGCGCTGATAAAAGGGCCGTACACGTCAAAATTCCCCAAAGGCACGTTTGAGCCGCATCCGAACTTCAGGGGGCAGCCGAAGTATGACGACCGGAAGTGTGTAGGGTGTCTCGGCTGCGTGCAGATATGTCCCGTCGGTGCGCTGGAGTACAAAGACTCGACCGACCCGGAAGATCCGAAGAGGACATTGATCCATCACTCTGACACGTGCATATTCTGCGGTCAGTGCGAGGCGGCGTGCATAGCCAACCATGAGGGCATAAAGCTTTCAACTGACTGGGAGCTCTCCTTCTTTGACAGAAAAGAGTCCAGCGAAAGCATTGAGAAGGAGCTGCAGTTATGCGAGCTGTGCGGCGGCGTTATCGCCTGCAAGGACCACCTGAAGTGGATATCAGAAAAAATAGGAGAATTGACTTATTCAAGTCCCACCCTGTATTTATCCCGTCTTAAAAGCCTTGGAATTGTAGATGAGAATATCGTATCCGCGATGAAAGACTACGGCCGCTCGGACAGGGTGAAGATCCTTTGCGCCCGCTGCAGGAGAGAGACCACCCTTACAACAAAAGAGCCAGAAGAGCAAAAAAAATAGTTGTAAAGCCAATGACTATTCGAGAGGGGAAAAATAACAGACAAGGAGTGTCCCGTATCTTTTCCGGGAAAGTCGTATTTGTGGGCATAGGAAATATCCTGCGCGGTGACGACGGCTTCGGCCCGGCGCTTATCGAAAAGTTGAATGGAAAAGTTCCGGCGTTATGCATTGATGCCGGGAGCGCGCCTGAGAATTATTCGGGAAAAATAATCAAGGAGGATCCCGACACTGTTATTCTTCTCGATATAGCGCATATGGGAATGAAGCCGGGAGAATACGATGTATTGAAAAAGGACGATATACTCAGGTCAGGATTCACGACGCACGACCTGTCGCCGAACATGTTCATCGAATACCTGGAGAAAGAGACAGGGGCCGATATCTGCATGATAGCCGTGCAGCCCGAAAGGGTATCATTCAGTGAAGAGATGTCGGATAGCGTAAAAAGGGCTATTGGGGAGATCGAAGGAATAATCATTAACTGTTTAGGTGAGGGCCGTAATGCATGAGTCACATTTGATAGAGCCCGTAATAAAAGGGATATCCGGACACGCGGCGAAGGAAGGCGCTAAAAGCGTGACAACGGTGAGGCTTAAGGTAGGAGGCCTTACCCGCGTCAAAGAGAGATCGTTCAGAGAGACTTTCAATTGCCTTGCAAAGGGAACTATCCTGGAGGACGCCAAACTTGAGATCACCCTTTTCCCGGGATCAATAATACAGGTCTTGTCGTTTGATGTGGAGTGAAACTTACCGTCATTGCGAGCCCGACGAAGGCGGGCGAAGCAATCTCAAATAGATATGAAAAAAACAATATTCGCTACAGGTGCGGACATAAAAAACAGGTTTCTTTTCGCGAAGGGAGGAGATCTCTACCCGGGTCCTGATACAGGTGACTTGAGTGATGCCGGTAATCATGAAAGGTTCAAGAAGGAAACAGCGCTTTTGGCGAAGCGCATAAGCGCCGGCCCGGAGATCGTCGCCTGTGACATTCATCCGGATTATTTTTCGACCAGGTTCGCTAAGCAGGGCCAGACGTGGTTCGCGAAAGATCACAAACTTATCCAGGTCCAGCATCATCATGCCCATATAGCGAGCGTGGTATTCGAACACAAGCTTAAGGGTCCGGTTATCGGTGTTTGTTTCGACGGGTCAGGGTACGGGACCGACGGTAATATGTGGGGCGGTGAGTTCCTTCTGGTCAAAGGCTGCCGGTTCGAAAGGCTGGCATATCTCAAGTACCGTATGATGCCCGGCGGGGACAAAGTCGTGAGCCAGCCGTGGCGCATGGTCCTGAGCGTGCTTGGCAAAGAGGGTGCCTGTTCGCTAAAAGGCGTTCCGGCAAAAGACAGGCAGCTGGTGCTCATGATGATGGAGAAGGGGATCAACTCGCCTCTCTCTTCCAGCGCGGGCAGGCTTTTTGACGCCGCCGCTGCTCTCTTGGGAGTCTGTGCACATGCTTCCCATGAGGCGGAAGGGCCCATTAAGCTCGAGTCCATGTGCAGAGAAGATATCCGGGGAAGCTACGCGTTCAAGACAATAAAGGATGGCGGCTCCGATGTTATCGACACAAAGGGCTTGTTTCTCGGGATGGCCAATGATATAAAGAAGGGCGAGGAAGAGGATGTCATTGCCACCAGGTTCCACAATTCCATGGCAGGGATTATCATAAAAACAGTAAAGGCCCTGTCGGAACGGCTTGATATTAAAAGTGTCGCAATAAGCGGCGGTGTTTTTCAGAATATGTTCTTAAGAAGAAAGGTCATGAAGGGCCTGGATCAGGCAGGTTTTGAGGTGTTCGTGAACGGTTCGATTCCGGCCAATGACCTGAACATAGCAACGGGGCAGTATTATAT
>CAYSJU010000002.1:0-114891 GCA_964431495.1 uncultured Planctomycetia bacterium
AATTAAAGCTTACTTACTTTTTATTCTTAACATCTTGAGAATAAAATAGGGACAGCGACCATTTTTTGTGCATTTCTATGCTTTAGGAAAATGGTCGCTGTCCCTATTTTATCCCATGGCTTTTTCGATCTTGCTCCAGGTATCGCGTAGGGATACTATGCGGTTAAATACGGGTTTTTCACCGGAAGAATGGACAGGATCAACGCAGAAATAGCCCAGCCTCTCAAACTGGTAGCGGCTTCCCGGGGCCGCAGCTTTCAGGTCTGGCTCAACATAGCATGACTGCAGGACTTCGGTAGATCTTGGATTCAGATTGGATTTGAAATCAGCGCCCTCTTGCACGTCGTTGGGATCTCGCTTTGTAAAGAGATAATCGTATAAACGCACTTCGGTTTCGCGTGCGTGGCGGGCTGAAACCCAGTGCAATGTTCCTTTGACTTTTCGTCCATCAGGAGCGTCCCCGCCCCGTGTTTCCGGATCATAAGTGCAGCGCAGCTCAATTATTTCGCCGGTTTTCTCGTCCTTGACCACGTCCGTGCATGTAATAAAATACGCGTAACGCAGCCGGACTTCACGGCCCGGAGCTAAACGGAAGAATTTCTTCGGCGGGTCTTCCCGGAAATCATCCCGTTCAATATACAACACGCGAGAGAAAGGGACTTTCCTTGTCCCCATACCCGGATCTTCCGGATTGTTGATAGCGTCCATCTCTTCCACCTTATCTTCCGGGTAGTTGTCTATGACCACCCGCAATGGCCGCAATACAGCCATAACACGCGGAGCCTTTTTGTTCAATTCATCACGGATACTGTTCTCAAGCACAACCATATCAACGATACTGTTTGCCTTTGCCACGCCGATACTCTCGCAGAAAGCCCTGATTGACTCCGGAGTATACCCGCGTCTCCGCAAACCGGATATAGTAGGCATACGCGGATCATCCCATCCGCTTACATGGCCCTCTTCTACCAGTTCCAGGAGTTTCCGCTTGCTCAAAACAGTATGGCTGAGATTAAGGCGCGCGAACTCTATCTGCCGGGGATGATGGACCTCTAATTCGTCAAGGATCCAGTCGTACAGAGGCCGGTTATTCTCAAATTCCAGCGTGCAGATAGAATGCGTTATGTCTTCAATGGAATCAGAAAGGCAGTGGGTAAAATCATAGGTGGGATAAATGCACCATTCATCGCCTGTTCTGTGATGCGCCATTTTCCTGATACGATAGAGTATCGGGTCCCGCATCAATAAATTATGCGCGGCCATGTCTATCTTCGCCCGCAGGACGCGGGAACCGTCCCCGAACTCACCTCGCCTCATGCGTTCAAAGAGGTCCAGGTTTTCCTCTACCGGCCGGTCCCGATACGGACTTTCCTTACCAGGCTCGGTCAATGTGCCGCGGTATTCCCTGATCTGGTCCACGCTCAGGTCGCATATATACGCCTTGCCCTTTTTTATCAGATCCACCGCGTACTCATAAAGCTGATCAAAATAATCTGAGGCGTAGAACAACCGGTCGCCCCGGTCAAATCCGAGCCACCGCACGTCTTCATTGATGGATTTAACGTATTCTTCCTCTTCGGTCTCCGGATTTGTGTCGTCAAAACGCAGGTTGCACAACCCCTTATAATCAGCGGAAATACCGAAATTAAGGCAGATGGACTTGGCGTGCCCGATATGCAGGTAGCCGTTCGGCTCGGGCGGGAACCGGGTATGGACCCGTCCCTCATTCATGCCGGCTTTCAGGTCCTCATCAATAATATCCCTTATAAAATTTGAAGCACTCTTTTGCGTTTCCATATCTTACTGCCCCAAAAGCTCTAATTTCTCATAACGGCTTAACTTCTTTATCTCCGCTTCTCTCTTTAATGCCTCTGACCTGTTCGGCCTGGTCTCATGATAAACAAGCTTAACGGGTTTCCTGGGCCTCGTGAAATTTGCTCCCTGGCCTGAATTGTGTTCTTCTACCCGCCGTTCAAGGTCATTGGTTATACCTGTATAAAGCTTATCGTCTCTGCATTGAACGATGTAGACTTCCCACATGATGTTCCCTTGTCTTATTGTCTCCATCTATTGATAATTAAAGGATATATTATCATATTACCGCAAGATTTTCATTATAAAATGACAGGGAGATTATGTGATTGACACCTAAAAAGGTAAAATGTAATAATATTACTTTTGGTTGAATCTTTTAAGGAGTTTTTATGAAAATCGTTATTGTCGGCGCCGGAATGGTCGGATATAGTTTAGCGGAACATTTCTCCAGCTTGAAGCACAATATCACGATCATTGAAAAAGATAAAGCGCTTTGCGAACAGATCAACAGCAAGCTTGATGTTTTTGTGGTTGAGGGCATCGGAAGCAGTCCAGCCGTCCTTAACGAGGCGGGCATCGGGTCGGCCGATCTTGTCATCGCCGTTACCCCAAGCGATGAAACCAACCTGCTGGCCTGTAACTTTGCCATGCAGAATGGCGTCAAAAAAAGGATCGCCAGGGTCAAATCGGACATCTACACCACCAATACGCCAAGTGTCAGCCTTGAGCAGCTTGGTGTTACCAGCCTGATCGAACCCGAACGGGAGGTAATGGAAAGGATCCTCCAGTATGTGGAACTGCCGGATGTGCTTGAAACTGCAAATTTCGAATCAAATAATATCTATCTCCGCGGTCATCGGATAACCGGGGACATGCCTGTAGCTCATAAAACACTTGCGGAGATCAGGAATATAGCCGGAACTTCGCCAATACTCTTCGTGGTAATTGTCCGTGGGGGGAAAAGTCTTCCGCCCACCGGAGATCAAAAACTTCTACCCGGCGATGAAGTCGTGGCTATCATGCCTAAAGGATCTTTTAAAACATTCCGCTTGCTTATTAATCGCAAGGCCTCAAAGATGAAAAAAGTCGTGGTTTCGGGAGATTCACTAACAGCCATCCATCTCGCTGAAGCATTACAACCTTTATGCGAACAGGTCATTCTAACGGATCCGGATCTGGAACACGGTCACACGGCGGCGTCTATGCTTCAGGGGGTCGATGTGTTCCATATAGACTGCACAAACAGTGCCATGCTGGAGGAAATTAACATTAGTCAAGCCGACTGTTTCATCGCCGCCGGCAAATACGCGGAAGACAACACCATGTCATGCTTGATGGCAAAGGCCGAAGGCGCCGGTATGGTCATTGCGCTGAGAGACGACAACCGGTATGAAAAATTATTCACCTCTCTTGGAGTGGACCATATTATTTATCCGCAGGAGATCACTTTGAACGCGATCATTGAAAAGATCCAGATGATCTCTATCGGCGTGCACCTCAAGCTAAAGACCGCTGATATCGATATCATGCGTATTAGAGCAAGAAAGAACAGCCCGGCCACGGGCAAATCGCTCCGGCAGCTTGACGCCCTTTTTAAGAAATCTATTATCATCGGCTGCATTATCCGTGAAAACTCGGTAATTATCCCGCAGGGAGATGCGGTTATCCGGAAAAACGATGAAGTCATGGTCTTTAGCAATAAAGAAAATGCCGCTCTGGTCAATAGATTATTTAAACCCAAAGACTGAATTCTATGAACAAGAGCTTTATAACCTTTTCGGTCGGCAAGCTGCTGGAAATCCTTGCCTTCATTCTCCTTATTCCGGCAACGATCGCTTTTTTAGAGATCCCTTCAAAAGCGTTCCCCGACATCATTTTCAACTATAAGCTTCTGGGATTCATTATCGCGATAGTTTCCTCTTTTATATGCGGAAAGCTTCTTAAAATTATCGGCAGTAAAGAACTGACCGGGACCGGCATCCGTGAAGGTTTTGCCATTGTCACTTTCGGATGGCTTATTTTAACCCTTTTCGGCGCGATACCACTCTTCGTCTATTTCATCTCCCAGGCTGAAACTGTTACGATGAACGCGGGGATCCGCGCGTTCACCGACTCCTACTTCGAGATCATGAGCGGTTTTACTACCACCGGAGCATCTATCATAACCAATGTAGAAGCGCTTCCCCGCGGGGTCTTGTTCTGGCGCAGCATGACACACTGGCTCGGCGGCATGGGGATCGTGACCCTGGCGCTTGCGATACTGCCGGTTTTCGGCATCGCCGGTTATCAGATGTTCCGGGGCGAGGTGCCGGGGCCGACTTCCGAACGACTCAAACCGCGTCTTGCCCAAACCGCCAAGATCCTTTGGGGGGTATACGCGTTACTGACCCTGGTCGAAGCGCTCCTTTTGAAATTCGGCGGCATGTCCGTTTTCGACTCCCTGTGCCACGCCTTCGGCACAATGGCCACCGGCGGGTTTTCCACGAAAAATGCGTCCATCGGGGCCTACAACAGCGCTTACATCGATTGGGTCGTTATCATCTTCATGTTCTTCGCCGGCATGAATTTTATCATTCACTACCAGGTTTTATTCGCCGGAAAATGGAGCCTTGTAAAAAACAACCGGGAATTCCATTTTTACGTCACAGTCATCCTGATAGCGATCATACTCAGCACAGTTGTCCTTCAAATGCGCGGTATCGCTCCAAAGGAACAGATCACCAGAAGCTTCCGGAGCCAGCCACTCCAGGAAAAGGCTCTTGAGCAAGAAATGGCCGTAGAAAAAGCGAAGATCCGCTCGCCTATTGACACGCTGCGCTACGCTACGTTCCAGGTGGTCTCCATAACGACTACCACCGGATACTCAACAGCTAATTCGAACATGTGGCCCAATTTTATCCGCTTCATGCTGGTGGTGCTCATGTTCTTCGGGGGGTGTGCCGGCTCTACCGGCGGCGGCATAAAAATGACAAGGATCATGGTGGGTATCAAGACCGCATGGCGGGAGGTGAAGACCATTATTCAGCCGCGGCTCATTGCGCACATAAAGATAGCGGGAAAGGAACTTAAGGAAAAGCAGGTGTCTAATATCGTAGGGTTTATAGGGCTTTTCCTGGGATGCTTCGTGATCTTTTCCGCGGTCATGAGCTTTCTGATAAACGATTTTACCACGGCTGTCACATCGGTCGTCGCAACAATGTGCAATATCGGTCCCGGTCTTTCCGGCATCGGCACAACACAGAATTACGCATGGATACCGCTTTCCGGAAAATGGATCCTCTCCCTCTGCATGCTCCTCGGACGGCTGGAGATCTACACTGTGCTTATCGCGTTCTCCCCGATATCATGGAAAAAGTAGTAAACCGGATAAGATATCGGATAATTATGTGCTGCAGGGGTACAGGTGTGGGTTTAAAACGATAAACGGTACTGATATAATTCGGGAAGCGGGTAACCGCGTTAGAAATTCATATTTTTATAGCTTCGACCAAACCTCCAAAAGGTTTCTCTTTTTTGGTTGTCTTACCGATCAATGCAAGTCCGTCTAAAGACAAACCGGTCTCATCTAACAGCTTTTCAACATTTTTCTTGGGGTCGGTAGCTACATCAATTCCGAATTTGAATGGTTCCCCGGCCATCTTTGCCATTTTTTTCCAATAATATGACATTATCCAGGACCCTTCTCCATTAATTATTGCTTTTGAAAAGAAGTCAAATGTAATTATACTGCCTTTACCGCTGGATCTGGCTACTGCTTGCAATGTCTGCTTTATGCTCTCTTCTTCTAGATATATGGTAACACCTTCCCAAAGAAAAAATGTTTTTTTAGATGTATCATATCCATACTCTATCAGTTTATCTGCCCATGATTCCTTATTGAAATCAACCGGAACAAAAGTGATCCATTCATGATCAATTCTCGCTTTTTCAAACGCTTCAATCTTGCATTTTTGTGTATTCTCTTTGTCCAGTTCAAAGACTTTAATATTTTTTTCTTTACAATACTTGAATGCCCGTGTATCAAAACCTGCGCCCATAAATACGACCTGGTCCATGCTATTAATATTCTTTTCCTTCGTTTTGTCAAAAAACTCTGTTCTACAGTTAAGAAAACTCATCAATGTCGCTTTTTCGGGTTGAGGGATCCGGGCAATCTTTGGTATGTATCCGCAGATCCGATGTGCAATAACAGCGGGTTCCATCGTCAACCATAATGCAGCTTTTGAAATATGGGGTAATGAGGCAACCATTTTAACCATCGTTTCATCTTCGCGTAATCCAAATAGATGTAAAATCCAACGGGAACCTAATGGCCTTGTAGATGTAAGCGATAAACCATGTTTCTTGCTGTAACGCATAACTTTAGCAACCAAGACAATATACCCGATGACGGTTAAAGGTAAGAGAAGTAACTGAATGATCAAAAAAATCGCAAACTGGAATATTTCATAAAAATCTGTTGAATTTTTCATCCGGTTCCCTCCACGGACTTTTCCCTGCCGGCAGTATAGGGTTTACACAACTTCACCAGATACGATATTTACGCAGATGATAGGGTAAGTATCTTCCCGGTATTAATCATTGTCAATATGAGTTTGGAGAGCGGTGTCAGGTCTCCCCATAGCACAAAAAATATAATAAATCGTGACAAAATTAACACAAAAAATGTGCTATGGAGAGGCCTGACACCAAAACTCACTTACTCCGCACTGTTGCCTGGCCCATCACAGTTCAACGCGCTGTTGCCAGGCAAAGCGCAATCTTCGGCACCGGTGCCCGTTTCGCAGTCACTGCCCTCGCCGGAACCGGGGACGTAGCAGTATCCCCGCACGGACCCCTTGGCATTAACACGATACAGGGCTGGCTCTACGTATTTCTTCTTCTTCTTTGTCATAAATAGATTTTACCGATAAATCCCATGGATTTCCAGTTTTTTTTCTTCCTTTAATTCTTAACCCGAATTTAAAAATAGAACCAAAAACTGGGGGCAGACCTCTTGCCAAAACTTAGCGGTAACCAAATTAACACAAAAAATGTGCTATGGAGAGGCCTGACACTAAAACTTATACTAAAACCGACGAATGGATATAAAAAAAGAGACCTGTCGGTCTCTTTTTTCCATAAATATAAAAGAGGACTGTCCACTCGCTCCGCTTGGGACAGTCCTCTTTTATATTTATGGCTGGGATGCCTGGACTCGAACCAGGAATGGATGAACCAGAATCATCTGTGTTACCATTACACCACATCCCAGCGGTATTTTAGAAATCTGTGAAAATATTATACTATAAAAAGAACAATGTCAAACAATCGCCTTTTTTATCCTTTCTAACACCTTTTCCTTACCCAATACCTCCATCATCTCAAAGAGTCCCGCGCCTTCGGTCTTCCCGCTTATGGCCGTACGCGTTGGGTGGATAATCTTTGCGGCCTTAAGCCCTTTTCCTTCGGCAATGTCGCGGCAGGTCTTCTCGATATTCTCGGCTGTGAAAGATCCTTCCGGTATCCCATCCAGCTTTTCAGCGAAAACTCTCAGGTTCTCCCTGTTTTCGGGGGATCCCAGATATTTTTTCTTCCCTTTCTCGTCCACCGAATAATCGTCTTTGAAAAAACAATCTATCAGTCCGGCAATATCCCGCATTGTCTTGGCCCGTACCCTGTACAGGTCTAACAGCTTCCTCAATTTTTCAGGATCGATATTGGCTTCGGATATGCCAAGGTCCAAGAGTTGTTCTTTCAATAAAGTTTCAAGTTCGGCCGCGTCTTTTTTTGCGATATACTCGCCGTTGATCCACCTTAGCTTTTGCGCATCAAACCTTGACTGGACGTCTCTCATGTCCTTTATATCAAAAAGTTCTATTGCTTCCTTTAGTGGTATTACTTCGCGATCTTCTCCAGGAGACCAGCCGAGCAGGATAAGATAATTGGCCAGGGCTTCCGGCAGGAAGCCCTCTCTCTTGTAATCTTCTACTGCCACAGCGCCGTGTCTTTTGGACAGTTTGGCTCCGTCCTTGCCCATCATTAGCGGTATATGACCGAATTCGGGCGGTTCTTTTCCAAGGGCTTCATAAAAAAGGACCTGCTTGGGGGTGTTTGAAATGTGGTCATCTCCCCTGATGATATGCGTTATCTCCATATCGGCGTCATCCACTACACAGCAAAAGTTATACGCGGGAGAGCCGTCGGACTTTATCATCACCTGGTCTTTTATCTCGTCGGTATTAAAGATGATCTTTCCATGTATGACGTCATCAACCTCGATGATCCGGCCTTTTTCCACTTTGAATATTATTGCTTCGCCCTCTTTATAGGCCTTGCCCGCCTCCAGTATGCCTTCGGCCGCTTTCCTGTATGCGTCAAAACGCCGGCTCTGGTATACTGGTTCTTCATCCCAGTCGATCCCCATCCATTCAAGGTCGGAGAGTATCTCGTCAAGGAACTTCTTATCAGACCTGACCCGGTCTGTATCTTCAATGCGCAGGAGGAACTTTCCGCCGGTATGCCTGGCATACAGCCAGTTAAAAAGAGCGGTCCTGGCGCTGCCCAGGTGCAGGAATCCTGTAGGGCTTGGCGCGAAACGAACTCGTATCATTTTTCTCCGTTTTTATCCGACAAACGACATCCCCTTTTCAATGGCCCTTATATTCGCAGGGATGATCTCTTTTCTGCTGCCGGACATCTCTTCTATGATATTTATCAGTAATTTTTTATCGAATATTTTTTTCTTTGCGGCATAGATCCCCGCAGCAATTATATTGGCAACCCTGATATTGCCGAGTGATATCGCTTCATCCGTAAGCGGCACCTCCATGACCTCGATATCCTTTCTTCCAGGCCTCCGGTCACTGATAGAGGTATTCAATATCAAAAACCCGCCCGGCACGATCCTGTCCTCGAATTTATCAAGAGACGCCCCGTTCATGATGATAGCCGTATCCGTTGAAGAAATAACTGGATCCGCTATAAGGTCAGAACTTATCCGGACAGAGACATTAGCTGTTCCCCCGCGGACCTCGGCCCCGTATGACGGAAGCCACGTCACATTCAGGCCCTGCTTCATCCCGGCATTGGCGAGAAACTTGCCAAGCACCATGATGCCCTGGCCGCCGAACCCGGCGCATAATATTGATTCGTTTATGTCCTTCATCTTATAGTTATGAGTTCATAGACTATTGGTCTGTCAACGATAAAATGAGGGTAATAGATCCCTCGACTCGCTCATTTCATTCCTTTATAACCCCCAGCGGATATTCCTTGACGACTTCCTCCTCGATCCGTTTCATTGCCTTGAACGGCGTTAACCCCCAGTATGTAGGGCATGGAGAGATGACTTCTACCATTGAAAAACCTTTCCTCTCCAGCTGGAGCTGGAAAGATCTTTTTATCGCCTTCTTCGCATTAAAGACCTCCCTTGGCGAATAGACAGACGTTCTCTCCAGATACACGACCCCTGGCAGAACCGCCATCATCTCCATGATCTTCAAAGGGTACCCTTCCTTCTCCGCCCTGCGTGTGAACTGGCTCGTTGCCGTTGTCTGGCCGAGAAGAGTCGTAGGGGCCATCTGCCCCCCTGTCATCCCGTATACCCCGTTATTCACGAAGATAACCGAAATGTTTTCCCCTCTGTTACCAGTGTGGATTATCTCCGCCGTGCCGATAGCCGCAAGGTCCCCGTCCCCCTGATAGGTAAAAACCAACCTGTCTGGCAGAACCCTTTTTATGCCTGTTGCCACTGCGGGAGTCCGGCCGTGAGCAGCTTCGGCCGTGTCAAAGTCCCAGTAATCATAGGCCAGGACAGCACAGCCGACAGGGGCCACCGCAACTGTCCCCTCCCGCACACCAAGTTCATCGATGACTTCGCAGATAAGACGGTGAATAATCCCATGTCCGCACCCCGGACAGTAATGCGTTCTAACATCTTTCATGGATTCAGGTTTGGTAAACGTCTTTGCCATAATATGATCTATCCTGTTCAAAGCTCCTTTATCTTCTCTAGTATTGCCGCTTCCGTTGGAACACCTCCGCCCATGCGCCCATAAAAAGAGACCATCCTGTCATCCTGAACAGCGAGCCTGACGTCCTCCACCATCTGTCCGGCACTCATCTCAACGACAAGAAATTTGAGACCCTTTTCGGCCAGTTTCCTGATCTCCTTATATGGGAACGGCCATAATGCCATAGGACGCACAAGCCCGACCTTTTCTCCCGTTTTTCTGAGGCGTTCGACACACGCACGCGTTATTCTGCTTGTCGAACCGTAAGCGACAACGATTTTTTCAGCGTCGTCAACCTTGTACATCTCAACCGATACCTCTTTATCCTCGATCTCTTTATATTTTTTTTGTAATTTCTTATTGTGTTCCTCAAGCGATGTCTTCCCAGTCCCCAGCAAAAGGCTCTTTATGCTTTGCGCTTCCCGCCCCTTAGCGCCCGTCAGCGCCCATGGCTTAGGAATTACCGGACAAGGTTTTATATTCTCGTCAAATTCAAGCGGCTCCATCATCTGGCCGAGCATGCCATCCGCGAGGATCATGACAGGTACACGGTATTTATCCGCCAGGCAGAAGGCGTCATAGGTGAAATCGAACATTTCCTGCACGCTTGCCGGAGCGGTGACGATAATATGATAATCGCCATGGCCCCCACCCTTGGTGGACTGGAAATAGTCTCCCTGTGCCGGAGCTATATTACCCAGACCTGGGCCTCCACGCATGACATTGACGATCACCGCCGGAAGTTCAGCTCCCACAAGATACGAAATACCTTCCTGTTTAAGGCTTATGCCCGGACTTGAAGAACTGGTCATGGCCCAGGCGCCGACCAGTGAAGCGCCGAAGACCATGCTTACGGCCGCGAGCTCGCTCTCCGCCTGTATAAAGGTGCCTCCCTCTTCTTCCATCCTGCGGGACATGTAAGCGGTAAGTTCATTCTGCGGCGTGATAGGATATCCCGCATAGAACCTGCACCCGGCGCGCACAGCACCTTCACCGCAAGCCTCGTTCCCAGTTGATAGATATTTCATCATATTAAACAATCATTTGATTCTCGATGCTCGATACTATATTCTCGATATTACTCCACATGCGAGAATCTAACGTCCTCTATTTCTTCGCCCCAATCTCGATCGCGCAATCCGGACACATTATAAAACACAATCCACAACCCGTGCATTTCTCGGGCTGCTTTAACTCCACGTATCTAAGTCCCTTCTCATTGACTCCTCTTGAAATGGACAAAGCTCCAGCGGGGCATACTTCCACGCACAGGAGGCAGCCCTTGCATCTT
Organism: uncultured Planctomycetia bacterium; assembly: GCA_964431495.1. Lineage (GTDB taxonomy): Bacteria > Omnitrophota > Gorgyraeia > Tantalellales > Tantalellaceae > CAYSJU01. The sequence continues at coordinate 11,101 of CAYSJU010000002.1, forward strand.
TCTTTATCTATCTTCAGTCCTGATCTGTTCCTGATCTTCTCTTTCATGTTTAGAATAACTCGGCTTTTATGGTTGCTGTAATCTCGTCGGGGGTAAGGTGATATTTCCTCAAAAGCTCTTCCCTGGCCCCATGCTCGATGAACTCATCAGGCAGGCCCAGGCATTTGACCTTAACACCGCTGACATTTTCCCGTTCGAAAAATTCCAGGACAGCGCTTCCGAACCCTCCGGTGACTATGCCTTCTTCAATGGTAACCACTTTCTTCGTGCTATTGCAAACTTCTTCCAGCATATCGCGGTCGAGAGGCTTGATAAACCTGGCATTCACGACCGATATCTCTTTCCCTTCTCTGGATAAAAGTTCCGCGACTTCAAGGGCCGTGTTCACCATGCTTCCCACAGCAAGAATGGCCAGCTCCCTGCCCTCTCTGAGTCTCTCGGATCTCCCAAACTCGAGCGGGGCATAAAAAGACAAGCCGATGAACTGCTGCGCGAAATCACGCGGATACCTTATCGCAACCGGCCTGCTGTATTCCAGCGCGCTCTCCATCATTGATTCCAGTTCCACGCCGTCTTTCGGCGCCATCACTATGAAATGCGGAACGCTCCGCATGTAGGCCATATCAAATACCCCGTGATGAGTAGGGCCGTCCTTACCGACCAGCCCGGCCCTGTCCATGCAGAAAACAACGGGAAGATCCTGGAGCGCTACGTCATGTATGATCTGGTCATACGAACGCTGAAGAAAAGTTGAATAAATCGCCACAACGGGTTTCAATCCGCCTTTAGCCAGTCCCGCCGCGAACGTGACCGCGTGTTCCTCGGTGATCCCGACGTCATAAAAACGATCGGGGAACTTTTCAGCGAACTTGCACAGACCCGTGCCGTCCTTCATCGCCGCCGTGATCGCGACAATTTTTTTGTCCATTTCACCAAGCTTCACCATCTTCTCCCCGAAGTGCTGGGTGAAAGTTTTTTTATCCTCTTCCTCGCGCGGCACCTTTGCTGTCCCTACATCAAACGAAGTTACTCCATGGAACTTCGTCGGATCTTCTTCCGCACCGTTGTATCCCTTTCCCTTCCGGGTGATAACGTGTATAAAAACAGGTGCTTTCAGGGAAAAGGTGTTATTGAATATCGATATCAACTGCGCGATATCATGCCCGTCTATCGGGCCGAAATAGCGGTATCCCAACTCTTCAAACAGGATACCCGGGACCAGAAGGTTCTTTATTCCTTCCTCGAACTTCTTTACTGCCTTGACCGCCTTGTGGCCCAGCTTGGGGATGCTTTTGACTATCTTTTCAGCCTCTCCCCTGACCCTGTTGTAAAGAGGATTGGTTATGACCTTGTTCAGATACCGGCTCATGGCGCCCACGGGCGCGGAGATGGAACGTTCGTTGTCGTTCAATATTACGATCAAATTAGTTCCCCTGTGCCCGGCATGGTTCAGACCCTCAAACGCCAGGCCGCTTGAAAGAGACGCGTCGCCTATAACCGCGGCCACTTTATTCTTTTTACCCCTGAGGTCCCTGGCGCAGGCCATGCCAAGCGCGGACGATATAGAGGTCGCGGCGTGCCCGCAGGTGAACTGGTCATGTTTGCTTTCATCCTTATTGGGAAATCCGCTCAAACCGCCCATTTCCCTTAGAGTGTCGAAATTCTTTCTCCTCCCGGTAAGAAGCTTGTGCGCGTAACTCTGGTGCCCGACATCCCATAATATCTTGTCCTTGGGACTTTCCAGGCAATAATGAAGGGCGATGGTCAGCTCCACTACACCGAGGCTGGGGGCGAGATGCCCGCCTTTCCGGGAAGTGGTGTCTATGATCTTTCCCCGTATCTCAGCGGCGAGTTTATTCAACTGTTTGATGTTCAGTTTCTTGACATCCGCCGGCGATGATATCTGGTCCAGATATTTATACATATTCTTTTAGGTTAAATTTTTTCGAAATCTTTCTTCGTAAATTTCCCGTCTTTACCTTTAGTAAGGACCTCGATCTTCTGCCTGGCTTTTTCCAGCTTTTCCTGGCACATTCTCGCCAGCTTGATCCCCTCTTCATACTTTTTAAGCGAAGCGTCCAGGGGAATATCCCCGGCTTCCAGTTCATCCACTATCTTCTCGAGCTTCTCCATCGCCTTTTCAAACGAGATCTCTTTCATATTCACTCCCCCCATGCGCCTTGCCCCATGCCCTTGTCTATTCCTCCGGCTCGGCGCTTCCATTGCCTGTTCCTTCCACTCGACTCGACACTTCTCCATTACTGAGCCGCGTCAACAGCCTGTCACCGGCTTTTACCCCTTTGATATTCTTGACCACCCTGCCGCCCCTGAACGTAATGCTGTACCCGCGGTTCAACACGGAAAGGGGGCTCAGCGCTTCCAGCTTTCCGGAAAGCGCGGCAAACGCGCTTTCTCCCAGTTCCACGTAATGAGCCATTTTAATACGCGCCCTCCTTCCCAGGTCGTCCACCTGCTGCCCCAGCTGCAGGACAACATTGACCGGTTCCCGCAGCACGTAGCTCTCTTTAAGGCTCCTGAGTTTTGCTCCGGCCATGTCCAGTCTCGACTTCATCGCTGTTTCCGATCTATCACTGAAAGCTCTGACGCGTCCAGTGAGTTCGTCCTTTTCCGGTATTACCAGTTCCGCGGCCGCCGAAGGAGTAGCCGCCCGGCGATCCGCCACAAAATCGGATATTGTATAATCGATCTCGTGGCCCACGGCGCTTATTACCGGTATTTCGGAAGCGAATATGGCCCTGGCAACCGCCTCCTCATTGAACGCCCACAGGTCTTCAAGGCTTCCTCCGCCCCTCCCGATAATAATAACATCTACTGGGTTTTCTTTCAACCCGGCATCTATCAGATATCGGTTGTATTCGTTCAGGTCACGGATAGCCTGCGCTATTTCGTCCCTGGCTTCATCTCCCTGGACTTTTACCGGGCATATGGTGATCTCCATGTTCGAGAACCTGCGGCGCGCTACCTTTAAAACATCACGGATAGCCGCGCCAGTGGCCGATGTTACGACGCCCACGCGCATTGGTAAAAAGGGTGTGGCCCTTTTCCGCTCTTCCTCGAACAACCCCTCCTTCTGAAGCTTCTTTTTGAGCTGTTCAAACGCCACAAAAAGCGCGCCTTTGCCCTGGGGTTCGATAATCTCCGCATAAAGCTGATACTGGCCCTGTTTATCATAAACGCCTATCCTGCCGAAACACAGAACGTGCATCCCGTCCTCTATTTCAAACTTCCGACGGGAATTAGCGCTTCGGAACATGACACATTTTAACATGCTGCTCTCGTCTTTCAGGCTGAAATAAACGTGCCCCGATGAAGGCGACCTGAAATTCGAGACCTCTCCCTCGACCCAGACCTCGGGAAATTTATCTTCCAGAATAAAGCGGATATCCCTTGTTAATCCGGTAACCGAGTAGACATGTGTTTTTTCGTCAACGGGCATCTTACTGTATCTTCTCCTGCACCCTTTTTATCCCCAGCGCCTTTCCCGTGTTCTCGTCTATCTCAACCATCACACCGTGCATCTGGGCATCGTCCGTTGCCATCTCAAAACGCGTGGGCAATTGCGTCACAAAACGTTCTATGACCTGTTCTTTTTTTCGGCCGATAACTGAATCGTACGGCCCGGTCATCCCGCAATCAGTGATGTACGCGGTGCCTTTCGGAAGGACTTTTTCGTCAGCTGTCTGTATATGGGTATGGGTCCCTATCATGGCGCTTACCAGCCCGTCTAAAAACCACCCCATCGCCACTTTCTCGCTCGTCGCCTCGGCATGTATATCCACGATTATTACGGGAGTCTCGGCGGAAAGCCTTTCTATCTCTTCTTTGACCCTTACAAATGGACATTCCACGGCTTCCATAAAGACCCGGCCAATAATGTTTATTACGGCGACCTTGATCCCCTTCGCTTCCACGAGGGTCGAGCCCTGTCCAGGTACGCCACGGGGATAGTTCGCTGGCCGTATAAGCTTATCCGTCCGGTTAATGTAATCGTATATTTCCCTTCTTTTCCATATATGATCCCCTGAAGTCATCACGTCTATACCGCTTTTAAAAAGCTGTTCCGCGACCTTGGGCGTTACCCCGCTCCCGCCTGCCGCATTCTCCCCGTTGGCTATAACAAAGTCTATAGCGTTCTTTTTTCTGTAGCCGGGAAGTATCTCCCCCACTATGTCCCTGCCCGGACGGCCGACTATATCACCTAAAAATAATATTTTCATATCCTCGCCTTGATTTATTTAGCGTATTCGATGGACCTGGTCTCACGTATCACGACCACTTTTATCTGTCCCGGATACTGCAGTTCATTCTCGATCCTCTTCTTTATCTCCATAGCTACCACAGCGGTCTTGGCGTCATCGACCCTGGACGGCTGCACCATGATGCGTATCTCCCGTCCCGCCTGGATCGCGTAAGTCTTTTCAACGCCTTCAAACGAATTGGCTATACCCTCGAGGTCCTCCAGCCTCTTTATATAGGACTCGAGCGTCTCTTTTCTGGCCCCAGGACGGCTGGCGCTTACCGCGTCCGCGGCCTGGGCCAGCACGGCCAGAAGTGTCCTTGGGTCTACGTCCCCGTGGTGGGCTTCTATCGCGTGCACTATGATCTCGGGCTCCCCGTATTTCTTTGCGAGTTCCGCTCCCAGTCTCGCGTGGGTGCCCTCCATCTCGTGAGAGACCGCTTTACCGATATCGTGCAGGATGCCTATACGCTTGGCCAGTTTGATATCCAGCCTGAGCTCCCCGGCCATTGTGGCCATAAGATAGGCTGTTTCCTTGCAATGCTGCAGGACGTTCTGCCCGTAACTGGTGCGGAACTTCAGCTTTCCCAGCAGTTTGATGAGCTCACCGTGCACCCCGTGTATCCCCATATCAAGAAGCGTGTTCTCTCCTTCTTCTTTTACCAGGGCTTCCATCTCTTTCTTTGTCTTGGCCACTATCTCCTCGATACGTCCGGGATGTATCCTTCCGTCCTCTATCAGGGTCTCCAGTGACCGCTTGGCTATCTCCCTGCGATATTTGTCAAAACCCGATATAATAACGGCTTCCGGCGTATCATCGATGATCACATCGACCCCCGTGGCCATCTCCAGGGCGCGGATATTCCTTCCCTCCCTGCCTATTATCCTCCCTTTCATCTCTTCGGACGGCAGGTTGACCACACTTACCGTTGTGTCCACGGTGTGGTCAACGGCGCATTTCTGGATGGCAAGGCCGATGATCTTTCTCGCTTCCTTGTCCGCCTTCTCCTTGGACTCTTCCTGTGTTCTCCTTATCGCGTAAGCGGCTTCGTTCCTGGCGTCTTCTTCCATCTTTTTGACAAGCATGGTCTTGGCCTGCTCCCTGCTCATTCCCGATATCTTCTCAAGGCGGACCTTCTCTTCCTGAAGTAATTTATCAAGGTTGTGTTTCTGGCGGTTGACCTCGTCCCTTCTGTGGTTTACCTCCGATTCCGTTTTTTTAATATCCTTCCCTTTCTGCTCGATAAGTTCCACTTTTCTGTCAAGGTTCTCTTCCTTCTGTATCAGGCGCTTTTCCATCATCAGGAGCTCTCTCCTGCGTTCTTTTGATTCCTCCTCAAATTCCGCGCGCATTTTCAGGAGCAGGTCCTTGGCCTCAAGCGCTGATTCCCTCTTCCGGCGTTCCGCTTCGACCTTTGACTGAGTTACAATGGTTTTCGCCCTGTTTTCAGCACGTTTTATCTTCATCTTCGCGGTATACTTCCTTACCACATAGCCGAGAAAAAAGAAAAAGAAACACCCTAAAAATGCAAATCCTACATGAGACACATTCATGTTAGCGTTCATTTATACCTCCTTGGCTGAGACACCATTGATCAAACGAAAATTAAAGAATGATTAGTTTTTTTCGGGGTCAATCCGTGATGACCATTGAGACAGGTCTATCATGGGGACACGATGGCAGGAAATCCACTATCTGGAATCGGAATGCTGGTCCAATTGTCTTTGCTGAAGATAATTCGGGCCTGGCCAGGAATCTGTCGTAATATCCCTTGCCCCTGCCAAGCCTCATGTTATTTTTGTCATATGCTATTCCAGGCACCACTATCAAATCTATCTCCTTCAAAGACACTTTCCGGGGCCCGTTTTTCGGTACGGAAATACCATGCGGGCCCTTCACGAGATCATCTATCGATTCAAGTTCTGAAGCGATTATAACTCGGTCTTTAGTATCGATAAATGGGACAACCATTCTCTTGCCCATTTCCAGCGATCTTTTGTTAAAATACCCGGTCTCCACCTCGGTTGGCAAAGAAATATAGGTCATTACTGTCTTGCTGGACCTGAACTCATCGCTGGAAAGGAGCTTTTCCTGAATCCTGCGGCTCCTCTCGCCTCTCAACGACGGAGCTTGCCCCTTTAATTGTTCTATTAACTCCTTCCTGACATTATTTTTTAACGATCTAATATCGTCGAACTGCACGTTATTATACTCCAAAGTTTCCCGGATGTATATGCCGATTTTTTCAGCCTTTATACTGCTTCCACACCCTGGACTTCAGGGACTTCCTCCCTGATGGTCCGTTCAACCACAGATTTAACTGTTATCTGGCTCATCGGGCATCCCCTGCAGGCCCCCTGGAGCCTTACTTTGACAATGCCGCCTTCCATTGAAACGAACTCTATGTCACCACCGTCCCGCTGAAGGGCGTGACGTATCTTTTCGATCACATTTTTTACCTTATCTTCCATTTCGCCTCCTCGAAGCTGGACAATTCAAATAACAAGCCTATCCATTATATCCTTCTGGCCGAATAAGTCAATCCTTCAATGGGAACGTTTCCCTTTGGCCTAACTTGTTGTATTCATTAAACTTGTATAGTGTCGTTTTTCGGATCTACCTGCGGACGCATATCCTGGGAGAGAACACTGTCCTGGTCCTTACATACCATCCGACACCCGCATAAGCGCCTATCGTGGCCAATAAGGCCCCTGCAAAGCTTATCAGGGGATTCCTGAAAAACGCGTACAGGATGAGTATTCCAGAGACAAATACTGTCAGGGGAAAAACATATAAGATAAGATATACTTTCATCATCTCTAAAGAAGACACGTCTATGGTAACGTGATCTCCTTCCTTGAATTCCTGGATATCTGCTGCAGTTATATTGATGCGCCTGGACCTGGCAAGCCCGCAGCGGGAACACGTTCTGCACTCTTCCGTGGGAACAGTCTTTATTACAGCCCTTTTTTCTTCAATTTTTACAATAATTCCTTCTTCTTTCATCGGCTCTCCGTGTTAGTTCGTAGTTCGTAGTTCAGAGATAAAAATTTGGTCTTATTATGTCAAGTCAACTATCTACGAACTACTACACCCTGATCTTCTCTACCTCGGCCCTTTCCATTGCCCCTACGAGTATGTCCTTTTTGTTATTATCATCTGTCCAGTACAGGATCTTCTCATTTGAAAAATAATTTTTACTTTTTGAATGGCTAACGCAAAGCAGGGCTGCCTTCTCAATGTTTGAAGAGCTGAGCTCGCCACGTAAAAGAACGTACGGCCCGGCTTTTTCTTTCAAATGCAGCAGGATATCCCCCTCTTTCTTCAGGACGATTATGCCGGCATTGTCCTTTTCATCTCTTCCAACGATCGCTTTGGTCGCGGCATCCAGGCGAAAGTGCCTTCCGCATTTCAGGAGGTTAATATCATCGAGTTCCATCTTACCGGCTTGCATAAGGTCCTTTAATCTTCTCGAAAACCCGGGGTCTGTAAGAAGGCATCCCCCCGCGGGTGAAAAAAACTTCTTTATCCCGTACTTTTCGGCCAGCTCGAACTGACACTTTCGTGAACGGCCGCGTATATCAAACAATGCTTCTCTGTCCACGACACCCTCTTTCTCCGGGATCGTTTCCTCGAGAAGCCTGGCGGAAAGCGGCCTGAGAAGATATCCGTCAAGCATCGACATCTTCCTTATCATGTTCAGGGTTTCCCGCCTCTGGGACATTGGCCTTTCGCCCAGCACCTCGCCCGTGATGACAAACCCGGCGCCTTCTTCTTCCATTATTCCTTTCGCCCGCCGCAGCATCAATATCTTGCAGTCTATGCAGGGGTTGAGGTTAGACCCGAAACCGTGGTCCGGTCTTTTTAATACCTCAAGAAACTCTTGAGATATGTCGAACATCTTCACGGGAATATCCGCATCCTCACATGCTTCCCGGACTTTTTGTTTGAAAAAATCCAGGTCCCGCGAAGCGAACGACATCACAAAACACGCGGCCTCGACTTCAATGCCCTGTTCCATGACGGCCTTTGCGGCGAGCAGGCCATCAAGTCCGCCTGATATTAAAGCGATAGCTTTCGGGTTCATTTTCCCTTTCCCTTCAGCGCCATCAGCCATTCCTTTATCTTTTTCTCATATCCTATGTCTGCCGGCACGTAATACGTCTTCTCCCTGCGCACATAATCCTGCTCCACATAATGGCCGTTGAAAGAATGCGCGTATTTATATCCTTCACCGTGTCCGAGCTTTTCCGCGCCGGGATAACTTGCGTCCTTCAAGTGGTCTGGCACTTCCTGCGTCCGCTCTTCAGTTAAATCCTTTATTGCTTTCTCTATGGCAAGATAAGACGCGTTGCTTTTAGGCGCGCACGCCACATAGATGGTAGCCTGAGCGAGTGGTATCCTTGCCTCGGGAAAGCCGATAAAATCCGCGACCTGCATGGCGGAGTTCGCCACCACCAGGGCCTGCGGATCAGCGTTCCCGACGTCCTCAGCCGCGCATATAACCAGGCGCCTCGCGATAAACCTGGGGTTTTCGCCCGCCACTATCATCTTTGCCAGCCAGTAAAGAGCCGCGTCGGGGTCTGATCCCCGCATGCTTTTAATGTAAGCGCTGGCCGTATCATAATGGGCGTCACCGTCCCTGTCATAGACTATGGCTTTTTTCTGTATAGACTCCTCGGCTTCTCCCAGGGTAATATGTCTTATCCCGTCTTTCCCGGGTTCGGTAGTAAGCACGGCGACTTCCAGAGCGTTCAAACCTTTTCTCGCGTCACCGTCTGAGATCTTTGACAGATGATTGACAGCATCTTCATCAACTTTGATGTTCATCCCGCCAAATCCCCTTGAAGTGTCTTTCAGCGCACTGTTCAGGATCCCCCTTATGCTCTCTTCGCTCAGCGGCTTAAACTCAAAGACCTGGCTTCTTGAGAGAAGAGCGGAATTCACTGAAAAGAAAGGGTTCTCGGTAGTAGTGCCTATAAGTATGACCGTGCCGTCTTCCACCGCGGGCATGAGCACATCCTGCTGGGCCTTGTTAAACCTGTGTATCTCGTCAAGAAGCAATATGGTCTTCTGGCCGTTCAGGCTTCTGTTCTTCGCGGCTGTATCTATGACCCCCCGGATCTCTTTTACATTGCTGGAAACAGCATTCGTTCGTATAAAGCGCGCACCTGTTTTTTTAGATATTACCACTGCCAGGGCTGTCTTCCCTGTCCCTGGAGGACCGTAAAATATCAATGAACTTATGCGGTCCGCTTCTATTGCCCTGCGCAGAAGTTTCCCCTTGCCGATGATATGCCCCTGTCCATGAAATTTCTCAAGGGTATCAGGACACATGCGCAGCGATAAAGGCAGATCCTTCTTCTTATTTGTGTTCTTTTCGAATAGATCCATGGTTCGTGATCGGTTTTAAAAAGCAGGGCCGGAGGTCATCCGGCCCTGAAAAGACCCCATCTGGCCGTGAACGGGAAGAGATATGGTCCCTTAAGGACACGTGGGTGCCATCCTGATAATCCCGCGAGATCACCAGAGCTAGACTCCCCATTTATTGGTGTTGGCCAATACTCATCCCCAGAACACGCACCAGACAGGAGATCTATGCTGATTTTCATTATAACACTCCACCGAAAATTCAGCAATAATAAATAGGGACAGCGACCATTTTTAAAAAAAATGGTCGCTGTCCCTATTTATTACAGCGACTGGAGGACCTGGTTCTGGGAATCCTTCCACTGGCGCAGCGTTTCCCAGTTAATAGGTGTAATCCTGAGCGTCTTGTCCCCTGTCCATATCTTCCTGACAAAATTACCCAAATCCACCGCACTCATGTTCATAAAATCAACAGCATCGTCAATTATGCCGGCGCTCTGGAAAAAGGCAAGCATCTCTCTTCTTTTTCTCATGAATTCAGGATTTTGCGGATCCATTTTATCAAAAATATCCTGCACCCGTCTGTCATTCATAAGTATGGTCCCGACCGCAACGACCCTGGCCTCATCGATGATCCGTCCCTCCTTCAATGGATCGTTGCCTATACATATCATGTTCTCAACTTCCGGATCCTCCGTTCTCTTTGATCCGATAAAGCTTCTGGCTTCTTCTACATGAGCTTGAGTAGGACAATCAACATATATTTTGGGAAGGGCTTTTCTCCCTTCTTCTCTTTCTGCCTTATTTCTCTCTTCCACTACTATCTGATAAGCTTTTCCCAGCTGTTCCGTGAATTCTTCGAACTGAGCCTCAGAGGAAACTTCCTTACCCAGATCCGGGTCATAATAGAGTATCCCCGTAGAGATGCCGTAACTCTTATCAAATTTCCTTTTCAGGTCCTGTCCGACCGCAAATTGCTCTTTTTCGGCACCTGGGCGGGACGCCCGGGGTATGACAAACACATTAAGGTCTCCCTGTCTCAGATCATCCGTAATAAGACTGATCTCTTTCGTGAATACCGCGTTCCCTGCCGGATCAAGATGGTCCTGTATGCCGTAAAGTAGCTTTTCCCCTTTAAGTTCCGGACTTGCGGTTTTCAAGCTGGCATTATATCGAATAAGCGCTATTTCGCTTTCTGTTACCGGACTTTCGCCCTTCTGTACGCGCGTGTTTCTCTCCTTGCTCATCTCAAAATCCGGCTTACGCATTTTCTCGTCAAGTTTTTCGATCAATTTATCAGGAGACATGCTTTCCACTTTTTCTTTTCCTTCTTCTTCTATAAGCTCGTTACAGGCCCTCCTTACGTCTTTCCCGGCTCCGCGCATAAAGGTATGACGCGTAAGTGCGATGTATTCCTGGTCCCACGGCAGTTTCACGAACGCTTCACCTAATTCGTGGATAAAGCCCAATGGTTCAAGAAGATGTCTATTAAGGTAAAGAACTTTTTCGTCTTCGCTGACCACTCCTTTTATCTTTTCGTGGTCTTCCAGAACTATTATCTCTTCAACTTCATACTGGAGGCCGTCAATAATACCGGCAATGGATTTACTTACCGCTTCACTTGCTTCAGAGGATAACCCGCGCATTCTGCCCTTGACCCATGCTTTGATGCTTTCTCTGACCTCTTCCGGCGACAGCGTCAGGACCTCGGCACTATCTTTCTTTTTAGCAAACGGCACAAAAACAGGCTCAAATTCATCATCCCGCTTTGAAGTTATGAAGATACCTTCTCCCTCTTCGTCTTTCTTATTCTGTCCCTTCCCGCGTGTTATCCGCACATCACCTCCTATAACATTGCCCTCTTTATCTGTTACTTTCCCGATAAAACTGCCGGATTGGCTGGTCCCAACCATTGATCCAGCGGCACGTTTCCTTGCGAGTCGGCTGAACGGCCTGGCTTCATTCTTATCCCAGAAAAGAGGCGTTACGGAACGTTTACCCAGAACGCGGGTCATCTCTCTTCTGTCTTCATTGTCCCTTATCCCGACGCAGAATACGTGTTCATCCTCAAGTTCCCACCCTTTCACGTGCCTGCCTAATTTTTCTTCAACCTTTGTTCCGTTACCAAAGATCCTTCCGGTCCTTTCCGCATATCTTCTGTTCTGTTCCCTGTTGTAAAAATCCAGATCATTAAAAGCCAGGGTCTCCCTTGACTTTTTATATCTCTTCTGGAGCATCAATATCACATTATCCAGTCCCTTGCCTTTTATGTCATATCTCACTTTCCTGCCCTGTCTTTCTATCTCAACGATATTGCCCGGCATGATAAAGATGAATTTATCCAATGTATATGGCTGCTTTCCTTGAAGCCTGACGGGGTCGAACATCTCCACAAGAGACCGGGCAGTATCCTTGACCCATGTATCTCTATAGTTCTTGTCAAAAACAGACCGCATATCTACAAGGATGCTTCCCCTCTTGGTCGTGTCAGTTTCAGTTTCCCTGACCATTGTCTTCCCTCTGCGGGCAGTTGCGTTCCAGTCTATCTTCCTATAGTCATCCTGTCCCGGAACATATTCTCTTAATTGCAAAAATTCGCTTCCCTGCCCGGCTCTTGCCTTGGACCTGCCGTTTGGCTTGAGGGAATGCTTTACCGGGGCGCCCACGCGCAATAACATCTTTGACCTTAACTCTTTCCGCAACCTTTCCTCAATCTGGCTGAATTCAACTTCTATTTGCTCCCTATCGGATTCTAACCCGGCCGAGGAAAGCACACTATACTTATCAACGATCTCTCTTATCCCCTCGTAGACCTCATCCGGGTCTGTCTTTTCATCAATTGATTTGAAGAGCTTAAGCAGTTCCCTGTTCATTGCCTGGCGGCCGTGGTGATCGCGTGTATCCAGAACACTGTAAAGAGCGGCAAGCGGCACGAGACTTATCATCCGCCTTAACGCGCCCCTGGTCTTTGCTGGGGGCTCCATGGCTACACACGAGATAGCATCAAACACTGCACGCTGGTTATCCGGAAGGATCATCCGCATTGTCTCCAGATCGGCCTGCTGTCTCCGGGTCAATCCCTGAGACCGCATTTCCATCATTTCATTCAAAAGCTGCCTCGCCGTATCCGCTCTTCTACCGGTGAACCAGGGACTTTCCTTCAGAATACGCTCAATGATCCTATCCGCGGAAGGACCCAGAATCATGTCCCTCTTCCTAAGAGTGTCTGAAGCATAACTCAAGAGAAAAGCCAGCACTCCTATCATAAAAAGCACACAAATTGCATCGTGGCTGCATTCATCCCAGAACTCTTTCCATACTGAATCTAATGTAACTTTTCCCTGGTAATCATCTTTCAAAATGTCCATAAGCCCCTGGTTGATCTCATCCCACATCCCAACATTATCAGTTTCAGTCCACCAGGCTTTGTCCCATGGCTGGGAGTCTTGTTTAAGTTTTAAAAATGAAGGATTCCTTCTTACCAGTTGAATTGCTTTGTAAACCGGATTGTCCCTTACAGAAGACTCGATCTCTATATCAAAGTGTCTATCTCCCATACCTGTCAGCTCACGCAATCCCGCAAAAGCATCCTCTAACGTACTTCCAAGGGTAATGTTCAGGTTCTCTCCGATCAGATCCAATCTGTCTATGCAGTCCTTATAAGATTTGAAATCGTGTTCCGGATATGTCTTTTCATATACTCCAAGCATAAAGGTATTGAGGTCCTTTGCCTTATCATGGTAATTGTTGTGAAAATCAGCTGGGACAAATAAAGGAAACTCCAAAGGATCAAATCCCCATTCGGGCGTGAATTTCTGAAGATAGTCTGATACTATTTCTCTCCATTGTTCAAGGGTGAATGAGCATCCCTGGGTCACTTTTTTTGCGCGTGCAGCCCCTCTGATGGTATAGTTCGGGTCCACATAATGATCAAACAGTTCAATGATATACTCTTTGAACTCTGTTGTCCGCAAAAACTTCATAAGCGTTATCATCTGGTTTTCGCTCAAATGTTCAGGTAATGCATGCAAAAGGGGCTTTATTGTGTCTGTTACGGTCTGGAGATCAAAGAAATTTACGATCTGACCTTGGGAAGCGTACACTTCCGGAAAATGCTGGTCCATATAATCCAATATCTCGCCCAACTCTCTTAATGCGGCTCCCTGATCCACTTTTGCCAGGGCGTTTACGTTCCTCCATCTTATATCAAGACGCTCCGCGCGTAACTTTCTAAGCTGTCCAGCAGCTTTTTGAGAGGGTATATTGTATAGTCCGGCAATACGGCTTAGGTAATGCTGTCTTGATACCCCTAAACCGAGTTTCTCCCTTTCTATCTTCTTTCTGTACTCTATTATCACTTTTCTCCCATTTGGCTGTAAGGAATCAACCCATACATCCTGTTTTCTGGTATCATCCCAAAGACAGATACGCAGGTCGCCATCTTCCGTGAAAATATAATCTTCATGGGGTATCCCGTATCCTGTCCCATATGAATATCTTAGATCTGAATTTTCCGGGAATAATGAACCTACATATCCCCAAGCCGCGCCGCGCTCATCCCAATTAACGATCTTCCCTATCCACCTGCCATCGGGAGCGAATACCGGTTCCCAGGAATCCATAAACTCGAGCCCGGCAATGCCTGCTTCTTCAGCAGCCGGCCCAAAAAACGCATGATCGTAACGCAACTGTGACTTCTTAAAGTAACTCGTCGCCGTATTGCTGAATCTTACCTTAATAAGTCTCTGGCCATAAACGGCTTCTATCCCTAATGGAGGACGGTCTTTAGGGGTTATTATTTTAGGGCCTGTCAGTGATCTGTTATTATTGAACGGTGCGGCTCCCGGACCTACAAAACTGTAAGTATCGTCATCATTTTTTGCAAGAACAACATAATCTCCATCGGGCAGATTCGCCCAGTCAACTATTATTCTATCCTGGACAAGACCTGCCATTTTCTGCGCGCCCGGACCTACAAGAGAAAGCTTGGGAGACCCTATGTCCGCGGCTCCTACCCATGTGTCATCTATAAAAAGTGGCGGGAGTATACGGTGAGCATATGGTATCTTCATTAAGACTTGCTCTCCATTGAATGTGCCAAGATAACACTTTTGCATCGTTAGTTTCTGAGACTTTGATACGGCTGGACTATTTACACCAAACTCTATCGCGCTTATCCATGAACCGTCTGCTCTGATTGTTACACTTCTATTCATTCCTTTTTGACGGAAAAATGGCGCAGGAGGAATGGCTTTCAGCCACCCATCTTTAAACAACCCGGACCTTTCCGCCAATGGGCCCATGAAGGAAAGCATATCGCCCACTCCCGACACCGCAAGCCAATCACCGTTGGGTAACACAAAAAATTCATTAAGCTCTTTGACCTGAGCCTGATATTTTAGGGTTTTATCTTTACCTGAAATAGAAATACCGGATGGCTTGTCAGCTCCTTTTTCTCCGGTAATAAATGCTCCCTGATAATAGTCTACCACTTCCCCGTTTGCGGGGATCGTAATACTTTCTCCGGTAAGAACGTCAACGACCCGGATCGTACCCGTATCCTCCTGGTCGTCTTCAGGGATAGCGGGGTCTCTCTCCTCCGCCTGTCGTTTTTCCGTCAATACTTCAAACGCCTTGTCAAGCTGATCTATAGTCAACGTCGGTGCGTCTGAATCGTCCATTGCCTTTATATACCAGACACCTCCTGTCATATACACACTGAAAACCATATCAAAAGTCCGCCTATAAATCGCGATCAACTCTTCCTTGGTGCTTGCCCGGCTAAGAGCATTCTTTGTGAAATCCTGGGACATAAGATGACCGAAAGCCGCGTTAAACTCCTCTAACAAGTATCTTGCACCCTCACGGTTCTTTATGGATAATTCACCATCTTGACCCCTATACATCCTGCTATGAAGTAAATGAATATTTGCCAGGATCACCGCTGTTTCGATTTCATCCCTGGCTCCTTCCAGTGCCATTCTGATATTCGGCAAAATCATTAGAATTCTCATTCTGTCATTTGTAAAAAAGCTGATCTCTGACCTGAAGAGTCCTCTTATATACTCAACTCCTTCTTCCTGTTCCGTGCCCTCTGCTATTCTGGCGGCGTTCACAAATGACTGTCTCATGAATCCAACGAAATCATCGTATGCGTTTGCGTCATAAGGGTCGTAAGGCCTCTTTACCGTGGGTTCGCCTTTCGCTGTATCCCGAATGAGGATTTTCCCCGTAGTTCTGTTAAAGGTAACAAAAACATCTGCCACCTCAACGCTGTATTCACTGTCATTCATCCCTATCACATACCTTGTCGCGCCTTCCGGAACTTTACGCTCACGATCGATCACTTCATAAGACTGCTTAAACTCAAACCCGGTATAAAGAGATAATTCTCTTTTGAACCTGTCCTTTATTCTGGTTATGGCTTCCCCGTTTTCAGCCCCTCTTGTCCTGACGACAGCGAAGTCGAGTGTATGCAATATCAAATGCGCCCAGCCGTTATAGCGCTCCTCACCCGGATGATGCCTGTTGGGTCCTCCCGGGGTGGACTGGTCATGAACGATAACTACCCCGCTTTTCCTGTTAAAACTATAAAATCGCGGGCCATGCTCAATGCTGAAAATGTCCCCATTAACCCTGATCTGGTAACTTATCATATGGATACTATCCCCTACATGATAAGTTTCATCCTCTTCTCTTTCTATCACAAAATTTCTCTTTATGGCATTCGGGGTTTTGGATCCCAAAGGCTCTCCTTTCAGCGGTTCCCGCAACAACAACCACTGCTGTTCAAAGGCAAAATCAGACATCTTTTCGTATACTACTGCCTTTGCCTTTGAAACCTCCTGCTCAAGATCAGGAAATACTCCCCCGATCTGTGATAACATCTCAAGCATAAAGTGTCCCACTGCCATGAGCTGATATTTGTTTTCCAAGGTCTTTTCTGAAAAAACGAACTTTTGACACTCGTCCAATAATTCCCTGGCATAGGGCAGATCGCCATCCTGGGACAAACTGGGTATCCTCAATGCCCTTAACCTCGCATTGTAATGTTCCCTTAGTTGCTCATAAATTATCCTTTCATCTTGCTTCTCAGGCATGCCTTTTTCCGCTTCTTCCAGCTTCTTTTCCGCCTCTTTCAGGCGTGCTTCTGTCTCGGAAAGCTTCCCTCGCAGCTTCTCTTTTTCCAGCCTGATCTCCATAAGCTCACCGGGCTTATCTAACTGTTGTAGAATATGTTCTGCCCTTTGTTTTATGTACTCTTCTTCTTTTTTATAATCCTCTGGAGTAGCTTCCCGCCCATATAGCGGTGAACTTTCGCCGACCAAAGCCGTTGCCTCTTCCACGATTATCTCATCACCTTCCTGGGTAAGGACAAAAGTATGCCTTCCTCCTGAATAGAACGAGCCATCAGAGTTGCGGTCCATGAATCCTGCATGAACACGGGCGGGTATGCCCAGCTCGTGCGAAAGTATCGCGTCCAGCCTGGCTAGACCGTCACAGGCCATGGAAAAATACTTAAAAGCGAATTTGATAAAATCAGGCTCATCCCTGCTGAATCTTGCCAGACAGGGATTTGTGGAGTAATAAAACCAGCTTAAGATCTGCGATTTCACCTTCTCCCGTTCTTCAAGAGAGAGATCCTTGGCTTTTTCCAAAATATCCCGCACGGGTTCGGGCAGGCTGTCCTTCCATGTGTCTTCCACGGATCTATCTATCTGTATAAGGGGAATATCCCCCAGCTCAGAACTATTGGCGTCCCGAATACCTATCCTGATGCGTTCAGGATCCTTATCAAATTTCAGATACCACTTGCCGTTGGCTTTATCATAGTACGCGCTTACTTCCTGACATTTGCTTTCAACACCTGCCTGCACATTCACTATGGCCTTAGCGGGCGGTATACGGGCTAACATTTTATCTCTTCCGTCAGAAGCCATGACAACCCACTCCGAAGCCTCGCTATCCTGTTCAAGCGGCCATGCTTTCCATTCCGGCTCAGAAACTGATACTTTACCGGTTATTGGATTGATAACGGCAAAACCCCCTTCACAAAGATACGAACTGACAGGTATGCCCTTCTCGTCTTTACAATCAGCCACCCAGTCACCTACTGTATCATTACCACCTCCATGCCCCACTTCCTTTTCCAGATAATCATCTTTTACTGATACCTCTTCCTCTTTCTCACCCGGCTTAACTGCCGGCTCAGGGTCTGTCTTGTCCTCTTTATGCTTTATACCTTTGAACGAGGAAGGATCTGTCTCAACCCTCTTTTTATGCTTTTCATATGCTTCTTTGGTCAAAACCCTCTTTCTGGACTCTGCCTGCTCGCTGATCTTACCTAAATGTTCCTTAAGTTCGGGTGATGAGGCGCTTTCCCTTATCTTTTGCTCCTGTTCTCTTATTTCCTGTTCAAATTTTTCCATGTCCTGCTGTAATTCCATTCTGAGCTCTGAAACCTTTCTTATTTTTTCCCTCAGTCTCTCAGTTAATACATCAACTTCTCCTTCAACCTTTTCTCCCATGGGTTCTCCCACCTTGATCCCCGAGCCGATTATGCTCTCCAGATCAAATTGCGCTATGCCCATACCTTCGGTCACAACTGTTTCTTCCTCGGGTGCGGGAGTAACTCCCTGGTCTTCTTCCTCGGGCCCGGATATTGAAGGCGCTTCTCCCTGATGGAAGAGCTTATAAAAAACAAGAAAAACCGTAAAAACAACCGAGGTCACCAACATGGCCACTAATAAACAAACCACTATCTTCTCCCACCGGCTCCATTCCCTTTTTCGCTTCGGTATCCCCTTCTTTAGCTTCCTCTTCGTCCTTATCTTTTTCTCAAGCTCCTTGCAATCAGCCTCTATAACTTCCTCTATCATTCCCTGCGCGGCTTTATCCTCCTCTAATACGCTCACCGCGTCAAACTCCGCCCATATCCCCCAGTAATTCTCTTTTCCTCCCTTCCTGAAGGTGTATTCCGGTATATGCATGCTCTCTCTCTTTTCCATCTCCTTTAAGAGATTCCCCGCTGCCTCTTCCTTCCATTCTCCTTCACTTCCCTGGAGCTCATCTGAATGGCGAAACGCCTCTAACACGACAGTCTCCTTTTCCGGACCGGCTGCTTTAAACGCGTCCCAGTAAAGCTGTCGCGCGAAAGAACCCCCCATATTATTGGAAAGATAAGCCACCAGGTCCCTTAAAAGCCTTCTCAGACTTTCTTCACTCTCATCCCATCTGTTCCAGGCGTCGGCCAGGGCCATCTGCAGATCCTGGCGGGATTCCGTGTAGATCTTAAAAGCAGTTTCCAATTCATTTATCTTCTTCCGGGTATTTTCTATCTCGTCCGTCAGATCTTCCCCTTTTTCCTGTTTCTCTTGTAGTTCCGACAGTTCTCCCTCCAGCGTTTCTTGTCTTTTTTCAAATTCGTCAAGTTTAGATGTGATTTGCTCCAGTTCATTTTCTGTTTTATCCAGTTCCTCTTTTAAAGGAGCAAGCTTGTCCCTTATGCGTATGATCCGGGTCATGTCCCTGAGATTATCAGTTCCCCCGGTCTTCCATTTATCCCACACTTCTTGAGCGCGATTATGTATCTCTTCGTATTGTCCATCTGCGGTAAACTTCATCTTTGATCCCTCTTCATCTGATCTTCCGTCCCAGCCCGGATATCTGTCCGTCCATATAAGATCATAATAAACAGTGTAAATATCAGTAAGATCCGCATTAACTGATCCCAGATACTCTTTATGAGCCTGAAAAGCCTTGAATACCGGGCTGTCTTCTTCGAGTTCATTCAGGTACAGGTCTATCTGCTTGAATATCCTGTCTCGCCTTTTTTCCAGATCGTCCAAATAAGTCTGGGCATCATCAGGCATGCCGGTCTCTATAAGTTCCAATACATCTATGTACTCTCTTTCCAGGTCTTCTATATGCGCGATAAGCCAGTTAATACCATCATCCCCTTCATCTACTGTATCCTGATCTTTCACGCATACTGTCCAGCCTTGTATCTCAAATACCGGGCTGAATCCCTCTTCTTCACTTTTATTAAACGCGTATATTCTGTTCCCTGTCTTTTTCTGAAACGTCCCGTCGCCCCTGAATCTCGCTTCAACAAACTCCTTCCACAGGGCTATTACTTCTTCAGAGTCCGCGCCGTTCACCTGGCCGGAACGCTGGCAAAAATGAGAATATATCGCTATCAATGATGTCTTGCTTAATAACCCCTTGACCATATTTTTCCAGCCGCCTGAAAGGAGCGTGAAATACGGGCACTCATACCCGTCCTCGTTCTCGAATCTGGGTATGATCGAAACATAGGAAATGTTGTGCTCCCTGAACAGCTTGTGGAGGTTTTCGGCGTGGAATCCGCCGGTCATTAATATCGTTGCGCGTTGCTCGTTGCGCGTTGCTCGAGACTTTATGGTTGAAAACTTGATGTTTTTTATGAACGCCTTGTCTCTTTTGAATGACCATTCATAGAAGCCGGTCATCTTTTTACGGTAAAGATCAAGATCATGTATGCTACTATCAAGGTTTACTGTTATGCGGAATAACGGCGCCTCTTTGTTTATGAACGCAATGTAGTTCTGTGCTCCAAACGCCGTTTCATTCTCCCTGTAATATTCATAATCATCTCTGGTAAGGGTGACATTAAAAATGTTCTTCATCAAAATGAGATTTTTTGACAGCTGGTCAAGCTCCTTCTGTTTATCGTTCTGATAAAGTACTTCTTTTATCTCGCTCTCGAGAGCATCTATCTCTTCCATTACTCTTGACTTGTCAATGATGTTATACAGGGATATATAAATCATGTATTTACTGAGTTCGGAGAAATCTTCTGTCGCCATGCCTGCTTCTTTGGCCTTTTGAACCAGATATTCATAGAAGTCGTATTGGGAAATGATCTCTTTTCTGAACTCCACGGTCCTGGTCACCAATTCACGCAACTCTTTCTTGGAGAGGACCTTCTGGAGTCTGTCAATGACCATATCCCTTTCAACATTGGCTCTTTTAAAGTCAACCTCCTTCTCTCTCTCCAGTATCTGGCTCAATAGTAATACGTTTACATGTTTCCTGATATTGATCTTCTGGAGCCGGGCTTTTTCTATGAGGCTGGTAAGATAATCCTTAAATTCGACCCCACCGGCTTTATATTGCGAATATTTTCTGTCAAGCTGTAATAGCTCATCCGAGTAGATGTGGCGTTTAAGATTGCCGAGAAAATAGTCCAGTTCCCGCAGGTATCGATCGGCCTCTCTCTTATGCCGGCTGAAATCATGATAAACATTAAGATTTTGAAGATACAGGTCCGTATCCTCTACGCCCCATAAGTCTGCTTTACCGGGATTATTGATGGCAAAATATTCAGCGCCGCTGACAATACCTTCTTTGACAAAATAATCAGCGACTTTTTCCCTGAGACCTGTATCTTCAATCTCCGTGAAAAGGGATAGATCATAATCACTTTCACCGCCCTCAAGGTTGACCACGTCTATTCCGTATTTCATCCCCAGGTGGTCGATTATCCTGGCTATTTTGTGCTGGGCATCATAGTTACAATGAGCGTCCTGGATGTGGATGATCGTCTTTCGTCTTTTGTTTTTTATTTTTCGTTCCGTGGAGGGGCTCCATGTATCCTCGATCGTTCCGAGGTTCTGAGGAAGAACAAACGTCTCAATATTTAATTCACTGACAAATAACGGATCTTCAATTCCCGTAGGCACAGTTTGCACTAATGGCGCCTTCGCAGCCCAGGCTGTGTGGACAAAAACATCCCCCAGCCCGGTCGTGACCAAAAAGCACAACAGGGTCACAAGCGCAGTTATTACGCGAAACATTTTCTTTTCGAAAAAGTTTTCTTTCACTATCATATCCATTATATTTTTTCTGTTTCCATTCATGCTTTTCAAATCATTTTAATTTCAGGGCATATTTAAACCCGGGGAACCGCATTATCCCGTCGAGGGGTGGGACAATGCGGCTCTGATCCCCAGGTCATACCCATAAAAAAGAACAGCCAGATTGCACTATTTTTCACAGGCAGTCTGGCTGTCTATAATTGACACAAAAACAAAATTATATTTGTTCCTAGACCCTCGACTTTGCGCCCCTGTGTCGCCACAGGTTTGCCATTTTCTAGAAGAACTTAGTATATCATAAATCGAACGTTAGGTCAAGATAAAGTTAGATGAGTATTGTTTTCTTAACACGCTTGTAACTTATTATGAATAGTACAGTTATATAAACAAATCCCCTTCTAGCCCAAATCAATGCTGTTCGGTAAAACTTTGTCACCAAAAACTTTAATAAATAGGGACAGCGACCATTTTCCCTCATTTTTTCTAAAAATGGTCGCTGTCCCTATTTATTACATGGGAAAGGATTTTCGGTCTTCTTTTACTTTGAAAACAACAGTTCTATCGAAAGGTTACGCCGAGGTTTTTCGCCAGGGCGTCTTTGACACTTGAGTGGAGGGCCTCGATCTCTTCTTCCCTCAAAGTGCGGGTATCAAGTCCGTATTGTATGCTGTAGGTCAGGCTTTTCTTGCCTTTGGGGATCTTCTTGCCTTTATAGATATCTACCAGGTCAATGCTCTTTATCAATTCTTCGCCTTCCTCCGCGATTATCCTCGAGATATCCCCCGCCCGGAGGGATTCTTCACAGAGGATTGAGACATCGCGTATGGAAAACGGGAAACGCGGTATGGTGTGATACCTGTTCTCCAGCACAGCTCTTTCAAATATCCTGCCAGGTTTCAGCTGGCACAAGAAGACATCCTGTTCAATATCATATTCGTTCAATATTTCTTTAGTGGCCTGCCCCAGAAATCCTATTGTTTCCTCCTCCCCCTGTATTTTTATCCCCGCGCAGGGCGCTATTCCGTCTATATGAATGGAAGTGAACTCCGGTGTTATCCTTAACCCGGAAAAAATATCTTCTATGATCCCCTTTAGGTCATAAAAACTCTCATTTCTTTTGCCTTCCATCCAGTTCCGCCTGGCAATACCTGTCAGACCAATACACAGCGCGGGGACTTCCCCGTAGCCCTTTCCCTTGCCGAGCTCTGAATATACCTTACCTGTCTCGAACAGCCTGAGGTCCTTGTTCTTTCTGTTTATGTTCCAGGAAATGGTTTTCAACATACCGTCCAGAAGATGTGGTGTCATTACCTTCTGCTCTTCGGACAGAGGGTTACTGAGCGTCACCGGGGCCTTGACAAGGCCGGGGAACCTGTTTGAAGAAGCCTCGCTGATAAGACTGTATGTCACTATTTCGCTCAGGCCAAGAGCAACAAGGTCTTCGAGCAGTTTTTCGCTCACCTGCCGCGCATAGACCTTCCTTTCTACAACCGGGGATATCTCCGGTATTGTCGCGGGTATCTTGTCATAACCGAATATCCTGGCCGCTTCTTCTATAAGATCTATCTCCTTCTCAAGGTCTTCCCTGAAGGTGGGCACTCTTACTGACATCCTTGAGCCTTCACTATCAGTAACGGTCATGTCCAGTCTCTGGAATATGTGTTTCACCCATTCTTTTTCCAGCACAACGCCCAGGATCTTCCCTGCCTTCTCGGTGTCAAATTCTATTACATTCTCTTCCGCTGAAAGAGGACCTGTCTCGTAAAAACCGCGGACCCTGCCTCCTGCTTCTTCCACGATCAGAGCCGCCGCCCTGTCAGATGCGCCCTTGATCATTCCTTTATCCACGCCCCGTTCGAACCTGTAACTTGAATCACTTGAAAGTCCCAGTTTACGTGCCGTGCGCCGCACGGAGACCGGATCAAAATAAGCGCTTTCCAGGAGGATGTTCCTGGTCCTAGCGGTTACTTCAGTGTCTATCCCGCCCATTACACCCGCGATAGCTACCGACCTTTCACCGTCAGCGATAACAAGCATACCCGGTTCAAGTTCTCTTTCCTCTTCATCAATAGTGACGATCTTTTCGCCTTTTCGCGCCTCTCTCACTATTATCTTCCCGCCCTTTAATTTATCCAGATCAAAAGCGTGCAAAGGCTGCCCCAGTTCCATAAGGCAGAAATTTGTCACATCGACCGCGTTGTTGACGGGCCGCAGGCCCAGGGCTTCCAGCCTTTTGCGTATCTTTTCGCCCGCTTCCTTTATCTTAACGTCGCTTATGACCCTGGCGGTATATTTCGGGCAGAGTTCGGTGTTTTCAATAACACAATCCACTGCCTGTCCTTTTTCCGCGGGCACGCCTTCAAAGGGCCTGACGTCAGGGACTTTCAGTTCCCTGTCAAACACCGCCGAAGCCTCCCTTGCCAGCCCGAGCATATTAAGGCAGTCCGGCCTGTTGGAAGTTATCTCCAGGGACATCACCTTGTCCGAACCCGCATCATTTATGGCTTCCACTTCAGAGCCGGACATGGTAAGGCCCGCAGCAAGTTCTTCCGGACTCGCGTCCAGGTCCACATATTCCTTTAACCATTGGTAGCTTATCTTCATATAAACTGTCTCAAAAATCGTATGTCGTTCTCAAAAAAGAAACGGATATCTTCAATACCGTATAACAGCATGGCTATCCTCTCAACGCCCATGCCAAAAGCAAAACCGGTATATTCCTCAGGGTCATATCCAACGGCCTCGAACACCTTGGGGTTAACCATTCCGGCGCCCAGTATCTCCAGCCATCCGTTCCCCTTGCACACCCTGCATCCGTTCCCCCCGCAGATAATACAGGAAATGTCTACTTCCGCGCTGGGTTCAGTAAATGGGAAAAAGTGGGGTCGCAACCGCATTTTGATATCCTTTCCGAACATGCTCCTGCAGAAAAGCTCCAGCACGCCTTTAAGGTCCGAGAACCTGATACCCCTGTCCACCATAAGCCCTTCAACCTGGTGGAACATGAAAGAATGCGACGCGTCAACGGCGTCGGGCCGGAAAACCCTTCCCGGCATAATGGCTTGGATAGGCGGTTTCTGGTTCTGCATAATATGGATCTGGACATTAGATGTGTGGCTTCTCAGAAGATATTTGCCATCGATATAGAATGTATCGAAAGCATCACGCGAGGGATGATCCAGCGGGATGTTCAATGATTCAAAATTATAGAATTCCGTTTCTATTTCCGGGCCCTCGGCTATATTGAATCCAAGAGAGATGAATATCTCATTTATCCTGGAAAGCGTTACGGTCAAAGGGTGGAGCCTCCCCGTGTCCGGCCGTATCCCGGGCAGCGTAACGTCGGTTTCTTCCTTTTTCCCGGCAACTTCAGCTGCCGCGAGCTTTGCGCTTAATTCCTTGATCTTTCCAGTGAACTCGTTCTTAAGGATGTTCGCTTTTTTTCCGACCTCGGCTTTCTGTTTAGCCGGGAGGGCAGAGATCGACCTCAGTGTCCTGGTAAGCCTGCCCTTGCGCCCAAGATATTCGGTCTTTATGCTCTCCAGATGCAGGACATCTTTGCATTTTTTTAAGGTTTCTTCAAAATCTTTCTTTATCTTTTCTATGTTGCTCAAATCGTTCATTTTAAAACCTGCTCTTAAGCATCTCCATCTTCTTGTTTTCCCCGAAGAGCACGAGTACGTCGTCATGCACGATTATGTCATCCGCCAGGGGAGAGATATTCGTTTTGGCGCTCACCATGACCTCCCCTGTTTCCGGATCTTTCTCCTTTTTCTTGATAGCTATAACGTTCACTCCGTACTTTGCCCTCATATCTATCTCTCGCAGACTTTTGCCTATAAATTCCTTCGGTGGGAGGAACTCCACTATACTTGCGTCCCCTGGCAGGTCTATGTATTCAAGAATATTCTCATCTATTGAAATAAGGGTATTGGTTACCCTGGCACCCATATCCCTTTCCGGCAGGATGACCCTGGAAGCCCCTATCTTTAAAAGCGCGTTCTTATGAGGTTCACTTATGGCCTTGCAGACTATTGTCGGGATACCCAGCTCTTTCAAAAGGAGCGTAACGAGTATGCTGTTCTCCATATTCGTTCCTATGCCGCAGACAGCCACATCCGCGTTCTGTATCCCCACGGATCTCATGGCTTTTTCATCCGTAGCGTCCAGGCAGACCGCCTTGGTCACGAAGTCCATTATATCGTGAATCAGCTCCTCGTCTTTATCAATGGCAATGACTTCCTGTCCTCTTTCAGCCAGCGTCTTGGCCACACTGGATCCGAATCTTCCCAATCCTATGACCGCAAACTGTTTCATGTCCGTCCTCCTTATCCGACCATAACCTTTTCTTCGGGGTAAAAATATCTGTCGCTTTTTCCTCTGAAAGCCACGGCCAGCGCAAGTGTCAGAGGTCCGACCCTTCCTGCGAACATCGTAGCTATTATACACAATTTACTGAGATTACCAAGATCACCGGTGATCCCGGTGGAAAGCCCCACGGTGCCGAAAGCCGAAAAAACCTCAAAAGCCACACGCACAAGCGATATCCCATTGCCATAAACGGTGGCGCGCAAATAAGCAAGAATAAGCGTAAAAATAAATACCCACGCGGCTGATAAGAAAAATATTACCAGCGATTGCCTTATGACCTTCATGGAGATCGAACGGTTGAACATCATGACCCTTTTTCTGTTCTTGAGCATGCTCCAGACCGTCATTACCAGCACCGCGAAAGTGCATGTCTTGATCCCTCCTCCTGTTGACCCCGGGGAAGCCCCGATAAACATCAGGAACATCAAAAACATCAGTGAAGGCACGGTAAGCTTTCCGATGGGAAGGGTGTTAAACCCGGCTGTCCTCGCTGTCACCGACTGGAAAACAGACCCCCATAAACGCCTCGGCAATGACATCCCTTCCATTACATTCCCTCTTTCAAAGAAAAGCAGCACACACGCTCCCGCGAGTATCAGGATGATCGACACGGTAAGCGCGATCTTAGCCTGTAAACTTATTCTTCTTGCATTTCCCCGTTTGAAGAATAATCCCAGAACATCCATGATCACGACAAAACCAATGCCGCCGATAACTATAATGGAGATCATTATCCCGTTTATAAAAGCATCCCCTTCGAACCGGACAAAACTTGTGCGGAAAAGCGAGAACCCGGCGTTGCAGAACGCTGATACGGAATGAAAAAGAGCTCTTTCCACTGTTTCAAAAAAAGCCCAATCTGTTATGGCCCGCCATCTTAAATACAACAGCACCGCGCCGGTGATCTCCACGGCAAAGGTGATCCCCAGAATATACAAAATGAGCTTTTTAAGGCCAATCAGATTCTGTCGGTTCAGCGTGCTTCGAATGATCTCGTCCTCACTGAAACCGATCTTCCGCCCCAGCATTACCGCGAACAACGTGGAAAAGGTCATTATGCCGAGTCCCCCGATCTGGAATAACAAGAATATGACCCACCGTCCGAACGTAGTAAAATAACTCCCGGTATCTCTCACGATCAATCCCGTGACACAGGTCGCGCTGGTAGCGGTAAAAAGACTGTCCACCAGCGGCATCCTTCCCGCATCCTGTGTAGCCACGGGAAGAGACAAAGCAACCGTTCCGATCAATATGGCGCACAGAAAACTTAATGCCACCATCCGCGCGGGCGTGAGTATTTTCATGAATGTACGGATTATTTATTTTATCTTCTTAACAATCGCCTTGAAACCGCGGCCGTCCTGCACCGCGATATCCGCCAGCATCTTCCTGTTCAAAGCTATCCCGGATCTTTTCAGTCCCGTGATGAACCTGCTGTAGGAAATGCCCTCTGCCCTGCAGGCGGCATTGATCCGGGTAATCCATAAAGAACGGAAATCACCCTTCTTTTTCTTCCTGTCGACATAACTGGCCGCCATGCCTTTTCTGACAGATTCCTTGGCGATCTTATACGATTTGGATCTTGCCCCAAACTGTCCTTTCGCGGCCTCGAGTACTTTTTTCCTGTGTTTAAGTGAACTTGCTGCGTGTTTTACTCTGGACATCACTGCTCCTTATTTCTTTTCCTGAAAGACACGGTGTTTCTCAAGTAGGCCATGCGCCCTTTACCCATAGGGCAACAACTTCTTTACCTTCCGCTCCATTGTCTTGTCAACAATACCGGCCTTCCTCAGCGAGCGCTTCCTCTTCCTGCTTTTTTTTGTCAGGATATGCCTTTTCCCCGCTTTTGTTCTTTTGACCTTTCCTGTCTTGGTAAGTTTAAAGCGTTTTTTCACGCCTCTCTTGGTCTTTAGTTTAGGCATCTTCCTTCTCCTCCGTCTCCTCTCTGGGTTTCAACTCCATTTTCTTGGGGCTGATGGTCATTACCATGGTCCTGCCCATCCGTTTCGGACTTGAATCCATCTCTCCCCAGGCTGAAATATCACCTGCTATCCTGTTCAAGAGATCTTCGCCAAGCACTTTATGCGCCATCTCCCTGCCCCTGAAACGCAGTGAAACCCGGACTTTATCCTTTTTTTCTAGGAATTCCTTTATATGTTTAAGCTTGACCTGATAATCATGCTCCTCTATGCGAAGTTTAAACCTTACCTCCTTCAACTGGACTATGTGCTGTTTTTTCTTGGCGAGCTTTTTTCTCTTCTCCTGTTCATATCTGTATTTATCATAATCCATTATGCGGCAGACAGGCGGACTGACGTTAGGCGCGACTTCCACCAGGTCCATTCCCTTCTCCGTGGCCTTTGCGACCGCCGCCGGGGTCTCCACTACCCCGAGCTGATTCCCTTCATCATCGATCAATCGCACTTTAGGCACCCTTATTTCCGAATTGATCCGGGTATTATCCCCCCTGCGTCCCCTTCCAAACCTTGGTCTTGGTCTTGCAAAACTAATCTTCCACCTCCTGGTCAATTTTGATCTCTTCAAGCAAACGCTCGACAAACTCCTCTTTTTTTATAACGCCGACGTTTCCGTCCTTCCTGCTCCTGACGGAAACGGTACTTGTCTCCATCTCCCTGCTTCCCGCGATAGCCATATAGGGTATCTTTGACATCTCCGCGTCCCTTATTTTTCTCTGCATCTTCTCGTCCCTCGTATCTATCTCCACGCGCAGGCCTTTTTGATGCAAAAATTCCCTGAGCCCGAGGCAGTAATCAACGTGCGCTTCGGCAATAGGGATCACCATGGCCTGAACAGGCGCCAGCCACAGGGGGAAAGCCCCGCCGTAATGCTCGATAAGAGCGCCTATGAACCTTTCCAGGCTCCCCAATATCACCCGGTGCAGAACGACCGGGCGCTTCTCTTTGCCGGACCGGTCCGTATATTTAAGATCAAAACGTTCGGGCAGAGCGAAATCGCACTGGATGGTCGCGCACTGCCAGGCCCGGCCCAGTGCGTCCTTCAGCTTGATATCTATCTTCGGTCCGTAAAAGGCGCCATCCCCTTCATTTATGTCATACTGCAGCTTCTTCTGCCCGAGGGCGTTCTTAAGCGCGACCGTGGCCTCGTCCCAGTCGCTTAGGGTCCCGATATATTTTTCAGGACGCGTGCTCAGTTCAACTTCAAAATCCCGGAAACCGAAAACCCGCAGTGTCTCTACCACAAAATTGATAACGCTTATCACTTCCGCTTCGACCTGTTCCCTTAAACAGAATATATGGGCGTCGTCCTGGGTAAACCCCCTTACCCGCAAAAGGCCGTGCAGAACGCCGGATTTCTCATGCCTGTAAACACTGCCCAGCTCAAAATATCTTATGGGGAACTCCCTGTAGCTCCTGATCTTTGAAGAATACACAAGGATGTGCCCCGGACAGTTCATTGGCTTTACCGCGTACTCCTGCTTGTCGCTCTCAAAGATGTACATGTGCTCTTTGTAATACTCGTAATGCCCAGACTGTATCCAAATATCACTCTTGAGGATGTGCGGACTTGATATGAGCTGGTATCCCTTTTCAAGATGCCTGGCCGTTATATAATCAGCGATGACCTGCCTTAGAATGGCGCCTTTGGGATGATACAATACGAGGCCGGCTCCTATCGAGTCCTTAAAGCTGAAGAGGTCCAGTTCTTTGCCCAGTTTTCTGTGGTCCCGCTTCTGCGCTTCCTCCCTTAACTTTAAATAATTCTCGAGCTCCTTTTTGTTCTTAAAAGCGACCCCGTATATTCTCTGGAGCATTGGATTGGCCTCAGAGCCTTTCCAGTACGCGCCTGCTACGGAAAGAAGCTTGAAAGCCTTGATATCCCCGGTACTTTTGACATGCGGCCCCCTGCAGAGGTCCATGAAGTCACCGTGCGTGTAAATCGTTATCTTTTCATCTTCAAGGCCTTCAAGAAGATCGAGCTTGAACTTCTCCCCACTGTCCCTGAGTATCCGCGCGGCTTCCTCTCTGGTCACGCCCTTCTTTTCAAAACGCAGGTCCTCTTTGATTATCCGCAACATCTCTTCTTCTATCTTAGAAAGATCTTCAGGCGTGAAGTGCTTCTCACAATCAAAGTCGTAATAGAAACCGTCCTCGATCGCCGGCCCTATCCCGAGTTTTGTCCCTGGATATAACCTCTGGACAGCATCCGCCATCACGTGAGCGGCGCTGTGCCTTAATTTAACTAAACTTTCGTCCTGTTTTTTTGCCATAGGTTGTTTTTGAAAATAAATAATCAAAAAATGATCAAAAATCGTAAGTCGAAATTCTCCCTTCCCTAATTTCATTGACTTACGAATGCTCTGCACAATAGTCAGCTTGTTTACAAGCAGACTATTGCGCTTGGTGGGCGATACTGGGATCGAACCAGTGACCTCCACGATGTCAACGTGGCGCTCTAACCATCTGAGCTAACCGCCCGCTGTGCTATATATTATATTAAAAATCGCTTATCGCGTATATAACTAATGTGTTTTATTGAAAATCGGTTGAAAATCGAGATTCGATGATCGACCGAAATCAAAAATCTATTTTCACATATTCTCGATCGTTAATTTTTGATTTCTCCAGAGCAATAGCCAGCTTACAAGCTGGCTATTGCTCTGGTGGGCGAGGTGGGACTTGAACCCACACAGCTTTAAGGCCGAGGGATTTTAAGTCCCTTGCGTCTGCCAATTCCGCCACTCGCCCATCTGTGTCATGGAGGCGCGGACCGGAATTGCACCGGTGTACGCGGTTTTGCAGACCGCTGCCTAGCTCCTCGGCCACCGCGCCATAATATAAATATAACTTATAAACTAATAATGAGGTAAACTATCACAATAAAAGAAAATTGTCAAATAGAGAAAAATAGGGACAGCGACCATTTTTATGCATTTTTATGCTTTAGAAAAATGGTCGCTGTCCCTATTTAATCCATGCGAAAAGATCAGATCTTCGCCTCCAGGACCTTTATCAGCAGGTTCCTTACGTCTTTTGGTGTATCCACCTGAAAATCAGCGGCTGAAACCTGCGACTCTTCCGAAACAAGGATAGGGGTTCCGCGTGTTCGCACTATTCTAAACGCGTTTTCATCGGTCGTATCATCGCCGATATAAATTACTGAAACAGAATCCCCCGAAAAGCCCAAAGCCCTCATTATCCATCTTACGGCCTTGCCTTTGTCCCAGTCTATAGCCGGGATGATCTCCAGAACCTTCTTGCCGAACATTAAACGCAGTCTATCGTTTCCTTTAACTTCGCTGTTCACTGTTTTAGCGATCTGGTTCAGGTGTTTTTCCTCTACCAACCGGTAATGAACCGAAACGCTAAAACCTTTCGCTTCTATCAATAATCCCGGGATATCCCCGAGCCTTTCCGACACACTTTTAGCGGATGCTGCGAGAACTTCCATGGCTTCCCGGGCCCGCGGATAGATCATGGAAACACCGGGACCTTTAATATCAACCCCGTGGTCCCCGACATAAAAAATATCCTTCAGGCGCACGAGATCCTCGACCACTTCCTTGGACCTGCCGCTCACGATGGCCACCGTATATTTCTCCGCGATACGTCTTACAACATCTCTCATCTCCTCTGATATAACAGCGAGCTCCGGCCGGTCTACTATAGGGGTCAGGGTGCCGTCGTAATCGAGAAAGAACATCGGTTTTCTTCCGTTGAATATGGCCTCTCTCCCGCTTTTGAAATAACACGGGTTAATGGCCAGGTTCTCCTTCTGCATTTCATGCAATGGGGTGGAAACCTTCTGGTCAAGATCCCAACAGTCGAACAGGGAACGCGGTTTCTTCCGGAACCATCTTTCTATCCATTCAGGATCAATGTATTCCATGTCGGGCACGACTACGTCCGCACCGTTATAAAAAAGCGCCTCTTCATTGCCCTCTCTTGCCACGCCCAGAACAAGGCCGAAAGCCCCGTTCCTGCCGGCCAGGACCCCGGAAGTAGCATCCTCAACCACGACTGATTTGGCAGGAGTCGAACCAACGTTTAGAGCCGCGGTCTCAAATATATCCCCTTCGGGTTTTCCTTTAAGTCCCAGTTCATCGGAGACCACTCCGTCAACCCTTGTTTCGAACAGGTCCTCGATACCGGCTGCCTTGATTATCTGTCTGCAGTTCTTTGAGGATGACGCTACACCTATGCGAACATCTCTCGCTTTAAGGTCTCTCATGAATTTAACGGTGGAAGAATAAACTTCCGGGCCTTTTTTCTCCAACAGCTCAAGAAATTTCTTATTTTTCCTGTTCCCTATACCGCAAACGGTTTCCTTCTCCGGCGGATCTGACGGATCGCCGAACGGTATATTTATGTCCCTGGATTCCAGAAAGCTCTTGACCCCTTCGTATCTCGGTTTTCCGTCAACATGGGGCAGATAATCATTTTCATGCGTGAATTCCCTGAACGATTCGCCGTCCCGCTTCTCCCTCAACTGCAGATATTCGTCAAACGCCTCTTTCCATGCCGTGCCATGCACAAGAGCGGTTTTTGTTATAACTCCATCAAGATCAAAAATAACGGCGTCAAAAGAAAGCTGCCCCATAAATCCCTCCTTTTAGTCTTTCCGTCATTCCCTCCCCTGCTTCCGCAGGAATGACATGGTACCTACTTCCCCCTCTTATCTACTGGCAAGAACTTTTTATCAAACTGCCCGGTGTACATCGCACGCGGACGAAAAATGCGGTTGTCTTTAAGATATTCCATTACACGCGCCGTCCAGCCGGCGATACGGCTTACGGCAAAGATGGGCGTGAAAAGTTCCGGCTGGATCCCAAGGCATGAATAGACAATGCCGGAATAAAAATCAACGTTCGGAAAAATCTTCTTTTTGGCCCCGAAAGTGGAACTGACCTCTTTTTCCAGCGCTTTCGCCGTTCTGAGCAGGGTATGGTTCTCCTTATCACTTTTTGCCAGGTATTCAGCAATGGGCCCCAGGACACGGGCCCTGGGATCATAGGATTTATACACGCGGTGACCGAATCCCATGATCTTTTTTTTCTTCTTAAGGGTACGCGCCAGCCATGATCTCACTTTCCTGGAACTGCCGATCTCCCTGAGCATATACAGGACATGTTCGTTCGCCCCTCCATGAAGGGGCCCTTTCAAGGCAGCGATACCCGATCCTATTGAAAGATAAATATCCGATAAAGTCGACGCTACCACCATCGTGGCAAAAGTACTGGCATTCATACCGTGGTCGGCGTGCAATATAAGAGCTATGTCCATAACACGCTCTTCCAACGGGGTGGGACGGCGGCCTGTGATCATGTAAAGAAAATTCGCTGCATGGCTGAGCTCCGGATCCGCCTCGATCGGCAGATGTCCCTGTTTCAGTCTTGCTACCGCGGCGGCAATACTGGGGACCCCGGCAATGAGACTATAACATGACTCTATCCCTGCGGCAGACTGCAACTTTGGGTCAATACCTTTAAGGGCCCTGATCTTCTCTTTACTCCTCTTGAATTCATATATGGCACGCTCCTCGCCCATGGGAACTGTCTCCATGGGTATGGAATCCTCATCGGAACCTATAACCCTGGAAACATCAGGTTTATACAGGTCCTTATCCTCGTAGGTGAATTCATGCCGCATAAGGGTCGTTCCCAGCCTTAGCGCGGCCATGGCATTCATCCGCTCAACAGGAAAACTCATCAGAAGGCGCTTGGTTTCTATTATGTTCCTGTAGTTGATAAGTTTTTTTTTGAATGATCC
The DNA here is from genome assembly GCA_964431495.1 of uncultured Planctomycetia bacterium. Lineage (GTDB taxonomy): Bacteria > Omnitrophota > Gorgyraeia > Tantalellales > Tantalellaceae > CAYSJU01. Next base: position 44,707 of record CAYSJU010000002.1, read on the forward strand.
CAGCTGGGACTCTGTGGGAAGATTTCCGTGCATCAAGAGGTAACTTACTTCTTCAAACGTGGAATAAGCGCAAAGGTCAAATATGTTATAACCGCGATAGATAAGCCATCCTTTTGTCCCGTTCACATAGCCTATCTGTGACTCGCACGCGATCGCCCCTTCCAATCCCGGACCAACCAGACATTTGACTGGCCATTCTATTGGCTTTGTCAACTCGGGTTCGGGTTCCACCCGCGTTTCCCTTCTGGCTTTCCTCCCCGCTCCGACTATCAGCTTTGTGATCTTTTCCGTGCTTTTATCGCCTTTTGCCATGATCTATTCCCTTTTTCCTGTAGAAGCCAAATCCATTATACACTAACTATTCAAAACTAAAAACTAAAAACTCAGTCATTGCTCCGCGTATACCGTGATCGCCCTGAGCGGACGGACCGGACACTTATTCTGACAAATGCCGCATCCGATACATAGATCCCCATCCACATAAGGTTTTAAAACGACCTTCCCTCCTGCTTCTTCCCTTATAACCTTGATCGCTTTCTCTGGCACAGGGCAATGCTCTTCGCATAACAGACATTCTCTGCCTTCGGACCATGGCAGGCATGTTGAACGGTTTATCCTGGCCGTCCCCAGCTTTGTCTTTTTCTTTTCCTCGAGAGATAATCTGGTAAGCGCGCCCGTTGGGCATACATTCCCGCAAAGAGTGCAGTTATATTCGCAATACCCTATTTCAGGGACAAGCTGGGGAGTCCATATTCCTTCAAGCCCTGCCTGAAGAACGACAGGCTGAAGGCCGTTGGTTATACATACCTTCATGCAGTTCCCGCACCGTATACAGCGGTCTGAAAATTCGTTCTCTTTCAACGCGCCGGGCGGCCTTATAACATTACGCCGTGGGTTCGCCGCTCCCGCCCTTCTGTTCCTTCTTCTGAACCCGGACAGAAAAAAAGAGGTCAGCGCCAGGAACAGGAAATCCTTACGGGAAATACCTCTTTCGCTGATATCCGCGCTATCCGACCCGACCCCGTCGCTCAAGTGCGGCCAGGTGAATCTTATCGCGTTCTCGGGACATACATAGACACAGTCCATGCAGAGTATACATTCCCCTTTGACATAGCCCGCGTCTTCCGTGATCGCCCCCATTCTGCATTCTCTCACGCATGCCCTGCAGCCCGAGCATTTATCCACAACACGTCTCAGGAGCGAAAATCTCGCCACCACGGAATACAACGCTCCAAGCGGGCATACCGCGCGGCACCATGATCTTGAGACAAATAATGCTGCCGCGCATACAATAAGAAAGAACATAAAGATGATCCCGGAATTGACGAAATAATGTATGTCGACGCCTAAAACCGAAGATTTCAATGTGATATAAAAATCGTAAAGCGGCCCGCTGTAGATCTGAAGACCCTTAAATACGGTGATAAAAAGACTATCGGCTGCCAACGTGACGAACGGTATAAAATTCAATGAAACAAATCTTGCCGCCATTCCCATGGGGTCTAATATCCATGCTGTCTGAATACCAAAAAGCGCGAACAAAGCTACAAGACCGAGTATAAAAAATTTTATCTTCCGGATCATGGCGCTCGTCCGCTCGCCGGGAACCGTGCTCTTCTTCCTCAAGGCCCCTGTCCAGTCGATCACCGTTCCCAGTGGACATATCCATCCGCAAAAAAATCTCCCGAGCACTAAAGTGACGGACAACATAATAAGAGAAAACACCAGTCCCGGGAGAACGATACGCTCACTTATTGACGTAAAGATCATTATGAGGGGGTCCGCTCTGAAAAATGTCTCGGGCGGCAATAGCCCGGTAAGGGGATAAGTAGTCGACCAGAGGATGTGTATAAAAAGCGCCAGAAAAAATACCTGGGAACATCTTCTGGCAATGATAAGTTTTCTCATGTCAATCTCAATATATTTGCTCTGCGGATATCAGCGCTGCCAAAATGGCTCTCTATAGCGGCTTTGAGAATTTGCTCTGAGAAATAAAGACAGCCAGACCGCCAAAGAACAGTTTCAAAAATTTCCTGCGGGATATGTGCCTTTTAAGAAAGGATTCAAGCAAATAGAAAAATCTTTCCATTCTCACCCCGCGTCTAATGGATCATGAAAGGCGGCCACGGTAATCTTCATAATTGAATTCCCGGACCACGCGTATCTTGTCTTTCCCCGGATCATAAACAGCTATGGACGGCAATCGGATACCGTTAAAGGTGTTGTTCTTGACCATTGTATAGTGGGCCATGTCCATAAAGGTGAGTCGGCTGCCAACGGCCAGCGGTTCAGGGAACGAATAGTCCCCTATCACATCACCGGCCAGACATGTCATGCCTCCGAGCCGGTAAGTGTGTGGATACTTCTCCGGCCGGCCCGCCCCGGCGATCTCCGGACGATAAGGCATCTCCAGAACATCCGGCATGTGCGCCGCGGCAGAGGTATCAAGGACAGCAATATCCATATCGTTATGAATGATATCCAAGACGGACGCCACGAGAACACCGGCGTTCAGCGCGATGGCCTCACCGGGTTCCAGGAATACCTCAACGTCATATCGCTTCCTGAAATGGTCTATCACACGGCAAAGCCTGTCCACATCATAATCCTGACGGGTGATATGGTGGCCACCGCCAAAGTTGACCCATTCCATCCGGCGCAGAAAAGGCCCGAAGTCCCGTTCCACCACGGCGAGTGTCCTCTCCAGGGAATCGGAATTCAATTCGCAAAGAGTGTGAAAATGAAGCCCTGTAATGCCTTCAAGGTCCTGGCCATGGAACTGTTCCCGCGTGATCCCGAGGCGTGAGCCCGGCGCGCACGGATCATACATGGCGACCTTGACCTCGGAATGCCGCGGATTGATGCGCAGTCCGCATCTCGCTTTTTTTTCAGAATAGGACACAGCCGGCCTGAAACGCTGCCACTGCGAAAAGGAGTTAAAGGTGATGTGAGTCGCGTAACGCAGAAGTTCCTGGAACCCGGCATCCCTGTAGGCCGGAGCGCACACGTGCACCTCGCCCCCGAACTCTTCAAACCCAAGACGGGCCTCATCCAGCGAGCTTGCCGCGATCCCGCTCAAGTACTTTCGGACCACCGGAAACGTGCTGAACATGGAGAACCCCTTGAGGGCCAGGATTATCTTGCAGCCTGTCCGTTGCTGGACCCCGGCCAGGATCTCCAGATTCCGCCTGAGCGATCCCTCATTTACTACATAACACGGCGTATGTGGAACTTTTGAACTTATATTTTTCATTATGGATCGATCGTCTTAACTACCCACGGCAGTCCATAAACGTTAAGCTTCTCCATGAACGGGTCGGGATCAAACTCCTCAACGTTGAAAACACCATGGCCTTTCCAAACGCCTGTCATCATGAGCATTGCCCCGATCATGGCCGGCACACCGGTAGTATAGGAAATGGCCTGTGACCCGACTTCGCGGTAACATTCGGCATGGTCACAGACATTATAGATATATATTTTCTGGGGCCGGCCGTTCTTTACGCCTTCGAACATGCAACCTATGTTCGTCCTGCCGGTGTAATTCTCTGCCAGTGAAGACGGATCCGGCAGGACCGCCTTGAGGAATTTGAGCGGCACGATTTCGTGGCCCTGAAAAATGACAGGATCTATCCGCGTCATGCCAACGTTCTCCAATACCCGCAGGTGCGTAAGATACTGCTCGCCGAACGTCATCCAGAACCGGATACGCTTCAACCCCTTGATGTGCTTCACAAGGGATTCCAGTTCCTCGTGATACATCAGATACATTTCACGTGGTCCGATCTCCGGAAAATCAAATGTCTTGTGAACGGACAAGGGATCGGTTTCCACCCACTGGCCGTTCTCCCAGAATTTTCCCGGCAACGTGATCTCACGTATATTGATCTCCGGGTTGAAATTAGTGGCAAACGGGTGTCCGTGGTCCCCGGCGTTACAATCCATGATATCGACTGCGTGTATTTCGTCAAAATAGTGTTTCATCGCGTAAGCCGAGAAGATGCCTGTCACACCGGGATCAAAGCCGCAGCCGAGGAGCGCCATTAGACCCTTTTCCCTGAAGCGGTCCCGGAATTCCCACTGCAATTTGTAAGAGAACGTCAGTTTCTCCGGAGATTCGTAGTTGGCTGTATCCAGATAATCAACACCTGTCTGCAGGCACGCCTCCATTATGGACAGATCCTGGTAAGGGAGCGCCACGTGTATCACAACATCGGGGTTGACCCTTTGTATCAGTTCAACAAGTTCCGGAACGTTGTCAGCGTCCACCCTGGCGGTCTGTATAGACCTGTCCAGCCTGGAAGCGATACTTTCACACTTCTCAAGAGTCCGGCTGGCCAGGGATATTTGTTGGAATACCTCCGGCACCTGGGCGCACTTGTGCGTGACAACCCCGCCTACACCGCCTGCTCCTATTATCAAAATCTTTCCCATTTCCGTATATTCTCCTTCCGAGGGGGAACTATCGCCTGATTCGCTTGGTTATCACTGTGTACATGGCACCCGCGACTATTACATAGGCAACAAACCTGACCATGACCACGAAATTCTGTGAGGGATCCCTGAATCCAAGAAGTACCAGAATATGTGAAAAACAAAAAATGCCGTAAGCTATTCCCATGCAAAGCGGCACCTTATCGCCGTACCTGGTGTACCCCCACAAACCCAAGCACATTAACCCGGCGCAGATCAACGCATTTATCACATATATTGTATCCCAGGTAAATGTCATTTTTACCCCCCTCTTTAGGACTATCAATCAGTTTCGGGTAGAAGACAAAAGAAAGACCTTTGCTTCAAGAGCGTCAAGCGTCAGCGTGAATTCACCCGAAGCCGGGACTTTCCCTTCCGTCTTGTCTTCCAGTAAATCAAGAACAGTATTCCCCTTTAATTCGTCAAGCGTTATCGTCTCTTTCGCGGGGTTCCGTCCGAAATTGATCGCGGTGATCTGTATCCCCGCCTTGTCGGGCAGGCGATGGATCATCACCACCACGCCTTCATTCTTTACATCAGGGACCGCGATCCGCTCAGCGAGAAAAATCCTGTGTTTCTTCCGTATTTCCAGAATGTGTTTGATCCGGGAAGCGAAAGAATCAGGATCCTTCAATTGTTCGGGCAGCGTTCCGTACAGCGCCTGCGCCACGGGTATCCCGCCGGCTGACATGGTCGCGCCGGGGTTTACCCCCATGAGATCATACGCCCCGCGGTTTATCCACCGGTAATCCCCGTCCGCTAACAGGTCCTTGATCTTATCCTCGGGCAATGGAAGCGCGCCGACCAGGTCCCACCCTGAGAAGGCGAAGACACCGGGCTGCATGGCGTTATACATGGCCATCAGCATATGGCCTTTTTTAACAAGGGCCTTTTCCTCCGGTGTCATTGAATAAGGATCCTTGATGCCGAATGCCGCGGCGCACAACCCCGCGCTCGTAGTGCAGAGACCGTTCCCGGACAACTTGTTATAAGGGGCATTGGAACCGGCTGCAAGAGAATGCAGCTGTTTTATGATCGTGTCCCGCAACTCTTTCCCGGTGATCTTCCTGCCGTGGTAGGAGAAAAGGTCATCCGCGTGGTCAGAAAAGTGGACCAGTTCATATGTTATTTCATCATGATTCTGGAGCGCGTGAATAAGTCTTACCGGTTTTACCCCGTAAGACCGCATAAGTTCAAGAGTGAGCCGCAAAAATGAGGCATCCCCGGTAAGAAGGGCATGTTCATAAGCGGGCCTGCTGATAAAATCATATGAGAGGTCCGGCCCGTATTGCGAAAACTCCTTGATATCTTCTATCCTCAGGTTAAGCTCCTGGAAGGACCAGCCGCCGAGCTTGCGTATCAGCCAGGCTATGTAATTACTTGCCACGACCGAAAGAGGATGGCTCTCGGACCACGCTTTTTCCGGATCCGGTCTCATTTCAATGCCGAGGAAGGGATTCGCATCAAGACGTATACCTTTTGCTCCAAAGGACAACAGTGTTTTGACTATATCCCCGGAAATGATCCTGTTAGCGGCGAACGTTGGGTCAAGCCAGTTCAAGGTGGGCTGGCCTGGCTTAAAATAATGAAGGTAAACCCATCTTCGTTCCCTGCCGTCGGCACCTGTGATATTTCCGGTAGCGTTCCAGCCAGTGACATGCGCTTTGCCGGGAACCGTAAAAAGGACCCTTTTAAGCTGTCCTGGTATATATCCATTGTCTTTTAACTTATTAACGGTATCCACGGGCAGATTGACACTGTCCTTTCCTTCGGGGACATCGGGCAAAAGGGGCCAGTCTTCCCTGTTGATCTCTACTATGGTGTAAAGCCCGGGATAATCCTTATAGGCTCTTTCCGCCAGCCGGAAATCAGCTCCTTTCCCGGTATGTCCGGGAATGATATCACTGATGACGATCGCCTCATGTTCCCCAATGGTCTTTACCGCGTTCTTATATTGCTCATCGTTACCGAACATGGGATCGACGTTAAGGCTGATCCGGTCAAACCATCCGTCAACCGTCGGTGTGTACTCGTATCCTTTTATCCCTCCTGCCCTCTTTACGGGCCCGGTATGAAGAGCATGGATGCCGATATCTTCAAAAATCTTCCACAATTCTTTATTCCCAAAAGCCTGGAGAATGCTCTCACCGGGACGGGTAATGGTCGCGGGAGGATAGGCGGTGAACCACACAGGCGCTTTTTCAACGAACTTCTCGCCCTGGGGCATGGCAAAAGGGTCACGCCACTGTATGCCTGAACCTGAAACATCCTTTGAAAGCCGGGCGGCCTCATGGAGCATGGACCGCTCTTCCAGCCAGTTGATATATTTTTCGTCTGTCTTTTCCTCAGCCGCAAGCGGCAGCGCGGTTGAAAAAGAAACAGCCAACAGGACAAGAAAAGCCAGGATCAGTCCTGGGAATAAGTTTTTGCGATGCTTCATGATCTCTCTCCCTTTTTTTTGCATGGTCAACGCACTATCACCCTCAAAGAAAAAGTTCTCACGGGTTCAACGTCCTTTTCCCATGGACGCCTGTAAACCAGTTTTAGAAAAGTCTCGCCCGCTCCGGCGGCTTTGAAACGAAAAGTCTCTACACCCGGAGCGCCGATCAAGTCGGACTGCGGTTTGAACTCCGCTTTACCTTCCTGCGCCAGGACATGCTTATCAACACCCACTACTTCCCAGGTATATCCGGTAGTGGGGTTGCCTTTCAGTGAAACGGCAAGGACCCGTCCCTTCGCGAGTTCTATACGCCGGCCGCTGTCTCCCGCATCCAGCCTGACCTCGTTGGGACCGCAGCCGACTATTGAAATGCCTGATATCAGAAGGGTTAATATCAGAATATAAAAGTGATATTTAAGGTATTGCATAGCACGGTTGTTTATTATTATAGTATATCCCATATTATCGTGATACACAAAAAAATGTCATCCCGAGCGAGAAAGCATGGGATAGGGGTCGCGTCTAGACATTAGACATTTTGTATTAAAAACAGTTATTTGTCTAATGTCTAGACGCGACCCCTTAGTTTGCTCTTGAAAAATTATTATGGATATGATATCGTGTCTCCTGATCTATAAATAAAGGCGAATTAATGAACTATATGATAATAGCTCCTATTACAGGTCTGATCGGCATGCTGTTCGCCATCACTACCTTTTTCATGGTCCTAAAAAAGCCGGAAGGCACCGAAAAAATGCGTGAGATCTCTCACGAAGTCCAGAAAGGGGCCATGGCCTTCATATCGCGGGAATACCGCATCATCCTTATCTTTGTGATCGCGATGTTCTTTATTATTTTCAAATTTCTTTCCCTGTACACGGCTATCGCTTATGCCACAGGCGCGTTCTGTTCAATGCTGGCGGGGTTCATAGGTATGAACGCTTCCACCCGTTCCACAGCAAGGACCTGTGAAGGAGCAAGGTCATCAGGGACCGCCGAAGCCCTGGAGATCGCCTTTCGCGGCGGCTCCGTAATGGGAATAACGGTAGCAGCACTCGGTGTGCTGGGTGTCAGCTCATGGTTCCTGGTCACAAAAGACACTTCCATCATCACCGGTTTCGCCCTCGGGGCAAGTTCAATAGCGCTTTTCGCTCGTGTCGGCGGAGGTATCTTCACCAAAGCCGCGGACATGGGAGCTGACCTGGTAGGTAAACTAGAAGCGCAGATCCCGGAAGACGATCCGCGTAATCCCGGGGTAATAGCGGACAATGTCGGCGATAACGTAGGCGACACATGCGGAATGGGCGCTGACCTGTTCGAATCATATGTGGGATCTATAATCGCGACCATGGCCATAGGGGCGACCATGGCCAATCCGGTCAAGTACCTGTCATTCCCCGTCATACTGATAACCATGGGACTCCTGGCATCGATGCTGGGCGTTCTTTCCATGAGGTTCTTGAAAAGGCTCAACCCTCAAACGGCTTTGAGAAACTCCACTCTCGTCTCTGCCGTTCTGTTCCTTGCCGGCGCGTATGCAACAGCTCAAAAGATGTTCGGCGGAGCGGACTTTTTCTGGGCCATACTGGCAGGTCTGGCCGCAGGAATCCTCATCGGCATAGAGAGCGAATATTTCACGTCCGGCAAGCCGATCAGGGAAATAGCCGAAAGCGCCAAATCCGGCCCCGCCACCACTATAGTTACGGGACTGGCCGTTGGATTTGAAAGCACCATATTACCGGTCCTGACAATATGCGGCGCGACTCTCTTGGCTCATAAGTTCGGTGGTCTCTATGGTATCGGCCTGGCAGCCGTGGGAATGCTGTGCACTATAGGCATAGTCATGTCGACCGACTCTTATGGCCCCATAGCGGACAATGCCGGGGGCATAGCGGAAATGAGCGGGCTTGACGAAAGCGTGCGAAGCATAACGGATAAACTTGATGCCCTGGGCAACACCACGGCCGCGGTCGGCAAGGGGTTCGCGATAGGTTCAGCCGCGCTGACCGCCCTGGCCCTTTTCGCGGCTTTTCAAAAAGTGACCGGTCTGGTGGAAATAGACCTTATGGACCCTCTTTCGATCGTTGGGCTTTTCGTAGGAGCGCTTATACCTTTCGCAATAGCTTCCATGACGATGAAAGCGGTCGGCAGAGCAGCTGACCAGCTTGTCCTGGAGATACGCCGCCAGTTCAGGGAGATAAAAGGCATTATGGAAGGCACTGCGAGACCGGACTCTCAAACGTGTATTGATATAGTGACAAAGACCGCGCTGAAAGAAATGATCCTTCCCGGGCTCACCGCCATAATAGCGCCGGCGCTTGTGGGGATATTTCTGGGTGTGGAAGCGCTCGGGGGGTTTCTCGCCGGCGCTACCGTAACCGGTGTCTTACTCGGTATTATGATGTCGAACGGCGGCGGCGCCTGGGATAACGCCAAGAAATGGATCGAGGAAGGAAATCTCGGCGGCAAAGGCACGGACGTTCACGCGGCAGCGGTGGTCGGAGACACTGTCGGTGACCCCTTTAAAGACACAGCCGGCCCTTCCATGAACATCCTGATAAAGCTCATGGGCATAGTATCCCTGGTGTTCGGCGCGCTGTTCGTCACGTTGAACAATAAAATAATCAGCCTTTTTTAATTGGGGGTAAAAATGGATCTTGATAAAGCAATCCGCAAGGTCCCGGACTTTCCCAAGCCGGGTATCCTGTTCTATGACATAACCAGCATATTCGTCGATCCGGAAGCCTTTCAATACGTATTGGACCGGATGGAAGATACCTATAAAAATACTGAAATAGACGGCGTGATAGCCATAGAAAGCCGGGGCTTCCTGCTCGGAGCGCCTTTCGCCCTTAAAAAGTCTCTCCCTCTCGTCCTGGCAAGAAAAAAGGGTAAACTCCCGGGAGATACCATCGCGCGAAGTTATTCGCTGGAATATGGCGAAGAGATCCTTGAAATACATAGATCAGACCTTGTTCCGGGCAAAAAATGGCTTATTGTAGATGACCTGATAGCAACGGGCGGAACGCTCAAAGCCGTGGCCGAAATGGTAGAAGATCAGAAAGCCGAAGTTGCCGGGATATTCTCCATAATAGGACTGACCTTTCTGAATTACATGGAAAAGATCAAACGCTATAACCCGAAGACCCTGATAAACTATGACGGTGAATAATTCCTTTCCGCTGTGCCTGATCCTCGCGCTGGCTTTATTTTCAGCTGGCCCCACTGATGCCGTTCCGGCAAACACTCCGCATACGGGCGTATGGATAACAGTCTTCTCACCAGAAAAAGTCCTGTACTCAAAAGAGAACGCTGAGCGCATGATAAAGACCTGCAAAGACGCGGGCATAGACCACATCTACCTCCAGGTCTACAGAAGCGACAAGGCCTATTATGACTCGGACATAGCCGACAGGACCGCTTATGAAAAAATGTTTGCGGATGCCGGTGAAGACCCTTTGACCTATATCCTTACCCTGGCTAAAAAAAATAACATAAAGGTCCACGCGTGGATAAATCTTTTCAGCCTGGCCCAAAACAAGGATGCCGGGATACTGGATACTTTTGGCGAAAAGATCCTGACAAAAGACCGGTATGGCAGGACACCTCTAATAAAAGGGAACAAAGACGAGCTGGATAAATATTACATCCGGGAAAATCAACTTTTCCTTGAACCCGGGGACAGTAACGTAAGAAAATATCTGGTGTCAATAGCCGGAGAGATAATAAAGAAATATCCGGGCTTTGACGGACTTCACCTTGATTACGTGAGATATCCTTCCGCCGTCCCTTTTATACCCGGCTCCCGGTTCGACTCCCACGGTATCAGTTACGGATACGGGGATATCAACGTCGAGAACTTCAAAAAAGCCACTGGCCTTGACTTAGAGAACATGGAGCCATCCCGCGAGAACTATAAAAAATGGGACGACTGGCGTAGGAGCCGGATAACCACGGCTGTCCGGGAAATATCCGAACACGTGAGGGCGATCGCACCTGATCTGGAAATATCATGCGCAATAGTGCCTTCGATCGAAAGGACATATCTTGTCGCCTTTCAGGACTGGACCCGCTGGCTCCGGGAAGGGCTCATCGACTATGTCGTGGCAATGAACTACACGGACGATCCTGAACTCATGGAGCTGAACTCCCGCTCCATACTTTTCCCACAACTGCAGGACAGGGTATATATAGGTATAGGAGCGTACCTCTTGAAAGGCAAGCCCGAAGCGGTCAAAGAACAGCTGGATATACTGCGGAACATCTCTCCTGGCGGAATCGTTATTTTTTCTTACGACGACGTGGCTGAGAGCAAAGAACTGCAAGACGTCATTGCGCGGAGGGCAGCCCTGCCGCCTTCCTCAAGCGGTTCATTATAGCCAGTCCCAGGCCTGTCCGGCGCACAGCTTCGGTAATAATGATATCCACGTCTTCGGAGTCGAATTCTCTCAATATATGAAAAAGTCTGGAAGCACACGTCCTGTTATCGGCTTCAGGGCCCAGTATCTTGTTATTTAATCCCCTGTAAAAATCGCTGTGTTCCTGTTTTGACATTATGCCAACGCTGAACCCCTTTTTAGTATAATCTCTTGCCGACGATAATATGTTCTCCACCTGCCTGTCGTCATCTTCAACAATAACTACCCTGGCCTGCGGAGAATAATGCCGGGGATACTTCCCGGGGGACTTTTCCACCGCTTCCCCTTCCACGCACACATGCACGTCCTTGATGACCGATCTTAATTCTTCGATCGAGACACCTCCGGGCCGTAAGACCAGGGCTTTCCCGTTCACAAACTCCACCACGGTGGATTCAACCCCGATCTCGGTCCTGCCGCCGTCAAGGACCATGTCAAGGGCATCACCAAGGTCGTCCACGACATGCTGCGCCGTTGTTGGAGATGGCCGGCCGAACAGGTTTGCGGAAGGCGCGGCTATTGGAACACCGGCTTCTTCTATCAGCTTCCCGGCTATTGTATTTGAAGGCATGCGAACAGCAACGGTAAAAAGCCCGGTGGTTACAAGATCAGGGACCTTTTCCGTCTTCTTTAATACAAGGGTCAACGGCCCGGGCCAGAAACGGTCCATGAGTTCTCTCGCTTTTGGCGGGACATGTTCCGCGAGTTCGTACAGGTCCTTTTCATCCGCTATATGGACGATAAGAGGATCGTCCAGCGGGCGCTTTTTGGCTTCGAATATCCTGCTCACGGCCTCGTGTTCCAGTGCGTCGGCGCCAAGACCATAAACGGTCTCAGTGGGAAAAGCGACAAGCCCGCCCTTGTTTATTATCTGCGCTGCTTTTTTGATCAGTTTGAGGTCGATATTTTGAGGATCGATCTTGAATATACGCATGATTTATGGAGTTTATGGGGTCTGACCCCATTTAAAATGATTCCCTTTAAAGCTCGCGGCCGGTAAGGATACGATGCGCTTCTCTGTATTTCTCCGATGTCTTGCGCACTATCTCCACCGGAAGTTCCGGCCCGGGAGGCGTCTTATCCCAGTCCAGGGTTTCCAGATAATCCCTGACAAACTGCTTGTCAAAACTTTTCTGGGGACCGCCGGGAAGGTACTCGTCCATGGGCCAGAAGCGTGAAGAATCAGGGGTAAGAAGTTCATCCATGAGTACTGTCTTGTCATCTATTTTGCCGAATTCAAATTTGGTGTCCGCGATTATTATCCCCTTTGACTCGGCGTACCTGCCTGCTTTTTCATAGATCTCTATGCTCTTTTCCTTGAGAAACTCGAATACATCCTCCCCGACTATCTCTTTCATCTTTTCCTGGGAAATGTTTATGTCATGTCCCGATTCGGCCTTTGTGGAAGGGGTGAATATGCTTTCGGGCAGTTTATCCGACTGCTTAAGGCCCTTCGGAAGTTTTATATCACAGATCTCCCCTGTCCTCTGGTAGTCTTTCCACCCTGACCCGGAAAGATATCCCCGGACTATGCATTCAACGGGCATTGGTTCCGCTTTCTTTACCAGCATCGCCCTTCCCGACAGGACATTTTCATGTCCTTTAAGCCTTGGTTCTATTTCGATTATTTTGCCGATATCAGCGGTAATCGTGTGGTTATCCATGATATCCCTGCTGAAATCAAACCAGAACTCTGAGATCATGTTAAGCACACGTCCTTTATCCGGTATGCCGTTCTTCATTATGACATCAAACGCGGATATCCTGTCCGAGGCGACGAACAGAAGCTTCTCTCCCAGGTCATAAACATTCCTTACCTTTCCCTTCTTAAAAAGAGGGATATCCTCGAGATCGAACGATATTACTGGCGCGCTCTGTAACATGTCAACTTCCCTCCTTCTCCAGCACAAAGGGCGAGACATAGTTCCCGTGCTTCTTTCTGCACTCCTCGAGCCGGACGATCTGGTCTTCCAGGGCTTTCAAAAAAATATGCGGGGTATCGAACACCTTGGTATGGTATATTTTCATTATCCTGTGCTTCTTTTCTATGCGTTCGGGTATGCGGAGGGTGAACTGTTCCTCATAATCCTCCCTGGTGTAATCCTTGCCAAGGACCTCCTTAAACAACGGCAGCAGGTCCTCATGCTTTGGGAAATATCCCGTCGGGGTCTCGATGGCTCCAACTTCTCCGTGAACGCGCTTTTCCATCCATTTGATCCATACGTGCTTATCCTTGATCCCGTTAAGATAGCTCCCGTCTTTACCCCTGAGAAAATAATTAACATGAAATATCAACGGCGGTTTTTTAACCCCTTCCGCTATTTCCAGATTGTTCTGTATATACCTTCCTATGGGAATTGAAAGAAAATCCAGGTTGGCCATGAGATTGAATTTCCTGACCCCTTCCTTGCCGATGGTAGCGGCTGTGGTCTCTGACTCGATCGTGGCCGCCTGCGTCAATATCCCATGCGTCCAGTCAAAAGACTGCTCTAGCGGCACATTGGTATCCGAATCGCGGCCGCCGTATATAACTCCGCCTATTTCGACCCCTTCCGGGTTTTCCAGATTATCATCAAAATTATCCAGGCTTTCCAGGCGTATGGTATATCGCGCGTTCTTGTGCGCGTACGGGACTTCATTGTCATCCGGTCCTTTTTTCCCGGGAAACCATTGCCCTGAAAAATTAATGCCTTCTTCTGGTTCGGGCTCCCCGTCTCCCAGCCAGCGCGGTCTTTTGTCAGCCGTGACCAGGACATTGGAAAAAATGACCTCTCCCGGCGACCTGAGGGCTTTGTAGATGGCAGGATCGTTCTTGGCGTTCACGTCCTGTATTATCCCGAAAATACCCCTTTCCACGTTTACCGCACGGAACTTGCCGTCTTTTCGACGGAGATAAGCGATATCGTCGCCGATGATCTTCTCGCCTTCAAGCATGGCTGTCGCGGTCTTCCCGCAGGCGCTCGGAAAAGACCCGGTGAAATAAGTCACCCTTTTTCTGTCCGGACCGTACACCCCCATTATGAACATATGCTCGGTCAGCCAGCCTTCCTCGGACGCACGTTTTATGGCCAGACGCATGGCCAGTTTCTTCAAGCCCACCGTGTTACCGGCATACTGGGTGTTCGCGCTGTAGACCATCTCCTCTTCAAGGTCTATATACACGCGCCGGTCATATACATCGCGGCTGACGCCGTTCTCCAGCACGCCGGCGCTGTGCACGAACCGGAAAAATTCGTCAGAACCCTTTAAGTTTTTAAACTGCGCATAACCGCTGCGGTAAAGTATGTCCTCGGAATGGGCTACGTAGGTGGAATCGGTTATCTGCACCGCTGAAATGGAAAATTCAGAATCTGTGGGCCCCAGACAGTAAAAACATATGAACATCTCCTTGCCGGCCATTATACCTTTCAGGATATTGTGTATCTCTTCCAGCCCGTCCGCCCTGTCCACAAACTTTATGTCAGATCCCAGGACTTCGTCGGGCCTGAGAAGATACTTGGTATTCGACTTATCCCTTGCCTGGTCATAATATCCGTCAAAGTGGATGGTCTGCCCTTTGACGGCGAGGGAACTCTCTTCCCCGACTTTTACTGCCTTTTTTCTTATATACTCCGCGTCTTCCTTTGAATCGGTGCGGACAAAAACCGAATCCGGATTACACAGTTCGATATATCTGGCAACAAAATCATGAAGCCTGTGGTTATCGATATTCTCAAGTTTCTTTAAATTTTCTTTCCCGCATTTCTGCAGGAGCAGTTCCTTGTATTCTTCTTTCATTCTGCTCCTTTGGTTGACGTATGTATAGCCTTTAAATAAGAGTATATATGTTATACTACAAAGAAGGGTATGTCAATAATTCCGTGGGGACGCAACACCATGCGACATAAAGACTTCCATTCCTTTGCAACCTGCGAGGTTTGATTTTGTCCATCAAACCTCGCAGGTTAAACAAGGTGAACAGGGTATCTACTTGTCTTTTTCCGCTTTAAATTATATAATTGTTAACATGAAAACCCTTTCACCTGTAGCAGTATTTGTTTCTTTCCTATTGATCGCTTGTCTTGTGAGCGGGTGTACGTCCTATCCGACAACTTTTCTCGACATCTTCGGGGTGAGCCGCGAAGACCTTGAAAAAGCGCGCAAAGACGGCATAAAAAAAGAATTTTCTCTCTCGTATGACGAAACTTTTGATAGAGTAACAAAAATACTGCAATCCAACAACCTCACCATATACCAGAGCAGCAGAAAAAAAGGCTATATCGTGGCCATGAACTTCCCGAAACAGACAAATACGACGCGGGTAGGCATCTTCTTTGAACCCGTCAACAAGGGTAAGACCAGTATAACCCTGAGCTCTCTCAGCAGCACCGCGCTCGCAAAAGCGGAAGCAACCATCATGGGCGGACTGGAAGCGGAATTAAAAAAATAGAGCAAAGGAGGGACCGTGAAAGAAGCGATCGACGTCAGGGCCGGTAACCTTCTGCTCATCGACGGGACGATCTACAGGGTTGAAGAAGTGGAGGCCAAAGGTTCCGCTAAGGCCCACAAGACCGTCAATATCAAGATGCGCAGCCTCCTTGACGGAAAATACATGGAGCATACCTACCACCAGGAAGACAAATTCAAAGATGTTGATGTCACCCATCAGAAGGCCCTTTATTCCTATAAAGACGGGGACAGTTTCTATTTCCTTCACGAAGAAACCTATGAAAATTATGAAGTGAACAAGGCGCTGATCGGCAAAAAGGAATCCTTCCTCAAGGAGAACGAAAAATACACTTTGAGCCTTTATGAAAACACGCCCATAGAAGTCATCTTTTCCGAACGCATACGCCTCAAAGTCGCAAGCGCTCCACCGGGAATAAAACAGCACGATTCCATGACCGCCAAACAGATCACGCTAGAGAACGGTATGGTCATTGACGCGCCACAGTTCATCGAAGAAGGCGATATAGTCGAGATCGATCCGCGCGCTGGAAAATACATCGACAGGGTCCAGGAATAGATCCCCGCTTGCGCGGGAATGACATTACGCAATGTATTAAAAGGCGAAATTCCACTCGTCTTGAGAAAATTTCCGGCATACCAGGTCCTTCAGGTCGTCCTGGTCCTTCTGCCCCGGCTCCCATATACACGGCTGGGACACAAGAAACACTTCCTTCAGTGTCTCTTCCAGTTCTTCTCCCGGGATCGGGATATTCACAAGAAAATCCCCATGAGGGCGGTTCTGCCTGTACTCAGGCTCTTTGCAGGGATGCCTGAGATATAAAGACACCTTTCCGACATCAAAATCATGCAGGAACGTTCCGTGATGAAGAAAAAATTTCCGTTTTCTCGCCTGGGCGTTCCCGGAGATCTTTCTCGTACCCAGAGCAATATCAGATAAAGGAAAGACCTCGGCGTTAAACCGCTTCGTCTTTAAAGCGTCTCTTATCTTACCGAGGATCTTCCCGTATGAAGATCTGACCCCTCTGTATGCACCATCCGTTTCATATGAGATAATAGCGGAATAATTGAAACACCCAGGGCCCTGCAGCACGGTCCCGCCGCCCGAGATCCTTCTTATTATCCTGATTTTGCCGCGGCGGCACCTGTCCAGAAAACAATCTTCCGCTGTCCTTCCGGCCCTGCCAACGACAATGAAATATTCCTCCGGCGACCAGAAGCGCAGTGTTTCGTCGATCTCCCCGGCTTCGGCCTTATTAAGAAGTAGTTCGTCCATGGCTATCAGTTCCGCAGGATCATTGGAATGGTAAGTTACTAATTTCATATCAATTCAATGTAAAGTGTAAAATGAAAAATTAAAAATTATTCTAAACGCATCTTTATCATATAAATTTGGAGAGGTTTTGATTCGCAGTAATAACAAATTTCTAGTTATCACACCGGCAAGGGGCTTACAAGGCGCACAAATTCATATCCTTGGCGGCCTTGACCTCATCCAGCCGCCCTACTGCCGTGGTCTTTGGCAATTCCTTGAAGGCATCGGGATCTTTCTCAGCCAGTTCCGCGAGCTCGATCATGATATCCGCGAACCTGTCCAGCGTCTCCATGGATTCGGTCTCCGTAGGTTCTATCATAATGGCTTCTTTTACGTTAAGGGGGAAATACACGGTTGGTGGATGAATACGCCTGTCTATCAATGCTTTCGCGATATCAATGGCATGGACCCCATTTTCCGCCTGACGCGACGCTGATATCACAAATTCATGCATGCAGTTCTCGCTGTAAGGAATATCATAATGATCTTTCAAGCGGCTCTTAAGGTAATTGGCGTTCAAAACCGCGTTCTCGCTCACTTCGGTAAGGCCTTTCCTGCCGAGAAGAAGCATATACGCGTAGGCCTTCAGCATGACGGCGAAATTCCCGTAAAACGGGGATATGTAACCTATGGAAAGGGGTCTGTCATAGTCCAGGGCAAAAGTGCCGTCCTTTCTTTTAACAACGCGGGAGATAGGAAGGAACGGGACAAGCTCCTGCCTCACCCCTACCGGACCAGAGCCCGGGCCTCCGCCGCCGTGAGGCGTCGCGAAAGTCTTGTGGAGGTTAAGATGCACGATATCGAACCCCAGGTCGCCTGGCCTGGTCTTGCCCATTATCGCGTTCAGGTTAGCGCCGTCGTAATACATGAGCCCTCCCGCCTTATGGGTCAGGTCGGCTATTTCTTTTATCCGCGGGTTGAATATACCAAGCGTGTTGGGACAGGTAAGCATCACTCCAGCGACATCTTCATTAAGAGCCTTCTTGATCTCCCCGATATCCATGACACCGGCCTCATCGGTCCTGATCGACCTTACCTCATAACCCGCGATAGCGGCGCTGGCGGGGTTGGTACCGTGCCCTGAATCCGGGATCAATATATATTTCCGTCTCTTTCCCTTGCTTTTGTGATAGGCGGCAATGAGCATCACCCCGGTAAGCTCGCCGTGCGCACCAGCCATTGGATGACACGTGAATTCATCCATACCGCTGATCTCGCAAAGCATATTTTCCAGCTCATAAAGGATCTCCAACGCGCCCTGCGTAAGCATCCCTCCCATGATGAGCTGCGGCTGGAGAGGGTGGAGCGCGGCGAACTCTTCCATGGCCGCTATCCTTTCGGTGAACTTCGGGTTATACTTCATCGTGCACGAACCGAGCGGATAAAAATTGGAATCCACGCCGAAATTCATGTTTGAAAGGTTGGTGAAATGTCTCACCACATCCAGCTCTGACACACAAGGAAGTTCCGCGTCTTCTTTTCTGGCGTATTTGGGATCCAGTTTCGCCTCGGCGGGTACATCCTTTTCCGGAAGTGTAAGCCCTTTCCTGCCGGGCCTGGATTTCTCAAATATTAGCTCCATAAAATATCCTCCAGGGCGTTCGCGAAAGCCGTGATCTCTACCTTGGTCCTCTTTTCAGTGACAGCCACGAGCAGATAATTATCCATTCCTTTATAATACCTGCTCAAGGGAAAACCAGCGGCTATACCCTTGCTTATCAGCTTCCCGATGACTTCGCTGGTGTCTTTCGGCAATTTTATTATAAATTCGTTGAAGGTGGGCCATTTTTTCACTTCCACCCCTTTGATCTCTCCCAGGATCTTCTTGGCATACTCGGCCTTATCCATGCAGAGCCTGGCCACCTTCTTTATACCTTCCTTCCCCAGAAGGCACATGTATACAAGCGCGCGAAGCGCGCACAAAGCTTCATTGGTGCAAATATTCGATGTCGCTTTGCTGCGACGTATGTGTTGCTCCCTGGTCTGCAGTGTGAGGACAAAACCCCTCCTGTCCTTTTTATCGGTTGTAGCCCCAACGACGCGCCCGGGCATCTTGCGCACGAATTCCTTTTTCGTCGCCATGAACCCGAGATAAGGACCGCCGAACGAAAGCGGTATGCCGAGGCTCTGGCCCTCTCCCGTGACTATATCCGCTCCCATCTCGCGCGGGGATTTAAGCACGCCAAGCGCTATGGGATAGACGCTTTCTATTACAAGAATACCCTTCTCGCGGCATTTCTCAGCTATGTCGCTGTGGTCATCAATAGTGCCGAAAAAATTGGGGTTCTGCAATATCACTGCCGCTGTCCTGTCATCAAGATACCTGTCTATCTCATCCCTGTAGCTCATCCTGCTACCGTGAAAAAGTGGCGTTTCCACGAACTCAACTGAAAGGTTGCCGGTATAAGAACGTATCATCTTGCGGTAGATGGGGCTAACAGCGCCGTCCATAATTATTTTGTTCCTGCCGGTGATCCGTATGGCCATCATGACCGCCTCATACAAAGCCGTTCCCCCGTCATAAAGCGAAGCGTTGGAGACTTCCATGCCTGTCAGGCGGCAAATACAGCTCTGATATTCGTAAATTGCCTGAAGCGTGCCTTGAGAGGCCTCCGGCTGATAAGGGGTATACGCTGTGTAGAATTCGGAACGCGAAACTATTGCGTCCACGGCGGCCGGAATGTAATGGTCGTAGAACCCGCCTCCGAGAAAATAAATAAGATCGGTCACGTTCTTTTTTCCCAGCCCCCGTAAATATCTCTCGACTTCGAATTCGGAGCGTCCGGCTGGAAGGTCAAAGGACTTCGCCCTGAGTTCCTGAGAAATGCTTTTAAAAAGTTCCTCTATCCCTCCGGATTTAACGCCGATGGCGTCCAGCATTACCTGAATATCCCGTGGAGTATTCGGAACGTAGCTCACTTTAACTCCTTGAGATAATTCTCATACGCTTCGGCATCCATCAGGTTCTCCATCTCGATGGCGCCAGCAACGCTGAGACGGCATATCCATCCCTCCTCATAGGGAGACCGGTTTATGAGTTCCGGGGTATCTGCCAGCGCTCCATTTATTTCGATGACCTTTCCCGAAACAGGAGAATATACGTCACTTGCCGCCTTTACCGACTCGACCGTGGCTATGCTTTCGGACCGATTCACCTCTCTACCTTTTTCAGGGAGCTCGACAAAAGTAATATCCCCCAGCTCGGACTGGGCGTAATCCGTTATTCCGACAACCGCTTCTTCCCCTTCAACCCTCAGCCATTCGTGTTCTTTGGTATATTTATGACCTTCCGGAACCATCTCTCCTCCCTTCTTCTACAATAACGTAGGGGTAACCCCTTTACATTTTGAACTCGATATTTTGGGCTCGATAAATCGAGCCCCTACCGTTGAATAAACGGCGGCTTCTTTATATTGGCTTTAATACTCACCCTGCCGTCCGTAAATACTATCTCCTGATCTTCGACCGCCAGTTTTTTGTCTATATAGCATAGACCTACGCCCCTTTTAAGACAAGGGGAGAATACGCCGCTGGTGACCCTGCCTATCTCTCTATCATCGGATACTGCCAAAAAACCGTCCCTCGCGCTTCTACGGCCCTCGCACACAAAACCTGTCAGGACGCGGTCAAACCCCTGCCTTTCCTGGTCCATGAGACGCTCCCTGCCTATAAAATCCTTCTGCATATCAACGAACCTGGCCAGGCCCGCTTCAAGCGGGGTGTGCTCTTCATCGATATCATGGCCGTATAACGAATATCCCATTTCCAGCCGCAACGAGTCGCGCGCGCCCAGCCCGATCGGCTTTACTTCACCGTAGCTCAATAACGCGTCCCACAGCTTTTCCGCGGACTGGACGGGCAAAAAAAGTTCATACCCCTTCTCACCGGTGTATCCGGTAGCGCCCACCACGACCATGACGCCGTCCCATTCTACTCGCGTAAAGCTGAACCGCCCCAAAGTACGGGGCTCAAAACCTTTAAATAAAATTCCCAGCACATCCGGGGACAATGGTCCCTGAAGATCGAGCTTGGCCGTATTGGACGAACCATCAGAAAACTCAACCCCTGGGGCAATGTGTTCCTGTATCCATTTTTTATCTTTTTCCATTGTTCCGGAGTTAACGACCAGCATGTATTCTGTCCTGGATATCTTAAAGACTATCAGATCATCCAGTATGCCGCCGTCATCCCTCAACAGAAAGCCATACCTGCACTTTCCGTCTGCCAGGCCCTGTATGCGACAGGTCACCAGCCGGTCAACTTCCTTTTCCGCGGAACTGCCCCTGATGAAGAACTCCCCCATATGGCAGATGTCAAAAAGTCCGGCTTTGGAACGGGTGTGCAGGTGTTCTTCTATTATGCCGGTATATTGAACAGGCATGATCCAACCCGAGAAAGGCACCATGCGTGCCCCTGCTTCAATATGTCTATTATAGAGTGAAGTTTTTTTAAGATCCTGATCGCCTGTAGACATGGGGAAAACTCAGATAAATCTGTTATAAAGATTGATTATAGCATCCACAACAAGCTCTTTTGTGTATTGCTTTTCAACGATCTCTCTGCCCGTATACCCGAAACGGTTCCTCAATTTCTCATCTTCAAGGAGATTATTGATCTTCGCGGCAAGCATCTCAAAATCCTTGACCGGGATAACAAAACCGTTTATACCGTCACTGATGATCTCGGGCATCCCGCCCATTCTTGTGACTATAATTGGTTTCTCCGACGCCATGGCTTCGAGCATGGTAAGGCCGAAAGGTTCGCATCCTGTTGAAGGATACAGTACCACTTCTGAAAGAGCGTACATTTCTTTGACCTCATCAAGCGTATAACTGTCTATTAAAATATGGTCCTTCAACTTGAAATGTTTTATGAGATTCACAAAATAAGCTATATCCTTTTGCTGTGAAGCTGCCCAGTCGATTATATTCTTTGAACCAGCCAGGACCAGGATAACATCCGGATGTATCTTCCTTACAAGATTTATCGCCTTAATGCTCACATCGCAGCCCTTTGCTATTCCGATCCTCGCAGGGTGAAATACGACTCTTCCTTGCTTGAGTTGGGGGTATTTTTTCAGGATGTTGGAAGGATCCACACCTTTGTGAAATTTATCCTGGTCTATTCCATGATGTATGACCGTGATCTTCGTATCATCCACCCCTATGCCGATTATCTCCCTCTTGATAAAGTGGCTCACAGCGATTATTTGCGCCCAGTTTATTTTCTGGGTAAGGGACAGGAACAGGACATCGTCCCAGACATTGTGAGCGGTAAGTATTAAAGGGATCCCCTGCTCCTGTGCCAGGGTTGCCAGTATATGGGCATGGGTTTTGCTGAAAAAATGCATATTGTGCGCGTGCAGCACATCGGGTTTGGTGTCTTCGATAAATTTTGAGAAAACCTGGTGGACCTCGTCTTCCAGTCCTGACAGACCTCTCTTGAAAAGCCAGTTCAGATCCATCATGGGCGTGCGGTAGATAGTAGCGCCTTCATACTTATACTCCCCCTCTATCCCCTCTACCGATCCGGTGAGAAGACTTACATTGTTGCCACGTTTTGCCATTTCAGGCAGTATTATGGTCAGGTGCGTCTCCACTCCTCCTATGATCGGCGGGAATCCCCAGTGCAGATGTGCTATATTCAATTTGTCTTTGCTCATGATCGATATCCCTCCATAATTTTAAAAGTATCAATAAAAGAAAAATTTTCCGACAGGCGGTTTTGTCTCTCTGGTAAAAGTATATGTCTTGCTGCCTTTTATCAGCTGCTTTTTCCCAAAGACGATTATATTAAACCCTTTCTTTTTTCTGGATTTCGCTTTTATTTTTACCTCGCTGTTATCCACTTCGAATTCCAGCGTCTGTCCTTTCCAGTGGAACGGAAAAACGAGCTTTTCCCATGTCCTGGGCAGCCTTGGGTCCACCATTAACCCTTTCTCGCTTTTCTTCAGGCCGGCAAAACCGAAAATAAGGGCCTGGTAAGTGCCGCCAAGGCTTGCCGCGTGGGCGCCTTCATATGTGTTTCCGTAGAGGTTGCTTATGTCGGCCCTTAACGTGACGTTGAAAAAATGATACGCCCTGAAAATGTCTCCCGCGCGACAGGCCATCAGAGCGCTTATGGCCGGGCTGAGAGAAGACTTGTGGGCCGTCTTTATCATGTAAAACCGGTAATTCTCTTTAACCTGCTCAAACGTAAAGAAATCGGACAAAAGATAAAGCATTATTATAACATCCGGCTGTTTTATCAGCTGGGTCTTTCCCATATCAACGGTACTGAGGTTTTTGGGTAATACTGGTATTCCGTTCTCGTCGACCTCCTTAAAGCCCGCCTTTTTCAGTTTGAAATATCCGTCAAACTGTTCAATAACGCCTTTCCTGTTTGTGTTCGATTTTTTCATCTTCGCAGCAACGGTCTTCCAGTGCCCGACCTCGCTGTCCTTTAAGTGTATTTTCTTTTTTAATGAGCTGTACACTTTCGGGGATTTTTTCTTCAGATCGTTAAAGATCCTGTACGCCGCCAGGAGGTTCCAGACGGCCATCGTGTTCGTGAACGCGTTATTGTTGACATCAATATGGAACTCATCCGGACCTATGACGTGATTTATCTCGTAGATATCTTTTTTCTTGTTATATTCAGCCCGGCTGGCGCAAAACCGCGCTGTCTCAAACATTATCTCACAACCATAGTCCTTCATGAACTCTTCGTCATCAGTCGCATTGTAGTAACTCCTCACCGCGAAAGCTATATCCGAGGTGATGTGCTGTTCCATCTTGTTGGTGAATATCTTGACTATCTCACCGTTAATATCCTTTGCCCAGGTCGGGGTATCATCAAAACCCGATCCAGCGGACTCCCACGGGAACATGGCCCCTTTATACCCCGCTTCTTTTGCGATGGTCCTCGCCTGATCGAGCCTTTTGTACCTGTAAAGAAGCATGTTCCTGGCGACGCGCGGGTTGGTATGAACATAAAAAGGCAGAAGAAATATCTCTGTGTCCCAGAAAATATGCCCCCTGTAGCCTTCTCCGGAAAGGGTCCTGGCGCCTATGCTTGAAACCCCGTTATCGAAGTATCCGCATATCAGCATGTGATAGATGTTAAAACGCATGTTTATCAAAATATTGGCTACACCTTTTATCACGATATCTGATGCTTCCCACAATTTTGCCCATGCCTGTATGTGTTCGTTCAGCAAGGTGTCAAACTTTGAATGGAACGCCTTGTAAAATTTCTTAAAGGCGGCCTCCCTGTGTTTAGGGATCGCTTTGTCAGCCGGAACATCCTCGATGTAGAATATCTTCGTGAACACGATCGGCTTTCTTTTTTTTACCCTTATTCTGAAAATGTTATCCTTCGCGTAGGTCTTTTTCCCCTCATACTCGTAATAAAAACCGCTCCAGTACACAAGCGCGTATTTTTTCGCAAAGGTCTCCACGGAAAGATAGCCGGCGTTACTTTTTTGTCCCAGTTCTCTTACCCGGAAATGCTTCTTCCTCCCCTCGGTAACGCTTCCCGCGTTATAAACAGAAGTATCTATGTTCGTCTCTACATCTACCGAGTAATCTTTATCAAGGGGGGTCAGGACTATCTGCATCGCTCCGATGTTCTTGTTATGCATTGAAATAAACCTTAAAGACTGATAGTCGAATCTGTCGCCTTTGCTGTTCCTGTATCGTGTATTCCTTAATAAAAGGCCCTTTTTCATGTTAAGCACTCTTTTATGGCTGAGGACCTCCATCGCGCTTACACCTATTTTCTCTCCAGTGACAGTGAATTTAAAATTAACCGGATTGGGGAAATTGACCATTTCCGACACCTGCGCCGTCAGCTTATCATATATCCCCGTGATATAGGTCCCGGGCCTGGCGTCATAAGGGATCTCTTCCATCACGGCCCTTGATCCTATATAGCCGTTACCCAGGGCGAACTGTGTTTCGCGTATGGCCTGAATGCCTTTATCCCATTCGGTCTCCTTTATGATCCATAAATGGTCTTCCATGAATCTTGAATATGATTCCTTCATATATCGATCCCCTCGTTAAAATGGCGCTGAATGATTATTATATTAATACAGTAAATATACCACGAAATATGGCTTTTGGGAATTCAATCTTTATGAACGCGGGCCCTTAAACGCTAGATAGGACTCATGTGCCCTGAATGAACTCCTGACCATGGGACCGGAACTTACTGTCTTGAACCCCTTTCTCCTGGCTTCTTCTTCGAGCGCCCTGAATTCTCCGGGAGTATAATACTTTTTTACGGGCCAGTGGTCCACGGACGGGCTTAAATACTGGCCCATGTACAGGATATCAACACCCACATCTCTCAGATCTTCAATAGTGCGGATTATCTCTTTTTTTGTCTCTCCCAAGCCCGCGATAATGGCGGACTTTACGGCGATATCCGGGTTCTGCTTCTTAAGTAAAGCAAGCGTTTGAAGGGATCTCCCGTAATCCGCTTCGGGCCGTATCGCGGGGTACAGGGATTCCGGCATCTCCATATTATGTCCGACTACTTTTGCGCCTGAAAAAGCTGTCTCCCGCAAAAGGTCCGGGTCAGCGCCCATGTCCGGAATAAGAAGCTCTACCAGGACTCCCGGATCCTTTGCCTTGATCTCCTTCACCGTCCTGACAAACTGCCCCGTTCCTTTATCCGAAAGATCATCACGGGTAACGGAAGTTATAACAACGTATTTCAGTCCCAGCTCGCTTACCGCCCTGGCGATCCTTGCGGGTTCAGCGGTATCGGGCCCTTCCGGGCTCTTCCCCGCAACATTGCAAAAACCGCACCTTCTTGTGCAGTTCCTCCCGAGTATCATAAAAGTTACATGCCTCTTCCCCCAGCACTCTCCCCTGTTCGGGCAGGCCGCGTCCACGCAAACACTGTTCAAGTTCAGCTCTTTTAAAAGGTCCCTGACCTTCCCGGAGTTCTCATCCCATGAGATCTTCCCACGGATCCATGGCGGTCGTTTCGGTATATTGTTTATCATATTTTTTTCACTTTTTTCCACCCTTCTCTCTTCACTCATCACCCATCACCCTTCACCCGTCACTTTCATTAACCGTAAGGCATCCCTGGGCGCGTGCGCTTCTGAATCGTTATTAAAATACACATACACCTCTTTACCCTTATCGGCCGCTTCGGTGATGATCTTTATCCATTTCCGCAAGCGGGACAATGGATACCCTCCAGCGTACTTCCCGCTCGTTCCGTGGAACCTTATATAGCATATGTCCCCGACTAATATCAGCGGCGATCCCGACCCTTTCATGTCATGGAGACACATGGACATCCTTTTAGCGGACAATATGTCATACACTCTTTTTTCGTACCAGGAGTTGTTCCGAAACTCAAAAACATAGCCCTGTCCTTTGGGCAGAATATCGGTAAAACTATCCAGCCTTTCCGTGTTGACATTCCAACGCGGAGGCAGCTGGAACAACACGGGCCCCAGATGCCTGCCGAGTATGCTGGCATGGTCAAGAAAGTTCTTTACGGGCTCTTCGACATCTTTCAATTTTTTCATGTGAGTAATGAACCGGCTGGCCTTTACCGCGTACATAAAACCTGCCTTCGCCTGTTCGCGCCATTTTTCAAACGTGGAATGGGTGGGGAGCCGATAAAAGGTGTTGTTTATCTCGACAGTGGAAAACAGTGACGAATATTTCTTAAACCAGTCTCGGGATGAACTTTTCTCTTTATAGAAACGCCCCCGCCAGTCTTTGTAGTTCCAGCCGGAGCAGCCTATATGTATCCTGGATCTTCTCATTGATCCTGTTCTGTCTTTTCACAGTACTTTCTTTCAGACAGATATTTATAAAAATCATACGTGTCTTTCACGTGCTTCTGGGCCTTTTTCAGCAGCATCTCCGCTCTTTCCGGATTGGATCTTTTGAGTATGTTATAGCGGTTCTCTTTATAAAGATAATCTTCCAGTTTTATATCCGGAACTTTGCTGTCAAGCACAAGAGGATTCTTACCCTGTGTGCACAGCTCGGGGTTATACCTGAACAACGGCCAGTGTCCGGCCGCTACCGCCCTTTTCTGCTCATCAAGCCCTTTGGTCATGTTGATGCCGTGAGCTATACACTGGGAATAGGCGATTATGATCGAGGGGCCGTCATAGGCTTCCGCTTCAAGGAACGCCTTTATTGCCTGCACCTGATTCGCCCCAAGCGCTATCTTGGCCACGTAAATATACCCGTAGGTCATGGAGATCAAGCCCAGGTCTTTTTTATATATGGGTTTTCCGCTGGCGGCAAATTTAGCGACAGCTCCCATAGGAGTGGATTTGGAAGCCTGCCCGCCTGTATTGGAATACACCTCGGTATCAAGGACCAGGAGATTGACGTTCTCCCCAGAGGCTAACACGTGGTCCAGCCCTCCATAACCGATATCATAGGCCCAGCCGTCACCGCCAACGCCCCATACGGATTTCTTTATAAAATACTCGACCACGGATAGAAGTTCATCACAGTCTTCAGTGCCGCATTTCTTTAAGAGTTCCTTCAGTTTTGAAACACGCTGCCGCTGCTCCTCGATCCTCTGCTGATCGGACTGGTCAGCGGACCTCATTTCTTTGAGAAGCTTTTCTGTTTCCGCGCCGCACGTCTTGCCGGCCATGATCCTGTCCGCGAGCTCATGCGCGTATTCGGTGTACTTGTCCACTGCAAGGCGCATGCCATACGCTATTTCCGCGGTGTCCTCAAAAAGCGAGTTGTTCCAGGCTGGACCGCAACCGTCCGCACGCTTGGCATAAGGCGTGGTGGGCAGATTTCCGCCGTAAATGGACGAACACCCGGTCGCGTTGGCGATTATAGCCCTGTCCCCGAAAAGCTGCGTCATCAGTTTTACATATGCTGTCTCACCGCAACCTCCGCATGCTCCGGAAAACTCAAAAAGCGGCTTGATGAACTGGCTGCCTTTCATGGTGTTGCGCTGGTATAGCCCCGGGTCCGTGTCCGGCAAGCCGAGAAAGAACTTGAAATTTTCGCTTTCCTTTTCACGCAGCTCTTCCTGTGGCATCATCTTAATCGCTTCCTTGTCCTTCATGGGACATTGCTCAACGCACGTCCCGCACCCGACACAATCCTCCGGAGCCACCTGGAGCGTATAGACGTATCCTTCAAGGCCCTTCGGAGGTTTAGGCGCTGTATGCTTGAAGGTCTCGGGCGCGTCTTTTAAAAGCTCCTCTTTATATAACTTGGGACGTATGGCAGCATGCGGGCACAGAAGAGAACATTTGCCGCACTGGATGCATGTCTCGGGATTCCAGACAGGAATGTTTATCGCGATATTCCGTTTTTCGTACTGTGTCGTCCCCGAGGGCCAGGTTCCGTCGAACGGCATCTCCGATACTTTTACCGTATCTCCTTCTTTGCGCATGATCTTGGCCGTGGTCGTCTTTACAAATTCCGGCGCGTCCTCGGGAACCGTCGGCTTCTCCACTATCTTGCCGGTGAACTTTTCCGGCACTTTGACCTCCTCTATGCGGGAAAGGGCCTTACCAGCGCCCGCGATATTCATTTCAACGATCTTTTCCCCTTTGATCCCATAGGTCTTTTTGACCGATTCCTTGATCGCCTTGACCGCGAGCTTCTCATCGATCACCTTGGAGATCTTGAAAAATGCGGTCTGCATTATGACATTTATCCTCTCCCCCAGCCCTACTTCCCGGGCTATCTTTGCGGCATCGATAATGTAAAATTTGAGCTTTTTATCTATTATCTGTTTCTGGACCTTAGGGGGTATATGCTCCCACACTTCATCCTTGCCATAAAGGGAATTAAGAAGAAAGATCCCGCCTTCCTCGATGTTTTTTAACATGTCGTACTTTTCAAGGAACGAAAAATTATGACAGGCCAGGAAATTTGCGCGTGTGATCAGATACGGGCTTATGATCTTGTTTTTACCGAAACGAAGATGCGAGACCGTCACGGCCCCTGATTTCTTGGAATCATATTCAAAATACCCCTGGGCGTAGTTGTCTGTCTCCTCTCCGATGATCTTTATGGAGTTCTTGTTAGCGCCCACGGTCCCGTCAGCGCCCAGACCGTAGAACATGGCCCTATAGGTATCCGCCTTCTCAACACTGAAAAAAGGATCGTAATCAATGCTGGTGTCGGTCACGTCATCATTTATCCCGACAGTAAAATGGTTCTTGGCATCATCTTTGGCGAGGTTATCAAATACGCCCTTTGCCATGGCGGGCGTGAACTCATGGGACCCAAGGCCGTATCTACCGCCAACTATCCTGGGATATTGCTTGAACGAAACCTGGCCGCGCTCCATGCCTTCCCCGACAGCGGTCCTTACGTCTTCGTAGAGGGGTTCGCCAAGGCTGCCCGGCTCTTTTGTCCTGTCCAGCACCGCTATGGCCTTGACGGTCGGCGGCAGGGCTTCCGCGAAAGCTTTAACGTCGAACGGCCGGTAAAGTCGCGCCTTTATTACCCCGAGTTTTTCGCCTTTTTCATTCATGTTCTCCACCGTCTCTTCCACTGTTTCGCCGCCCGACCCCATGATAACTATGACCCTGTCCGCGTCTTTGGCCCCCACGTATTCGAAAAGCCTGTACTGTCTACCCGTTATCCCGGCGAACTTATCCATTGCCTTCTGCACAATGCCGGGACAGGCGAGGTAGAACTTATTCACTGATTCGCGGCCCTGAAAATAGACATCCGGGTTCTGTGAAGTGCCGCGGATGATCGGCCTTTCCGGCGACATGCCCCAGGCGCGGTGGGCGCGAATGAGCTTCGGGTCGAGCATCTCTTTCATTTCATCAAATGGGAGTTCTTCTATTTTCTGTATTTCATGGGAAATTCTGAACCCTTCGAAAAAGTGAAGGAACGGGATCCTCGCCTCCAAAGTGGCGGCCTGGGCTATGAGCGAAAAATCCATGGCTTCCTGTATGCTTCCGGAAGAAAGCATTGCCCAACCCGTGGATCGGGCGGCCATTACGTCAGAATGGTCACCGAAGATCGACAGCGCCTGGCAGGCGATTGAACGGGCGGCGATATGAAAGACCGTGGGCGTAAGCTCACCGGCGATCTTGAACATGTTGGGTATCATCAAAAGGAGCCCCTGGGACGCCGTGAACGTCGTGGTCAGCGCTCCGGTAGTCAGCGCGCCGTGGACAGCGCCTGACGCGCCACCTTCTGACTGCAATTCAGCCACCACCGGGATCGTGCCCCATATATTCTTCTCCCCCTTAGCGGATTTGGAATCCGCTATCTCTCCCATATCCGATGAAGGGGTTATTGGGTATATGGCTATGACCTCGTTTGTAGCGTGAGCCACATGCGCTACAGCGCTGTTCCCGCTATGGGGAACCATCTTGCGTTCCATGAAAAACCTCCTATTTAAACAGATTTAATAGTTAAAGGACGTATAAATACGTTAAGGGCCTGATACGGTTTTTAATTATAACACACTAACTGTATGATGTTAAGAGGGATTTTGAGAAAATAAGATGAAAAAGGGCGGTTATTGGTTTAACCGCCCTTTTCAATATCCGATCCATCCATTGGCCGTGTCCCGATTGCCGGAAACTCAGGCCGTCATCTGACCCTCTCCCCCTTGGTGCGACTGGAGACCCTCGTTTTTTATCAGGGAGAGATAAAAGCTCATAAAGGCAACCATCATCACTATCGGTATATAGGACTGGACCGCCGCGTTTATGATGGAGAGTATGATCCTGCTGGCAATGTCGCCGAGAGGGATAGTAATAAGGCCGGCAAGAAAACCGACCACCAGCGAGATCACGAGACTCACCAGGAGCAGAACGATAAACACGCCCAGGGTCCTCCAAAAATTCTTTACCGCGACCAGGATCCCTCTTTTCAGGGCCGCAATGGCCCCTATATCTTCCACAACAATGCTGTATATAGGGTAGATAAGCAGTGTGATAACACCTACTGCCACTATGGTCACGATAAGCGCCACCAGGCTCCTCATTACGGCATTATCGCCCAGAAGCAATAACCCGGCGCTTATCAGGGACAGCACCAGGACAATGCCTATTGCTATAAGCAGATAGATCAGCAAAAGCCCCAATATGCGAACATAAAATTTGCTGCCATAACCGGTAAACTGCGCCAGACTTGAAGAACCGGTCTTCAGCTGGTCATTTACGGTCCCAAGCGCGCCACCCTGCAGGTATATAAAAACAAGGAAAAACAGAATACTTGAGATTATCGATACTGCCACGATCGCCGGATTCCCCGCATTAGCCGGATTGGTCAGTGGCAGGCTGATCAATCCTATTACCACGTTGAAAATAAAGAATATCAGGACCAAGCTCATAAGCTTTGACGCCTGCACAAAACCTTTTTTTATGGCTTCGAATATTCCCATGTCCTACCTCCTTGAAAAATTGGGATTAATTGGGCTTTAAAATCCAAGTCTATCACCATTATTACCATTTAGAGTATAATGATAATATGAACCCAGTCAAGACCTAAGAAATGAATACTGACAGTTAAGCATAAATTCGAAATGCGAATATCGAGATCCGGATCTGATTTACACTCCCCGCCGTTCCTCGAACGCCCGCTGAAGGGTCGCCACATCCGCGTATTCCAGAGTGGCGCCAACGGGAACGCCACGGGCGAGCCGCGATATCTTTACTTCATATGGCTTCAAAACCTTAAAAAGGTACAGGGCAGTGGTCTCACCTTCCGTGGTAAAATCGGTCGCGATTATAACTTCCCTGACATCTCCTTTTTTTGCCCTTTTAAGCAACCCTTCTATTTTGAGCTCATCCGGTCCCACCCCTTCCAGGGGAGAAAGCGATCCAAGCAGCACGTGATAGGTCCCGTTATATACCCCGCCTTTTTCCATGGCGATGACCCCGCCCGGCTCTTCCACAACGCATATTTTTGACCTGTCCCGGGAACCATCCGAACATATCGAACAAACTTCCCCCTCGCTGAGGTTGTTGCACGTTTTGCAGAACCTTACGTTATCCTTGACCGCGTGTATGGAATCTACCAGTGCACCGATGTATTTAGGTGGGGATTGGAGTATGTGAAAGGCCAGCCTTTGCGCGGACCTCGCACCTATCCCGGGCATAGCGCTGAACTCTTTGATAAGCCTTTGAATGGCCGGTGGGAAAGCTTTATTCACCTGGTCCTCTCCGTGAAATCCCGCACTACATGTCCGCCGAAAATGTCCATGGCCTTTTCCAGGACGGGCTTCAGGGCCTCTTTGTCCATGGCCTTTTTCTTTTCGGTCTCTGCCGCGTCCCTGGCTGATTTCCCCAGAAATTCAAGGAGCTTGAATTCCAGTTTGGGTGACGCCCCTAAAACACTGGCTACAGCTTCATCAATAAGGCGCATGCTGCTATCGGATTCGAGAACATCTTTATTGAACGTGTCGTCCTGTCCAAAACCTATGATCACCCTGTCATTATCGAACTCCATCAGTTTTCCGTCACTGAGAGAAGTAAATACCGACATCTTCCTGTTCTTCACGTAATTCAGCACCGCTTTCCAGTGGGTCCTTTCCGTGTCTGAATTCGACTCTATATTTGATGATCCCGGAACATCCGGCTCTTCGGGCACAGCCCCTGCGGAATTTTCCCGTCCATCCACTGCCCCCCGAGTGTTTCCCTGCATATTTCCCAGTTTCTCCAGCCTCCCGAGGATCTCCGGCAAGGACAGCACATTATGTTTCCTGGCCAGCCTTATAAGGCTTATCTCCAGCGGCGCGCGGGTGAACATGGTATTCTTCATCAGGGTCAGGCAATGAGAAAGCGTCTGTAATATGTAAAGTATTTCCTCCAGTGACAGTTTTTCCTGCTGCTTTTTCATCCTCACCAGTTCATCCTCGCTGAATGCCATATCAGAAGTAGGAGCGCCCGCGGTCTTAAGGATCATGAGGTCCCTGTAATGACCCATAAGGCTGTTAACTATGAACACCGGGTCTTTCCCCCCGTTTATCAGCTCGTCCAGTACCCCCATGACTCGTCTGGTATCGTTCAGGATAACGGCATCGGAAAGATCGAATATCCTGTCCTTATGCACCATCCCCAGAAGCTCTATAACGTCATCGGTCGAGATCTTTTTTTCCGAAAAAGACACCATCTGGTCCAGGATGACAAGGGCGTCCCTGAGACTGCCGTCTGCGCTACGCGCTATCAGCAGGGCGGCCTTTTCATCGATATCGATATTCTCTTTTTTCGCGATCATCATCACCCGGTCGAATATCAACCCCGGCGGGATCCTTTTGAAGTCAAACCTCTGGCAGCGGGACATAATGGTCGGCAGGACTTTGTGGGCCTCGGTGGTCGCGAATATGAATTTGACATGCCCCGGCGGTTCTTCCAGCGTCTTTAATAGCGCGTTAAAAGCCTCCGGGGTCAGCATGTGAACTTCGTCGATGATATAGATCTTGAATTCGCCCCTGGATGGAGAGAATTTCACGTTCTCCCGCAAGGCCCTTATCTCGTCTATCCCCCTGTTTGAAGCGCCGTCGATCTCCAATACATCCATGTTGTTCCCTTTTGTGATCTCTTCACAGGAAACACACCGGTTACAGGGGCTCTTCTCCGGGGCTTCTTCGCAGTTAAGCGTTTTAGAGACAATGCGGGCGACCGAGGTCTTTCCCACGCCCCTCGGCCCGCAGAAAATATACGCGTTAGCCACTCTGCCGCGCGTGACCGAGTTTTTCAACGTCCTCGCAATGACCTCTTGTCCGATTATATCATCAAAACCCTGAGGCCTGTATTTCTGGGCGAATACTTGATATGACATGATCTATTTTATAGCACAGGCTTATTTAAAATTCAAGAGCTTTCGGTTTTACACAGATTAGTACAGATATATCTATAACTCGCAGCACTCATGACTCATCACCCATCACTCTCTGCGCTTCCTCCCTCCTCCCGGAAGCACTCGCGCATCTTATCGTACATGAGCGAACCGTCAAAATAGGCCCCTTCTAATCTGCCGTTATTCCCTCTGGCGCCTTTCACCATACCGGGACCGTGGCCCATGGGAGCCGGCTGCGGCGCGACACCTCCCGTGGCGACTATATCCGTGATCCGACAGGAGGCCTTCCATTTTGAGAAACATTCAGAGATGGCTGCCGCAGTCCCCTTAAAAACGAGCAATATATCATTTCGGTAATGCGGGATGCGGTAAAGCATATACCTGTAAAGCGTCTCTTCTGTCATCGCGTTGTCCCCGGTAGAACGGCCGGTCCCTACCAGCACCGGAATATTGTTACTTGGCGGCAAAGTGTACACGCATGACGCCCCTTGCGGAAAAGGAATGTTGTCGTGCGAATAACCCCTCTGCCACAGCCTCATCCCGTTCTCCAAAGCGCCCGCCACGGTCCTGACGCAACGGACATAATCCTGCGATCTACCCGACCGGTCAAACTCCTCCAGCATGGCCGAGGCGGTAAAGACCGGTTCCCTCACGTCTCCGGGCAAAAGTATTCCCTGGGAACCTTCGACATAAACATTGTTTATCACTACCTTGTCCTGCCATTTCTTCCAGGCTTTTTCGATCAAAGAGGATATTTCACGTGCGAATTGTTCCCTGCTCTCCATGGTCTTGAAAAGTCCGCTTTTCTCATTCTCGGCCGCAGCTTCGACCAGAAGAGCGGAAAGAAGCAAAGATGTCAGCAGTAATGTCGCAGAATATCTCATAGTAAAAATGCGCCGGGCCTGCTTCATATCCCTGGATCATGTCATGAACACTGACGCGGCGCCGAAGATACCGACGTTCTTCTTGAGTCGCGCCTGGACTATCGGAGTTTTCGAGACAAAGATGTTTATAGTGTGCTCGCGCGTGGATCTCCTTATCTCCTTAAAGATAAGTTCGCCTATCATGGACACACCACCACCGATAACGATGATCTCGGGATCCAGGATGTTTATCATGCTGCCCAGCCATATCCCCAGGATCTCTCCCTGTTCCTTGATCGTCGCTAACGCGAGCTTGTCCTTCTTCTTGGCCGCCTTGGCAATAGTACGCATCGTTATCTTGTCCAGGTCCCCGTCCACCAGGTCCACTATGGAGGTGACTAATTTGGGATACTTCTCCAGCTTTGTCTTCAATCGCCTGACCGTATGGGGCCCGGACGCCAGCGCTTCCGCACAGCCTGTCTTGCCGCACCCGCAGATATCGTCCTTGGCGTCATAGTTTATGGTCACATGCCCGCCTTCACCGGCCAGCCCGTTCTTGCCGTGATATATCTTTCCGTCGATGATGATGCCGGTCCCGATACCCGTGCTTACAGTCACGTAAAAAACATTTTTGTATCCCCGGGCAGCCCCCCAGACCATCTCCGCCATGGCGGCAGCGTTGGCATCGTTCTCCAGTTTTGTAGGGATCTTGAATCTTTTTTTGACCAGGGACGCCAGCGGCACTTCTTTCCATCCCGGAAGATTTGGAGGATTATGCACTATGCCTTTGACCGGATCAAGCGGCCCCGGCGCGCATACACCTATGCCTTTTATCTTTTTTTTATCGATCTTGCTGCCGGACAAAAGATCGTCTATCGAGTCAAATACCTGCTGCATGGAAGCGTCCCCCCCTTTGCCTGCGAGCGTGGGCAGGACAACGCTCTTCCTGAGCTTCCCATCAGCGCTTATGACCCCCGATGCTATTTTTGTCCCTCCTATATCGACTCCTATAACGAATTTCTCCATGTGTTCCCCCTTGTTTTGCGTAAATGATCAGCCAAACGATTATATTATCACACAATTCCCCTCCCGCCTCAAGAATATTTAAATTAGAAATATCCTAACCAGTTTCCATATACAATGGATGCGGAAACATATATTCGCACATCGTATTACAAAGAATAAAAGAAAACCAGAAATCTAAAGGGCCCCATTGCAAATTTAGTCTTTTATTAGCTTTTGAGAGGTTTACTTTGCAAGCATCAGCATACGAAAAGCATGGCAGCTGTCCGAGCCCCCCACCCGTGCGTGGGGGGCGAGTTCTGCCATGCCCTCTCAAAAGCGAAACAAAAGACGTTAAAAATTTGCTTTGGGAAAAGATTTTGGTTTTCTTTTATTCTTAGCAATACGTGTTATTCCTTATACTTCTCCGGGACGTCGAACTTTTCGGAAGGGACTATTGAGCGGACAATGGAATGTTTATACTTACCGGTCTTGGTATCTTTGTCTATAAGGCTGGCAACGTAGGACTTTTTTACTATGTTCCCCTTGCCGTCATAAAGTATTTCCACCTGCGGACGTTTTATATCCAACAGGCTCCCTTTGAGGACAAGCCCTATCTCCCTGGTATCCAGTTCCACGAGAGTGCCCGGTGGATAGACGCCTATTATGTTGAAAAAATGATTCAACAAACCTTCATGAAAATGCGTGCCTCCCAGTTCTATCATCTCCTGATAGGTCTTTTCCGGCGCAATTTCGCCGCTATATGCCCTTTTGCTCCTCATCGCGTCATAAAAATCCGATATCGTCACTATCATCGTCGCGAGATTCAACTCTTTATCCTTGAATATTCTTTCCGGGTAGCCTGAGGTATCATATTTTATATGATGCTCGAACGCCACTATTGACGCGAGCGGACAGACATCCGGGCTCTCCAGCAATATCTTGGCGCCGTAAACCGGATGCGCCTGTATTATTTTGAACTCTCCCTCGCTCAATGCCGCCCTTTTTCGCAGTATTTCCGACGGAATGGACAGTTTTCCCACGTCATGTAAAAGCGCGGCTACGCCGATCTCGTTCAAATAATTCTGCTCCAGTCCAAGCGTTTCCCCAATGAGGAGCGAAAAAATAGCCACGTTTATATTGTGCACGAATGAATATTCGTCATGGCTCTTGACGGCGGTAAGCATGAGAAGAGAAGACCTGTTGCTCAGGAGGCTGGATACTATGTTGTTGACGAAGCTGCGGACGCCTTTCACGTCAATGGCCTTGTTCTCGAAGATGTTCTTCGCGACACTTTCTAAGATTTCCACGCCGTTCTGGAAATTCTGCTTGGCGAGACCGACCAAGTCTTCGCTCACCTCTTCAATCTCTTCCTTCTTGTATCCGATCTTCCCTAAGGCGATGTTCTTTATTTCGGATAATTCAAAAAATCTTTCGAGCCCGCCGGTCTTTTTCAGTGTTTCCGCGTTCATGGCCAGTATGCTCATAAAATTCGTCAATTCCTCTCTCGTAACCCCTTTCAGGAAACTTATCTTATCGGCCTTTATCGCCTTTAAGTGCTGGATGAATCCCTGTATTTGCCGGCTGGCATCATAGAAGGGTTCTTTCTCAAAAGCGAACTCGCTGCCTATGATCCCGACCGTTATCTCGTTCTTGATAAACAGGATATCTTCCAGGATGTAATAAAGCTTATTGACTGCCTTTTTTGTCAGGTCATGGTCCTCGCTGTACATGCTGCGGACCTGCGCCGCGCCAGCGATCCCCCTTACTAATTTCTCCACCTTTTCTCTAATCTGATCCTGTGCCATGTTCTCCCAGCCTTAAAACTATTTCGCACATCCGCCTTACGGGTTCCCTCCCGATCTTCAGTCCTTTCTTGACCAGTTCCAGGGACCCTGGGGTATTGATGCGGCCGAGGCTTACCGCCGCGGCAATACGCAGTTCGTCCGTCCTGACCGTATTGAAAAAGACCCTGCGGAAAAGTATCTTTTCGAGGTAAGAAATGGATTCCGCCATCTTGTTGTCCCCGCATGATCTGACAAGCGTCAAAAGATACTCCCTGCTGCGGGAACTTCTTTCCACGGTCCTGAAAAGCCTGTCTATTATCACCCAGTTCCTGGTAGTTACCAATATCTGCAAAACCATGTCCCGCGCGGCTTTGTCCTTTTCTTTAACGAATCTGTCGAATACGGTTTCCAACTCTTCATTTTTTTCGGGGACATACCCGCGCAGCGCTTCCATGCGTATCTTCGGATTTTTGTTCTGTAACAGGTCCTTTGTAAGCTCCCGTGCGCCTTCCGGATCAATGGACTTAAGGATCCTCAACAGGTCTTTTATGGTTGAAAAATTTTCGCCGCTTATCCTTTGTGATATATCCCGGGATATATCTTTTCCCATTCTGAAAAAAATGTTGAGAAATTTATCTTTGTTAAAAGGGTCCTCTTCGAATATGAACGCGTCAATAAGCCGGCTTCTAAAACCGGGTTTGATATGGGAAAACAGATACACGACATCATCGAGTGTGCTTTCACCGGATTCCGTGACCAGGGATATCAATTTGTCGATGGTTTTGTCGTCGTTTACAAGTGCCATCACTTTATCTATATTCCCTCTTATGCGCCTGTCCCGCGTCTGTTCGGGCCGGAGTTTCTTGGAGAAAAACTCGATAATGTCTCTCATGCTTCCGACATCTCCCGCTTCCACTATCTGCGGGAAATAGGCTTCCATCCTGCAGGTAAGTTTCTCGAAATCCAAAGGATCATCCTCAAGCCATAAAATATTAAGCATAAGCCTTACCCTGCTCTGTCTTATGTGGTCATCTCTCATGTAATCCTTGAATGCTCTTATCAGGCGCATCAATTCTCCCTCGGTACCGACGGTATATATGGTCTCGCTCACGAATGTATCCAGCGTCAACTTATATACCTGCGACACGAACTCATTGTCGGGCTTTTCTTTGGCCAGCTCCTTTATGGATGACTGGAGCTGTGACAGTATCTCTTTATCAAGGTTCTTCTGCAGGATATTATCCGTCACCATCGAGACGATGTTACCCCTCCTGTCTTGATCCGGCATCATCTTATCGAACAGCTTCAGCAGGTTATCATTGACCCCGCCTTCATTGGTTATCAAAGAACCTATAAAATCGCCCAGCATCTCATCG
Organism: uncultured Planctomycetia bacterium; assembly: GCA_964431495.1. Classification (GTDB taxonomy): domain Bacteria; phylum Omnitrophota; class Gorgyraeia; order Tantalellales; family Tantalellaceae; genus CAYSJU01. The sequence continues at coordinate 83,602 of CAYSJU010000002.1, forward strand.
GAGAAATCCCTGGTTATTTCCTTGGCAAGGTCAACGGTTTCTCCCTCTACTTGCGATTCTTCCAATACTTTCACTACCATGTGCGGGTCCAGTTTCGAGATGATGTCCGCGAGCTCCCTGCGCCTCTCTCTTGACTCTTCCCCGGGGGCTTTCGCAAAATAACCGGTCATCTTCGCCACGTTCGTGCGTATATCATTAAGGATCGTCTCTTCATCGATCTGGCCGGTCGCCGCCTGTTTATAGACCTTGTTCAATATTGATGAGGACCGTTTTGAATCCTTTAAAAAATCCTTCAGGAACTCCGCCTTTGAGGCGGGGAGATTTCCCTCTCCGGCTTCTCTGGTAACATCAGAGAGAGATTTCCATACATCCTGTTCTTCCTCGGTGACTTCTTCTGTCGCGCTTCCCAGCAGCGCGCTGTAGTCAACCTCTTTTATTTTCAGGTTGGGACAGGGCTTCATGCTCTTTAATATCCCCCCCTTTTCCCTGATACGCCTGTCATCTTCTTTAGCGATTGTTACAAAATCTATGAGCTCATCAAGGCTTATACTATTCTCTATCGTAAGGGACAAAAGCCCGCGCCTGTGCAGGAATTCGGAGACTTCCGCGTAAACCACGTTCTTCTCCCTTACATAGGAACCGTTCAACAGAAGGTTCTTCTCCCCTGTCGCTATTTCCAGCTTTCCTTCGTTCTGGAACCAGTTATCAAGTGATGTCTTAAGATTCCTTATGGATGAATCGAATACGGGATGGGAAGCAGAATACAGCGCGCTGTTCTTGATGGCAGTGCTCAGGCTCGTTACGACAAAATCAAAACGTTCTATCGTTTCCTGGGATAATTCTTTTTTTTCATTATTCTTGTTCATGCTATACAAGAATACTATATAACGGGCCGCAAAACAAGCATGACGCGGTCGCATCTATCCGAGGCGTTTGGGGCTCGATTTATCGAGCCTTATATTATGTTAAAACAAAAAAACGCTCCTGTCCCGGGGGGCACGGGACAGGAGCACTCATCAGGCTGAGGCCGGATGAGTTAACCTGACCTTCCTTTCCTCCTGTAAAATAAAAAAGCCAGCTAACGGGCAGTTAAATTTCCTGTCTTTTAGCTGGCTTTGTTCTAACGATTCCCGCTGGCTAATTCCTTAATTTCAGGCTATTTTATTAACAAACTTGAGTTTATTCTAGCACGCTTTTTCACTCTTGTCAAGAAAAAAATAAAAACTTTTTAATTCTTCTTAAAAAGACTATTACAAAAACCCCTTCCCCCTGCGAGGGGGAGGGTCTCAATCTAACTTGTTGATTTATAATGGATTACGATAAGATAGAAGCGGGGATTATGTCTCGCCCAGGGCTTTATAAGCGTTTAAGACGTTCTGTAAAGCAGCCTTTTCTTCTGCTGTTATTGTCCTGTCCTTATAAGTGGTTTTACCGTTATATCTGATTATTGCGTCCTCGGATGGAATGACCGCTTTTATTATTTCATAGATCTCCGCGGTTACAGGCCTGTCATCAACCTCTATTACATTTATTACAGTGCCGTCGCCAATGGCTTTTCTCTTGAGATTTACAGGAAACAGGGTAAATTTTCTATCCCCGGCTTTTATGATGAACGACTCTATGAAGATCCACGCTTTCCCCGCGCACCTGATCTTAAGGCGAAGTCTGGGCTCTTCATACTCCCCTTAATACCATTTATACTCTATTGGATTTCGTTATGCGAGTTCTGAAAAACATATTACTTTCTGCGATAAGACATCGGACATTATCCTGAGCCCTTTTCCGCTGACATCATACGCCCTGATAATATCCTTATATTTTCCGGACTCCGGCAATAGCTCTTCCAATATGTTTTCAAAGGATACCAGCCACCCGTGATTGAACATGACATTAACCTTTTCGGGGAAAAGCGCGACATAGAAGATATCGGTTTCCACCAGATCCTGAAAAAAATGCGTTCCAAAGGAAAGTTCCGGCATTAGATTTCCGCCAGCGAAGGCGATCTCACCCAAAATCGTGATATTATTTATCTCTGAAAAAGAAACCGGGACTCCCAGTGAGGGGGTCGTTGTTCCCCACCTGCCTGGCCCCAGCAGTAGCGTGGGCAGCTCTTCTCTGTTCCGGATCTCTTTGTTCAATTTTCCCACTATACGCGCGATATCGTACTTGCCTGAGAGAATCAGTTCATGATATCCTTTGGGGTCAACGTATATGATCCGGCGAATCGGCTTTGAAACATTTCCTCCAAGGAAATATCCTTCAGACTCGAATAGTATCTTATCCCTGCGGATATTCCCCGGTATTTCGACCTTGGTTCCCAATCCCCCTGTCTGAAGGGGCCTGCATTGTAAAAGATTGATCTTGAACTCACCGTCCTTTATAAAGTTTACGGTAAATTCAATATCTACTGGGTAATCGTAGTTGCTCTCAAGAATTTTTAGCACTTTATTAAAAACATCTAAAAAAGACTTATCAGAAACCAGTTTATCAAAGGTCAGTATCCAGTATTCTCCTTCCTCCCCTTTCCCCTTCATCATCCGCGTCGCTTCCCGGTCTTTTATTGCTATACGGTCGATATCTATGTCAGGTTTTTCGGCCATGAGCTTTACAAATGAGACTGTCTCAAAAATGTTATCTTTTACATCTATCACATCAACGTCATGCTGCGAGAACCTCTTTACTTCATCTTTCCCGGCATAAGGTTTAAGAAGAGGCGCGTCCATTGCCACTACCCTGGGATAATCCCCTTCAACGCGGTTAACCGCCCGGGTCCCGAGCCCGAAAACCAGTCTTAACATTCCGGCCTTAGGATCCATCTCCTTGGTCCACACATAGGTGTTATAGGAAATACCAACACCAGCAATATCCGGAAAAAAGTATTCTTTGTGGTACGCTCCCGAAACCCTCTGGACCAGGAGGGCCATCTGTTCATCAAGCTTATCGAGCCCTCTCTGCAGACGGTATGTTAACGCGTCTTCGCTCATTGTGCTGGCATATACTCTTCTGACCGCCTCAGCGAATTGCAAATAACGCTGCTCCGGCGTGCCCTGATTGGGACAGAAAATACTTTCATATTTACCGGCAAACGCGTTGCCGAACCCGTCTTCAAGCAGACTGCTTGAACGGACAATAATGGGAGATGTCCCAAAATACTCTATTATCTGCTGGAACTGTTCCCTGATCTCTTCAGGAAAAGTCCCGAAAAGCATTTTTTCCCTCAGCACGTCAGCCACTTCAAAATAACCCTCATCCGTCTTCTGCCGCATGCGCAATTTCCACAAACCGTTCTGGACAATATAAGAGTAATATACGTCCGAACCTATATAGAAAGAATCATGAAGCTCGGAAAACTTCTGCCAGTCCAATGATCCGTCATTGAGCAGTATCTTTCTGGCAAGAAGCATACCCACGGTCTTACCGCCGATGATCCCCGTTCCTATAAACCTGGGTTTCATAGTGACCAGCTCTTCAAGAGAAAAGTTCTTTATGGCCAGGGATTTGATCTTTTCATCCCTGGTTATCATTATGCCGCATAATTGTTTGACCATTTCGTCCATCTTTTCAGGTGGAGCCTGGGATTTTATCAAATCCTCCGCCTGCAGGAACAAAAGGTCCCAGTAATCCAGATTTCTCTTTGCCGTGTCAGCACCCTTCTGGCCGATATAAGACAACAGTTTCGCGGCATCAACACTGTCCGTAATAGGCACAAATCTGTCCCCTTCTTTACAGTGGGGAAGGAACATGGTGGGAGAATACCGGTTCCATGCCTTCAACGGGTGTATATAGTAATTCCCCTCGCAACGATATAGATCCAGCAGAAGCTGTGTTGTTTCCCGGATGCGGGCTATTGCCTTGAACGAATGGCTGTCCCGCAAAATAGAAAAATATGCTATAGTATTGAGTTCAAAAAGATAGGGGCAGGTGACCAAAAAAAAATTACCGATCATGAGGTCCGTAGCCCATGCCGGCAAAAGGGATGAGAGGCAGTCAAACACATAATACGCGCCCTCTCCTTCATGTGTAATTATATTATTGACCTGTGTGGTGAATGATTCAAATCCTTCACGAGCGTCCAGGTTATATATTTTAATACTTCCTTCAGGCTCCAGCAGCGGTTCATGCTGAGCAAATCTCATATAAATGAGATTTTTGTTATCTGCTACGGCTTCCCGCACAAAAGGTGTAACAAACTCTTTATAATCTTTTATGTCGTCAATTTGCCAAACGACATTATCCCCCATCCTTAAACCCGTGAATATTTCGTCTAACCCTTTTAACCCTGTGCTTATCATAGTCGTAACTCCTCGATTCCTGCCGGACAATCTATGTCCAGTGTAGGGGTTTGATTAATCAAACCCTTACATTTTATCTTGCAAGGGCCGCCTTAACGAAATCCCTGAATAACGGATGAGCCCGGTCAGGTTTGGATTGAAATTCAGGATGGAACTGGCATGCCACAAACCAGGGGTGATCTTTGACTTCAATGATCTCGACCAGACTTCCCTGGGGATGGATACCAGCAAAGACGAGTCCCTTTTTCTTCATGATATCTCTGTAATCATTGTTGAACTCGTATCTGTGCCTGTGACGCTCCATGGCTTCTTCCTGCTTATATGCGGAATGGCTTTTCGTCCCCTTTTTTAATCTACAGCTATAAGCTCCCAGCCGCATGGTCCCGCCTTTATGCTTCACCTTTTTCTGTTCCTCAAGAAGACTTATAACGGGATAAGTGGACTTAGAGTTGAATTCCGTGGAATTAGCTCCTTTAAACCCGCATACGTTCCTGGCGAACTCTATGACCGCTGTCTGCATCCCCAGACAGATACCGAAGAAAGGTATCTTGTTCTCCCGGGCATACTTGATGGCTTTTATCTTGCCTTCGGTCCCCCTGTAACCAAACCCGCCCGGGACCAGTATCCCGTCAACATCGCTCAAGTGTTTTTTGACACCATCTCTTGAAACTTCTTCAGAATCGACCCTCTTTATTTCAACCCTGGCATTATTGGCGATGCCTCCATGGACAAGAGCTTCATATATTGATTTATAAGCGTCCTGAAGCGTTATATATTTACCGATCACGCCAATCCTGACTGTGCGCTTAGGATGTTTTATGCGGTTTACTACTTTCTTCTTCCATTCCGCACAGCCCCTCTTCCTGGATTTCAGTTTCAGCATGCTGACAATCAGATCATCAAGTCCCTGCCTCTCAAAAATCAGCGGTATCTCATAGACCGAATCCACGTCCAGCGCCTGTATTACCGTATTACTGGGAACATTACAGAAAAGCGCTATCTTCTCCCTCGCCTCTTTTGACAGGGGTTTTTCCGACCTGCAGAGGAGTATATCGGGCTGGATACCTATCTCCCTCAATTTACCAACGCTGTGCTGCGTAGGTTTTGTCTTTATCTCTCCTGCGCTTTTTATAAAAGGGATGAGCGTCAGATGGATAAAAACAACATTCTCTCTTCCCTCCTCAAGCGAAAACTGCCTTATGGCCTCTAGGAACGGCAGTCCCTCTATATCACCGACGGTCCCGCCTATCTCAACGAGAACAATATCCGGATCGTCTTTCCGGGATACTTCCCTTATCCTGCTTTTTATCTCGTCCGTTATGTGGGGTATGACCTGAACAGTATTGCCCAGGTATTCCCCTTTGCGTTCCCTGTTTATTACCGAATAATATACTTTCCCTGTAGTTATGTTGTTATCCCTTCCCAGTTTGGCATTGGTAAACCGTTCATAATGTCCAAGGTCCAGGTCTGTCTCTGCGCCGTCCCTGGTAACATAAACTTCACCATGTTGATATGGATTCATCGTGCCGGGGTCAACATTTATATATGGATCACATTTAATGATTGAGATATTGAGGCCTCTTGTCTCCAGCAGTTTCCCTATACAGGCAGATGCGATACCCTTACCTAAACTTGATACCACACCGCCGGTTATGAATATATATTTCGTCATTTATCCCCCTATGCCTAACATCTTCTCTAATACATTATCCCGGTATTCATAAAGCTGTTCAAGAGGTGTATCGATTTTCTTGATATTATCCACGGAAACAGCAAGATTGTTACCGCCTGTCTTCCCTATAACAGTCAGAGGTGTGTTATTCTTCTTCGCTATCGCTTTTATCTCGGATACCTTATTTTTATTAGAGGAAATAATCGCGCGGGACTGCGATTCCCCGAACAGAAGCGCATCCACTCTTATATTATATCCCCTTACTTCCACTTTCGCTCCTATCTTTTTGCTCCCGGACATACAACACTCTGCTATTGCAACAGCCAGCCCCCCTTCTGAACAATCATGTGATGAATTGACCAGGTCTTTTCGTATCGCCTCAAGCACGGTTTTCTGAAGCGAGAGTTCCGCTTCCATATCCAGGGAGGGGGCGTCACCTTTAACAAGATTATGTATCTCTTTCAGATATTCGCTACCGCCAAGCTCTTCCTTATTTGTTCCAAGCAGTATGATCACATCATCTTCATGCTTGAAATATTGCGTTGAAATCCTCTTTACATCATCAATGACCCCGATCATGCCGATAGATGGCGTCGGGTATATCGCGCCTTCTGGATTCTCATTATAAAAAGATACATTACCGCTTACAACAGGCACATTAAAATGCCTGCAGGCATCAGCAATACCCTCCACGCAATTCCTGAATTGCCAGAACCTGTCCGGCTTTTCAGGATTACCGAAATTAAGACAATCGGTGACCGCTCCTGGCTCCGCGCCTGAACATGCCAGGTTCCTTGCTGCTTCACTAACTGCGATCTGCGCACCCCGATAGGGATTCAAATAGCAATATCTGCTGTTACAGTCAGTAGTGGCGGCAACGGCTTTACCCGTTCCTTTTAACCTTATTACAGCCGCGTCAGAGCCTGGTAAAACCACTGTATTTGTCTGGACCATATGGTCGTATTGTTCATATACCCATCTTTTACTGGCTATAGAAGGGGAACTTAACAGTTTCAGCAAAACCTCGTTATGATCTTCGGGTTCTGCTATTTTCTTTATATCCAGCTTATTGACTTCGTCCAGATAACCCGGTTTCTCATAAGGAATATCATACAGAGGGGCCTCGGTTAATGCATGTGCTTCTATTTCAGCCACGACTTCACCTTTATCCTTTATGCGCACTATGCCATCATCAGTGACCCTGCCGATAACAACGGCATTAAGGTCCCATTTTAAAAAAATGCTCTTTATCTTGTCCTCCTTTCCCTTTTTAACACAGATGAGCATCCTCTCCTGGGATTCTGACATCATGATTTCCCAGGCCGTCATGCCAGCCTCTCTCCTGGGCACCTTCTCCAGCTCAACTTCCATACCTGAATTGCCGGCTGACGCCATCTCGCTTGTGCAGCAGGTAAGTCCTGCCGCTCCCATATCCTTGATACCCACGACATGTCCGGTATCCAGCGCTTCTAACGTGGCTTCTATTAGACATTTTTCCGTAAAAGGGTCCCCTATCTGGACCGCGGGCCTTTTCTCTTCGTCCTCCTTGAACTCCTGGGAAGCAAGAACACTGCACCCGCCGATACCGTCCTTTCCGGTGCTTGCTCCTGCATACATGATAGCGTTACCAGGGCCAAAAGCGCGGGCCCTTACTATCTTATCTTTCTCCGCTATGCCGATACACATCGCGTTAACAAGGCAGTTGCCGCTGTAACTATCGTCAAAGTATATATCCCCGCCGACCGTGGGCACGCCAACGCAATTCCCGTAAGACGCGATCCCGTCCACTACGCCTCTCAAAAGATACCTGTTATACGGCTCTGTCAAAGGTCCGAATCGCAGCGAATTCAACGATGCTGTTGGCCGCGCGCCGGCAGTGAATATATCACGGATGATCCCGCCGACACCGGTAGCGGCGCCCTGTTTCGGCTCGATCTGGGACGGGTGGTTATGGCTCTCCATCTTGAAGATCACGGCAAGATCATCAACACAGATCCCCCCTGAATCATCGCTTGCCAGAGTCTGGTATTTGCCTGTTTTAGGTAAAAGCTTGAGCAGCTTCCGGGAGCTGGGATAACCGCAATGCTCTGACCACTCGACAGAGAACATGGCTATCTCTGTGGAGGTGGGTTCCCGTTTCAGAATGTCTAAAATCTTATTGTATTCTTCGTCGCTCAAGCCAAGAGTGTGATATACTTCCGGGTTCACTGTATTACCTCTTCTTCTCCAGCCAGTTGATCATGGATTTGAATATAAAGAGACCGTCCTCAGAACCAAGCTCGGCCTCAGCGCTTCTTTCAGGATGGGGCATCATGCCAAGGACATTCCCTTTTTTATTGATGATACCGGCTATATTTTCCACTGCGCCATTGGGATTATATTCCTTATCAACATCCCCTTCAGCATTGGAGTAACGAAAAACCACCTGATCGTTCTTCTTGAGCTCCTGCAGGCCTTTCGCATCAATATAGTAGTTGCCTTCATTATGCGCTATGGATATCCTTAAAACCTGTTTCTTCCCGCATTGATTTGTAAAAGGAGTGGCGTTATTCTCTGTCCGTAAATACACGTATTTGCAGATAAAATGGAGGTTTGTGTTTCTCAGCATGGCGCCGGGGAGAAGCCCTGCCTCAAGCAGTATCTGGAAACCATTACAGATACCGATCACCATGCCGCCTCTATTGGCAAAATCAATGACAGGATCCATAATGGAAGAAAATCTTGCTATCGCGCCTGTCCTCAGATAATCTCCATAACTGAACCCGCCGGGCAGCACGATACAGTCAAATCCATTCAGGTCTTTATCATTGTGCCAGATATATTCCACAGGCTGATCCAGGACATCCCTGATAACATAAAAGCAATCATGGTCGCAGTTCGAGCCCGGGAAGCCCACAACGCCGAACCTCATTTATGCCTCCCTGATCCGGAAAGTGTAATCTTCTATTATAGGGTTGGTTAAAAGTTTCCCGCACATATCATCGACCCTTGCCCGGGCATCTTCGGGATTACTGACATCGAGCTTGATAGTGATCACCTTGCCTACACGGACTTCCTCCACTCCCGCATAACTTAAAGAATCTAAGGCGTGTTTGACCGCTAACCCCTGGGGGTCTGCAACGGTCTTTTTCAGAGCAACGTCAATTTTCGCTTCAAACATCTTTTACCCCAATCTGTTTTGTCTTATCTAAAAAAAGCGCCTAGGAAGAAAAACTCCCGGGCGCTCTTCTTTTCCAAAAAGGAGCATAATCTAAGACCTAGACCACTCCCTGGGCCATCATTGCCCTGGCCACTTTCATAAAGCCGGCTATATTGGCACCGTTAACGAGATTCCCGGGGGTCCCGTACTCTTCGGCAGCCGCTTTGGCGAAATCATGGATATTTACCATGATTTGATGCAGCTTTTCATCCGTTTCCTCAAAACTCCAGGCCCATCGCTGGGAATTCTGCGCCATCTCAAGTCCTGAAGTAGCCACGCCGCCCGCGTTCGCGGCTTTGCCAGGGCCAAACGACACTTTATTGTCCAGAAATATCTGTACTGCTTCAGGAGTGCAGGGCATGTTAGCCCCTTCAGCTACAGCGATGCAGCCGTTCTTAACAAGAGTCTTCGCGGCTTTTTCGTCAATTTCGTTCTGTGTCGCGGAGGGCAGCGCTACGTCGCACTTGACATTCCATATACCCAAACAGCCTTCCGTGTACTGCGCTTTTTTGTGCTCTTTAACATATTCCTTGATGCGTTTGCGCTCCACTTCCTTGAGCTGTTTTATGGTATCGAGATTGATCCCGTCTGGATCATAGACAAAACCATTGGAATCGGACATTGCCACGACTTTGCCTCCGAGCTCCGTGGCTTTCTGATGGGAATAAATAGCCACGTTTCCCGATCCTGATACTACAACGGTCTTTCCGTCAAACGAAGTCTTTCTGTCTTTAAGCATCTCCTGGCATAAATAAACGCAACCGTAGCCGGTGGCTTCGGTGCGGACCAGGGACCCGCCAAAATCCAGGCCTTTACCGGTCAGGACTCCGGCAAACTCGTTCCTGATCCTTTTATACTGGCCGAACATATAAGCGACTTCCCTGCCTCCTACTCCTATGTCTCCTGCCGGCACGTCTGTATCCGGGCCGATATAGCGGAAAAGTTCGGTCATAAAGCTCTGGCAAAACCTCATCACTTCATTCTCGGATTTACCCTTGGGATCGAAATCCGAACCGCCTTTTGCTCCTCCCATCATCAACCCAGTGAGAGAGTTCTTGAATATCTGCTCAAAACCGAGAAATTTTATAATACCGATATAAACAGAAGGATGGAACCGTATCCCTCCCTTATAAGGCCCGAGCGCTGAATTGAACTGTATCCTGAATCCCCGGTTAACCTGAACATTGCCATTGTCATCTATCCAGGGAACCCTGAAAATGATCTGTCTCTCGGGTTCCACTATTCTTTCGAGAATACCGGCTTCTTTGAACTCGGGATACCTTTCAATTACCGGCTTTATCGACTCCAGGACCTCCTCGACCGCCTGATGGAATTCCAGTTCCCCCGGATTGCGCTTTTTCACTGTTTCCGATACACTTTCAATATATCCCATCTCCTGCACCTCCCCGTTCTAATACACATCTCTGACTCATAAATCCTCTTTTGAAAACAAAAATGGCATTCTTTCCGCCTCAAAAGGAGAAAGAACACCATTGTCCCTTCTTACAATAACATCTCAGACCCGGTTATTATCTACTATCTTTTAGGGAACGTCAAGAATAAAATAGGGACAGCGACCATTTTCCTGCTCTTGGAAAATGTGGAAAATGGTCGCTGTCCCTATTTTTGAAGGCTGCTTTCTCCCATCAGGTACCTGTCAATACAGTGAGCGGCCTTGCGTCCCTCGGAAATAGCCCATACCACCAGTGACTGACCCCGGCACATATCTCCCGCGGAAAAGACCTTCTTGACCGATGTCATGCAATCTCCATCAGTCTTTACATTCCCGTATTCGTCAAATTCCACACCGAGTCCCGCGAGAAGGCCTTTATGTTCGGGATGGACAAAACCTGCGGCCAGAAGAACGAGGTCCGCTTCTATCTCAAATCCACTGTCTGGCACCTCTTTCATAACCGGACATGTGTTTTCTTCCGTTTTGACAAATTTAACGCGGACGCATTCGAGTTTCCTTATCCGGCTATTCTCGCCGGCAAATCTTTTAGTGAGTACAGACCATTGCCTTTCACCGCCTTCTTCATGACTGGTCGAAGTCTTTAATAGCAGCGGATACGTTGGCCATGGCTGATCTTCCGTGCGGCATTCGGTCGGTTGCGGAAGCAGCTCGATCTGCACAATACAGGACGCGCCCTGCCTGTTCGCTGTTCCCACGCAATCAGCGCCGGTGTCTCCTCCCCCAATGATGACAACTTTCTTCCCTTTGGCATCAATAAGCTCATCGGATGGGATTCCCTCTCCAGCTACTCTTCTATTTGACTGGATCAGGTAATCCATGGCAAAGTGTATGCCTTTCAGGTCTCGTCCTTTGATATTCAGGTCACGCGGAACGCGTGAACCTCCTGCCAGGCACACTGTATCGTATTCCTTCAACAATTTTCTAACTTCATAATCAACACCCACATTGACAGATGTAATAAATTCTATCCCTTCTTCCTTCATCAAAGAGATCCGCCTGTCAATGATGTGCTTCTCAAGTTTGAAATCAGGTATGCCATAACGGAGAATACCGCCGACCTTGTCGTCCTTTTCATATACCGTCACATTATGGCCCGCCCTGTTCAGCTGCGCCGCGCAGGCAAGGCCCGCGGGACCGGAACCTATAACCGCCACTTTCTTGCCTGTCCGTTTAAGAGGAGGTCTGGGTTTTATCAGCCCGGCCTTAAAAGCATGCTCTATTATAGCGAGCTCGTTTTCATGTATGGTAACAGGATCATCGTTGATACCGAGCACGCACGCGAATTCACAGGTAGCAGGACACACGCGGCCCGTTATCTCGGGGAGATTGTTCGTCGCGTCCAGAAGTTCAAACGCCATTTTCCAGTGACCGTTCAGCATGAGATCGTTCCACTCGGAAATATAATTACCGAGCGGGCATCCCCAGTGACAGAAAGGCGTGCCGCAATCCATGCAGCGGGAAGCCTGGTCGCGCGACTGCCCGTCAGGGCGCATCACTGAAACATCCCTGTAATCCTTAACGCGTTCACACACGGGCCTGTATTCAGTTGTCTGCCTTTTTACTTTTAAGAAACCTTTAGGATCACCCATCAGACACCTCCAGCAGTCCTAAATCTCCTTCCACAGCTTTACCCTCAAGGATGCGTTTATACTCTATAGGCATGACCTTGATGAACTTTTTCAGTTCTTCGCTGGAACGGTCAAGGACCTTTTTGGCCCGCGAACTGCCAGTATATTTATGGTGGTTATGCAATAAATCATAAATGGTCACCTTGTCATCTTCCTCAAGTTCTTCCAGCCGGACCATTTCCATGTTACACCTGTCTTTAAAGCTGCCATCTTCATCATAGACATAAGCAATACCGCCTGACATGCCTGCCGCGAAGTTCCTGCCGGTCCTCCCAAGCACGACCACCCTTCCGCCTGTCATGTATTCACAGCCATGATCGCCCACTCCTTCCACTACTGCGTAAAGACCGGAATTCCTTATGCAAAAACGTTCTCCGGCAACACCGCGGACGTAAGCCTCACCTGATGTCGCGCCGTAAAAAGTCGTATTACCTATTATTATATTTTCCTCTGGCACATAATCAGCCCTTTTATCGGGATATATGATCATCTTCCCGCCTGAAATGCCCTTACCCACATAATCATTAGCCATGCCTTCAAGCTCAAACGTTATCCCCTTTGCCATAAACGCGCCGAAACTCTGACCGGCCACACCCCTGAATTTGCAGTTAATGGAATCCTGCGGCAGAGCTTTCTCACCGTGCAGCCTGCACACCTTTCCGCTTAACATCGCGCCCGTAGCCCTGTCATTATTTCTTATCGGCAATTCTATCCTGACTGTCTTTGCTCTCTCTATGGCGTCGCCGGCAAGATCTATAAGCCTCCGGTCAAGCACTTTATCAATGCCATGATCCTGCTTCCGCTTGCAGGGCACGCCATTCTCGCTTAGCGGCTCCGGCCTGAAGAGGATCCGGGAATAATCCAGACCTTTTGCCTTGTCCGGCAGTATATCCTTATCAACTCCGACAAGATCCGTCCTGCCGATAAGATCGTCTATCTTCCTCACCCCCAGCTTTGCCATGATCTCCCGTAACTCCCGCGCTACAAAACGCATATAATTGACCACATACTCGGGCCTTCCCCTGAACCTTTTCTGCAGCATCTCATCCTGCGTGGCAACACCCACTGAACAGTTGTTAAGATGACAGTGCCTGAGCATGACACATCCCAGCGTTACCAGAACCGCTGTGCAGAACCCGAACTCTTCCGCGCCCAGCATAGTAGCTATTGCGACATCCCTGCCAGTGCGGATCTGTCCGTCAGTTTGGAGGCGAACACGGCTGCGAAGGCCATTCAGCACAAGCGTTTGATGCGTTTCGGAAAGGCCTAACTCCCAGGGAAGTCCCGCGTGCCTGATAGAACTTTTGGGTGAGGCCCCTGTGCCTCCGTCACCGCCAGAAATAAGTATCATGTCAGCGTGTCCTTTGGCCACACCGGCTGCCACTGTCCCCACGCCTATCTCGGAAACAAGTTTGACGCTGATACGCGCGCGGGGATTGGCGTTTTTAAGATCAAATATCAACTGAGCCAGATCCTCTATGGAATAAATGTCGTGATGCGGAGGGGGAGAAATAAGCGTAACCCCGGGGGTCGTATAACGCGTCCGGGCAATAATAGCGCTGACCTTGTGCCCGGGTAGCTGGCCGCCTTCACCGGGTTTTGCCCCCTGGGCTATCTTTATCTGAAGTTCATCCGCGTTCACAAGATAATTTGTGGTCACACCAAACCTGCCCGAGGCGACCTGTTTTATCGCGCTCCGCGCAGAATCCCCGTCCGGCAGCCGGCTGAAACGTGCAGGGTCTTCTCCCCCCTCGCCGGTATTTGACTTGGCGCCAAGCCGGTTCATGCCTATTGCTATTGATTCATGAACCCCCCGGGAAATAGAGCCAAAACTCATTGCGCCGGTAGCGAAACGTTTGACTATGTCTTCAACGGGTTCCACTTCGTCAATAGATATTGGTTCGCTCTTGTTGAACTTTAGAAGACCGCGCAAAGTAGTGGGATTCTGGGATTGATCATTTATAAAGCCAGCAAACTCTTTGTAAATTTCGTAGTCATTCTTTATTACCGAATCCTGCAACGCAGCAATACTTTCAGGTCTCCACAGATGAAACTCCCCGTCCCTTTTCCACTGGTATATGCCGCCGGTTGACAGGTACGGAACATCTATCCCTCTTTCGGGAAAAGCCTCCCTGTGCCTGAGGATGACCTCTTTAGCAATATCACTGATACCGATACCGCCTATGCGCGATACAGTCCCCGTAAGGTATTTATCTATCACCTCTTCGCCAACTCCCAGGGCTTCGAATATCTGTGCCCCGCGGTAACTTCTAAGCGTTGATATCCCCATTTTGGAAAGTATCTTGAGGATCCCCGTATGCACCGCTTTTCTGTAATTTTCAATCGCGGACCGGACATCTGTGTCCAGCTCCCCCTCTCCTGCCAGATACTCTACGGCTTCGTAAGCAAGATAGGGGTTAACGCAGTCCGCGCCATAGCCGAAAAGAAGCGCAAAATGGTGCACTTCCCGCGGTTCCCCGCTTTCCACGATAATACTTATCTCGGAGCGCATGGTCTTTCTGACAAGATGCTGATGCACTGCGCTCGCTGCTAAAAGGGCTGGCAGGGCCGCGTTTTCTTTGTCAACACCTCGATCGCTTAAAATGATGAAAGTGTATCCCTGCTCTATTGCGAACTCTGCCTCGAAACATATCCTTTCCAGGGCCTGTTTAAAATCCTCCTCGCCTCTTGCCCTGAAAAGCGTGTAGATAGTCCTGGTCTTGAACCCGTTAATGCTTATATTGCGTAAAACATCAAGCTCTCTGTTCGTAATGACAGGACGTCCCACCATTATCTTATGACAATGAGCCGGGATTTCTTCCAGTATGTTCTTCCCCTTTCCGATAAAACCCTCCAGTGTCATCACCAGCTCTTCCCTGATGGGATCGATCGCGGGATTGGTGACCTGAGCGAACAGCTGTTTGAAGTAGTTATAGAGCGTCAGCGGTTTTTTAGACAGGACCGCGTGCGGTGTGTCGCTCCCCATCGAGCCTATAGGCTCTTTCCCTTCCTCTGCCATCGGCTTGATGAGTACCTTCAGGTCCTCACGGGTATAACCGAAGGTTTTCATGCAGGTTATGACATCAAGAGGCTGTTTATGCTTCTCCGCTATGCCGGGCATATTCCTTAGCTCCACAATATTGTTCTTTATCCAGTCGCCGTATGGACACCGGCCGGACACGGCCTTTTTCACCTCGGCATCGTCGACGATGCATCCGCGTTCAGTATCAATAAAAAATATCTTGCCGGGCTCCAGTCTTCCCGAGGTCTTTATATCAGATGGGTCAATGTCCAGGACACCGACCTCCGAGGCCATGACAACAAAATCGTTTTTAGTCACTATATAACGCGCGGGCCTTAGCCCGTTCCTGTCCAGCACCGCTCCAATGTCCTTGCCGTCACTGAAGGCTATTGCGGCAGGGCCGTCCCAGGGTTCCATGAAACACGCGTGATATTTATAAAAATCCCTGAGTTTTTCGTCCATAAACCTGTCCCGCTCCCACGCGCTTGGTATCAGCATCATCATGACATGGGCAAGTGGCCTGCCGGCCAGAACAAGAAGTTCAAAAACATTATCTATAGTTGCCGAATCACTACCGCCTTCCACTATAACAGGTTTGATCTTCTTTATATCCGTCCCGAAGAGCTCGCTCGACAGGAGCCTCTCCCTTGCCCTGAACCAGTTTATATTTCCGCGCAATGTGTTTATCTCGCCGTTATGGGCAAGAAATCTGAAAGGTTGGGCAAGGTCCCATGTCGGAAAGGTATTGGTGCTATACCGGGAATGCACAAGCGCGATAGCACTTTCAACATCCTTATCATTCAGGTCAGGATAAAAATCTTTCACCTGGCCCGGCATCAGAAGACCTTTATAACTGACCGTCCTTGAAGATATGTTCGTTATGTAGAAAAAGGCCTTTTGTCCTATCCGGGAGGAGCGTATTACATTTTCTATTCTTCTTCTTATAACATAAAGTTTTCTTTCAAATGCCAGCTGATCATTAACCCCTTCTCCCCGGACAATGAATACCTGTTTAATGACCGGCTCAGTGTCTTTCGCGCCCTTACCTATCATTGAATCATCCACCGGCACCTCGCGCCAGCACAGAAAGACCTGGTCTTCTTCTTTGATAATATTCTCTATGGTCTCTTCACAGAACTCTCTTTCTTCTTCGATCGTGGGCAGGAATATGATGCCTGTCCCATACTCCCCCTGAGCTGGAAGCTCTATGCCATTTTCGGAGCATACCCGGGTATAAAACTTATGAGGTATCTGGATCAAAACACCCGCGCCGTCCCCTGTCTTGGGATCGGCTCCGACCGCACCGCGATGCCTCAACCTCTCAAGGACTTCTATACCTTTAAGTATGATATCGTGGGACTTCTCTCCATTAATATGGCAGACAAAACCCACACCGCAGCTGTCATGCTCAAAACGCGGGTCATAAAGCCCCTGTTCTTCTGGTAAATGGTCATACTTCATTTCATTCATATTTCAGCATTTTACATTAAAAGAACGTAATTTTCCATTCTAAATCAACCAATAGCCTCGCTCCCTTTTTCCCCGGTCCTGATCCTTATACATTCAGGGAGATCAAGGATGAAAATCTTTCCGTCTCCTATTTTGCCAGTTCTCGCGCCTTTAATCATAGCGTCGATCGTCGGCTGGACAAAATTCTCGTTCACCGCTATTTCAAGGCGCACCTTCTTAAGAAGGTTTACCTCGTGAATAACTCCCCTGTATGTCTCAGTATAACCTTTCTGCTGGCCACATCCAAGAGCATTTGTTACGGTCATTTTATGGATTTCCGCGTCAAACAGCGCCTTCTTTATATCAGGCAGCTTGTGCGGCTGTATCATCGCTATTATGAGTTTCATTTTTTCCTCCGTCCTTTGAAATACAAGATTATGAGGTAGTAAACACTTGGAATCCCGAATAAGATTCCATACCATGTTCCCCGATATCCAGCCCTTTAAGCTCCTCTTCCCTGCTGACCCTCAACCCGACTGTCATATCCAGGAGTTTGAACACTATACCCATTGAGATGAGGATAAAAACTACAACAGATAGCGTCCCTAACGCCTGGATAGCAAGCTGGTTCAGCCCCCCACCGTAAATCAATCCATTGTAGGCCAGCCCGAGAGTTTTTTTCCCGAAGAGCCCTACCGCAAGGGTTCCCCATACACCGTTAAAGCCATGGACCGGCACAGCGCCTACCGGATCATCTATATGGAGTTTATCCAGAAGAACAACACCTAAAACAACCACTATTCCGGCAATAGCGCCTATGACAATACTTGACCAGGGATCGACATACGCGCACCCGGCAGTTATGGCGACAAGCCCGGCAAGAGCCCCGTTCATGGCCAGTGAAAGATCTGGTTTGCCGAACATCTTCCACACAGTTATCATTGCCGCTATGCCCCCCATTGCCGCAGCCAGATTTGTATTAATCGCCACCCTGGCTATTAGATTTCCGTCCCCAACTGAAAGGGTCGAGCCGGGATTGAACCCGAACCACCCGAACCAGAGTATGAATACCCCGAGTGAAGCAATAGGGATATTATGCCCCGCTATAACGTTTGCGGAACCATCCGGGTTATATTTTCCTTCCCGCGGTTTTAAGATAATCGTTCCTATCAATGCCGCAAAGCCTCCAACCGCGTGCACGACCGTGGAACCGGCAAAATCGCTGAATCCAAGATTCGACAGCCATCCACCACCCCAGATCCAATGGCCTACGATCGGGTATATGAGGGCGGAAATGATGAATGAGTAAGCGAGATACGCGATGAACTTCATTCTTTCCGCAACACCTCCGGCAACGATCGTTGCCGCGGCTCCACAGAAAGCGGCCTGAAAAAGCCAGAAAGCGTACAGAGGCACTCCGGCCCCAGACTCAGCGCCCGACAGGAACCACCCACCCCACCCCATGAAAGCGTTTCCCGGGCCGAACATGATGGCGTAGCCGAACATGAAGAATCCAAGCGAAGCCATGCAGAAATCAAGGAAATTCTTAGTAAGTATGTTGCAGGTGTTCTTCGCTCTTATAAAACCGGCTTCCACCATGCCGAATCCGGCCTGCATAAAGAATACAAGGAACGCCGCGATCAGGACCCACAGCGTGTCTATCCCCGCAGTGCTCGCATATTCTCCTATATCCATTTTCCCCTCCTTTTTTAAAAATAAAAAAGCCCTTACTAAGCTTTCATCGCTTAATAAGGGCGTCTATGCCTCAAATGTTATTGCAAGCTGGCCCGACCAGACATAAAAAAACCCCTGGAACCACATGGTTTCCAAGGGCATCATTGCCAACTACTGTTCAGATTACCACATTATGACTACTTTGTCAAGCACAAAATCAAGGCTGATAAAACTTATTTGTTCCCCCTGATCTCAAAAGAAAGTATTATCGCCTCCGCCAGCTCCTTCATGGAAACACGTTTATTCATACTGGATTTTCTCATCAGTTTATAGGCTTCGTCTTCGGATAGCCCTTGCTCCTTCATGAGAATGCCTTTTGCTTTTTCGATCTTCTTTCTGGCCTCCAGTTCTTCCTGTATGACCTTGGTCTTGACCATGAGCTCGGTATTCTCGATGGCCACAGCGGCCTGGTTGGCTACGGCGCTTACCAGGTCTATGTCGCTCTTCGTGAACTTATACGACTCGACCGTATAGACGTTTATTACACCTATCAGCCGGTCTTTCACCATCATAGGGACGCTGAGCATGGACACAAGGCCTTCTTTCCCGGCCAGATCTTTTTCCTTATACCTTTCATCCTTAGACACATCGGGTATTACTATGGCCTTATTATCCTCGGCCACAAGCCCCACTATGCCTTCTCCCACCTTTAACGCCCTTTCCTTCAGATACTCCTGGCTCATCGCCTGCGTGGCCCTTATCTTAAGCTCCCTGGTCTCCTCGTCAAGTAGCCACAAAGAACAGATCTTCGCCCTCATTACACCCGCCGTAAGGTTGACGATAAGCTTGAATATGTCCTCCAGATAAAGGTCGGACGTTATCGCCTTGCTTATCTTCGTTAATGTCGAAAGATATTCCTTTTCTGATGATTTAGGCATAAGAGCTCCTGTTTCACATCAGGAACAGCATCTCCGCGTAGGAGGGCAGTGGCCAGATATTATCCGGCAGAAGGCCTTCAAGCTTATCTGCCGCCTCTCTAAGCTCCTCCATCGCGGCTATCATGTCTGCCGCGAAACCCTTCTCAATGCTTTTTTCGAGTTTTTTTGTCCCTGACAAAGCCTTTTCCGTCTGTATACAAATCTCCTTTAAGAGTTCCTGGGCTCCTGTGGGCTTGCAGCCGCACTCCCTGACTTCTTCCAGGGTGGTGGCAAGATCGCTCTGGTACTCGAGCGCCGCCGGGATGATCATGGTCTTTGCTATTGTCATGGCTACGTTGGCTTCGATCTCTATCGTCTTCTCGTACTGTCTTTTATATATTTCATAGCGGGACTTGAGCTCTACCCTTGAAAGCACGCGCTGTCTTTCGAATAAAGCCACGGACTGCTCGGTCTTTACTATCTCCAGAGCCTTGGGTGTTATTTTCAGGTTAGGCAGTCCCCTTTTCTTGGCCTCTTTGTGCCATTCCTCGGTATAGTTGTCCCCATTGAACAGAATGCGCTTGTGTTTCTTTATTATGCCCTGCAGTATCTTCTGAAGCGATTCATTGAAGTCCTTTCCTTTTTTAACGTCTGATTCCAGTTGAGTGCAGATCTCATCAAGGGCATCGGACACAATGGTATTAAGGATTATGTTCGCACCCGCGCAGCTCTGGCTCGAACCTATGGCGCGGAACTCGAACTTATTGCCAGTGAACGCGAAAGGTGAGGTCCTGTTACGGTCGGTCACATCCCGTGGAAGCGGCGGCAGGGACGTCACTCCGATCTCTATAATCCCTCCCTTCTTTGAGCTCTTAGCCCCTCCCTTCTCGATCTGTTCAATAACATCCGTCAGCTGGTCGCCCAGAAAGATGGACAATATCGCGGGCGGAGCCTCGTTAGCGCCCAGCCTGTGATCGTTACCGGCAGAAGCAACGCCGGCCCTCAGCAGCGCCGCATATGTATCTATCGCTTTCATGAGCGCGCAGATTATGGTAAGAAACTTCGCGTTCTCATGCGGGTCCTCGCCGGGACTCAGCCAGTTCTTCCCGTCCGGGCCGACAATAGACCAGTTATTGTGCTTGCCAGAACCATTGACCCCGGCAAAAGGTTTCTCGTGCAACAGACATGTGAACCCGTGTTTCTCGGCGACCTGTTTCAGGAGCTTCATGGTCAGCATGTTGTGGTCAATAGCAAGATTCTGTTCCTCATAAACAGGTGCTATCTCGAACTGTGCCGGGCATACTTCATTATGACGTGTCTTTGCCGGGATGCCAAGTCTCCATAGCTCGCGGTCAAGCTCTTCCATAAAGGTCATGACCCGCGCCTTTATAGCTCCAAAGTAGTGGTCCTCCATCTGCTGGTGCTTGCCCGGGGCTCTTCCGAAAAGCGTCCTCTCGGTCTGGATAAGGTCCAGCCGGCTCTCATAAAAAGCCCTGTCTATAAGAAAATATTCCTGTTCGGGTCCCAGTGTAGCGTACGCCCGCGTGTTCTTTATATCGATCCCGAAAAGCCTGCCCAAACGGCATACCTGTCTGGAAAGAGCGGCTACTGACCTTAATAAAGGCGTTTTCTTGTCAAGCGCTTCGCCGTGATAAGAACAGAACGCCGTGGGGATACACAGCGTGGCGTAATTCTCGCCTTCCTGAATAAACGCGGGACTGGTAGGATCCCATGCCGTGTAACCGCGGGCCTCAAAAGTAGCCCTGAGACCGCCTGATGGAAAACTTGACGCGTCCGGCTCGCCCTGGATAAGCTCTTTCCCTGAGAAGTTAAGGATAACCCCTCCTTCATGGTCCGGCTGGATGAATGAGTCGTGTTTTTCAGCTGTCGCGCCCGTAAGAGGCTGGAACCAGTGCGTAAAATGGGTAGCTCCTTTTGAGACCGCCCATGTCTTCATGGCATCAGCCACTTCATCGGCAATGCCCGAATCCAAAGAACGCCCTTCCTTTATAGTGGATGCGAGTGATCTATAGGCTTTTTCGGACAGATAATTACGCATGTTCTTCAGGCTGAAAACGTTCTCTCCGTAAAAATCCGCTACTGGCCTGGTATTTCCTTCTTCGTTCTTGTTCTTCATAATGGTTCTCCTTTTTCCATATTGATTAACTAATATTTTACCACCTATTCGCCCGAAAGCAACAAAACAAAAAGAGGCGTTCCTCATGGAACGCCTCTTCGCTTATTGCACTACCCTGTGCTTTACAAGGATTATTATATCCCCTTTTATTTTTCTGTCAAGGCCTTTCGGCTGTTTGTACGTTATGCTTCAGCCAGCCTGTGAGGTACCTCAGAAATAAAAGTCTGATACCTGACGCCTAATCTTTTTACCTTTCGTTTAATGTTTTACAGGTCTTTATTGTTTATGCGGATATTTAACACGGCATCTTTCCTGCGTAAAGCTATTGCTTTGGTTGAAGTATGGATACCTACTTCCCCAAAAGCCTGTTGATCTTATCCATTAGATCATCCAGATCAATTGGCTTCAGTAAACAGCCCTCCGCTTCCAGCCCCAAGTGGTCCTTTCCCATAGAACCCGTAAGGATAATAATGGGAAGCTTGCACTGTCGTCTTTTCAGCTCATTGAAAACATCTTTGCCGTCAAGTCCCGGCATTCTAATATCTAATACAATAAGATCGATCTCCTTATCTTTGTCGACTATTCCCAGCGCCCCCTCCCCGTTATCGCACTTTACGACCTGAAAACCCTTTTTTGTTAAATATATCTCCATAAGATCGAGTATTTCCCGTTCATCATCCACTACCAGTATTTTTGCCATTGTAACACCTCCTGTTACTTATCCTGTCCCTATTTGTTCCGCTATCGGCAGGAGTATGGTCATGGTCGTGCCTTCTCCCGGCCTGCTCATGCATTTCATGTCTCCGCCATAGACCTTGATTATCCCGTAGCACACGGAAAGCCCCAACCCCGTGCCCTTCTCCTTGGTCGTAAAGAACGGGTCGAAGATCCTCATAAGATCCTTCATCTCTATGCCTTGCCCTGTATCAGTGATCTCTATCCGGATATTATTCCCTTCACTTGCAGTAACCACAGTAATGGTCCCGCCCTCCGGCATGGCTTCAGCCGCGTTCTTGAACAGGTTCATGATCACTTCGTGTAACTGACCCGCGTTCACATTCAGGGTCGGCAACGGGCGGCAGTACTTTTTTCGTATTTTAATATTATCAATGGAAAATTGATGCTCGACTATTTTGATCACAAAATTGATAACCTTATTCATGTCGGTCTTCTTCGCCTGTCCCCTGTCCGGTTTTGAGAACATGAGCAGCCTTTGAATGACTTCCCTGGCGCGCCTGCACTGGTCCATGACGATCTTCGCGTTCTCCTTCCTCTCTTTTTCCCCCACTCCCTGCATCAGGGAGATCTGCGCCCTGCCGGATATGATCATCAGTGGGTTATTCACCTCGTGCGCCATGTCAGCGACAAGCTTGCCTAACTGGCCAAGGCGTAAAGCCTCCTCCGCTTTTCTGCGCATAGTAATGTCCTTGGCAACGATAACTATACCTATAGGCTTTCCGTCTTTATCCAGCATCGTTGCCCCGGAAAGAAGCACGGGAACCCCGGTGCCATCCTTTTTTTTGTAGCTTGTCTCATAATTCAGAAGCTTGTAAGTCTCCTTTTCTCCCAGGTTCTGCATGAATCCATCGACCAGGACCTTGCCTTCTTTTTCATCCGCGAAGATCGTTCCAAATGGTCTTCCGACAAGTTCTTTTTCTTGATATCCCGTAAGATCTACCGCAACCTGGTTAACACTTTTGATCATCCCGTCCAGGTCCGCCACGACCAGGGTATCCAGAAAATTAGCGACGATATTCTCAATATAGGTCTTGGATTCCTCCAGGTCCTCCATTATGTTAAGGGTCGCTTCCTGGGCCCGGAGTAGGTCCTTTGTTTTCTTCTTCACTCTCATCTCCAAAGAACGCGCGCCCTCCAAAAGCTGTTCCTTCGCGTACGTGAGCTCAGCCTGCTTGTATTTCAGGTTCAAGAGCATGGTCCTGAACGCACCAGCGAGTTCTCCTATCTCATCGCCGGACCTCACTTTTATCTCATAATCCAGATCCCCTTTGCCGACCTCCTTCGCGGCTACGGAAAGCTCCTGGATCGGCTTTACGAATATCCCGCTGAACACGATCCCTAATAATAATGTGACAAGGCCAAGTATCAGAACGACCAACATCATCTGATGGATCAGCCTGTTCAACGGCGCGAACACTTCCTGCTTCTCGATATCAATAAGAACCCACCACCTTTCACCCTCTCTAGAAAGGTATGGGTCCTTGACCTCTGTAACGGTAGCAATAATATCCCTTTTGTGAATATGTGCGGCTTTTATAAGTATTGATTTTTTCGGGCCTTTCACTAATTTCTGTAGATTTTTCTCGTCACATACCTTCATGGTCATCGGAGGGATCCCGTGATGGAATATGATACTGCCTGTCCTGTCGATCAGAACAGCGTGTCCGGTCCCTAAAATCTTGAATTCCTCTAGGCTCCTGAAAAAGCTACTCACATGCAGCACGGCCTTGCATACGCCTATCGTCTCCCCCTCGTGTCTTATGGGGACGGCAAAGGTTATGCCCAGCTTACCGACCGATCTGTCAAATGTGACATCCCCGACAAAAACATCGCCCTTCCCGTTGTTAAAAGCGCCCTGCCACCACTTCTCATCCCCCTGATAAAAATCGGATGTTTTTTGCGAGGCAGCGAGTAAGCCGCCGGCCTTATCCGTTATGAACAGCTCCATTATATTCCTGCTGTCCGCCACGAGCGCTCTAAACCTGATGCTAGCCTCCTCCTCCAGGTATCCGCGCACCAGCGGGTCGCTGTCCGAAGCCGCGACCCATTCGTTATCCATGCGCTTGAAATATTTTAGTTTTTCCTCCTCGTCCATCCCCTCATATTTTAAATTGGCTTCCACGAGCTCTCGCTGCCGCGCCGGGCTGGTCATCAATGTCTCCAAGCGTCTTACTTCTCTCTCAATGAGCGTGCGGACAGATAACGCCAGCATCTCCGCCATTTGACCGTGTTCTTCTTCGAGCGTCGCGCGGAGTAATCTATATCCCCAGAAATACCCCAACCCGAGTCCTATGGATACCGTACTGATCGTGGTCAGCAAGATGAGCGCCACGGCCTTAGATCTGATCCCTATCCTGAATCCCTTATTCCGCTTCATCGTCTGCCCCTGGTCCATACCCCTTTAACTCTTTTCCGTTAATTTCTCCTCCAGTTCCTTTATCTTGTCCTTCAGCTCCACCATCTTAAGTTCTCTTCCCACAGCCGCTTTAGCGAACACCTCAAGGTCGTGCACCTTGCTCTCCAGCTCCTCCCTGCTCCTTTTGAGTTCTTCATATAAAGACGCGAACTCTTCGGCCTTTTTCTTCTCGACTTCCGCCGTTCCCGCTACTACCACGAGCCTCCTTCCCATTTCCTCCGCTTCCTCGCGACTGGCGGCTTCCAGTCTTGCCTTTTTCATTTCTTCCAGGGCCTGCATTGTCACGCCCGCTATCACCATAAGATAACCGAAGAGCTTGGCATAATGAGCCAGATCAAAACCCGCATCATAAAGCTGTCTGGAAAACGACATGTACAGCTGGCCTCCGATATTTAACAGGATACACGCGAGAAGCCATCCCGAGAAAATATCCCTCATTTTCAGATACCGTTTCAATATAAGAATAAATCCGATAAAGAAGAGAAAAGCGGAAGCAAAGTCAACCGGCCTTGGTATCAGCCGGTGGGGATAGATGAATTTGGGAAGCGGGATAGCGAACAAGAAGGCTGTCAGGCCTGCGCCGAGTATAACCGCGATCAATGATAAGATCAAAGCTTCGCGTCTTGTGTTCTTTGTCTCACCCCGTACAATTTCCAGAACAGGCGCGGCAATGATCATGATCGCCATCATCAGCCTGCCCGCGACATACGTGCCGGGGACAAATCTTGAAAGATCAACCCCTGTATCCCCGACAAGCCGCTCAAAGGAAAATAAACCGTGAATCAAATCCTCGCTCCCCGCAAGAAAAAAGCTGAGCCCGATTATCAGGAAAAATCGGTTGCGCAGGCCAAAAAAATATACCAGACACGCGATACCCGCCAGGACCCCGCTAAAAGAACTCACTATCTCTATGCACGAGTGAAAATCGCTTGAGCTGACCCACTTTGAACCAGCCACCCTTGGAGAGATCACAAGAAAAAACAAAACGATCGCTGTGTAAAGCAAAATAAATCCCCTGGTGCGCTTTTTCCCCTCTCTATTCATCTTCGCCACCGCCCGCGCTCTTCTCGTTTGATCTCGCCCTTAACTTTTCTATCTCCTTCTTGAGCTCCTTCATCCTGAGTTCCCTACCGACAGCGACCTTATGGAAACGTTCCAGATCATAAACTTTTTTACTTAGATCCTGCTCCGCCCTCTTGCGTTCGGTGATGTCCCTGGAAATTTCCATCACTGCTGTGGGTTTTCCCTCTTCATCTTTTAATGCTACATTAGCGGTACAATGATAATCTATTGTTTTCCCGTCTTTACCTGCAACCTGAGTGTCATGCTCATGAACCCTCCCATCCTGGAATGCTTTAAGCGTAATGCAGGGATATGGTTCGCAGGGTTCTTTTCTTCTATGGTATGTTTCATAACATTTTTTGCCAATAATATCATCACCGAAGATTTTTCTGGCTACTTTATTGGCCCAGAGGATATTCAAGTCTTTATCCATCATGCTTATGTGATCACCGATGGATTGCAGCATGCTATCGAGCTTATTTTCACTTTCCGCCAGTGCCTTCTCTATCTTCTTACGCTTGGTGATGTCCAAAAGGACAGCTATGAGACCTGTTACGACTCCCCGTTTATCATGCATTGACGCAGCATAAATATTGTAATCTATCGTGGTCCCGTCGCGCCGTTTCCGATGCACCTCCACCCCTTTGAGCCCTTCTCCGGAAATGGTTTTTTTCACGTTTTTCGCAAACTCTTCTTCCTTGCCCGGGGGAATCACCGGGTAAGGTTTACCCAAAACTTCATCCTTGCTCCATCCCAGTATACGTTCTGCCGCCGGGTTCCAGACAGAACCCACTTTCCCCTCAAGGTCAAGCGTAAGAATCGGCACCGGGGCGCTTTCGAGAATACGGTTCAGGGTTTCATTTTCATCGTACAGTTCCTCCTCCGCCTTCTTGCGCTCGGATTCCGCCTTTTTGAGTTCCGTCACATGTCCCCGCAGGAGCTTTATCTCCTCAATAAGCTGCTCTCTGGTCTTTTCTTCGTGTCCCATTCACCCCTCCAAGACCAACGGCGCCCGTTCCCGTATTCACGGCCCTTTTTGTAGTCAAGACGACGATAATATACTATCCATTCGCTCGAATAGCTGTTCCGCCGTGATCGGCTTTTTAAATGACTATAAATGAATATTACTTTCTTGAAAGGGATAAGTCAAATTTATATACGATTATGTCCTAAATATCGGACTATTTCGCTTTGGCTTGTACCGTTTTCTGACTACTATGAGATAGCTTTGAGGCGGGGGCCCTTCTTATAGCCTCGCATTTATTATCATTTTCTCTCTCTTTCGGGCACGTCCCCTGGCACCCCGCTGATGAGTACCCAGCCGAAAAGTATAAAAGCGTCCTGGATAAGGATGGCGATCCTGTATTTAAAAAGCCCCATAAAACCGAACGTCAGAACGGACAGCCCCCAGACAAGCGGCCCGAGAATAGCGGAGGATTTCCCCACCATTCCGAGAAAACCGAATATTTCACCCAGCTTCTCTTCCGGGCATAGCTTTATCGCAAAGGCCCGGGTCGTAGTCCACACCGACCCAATAAGTATCCCGGCAAACGGCCCTAAGATCCAGAAAAACACTTTCACGCAAGCAAAAGCCCCCAGGATAAGACAGACGGATCCCAACGCCAAAGAGATCATCAAGGCCCTCTTTGCTCCCAGCCTGTCCGTGATCATCCCGAAAAAGAGCGACCCTATTATGGCCATGAACGCGGAAAAGATATATATCGTTATCAGTTCCCCGTCATAAAACCCCCCGATCTTTTTGAGATATACGGCCAGGAAAACGACGATCGTGTTTATGGCGTTGAGGTATATGAACACGGCAATAATAAACCGCGATAATCCGGGATACTTGCGCGAATTCGAAAAGGTATCCTTTATCCGCAGGAAGACCTTTCTGATATCCAGCTTCGATTTCATGTCCGCTTTCAGCGCGCTTTCCTTTACCATAAAAAAACAGGGCAGGGAAAATATGAAAAAAAGCGCTGCCGTGGGGATAAAGGCGGCTTGATAACCGTACTTCAAAACAAGCGGCCTGGTCAGGATAAGCCCGACTATCATTCCTATATAGCTCACAGCAACGCCTAACCCCGACACCCTCCCTATCTCCTCTTTGCCGCAAACATCCACCAGAAGAGAATTATAAAAAACAGCGGCTATCTGGTATACAATATTAGCCATGGCGAAAACCAGAAGTCCCGCAAACACTCCCCTGACACCGGCCAGAAAAGCGGTAAAAATGCACGCCAGACATGTGAAAAACACAAGGAAGGGCATTTTCCTTCTGTATATGTCGGAAACGATTCCAAGTAAGGGTTGAAGGACTGCTGCCAGGAGCAATGAACCGGAAAGGGCTATGCTGTATAAAATGTCCTCCCGGCCCTTGTCCACTGTTATCCACAGAACGAAATACAGGGATATCACGTTCGTGGAAAAAATAGTGCTCGCGAAATCGTATAGGGCCCATCCGAAGATCGGCAGTTTCTTTTTTATCATAATAAATAAGGGGGGACAAACCAGGCTAATTTCTGCAGAAAAGGCAGGTGTCCCACTATCATCAGATCCGCGTTCAATCCCTGGATCTCTTCCCGGAATTTATCAACCGGATTTTTTGGATCTATATCATCCCTCTCTTCCATATTTTTGCATGTAATAGCTTCTGAGATTATTTGGGCTGTCTGGACCGACCGCATCTTTTTACTGTGCCATATCTGCTCCACTTTCAGGTCCTTTTCCTTTAAGAACCGCGCCATTTTCTTGGTGTCTTCTATCCCTTCCATGCTTAACGGTTTCTGGGGATCCTGCTCCTCTGGCACCGCGATCCCGTGCTGTATCAGATATAAGATCATATCCGCTTACCTCCAGTATTCTCCTTTGGTGTCAGGCCTCCCCACAGCGCATCCTTTATCACTTTGGTATCCGGCGCACTTCGTGTGGCCCCGTCACCGTGATCCGGTGATCCCAAGAAGGGTGCGAATCAGTTGCACTGACGGACCCGGTTGCAACCGATTCAAACCGCCGCCGAAATAACCGTCCGTATTAAGATACTACCCGCCAAACAACCTCATTTATACCAGAAACTAGCCCAAAAGGCAACCGAACTGCGCCTCCTGGACATGACTTACAACAAATAGCCAAAACGGTTTATGAATCCGATTATTTAAGTATAGTTCTTTTTGGTATTTTCCCGCTATTAAAATGCTTTTCAAGCCAACCGTTTTTCGTGTTTTCCCGTGAATCAAAATACGCAACATATGGCTTAATATCCAACAACGGTGTTTCATCTAAAATATCCACTTCAGAAAAGGTGATAACGTTGTCTTCTATTTTCTGTATCTTTACGATTGAAAACCCAATATGGTTAGGTCTCATGGGTCCTCTAATAGAAAAAATTCCATGAACTTCATCTTCTAGGAAAGGTTTCCCTAAGAGTTTTTCCTCCTTGGCTCTGTTGAAATAATAAATCAAGATTAAATGTGAGAATCCTTCAACGTCTTTTAATCCTTCTTTATATTCTTGGAATAATTCGACTGTACCTGTATGTTTATCTTCAAAAGCTCCCTGAATAGGTATCCCCTCTGTCGTCTTGTATAGAGTGTGAATAATGCCTATTGGCTTTATAGATATTTTTGTGTCCATCTTATCATACTCTTGCTGTTATCCGAAGGCGACATCCAGAGC
Organism: uncultured Planctomycetia bacterium; assembly: GCA_964431495.1. Taxonomy (GTDB): domain Bacteria; phylum Omnitrophota; class Gorgyraeia; order Tantalellales; family Tantalellaceae; genus CAYSJU01. The sequence goes on from CAYSJU010000002.1 coordinate 112,960, forward strand.
CATCATCAATACGAAACCTATCATAGCAGACATTGTTGCTAGTCTTCCATTATCCCCGTTTTGCGATGCAGGTACTATTTCTTCAATTACCACAAAAATCATTGCTCCTGCGGCAAAACCCAAGGCATACGGCAGAAGAGGCTCCATCATAATAACAGCCCATGCCCCAATAAGGGCAGCAATAGGTTCGACTATAGCTGACAGTTGTCCATAATTGAAGCTCCTTAGCCTTGACATACCCGCACCACGGAGTGGCATAGAAATAGCAAGCCCTTCGGGAAAATTCTGGATACCTATTCCAATAGCCAAAGCTATGGCTGCAGGCAAAGTAGCAGATGGTATATTTGAAGCAATCGCTCCAAATGCTACTCCAACTGCAAGACCTTCAGGAATGTTGTGCAAAGTTACAGCAAGGACAAGCAAGGTAAGACGTTTCTCAGGCGTCTTAACGCTTTTATCCTTTTTTATTGCTGCGCCAATACGAAAATGAGGTGTTATCCTATCAATGCAAGTTAAGAAAATGCCTCCTAAAAAGAACCCTATTGCGGCGGGCAGCCACGCCAGTACTCCCTTTTCCTGAGACATTTCAATGGAAGGAGCTAATAAAGACCAGAAACTTGCGGCAATCATAACTCCACCCGCAAAGCCAAGCATACTTTCAAGCAGTCTCTTGCTTATCTTCTTAGTCGCAAAGACACATGCTGCCCCAAGAGCCGTCACGGACCAGGTGAACAGTCCCGCTATCAAAGCTTGCATTACTGGCGAACAATTTTTGAAATAATCTACCATGAGAAAAATGTAGGGCTGTCCATATACTTTCAGGACAGCCCTATTTAGAATTTACTTTACTTTAAAAACTTAGAAACAAACGGAGAAGTATCTCCACGACGCAAAAAATGACCAGATGGTCCTTCTCCTAGAAATTCGGAGAACCAGGATTCATGCTCGATTTCTTCATTAAGAATAGCCAGAGCTAAATCGTATGTTCTATGGTCTTTCCCCGCAGTCATATCGCATATCGCCGTGTATCCTTTTACAGCACATCTCTCTGCCCCAACAAGCACCTTAAGAATTTCCATAGTATCCGCTGGATTTTTAGGTAAGTTCGCTGGTGGGCACGCAGACATATCATGAAACTCTTTCATGCTATCTGGTAACCTGCCGCCAAGTTCATAGATACGCGGCATTAAAGCTTCAAAGTGATTACGGTCTTCAATTCTTGCCGTCTCAGCAATCTCTTTTACTCCTTCACCTTCCAAGCCGATTAGATTTGCCCTTAGAATGGTGTAATAGTAGTACGTTGTGAGTTCTGCGGAAGCATTCTTTATTAGCATTTCTAATAACTTGTCCAAATCAATCCCTGATTTTTTTACCATCTCAATTGCGACTTTTGCCATCTTACGCCTCCTTTACTTTATTATAAATTATAAACATTCAACCATATCGTTTCATTTTGCGAGTAATATATTATACTTCTATCCATCTGAGTTGTTAAGGATAAGTTTATTGGGGACCAGTGAGCGACTTGCATGGACTATCATTTCATACTTATTTACTTGCGGAGGAGTGGCAGAGTTGGTTTAAAGTGGCGGTCGATGAAGGAAAAAACCCCTACGGTCAGTAGGGGTTATGTAAAAAAATTATGGCGGAGGAGGTAGGATCTGAGTTCGACCTTATTCCGACCCTGCCTGCTCCAAACTATTTGTGAAGAGAAAATATTGAAAATTGTAAATTTTGAATATTTTTGACGAGTAAATAGTAAGCAATTGTGCCAAGGCACAATTGCTTAGCCGTTTTATAAAAAAGGGACGGTCCACTCGTTGACTATACGTCATAGCTTGGGACAGTCCCTTTTTTATAAATGTTCTTTCTGTCACATAGTTTACACTTTATTCTTGTCACATAGTTTACACTTTTCTGTGTTTTATTCAA
>CAYSJU010000003.1:0-110224 GCA_964431495.1 uncultured Planctomycetia bacterium
AATCGGGACCGAGGGAGCGATCGATGAAGCCTTTGACAAGACCATGGCTGCGGTACTCAGGCAGAAACAGATCGTTGATCTGAGGGCCACCCCTCTCAAAAATGAGGATGATAACAACCTGGTATTTTACGCGTGGGGAGGAGAAGCAAATGCCATGCTTTTGGACAGGCCGGATGAAGAAAAACCCATCGCGGAAGTCTGGAGCAACTCTACCCAGCCTACCGGCGACCGGGGCCTTTTCTCGACCATACCGGGAACAGAGATCAAGGTGGGCGATGTTGAGGTTCCCTCACTTACCCTGAAAGAGCTTCTCGAAGCCAATCCGGATATGGTAGGTAAACACATAAAATCCAAACCCATGTTCGTAAAGACATTGTGCACCAGATTTCCGCCCAAGGTCTACATGGGATTCAATAAGAAGATAGAAGAAGCAGACGGGAAAGAGGATTGTAAGAACGCGCTGAAACGCGAACGCCAGTTGATGGTGGAGCTTATGGGAAATTTTAAGGATGGACTGACAGAGGATGAATTCAGGAACATATTCATGCCAAGGTATGAAGAATGGGTCACCCTGCAGTCTGGGTCTAAGCAGGGCTGGGCAAATGAGAGCTTGCCCGCTCCTGACATATCCGTGATCATGAAGCAGGGTTATGACGTGGAGGCGAAGTTCAAGGAGATACGCGAGACCAGGGCCCGGATAGCCAGTTATCTGAACGTTATAGACCTCAAACCGGGACAGGTCATACTGTCCCCGGTTGGGCATCCGCACGGGATCTTCGGATTATCCATCCAGGGGCATCTGCCAGGGACGCACCCGGAAGCAAAGAACGAGGCATGGTTGATCATTTCCGCGGGCAGAAACGCCGCCGGCGAGGAACAGATCATACTTGTTGAACCGCAGCAGATGGCGAACGTGACCTACGGCATTGCTGATTTCAATACACCAATTGTATTTGATGAGGAAAAAGGCGCTGTTAAGATGAGAAAAGACCTCAGGTCCAAGCTGGATAAGATCACGGACGTGGTGCCGGAGACCGATGAGGAATGCCTCGATGTCATGATGGATAATCTCTTCAAAATGGAAGGATTTGATGATAACAGCAGTTTTGACATCACGGATCGGGTGCAAGATATAACAGCCCGGTATCCGAACGCGGTCAATGCTAAAGTCGAGTCCTGTATAGAGGGGACATATGGGGATGTATGGCCACAGGAGTTGTTTGTGGCAGAAAGGATAACCCTTGGTGTAGATAAAGACAAAAAGTCAAGCGTTGAAGTCGCGCCCGTGGAAGACCTTTATCATGAACTTCTTGTTACCAAAGGAACAGTAACGATCAGGCAGCCGCATAAAGAACCTTTCCTTTTAAGACAGGGGAGCTCTTTGTATGTATCGGCTCTTATAAAGGATAATTACACCATTGAAATTCTACCCGGACAAGAGGCAGAGGTTGTCAGGTTCTATCCGGGCAAAGATATAAATAAGGTCCTGGAAACAGCACCGGAAATTGACGAGATGCAATTAGGAAGTGAAAATGATCCAGAACCATATGAAGAAGAGTTTGACCCCGGTAAATATGAGCCCATGGTCAGGGAGATCGCGCAGGCATTTGGCGCGAACGTCACTGACTATAAAAGCAAGCCGTGCGTTATATTTGTCCAGCAGGAGATGAAACTGGCTGAAAAGTCCGTCAGAAGGTTCATCGAGGATGTGTACGGCAAGGATTATTATGAAAAGATCAGGTTCGTGCAGTTCACCAGCCTGGATGAAATATCCGCAAAAGCAGAACAGATGGCACAAAAGATGCCGGGTTATACGCACGCTGTAATCGCGTTCAAGAGCGAGGTGGAAAAGTATGACTCCACGAGCGCGGAATGGAAACAGGTGAAAGGTATCCTGGCAAACTCACCTATCCTAACGGTTGGAGACAAGGCATTGGACAGGGGAGACAGACTTGTTTACAGAACAGAACTACTGGCAACAGCGATCATGGCGGCAAATACGACCAGGGAGGATATACAGCAGAAGTCAAGCCGAGCCATGTCATTATTAAGAGCCATAACAGCTCTAAGCGGGAATAAAGCTTTGACCGTGGATGACCTGAACGATCTCTTGTCAGCAGAGAGTGCGTCCGATGAGTCATTACGTAACAGGCTTGCAAGATTGGTAAATGACCTGTTACTGGATGTGCCGGTTGAAAAGGTCAAAATGGACAATGCGCTTGAGAATGAACGCAAGATCCAGTGGGCAGCATAATGCTTAAGTAGAGACAGAAAGAGCCTGGATATAGCCATTAGTTAAAGCATAAAAAAGGAAGAATTTATCTATTGACTTATTCCTGTATTCCGGGTATAATTACTCTAAGGTAAGAGAAAAAAAAGCAAGATACAACGAGTTGGTTTAAGATTTTTTTAAAAACGGCAGAAGCTAAAAAACATAAAAGGGGTAAAAATATTATGAGTTCACGGAGATTCACAAGATCTACACTTTGCAAAATACTAAGTGTAGTTATGGTAATGACCTTCTCTTTCTCCAATTTTGGATTTGCCGTTACGCAGGACGATATTAAAGCAGCGGCGATAGAGGAAGCTGAAAGGGCTGTGACCTCAGAATTGTCCATCGACGATATCGGCATTGCCATTGACAGCGGCACGGTAAAGACAAGATATAAAGGAGAGAACGGTAAGGTTATTATACATATACAGGACGCCCACTGCAATTACGAGGCACAGCAGAACATATACAGAATGCTGGACCAGCTTGTCAGGGAATGCGGTATCAGCATGATCTCCGTTGAAGGGGCTGAGGGCGTTGTGGACACTTCATGGTTCAAGGCTTTTCCTGACGCTGAGATCCGCAAAGAGGTAGCCACATATTTCATGAAAAAAGGCGAGATTACAGGAGCGGAATTTTTCTCCATCATCTCTGATTATAAAGGCCTTATATTCGGCGCGGAAGACAGAGAGGATTACGTTACAAACCTCAAAGTCTTTACCAAGACCTATCCTTACAAAAGTATCATAGAGAATTTCTTTCTTGACGCACGCACTGTCACCAACAGTTTGAAAGGGATGATCTATCCGCCTAAACTCAAAGAGCTGGATCTGAAGATAAGGGAGTTCGAAGATAAAGAGATCGAGCTCAGCGATTTCGCCTCTTATCTCAATGAGTGCCTCAAAAAGAACAATATCTCCGTGAAAGAATATCCCAACTTCGGGAAACTTGTCAACACCCTGGAGTACGAGAGGAAGATAGATTTTGACACGGTTGACCAGGAGCGCAGCATGTATATTGACGTCCTGAGTGAAAAGATGTCAAAGGAGGAAATGACCGACCTTGTTACGTATAGTATCAGGTTCAAGAAGGGGCATATACGGGCGGTTGATTTTTATTCCCACCTCAGGGATAAGGCAAAAGAGCATAATATTGACATGCTGAAGGATTTTCCAAGCCTTTTTTACTATTACATCTATACAAAATTGTATGAAGGGATCGATAACGAGGGGCTGTTCAAGGAAATGGACAAGATAGAGAGTGTCCTCAAGGATAAGATGTTCACGGATGATACCCAGAGGACCCTGGATAAATATTCCGTGATAATTGACATGTATATAGGCCTTGTGAATATTGAGCTCACCAATGATGATTATGATCTTTTTAAAGAAGACAACGGGGAAGGTTCCCTGGATGAGATCATTAATTTCCTTGGAGGATTATGCTCAAAATACGGCCTCAATTATTCCATAGACACCGTGCCGGCCGCGATAAGCGAGAACATCCCGAACATGGTCAAGTTCTATGAGGTGGCCATGAAGAGGGACCACACCCTTATCAACAATACCCTCCAGGAGATGGACAAGGGGGACGAAAAGATAAGCGTTCTCATAACCGGCGGGTTTCACACCAAGGGTATAAAGCATATCCTGGAAAAGGAAGGCGTCTCCTATGTCGTGGTAATGCCAAAGATCACCAAGGATGTGGAGACCCCGTATATACAGGTGCTTACCAACCAGAGGACTTCCCTGGAAGATATCTTTACTGAAAGCGCGATACCGGCCACTGCCTCTGAGATGGCAGGTGCGAGCAAGGAGCCTGTCCGGTCCGAGGGCGAGATGCTTGCCCCGGTCATAAGAATAGGGTTTAGCATACCTTTATTAATAGGCGATCCCGCGCAGAAAACCGAGCTTGCAAAATGGTCCGAAGAGATCGGAGCGGTTCCCGGCGCTGAGACGCTTGAAGAGTCTGCTGAAACCGCTTTGGATGGAATAGTCGGAGAATTCACAAGACTCTGGCTCGATAAAGTAAAAGGAACCATGCAGAAACAGCTCGGGCCGGAAAAAGGGCCTGAAGAATGGAACAGGTTCATAGATGATGATATTCTCTGGGATATGCTCCGCTCAGCGTATTTGGGTAAATACGCCGAAGCCGGGATAGGCATACCAGATCTTATAGAGCAGCTTATCATGCGCAAGTTTGATGAATTCAGGACCAAAGAAGAAGAGACGCGCTCGCCAGGGACCGAGGCTGTGAGGGAAGAAGAGCTGTCGCTTACGTCCATAGAGGCCGAAGCCATGAACGAGGCCATTAAGGCCACCATAGAGGCCGGAAAGTATGAGGAAGTGCCGGATCCGCTGGGACTCGGGACTTTTGTCGTTCTGGACGATAAGACATATGAAGAGAACGCAAGGAAATACAATGCGCCTCTGGATGTTGAATGCCATCCGGGGACCAGAAGAACGAGAGATCTGTTCGAAAGGGACGAGATCACTTATGACCAGGTGGATAAACGGTTCTATCTAAGGAAGTCGTTATACGACAATCTTTCCGATAACGAGAAAGAGGTCTTTGCCCGTCACGAAGAAATGCACATCCAGATCGCGCTCGGGCTTAAGAACGTGCCACGGGACATGAGGGAAGAGGATTTTGTGAACACTCAGCCCGGCTGCGACGTCAGGCCCATCATGGCTGACAAGTTTGACAGCGTGCCTCACATGGAAAGGCTCCTTGCTAAATACGGGGACACGGCAACGGATTACATAAAAGAGCAAAGAGTGGAGATAAGAAGGCTTGAGGATCGGGGGACAGAAAGGGCATTGGATGAAGCCGGCCGTCTTAAGGATGAGCTGGATCAATGGGTCAGGGATAACTATAAGGAAAGAAAGGAACTGGCAGAGGTCTCTACTGGTGTTACCCCGGAAAATCTTGCTGCCGACCGCGATTACTGGCTTAATTATAGAGATCCGCTTGAACTCGCTAATGAAAGATTCCGCATGCTCACGGATCTTGTTTTATATAACCTGAGTCTCAGCCCGTCTGGCAGCACAAGGGGCGGTCCGGTTTTAGCTTTTGAAGATAAGATAAAGGCCGAGAATGAGAGACACAGGCGAGGAATATCTCCGGAAGCAGTAGCTGTGTTCAGGGTGCCTGGATATCCTTATCCGATAAGGCTTACAGCCGAGCAGGTAAGACTGGGATGGGAAAGCAAAGAACTTGATATTATTATAAGAGGTTCCGTAATATCCGGTGACACCGTGCTTTTGCCGGGTTCAAATGTCGTTGACAGTGTTGTCAATGATTCGCAGGGTAAAATAGTGGCCAAGCAATCTTATATTGAATCAAGCACTGCTCCTGAAATAGACGCGCATAAGAGCATAGTGTTGGGAGCGATAGATAAGAAACCCATAAGATTCAGGAGGAGGGTCGTAATTGATTCGTTCAGGCCCAAGATCAGGGATGCAAGGTTTCCCGAGGGGCAGACCCGGTCGGTTCTTCCTCTTGATTTCGATTTGGAAACACAAGGAGAAATATATTCAGGTTCCGACAGGTATTCACCTCAAGGGATACGTAGCCTGCCGTTTGACAGACCCGGGATTGAATCTCTTGAAACCCGGATAAGAATAGAAACATTTCAACACATGATAACCAGGCAGAAATATTTAGCCGGGGTCATGCCGCTCGAGTTGACCGCCGAAGGCGCTAAAGGGCCTGTTGTTGAAATGACGGACATGGAGACCTATATCAATACCAGGGCATTCATTGAATATCTTAAAGAAACAGGGGGATTAGCTAAAGGTAGAGATATTGTATATGTTGGCGGGGATCTGCGGCCAAGCAGTCCGAGAATAATGTCCACGGTGGCTCAAGCGATCACTGATTCCGGATACGACGTAATATTTTTTGGTTTTGTTCCTTCTTCAGCTCTTGCGAATGAAACTTATGTCAATGACAAGCCCAGTGTAATGGTCACCGGCAGTGAAGCTCCGGCTGAGATAACCGGTCTGGAGTTCATGAAAAAGAAGGGTGAAAGTCTTACTGTTAAAGAAGTAAGCGCCATAAAAGAGAATATTGTTAAGATCAGAGGGGAAGAATATGCTAAAAGCTGGAAAAAATCACGGTTTGATGAAGCCAGCATGTTCAAAGCCGGACAGAAAAGAGAATATGCTATGGCTGATCTGGTTAAATATCAAAATTTAGCGGAAGAAGAATACTGGGAGGCGCTTCGTAAGATGTTCCCCGGGCAGCCGCTTAAAGGCAAGAAGATCGTTTTTTACGAGCATTCAGTAACCGGCCGGGATCTTATAAAGAAGATCTTTGAGTGGCTCGGGGCCGAGGTCATAACCATAGGAAGAAGCGAGGAATTTGTATCCATAGAGGAGATCCCGCAGGCGATACTGGAAGAAGCCAGAAAGCACGAACCGTTTGCCATTATTTCAACAAATGCTGATGCTACGAGGCCTTTCCTGGTCAATGAGAACGGTGAGGTTGTTCCAGGGGAGCAGATCGCCGCCCTTGCCGCTGTGTTCCTTGAGCCGTCTTTTGCGGCAGTCCCGGCAGTGATTAATGAAGCGGTGATAGGCGTCCTGGAAAGCCACGGCATAAAGGTCGTGCAGACACCGTCAGATATTGCAAGCCAGATGAAAGCCATAAGAGACTACGTGGATACCGAGCCAAAGGCAAGCGCGATTAACATTGAACAGGGAGGGGGAATTCTGATCGGAAATGAAGGTCCTGGCCTTGGCGGCCGGCCGCTTCCGGTCATCCCACACTGGGATGCTGTGGTGTCGTTGGTTTCGGCAATAAGCCTGGCCGCGCAGGAAGGAAAATCCATGTCGCAGCTGACCAAAGAAACATTTCCTCCGCGCTACAGACACGCGGGTGTTTTTACGGAGTTCAAACCGCTGTTCAATAAGGAGGGTGAAGAAGCAATAGCCCTTATGCGGGAAAGGATGAAGGATTTTTCATATTCCTACCCGGTCACGGGAATTAGAGCTTTTGATTTTGAAACTAATATGGTTACCACCCTCAAACCTGATACATTTGAAGTCCGGTGGGAGAGAGCACATACTATGATAGAACCCGCGGATTCCGATATGTGGAAGGGATGGTTTACGATTAAGGAAAATCTGGAGAAGATATTCAAGGCTGAAGGCTTACCGGAAATAAAAGCTATAGACATCCTCGAAGGATTGAAGATAACCTTTATGAACGGCGAAGTCGTGCATCTCATGCCTTCTGAGACAGCGCCTGAGTTCAGATATTCCGCCATTGCTGAGACACCGGAAAGGGCTGTTAAGCTCGTTGAGATCGGCGTGATGAGAGTGATACCCAATATATTGGGTGTTGGACGTGTGGTCAGAGAAATAAGGACACCTGGGCTTGCCGCGGTCAGGAAAGTACCCGAGGCCGGCGCTCCTGAAGAGAGTCTGGTGAACGCTGTTCTTGAAAGTAAGCCGGTATATATCAGAGCGGAGCAGGGGCCCAGGCTCGCGGAGTTCGTTCCCGAGGAAATGCTGGGCAGAGAATTTGTTAATACTTTTGGGAACGTTTTTCCCGGGATCGAAAAAATAGAGGAGGCAAATATTCCCAGGGGCCTTGAACTCAGCAGGATCACACTGGAAGAGAACGCTGAATCAGCAGTTCCAGAAGTCCCCGGTTTTCACAGGCTTGCTGTTGTTAATGGTGCGGCTGAGGTGATTATAAATGGTGAGAGATACCAGATACCCGGTACGGCAGCAGGCGCTGAAATAATGGTTATCCCGGCGACCGTCAAAGAATACAGGATAGTAGCAGCTGATGAGGGGGCGGAGATCATTGATATATATGCTGCCATACCAGAGAAATATTATGCAGGCATCTATGAACAGGGCGAGAAAATTCCTGGAGTAGACGTACCTAAATACACAAAATCAATGGTCATCGAGGATTATGGTGAAGTTTCAGAGGAAGTTGAAATCATACAGATCAACAATCATGAAGTAAGCCCTCCTGAGATCATTGGTGAACGCCCGCATGAGATCATTATCCAGCAGGGCGAATTAGGGATAACCCATCCCGTTACCGGGAAACCACTGCCGGGCCCTGACGGGACTCCTGCTGTATTTACAAAAGGTGATATTTTGACCGTTACCAAGAAAGGCATTAAAAGCAAAGTTACAGGCGAGGAATTCAGTTTTCTGCAGATAGAACTCGCCGTAGATTATAAACTCGTAAGACGAAGCGAGGAACCCGTAATTGTTAAAATATCTTATGAGAAGGCGGATTATGAGGAACCCGTGTACGCCGTTTATGAAGCTGTCATGAAACATATGCCAACGATCGTCGGTAAGCCGATCGATCTCATACTTCCGAAGCAGATGTTCGTTCCCGGTGAGGATGTAGGGTCAAGGAAATGGGAAGAGGAACAGCTGAATAACTATGTGGAAGCATGGTACAAGACGACCGGGCAGATGCCGGCTTATAAAGCGATCCTCAAGGAATACAGTGTTGATTCAATAATAAGGATCGCGGTATATGACGCTACCACAGAGGTTGACGCGGAGAGAGGATTGCTGAACGCCTCTGGTATAGCTATCAGAGATAAGGCAGTTGCGGTGCTGGGAGCCACGTCCACGAACATAACAGGTGCTGACAGGACAGATGAGAAAGTAAATGCTTTTCTCGGCCGCGAAGACCTAAGGGTGATGGCTATCCCGGATCTTGCCGAGATAGAAGGCCAGGGTTGGTTCTTTGTAAGGGAAGTAGAAGGGACCGCGCTTCTTCAGGCAGGTCTTAATCCCGATGCGATCGATAACAGGGAATCAATAGCTCTTGATATGCAGAAATTGATGTCCCAGCTGACCAGAAGAACTGTTTCAATAAATGATCTGTACGCTTTGCTCCCTTTTAATCAAATACCCGCGGATCTGAGGCGCGAGATAAATCTAACAGACCCGTTCGCGTGGATACGCTACCTGCTGGACAAGTTGCTCCTCCAGATGCCGATCCAGCCGTATAACGCTTATAAGGATCTGGAATCAAGACGCAAGATCATGTGGTCAGTATAATACGGCTTATTCAGTTACCCATCATGCAGGGCCGGGAGTTTTCTCCCGGCCCTTTTTTTATATCCACTTGGCAAACTGCTGATTTTATCATATACTAACAAGGAAAATGCAGGGGGTCGATTTATCGAACCCCAAAAAAGGGGACGCAAGGAGTTGAAACGCATGGCAGATGATGCCGGATTAAAGAGGGTGCTTGCCAACATAGAGCTGTCGAAAAAGAATATCGAGAACAGCGAGAATACCAAAGTCGTTGTCCTGGTCACGGGCAGTGAAGAGGACAGGACGAGATGGCAAAAGCGCTTGGATAAGACAGCTCCTCACATTTTCAACAAGGACCGCAGCACGTTCATACTGTCCCTGCGGGAAAAAATAGGGAGCAAGGAAAGGGAAGGCAATTTTCTCGGTACCCTGCTTGCCTATTCCCGCCTCAAAGAAGAAGCGGACTCCTCAGGCATGGATTATCGCGGATCCGTGTCCCTGACTGGCATGCTGTTCGGAAGGGGCGAGAGGATGTCTCCTTTCACTCAAATAGAAGGGGATTGCAAGCCCGCTATCGCTTCTACGGCAGCGAACATTACGATCGATGGGGAAAAGACAACTTTATCACAAGCCGAAGAATCGCTCATGTTCTTTACCGCAGTAGCCGGATATCTTGAAAAAAGGGGATTCAGGGGTATTTTGAATAAATGGGGGGACGAGACAGAGATACCTTCTATTGACCTCGGCGGCCATCCCGCTGAAAAAGATCCGCTGGCCGCGCACGATATCATAAAGTTCGTGTCAGTGCTGAACGTCACTGACGAGCTGGCAAAAGCAAAGGAGTGGATAGTCTGTAACGAAAAAAATGACATGATAGCCCAGCTCTCGCGTAATGAAAAAGAGGCCCTGATAAGCCAGCTGAAAGCCCTGGGTGTTAAGCCGGACAAAGACGGGGAATATTATGCCGGGATAAGCCTTGGCCCTGTTGCCGTTTCTTATCAGGTGATGGATATCTTAGAGGAGGTTTTTGCCGGGGATATCAGAGCGCAGGGGGTATCCATTGATTTTGACCCGTATGTCCTTATGGCGTTTGCCATGCGGGGGGATACGGACAGGTGGAAGGCTGTTCTGGAACAGGACGCGGGACCCCGGGCCCTGGCCGGGCCGCGGGGTATGGTGCCTGACTTTTTTGAGAAGATCAGCAAGGTAAGGGAGACATTCAAAGATAGATATAACAGGGAACTCAGTCTGAAGGTCCTTGACCTTGGAAAAGATGTTTTCTGGACGGATATAGGCCAGCACACCGCCATGAGGAGAAAATACCTGGCATTGAACGATAAAGGGCCGTCGGGCATGATCGCGAGAAAAGTCGAAAACATCCCGGATGAACGTGATGAAAACGGCAATATTATCATTAATTCAACGGTCGGTGACGGTATTGAAGTGAGAGATTCGGTGATAATCAACAGTTCTATCAATGGTACGGGCAAGATCAAGAGGAGCGTAGTAAAGGATTCGGGTCTCACCGACGTTGATATGACAGACGCTTTTTCCATCCTTAGTTTCCGGGCCGGCAAGACCATGCTCAAGAAAAACAGCGGCATCTATAGATCCATCGGCAGCGCGCGGGACCCCCTGGTACTGGAGGAGGGGATGCGTCACGGCACACTGCTGACCAGGAGCGGCCCCGTTGATATGATGGTGGCGGAATCAACGGACCTGAGGGATAAAGACAATACCTATAATGTTCCCATCTTCGCTAATAAGATATCGTTCGGAGAAGCTTACAACGAGATGTTCGGCGTGAGCGCTGAAGAGCTGGAGAAAAGAAGAGAGGGAGCGATAGACGCCGTAAGCCGCGGGAAGAATTGATGATATGAACGAAAAATTCAAAAGATTGAGGTTCGGCACGAGCGGGCTCAGGGATACGGTCGAGAACATGAGTGATATGGAGTGTTACATAAATACGAGGGGGTTCATTGCTTATCTGGAAAAGACAGGCGAATTTAAGGCTGGAAGCGCGGTCGCTCTGGGAGGCGACCGCAGGCCGAGCACTCCAAGGATCAAGGGAGCCGTGGCTGCCGCTATACGGGACATGGGCGGAAAGGCCGATGACCAGGGGCTTACCATTAGCCAGGCGCTCGCCTCTTACGCCATGAAGAGGGGCATCCCCGGCGTAATGGTAACGGGCAGCCACATACCCGCGGACAGGAACGGGATAAAGTTCACGAAAAGGTCAGGGGAGGTATTGAAGTCGGATGAAGAGGACATCCTGGCCAGCGTTGCCGGAGAGAGAAACAAGGTGAACGCCACACCATCTCATGGTCTCCTGTTCGACGAAAAAGGAATGTTCAACTCCGGTGCGGCGGATGATGCCATGGCGCTCTTAAAGGGTGATGAATATGAAGGAGAAGCGGTAAGTGAATATATCGACCGTTATGTGGATGTATTTGGCGGTTCATTCCTAAAAGGCGCGGAAGTGTTTTTGTACCAGCATTCAGCAGTGGGAAGGGACACGGTAAAGACGATTTTCGAACGTCTCGGAGCAGAAGTCATGGCTCCGGAGTCGCTCCGAAGTTCGGAATTTGTCCCGGTGGACACGGAAAGTGTTTCGAGTGAGACTATGGCCGTCTTCAGGAAGACCATGAACGAAAAAGCGCTGGATATCGGTATATCCCTTGACGGTGATTCTGACAGGCCCCTTCTGGTATATCGTGTTTACCGTAACGGCAAGCCAACGGATGAAGTAAAATATGTGACCGGAGATATACTGGGACTCTTAACAGTGCTGGGGCTTGAGGAAATGGGTGTCCGGATAAACGCTGCCGCCGTTCCTGTAAGCGCTAATGACGCAATCGCAGAAGTGTTTATAAATAAAGGAGTTGAGCTGATGCAGACAAAGATAGGTTCACCATACGTTATTGCGGCGATGAACGAGTCCCTGAAAAACCATGCCGGAGTTTCATGGAATGTATTTTCATGGGAGTCCAATGGCGGTTTTCTCACCGGATCGGATCTTGATATAAACCATAAGACGCTTAAAGCCCTTCCCACAAGGGACGCGGTACTGCCCTTACTATGTGTTATAAGGATGGCAAATGCCAGAGGTATCCCGATCTCTGATCTGATCAACAAGCTTTCCGGCCGTTTCACATGCGCTGACAGAAAAAAAGAATTTCCCGTGGAAAAAAGTAAAGCAGTTATTCAGTTCATTTCTCCAGCGCAGGAGCAAGATGTCAGCCAGGTGGATTTTAACGAGGATGGGACAGCCCTTGTCACATATTTGAATGGAAACGCGCGAAAATTTGATACCGGAAGTGAGTTTCATGATATCAAGGAAAAACTGCAGTCGGTTTTTACCGGTAAGCACGGGTTTTCCGGTATAAAAGGCATAAATTATATCGACGGCGTAAGGATATTTTTCTCTAACGGCGAGATATCCCATTTAAGGCCGTCCGGAAATGCCCCGGAGTTCAGGAACTACGCTATCGCAGACACTCCGAAACGGGCAAAAGAGATAGTAGCAATAGGCCTGGAAAAGGTAATACCGGCTCTCGCTGAGAAGGTAAGGGGGAGTTCCGGACAATAACAGGGGAAGGATTAAATGAAGACAGGCAATAATTCTTCAGAGGAGAAAATAATCAGCGCTATAGAGAACGGCAGTCCCATATATCTGAGGCCTTATAAGGAACCGAAGATATGGGGGACGGGCGGTATAGGCGAATACTGGTATGGAGCTGAGGCAGGAGGTAAGAGCTCTATCGCTGTTGTCAGCGGTGAAACCATTCCCATGGCCAGGATAATGGAACTCGTGCCGGAGAAGATCCTCGGGCAGGATGTGGTCAATGCCTTTGGCCGCCTGCTCCCGCTGGTGAAGATATTGACGCCAAAGGACCGGTTATCCGTCCAGTTCCACGACGCGAAGAATGAGCTGTGGGTGGTAACGGGCATTAACAGGTCCATAGCCGGGGAGCATCCAACGCTCATAATCGGGTTTGATCCCGAGGCTGTCGGAAAATACGGCGAGCAGATCAAAGATAAGTACAGGGAAGCCCTCGAAAGATACGGCAAGGCCTTGAACATGCTCATAGATGAACTTGAAAAACAGGGGGATAAAGATACACTGACAGAGGCCGGCGATGTCATTGCCGCGATCCCGGATATCAAAGACAAAAGCGAGAGCATATCCAGGCTTATTGAGCAGGTTTTGGACGGGAAAAAGGAGTTGGAAAGTTACTATAATCATCTTTCCGTTGAGCCCGGGGATGTGATCCCGGTCCCGCAGGGGACCCTGCACGCGCTGGGGCCGGGCATTGAGGTTGTTGAACCGCAGATACCAGGACCGACCCAGTCGCTGGAGGATGGAGCGACCTACCCTGTCAGGTATTACTTTCCGGATTATCCGAGAAAAGGGGCTGAAAAGAGGCTTGACATTGACAGGATTAACGAGATAAGGGTCCAGGTCTGTGGCATGGGAGAGCCTGATATCATTGAGGAAACCGCTACTGTCCGGGTGGAACGTCTTCCGGGCGGGTTTGAGGATAAAGGCATGGAAGTACGCAGGATAAGCATGAGTAAAGGCGCTGAGCTGGGATATGACGATGTTAAAAGCTTTCATACCATGGTTGCGGTCAAAGGCGGCGCAAAGGTCATTATTGGCGGCAGTGGCCATGACATTCCGAAAGCGGTTCCCGGAGGGGAGATGTTGCTTGTTCCCGCATCTTCCAGGGGGTATAAGATAACAGCGGAAGAGCAAACCCAGATCGTAGATACATTTACACCGGTATCGTGATCGGGATTTGTGTGTTAAGAATCGATAAGTTGACAAAATAGCAGATTTTTTGTAAAATAATATTGTTTATATGCTCTTTTTTATTGTTTTTAATTCATTTTTTATAAAAGAATTTTAAAAACTTATGGAAAAAGAAACATTCTGGCAAAAACTCAACAGACAAAAGAGCTCTTATCTATTCATAGCATTACCCGCTATACTGTTTTTCATCTTTCAGCTTGTCCCATTGATCGCCTCGTTTTTTCTTTCTTTCACCGAATATAATGTTGTCCATATGCCCAAATTCGTGGGTCTGCAGAATTATAAGAGCATCCTTTTTGACGATCCCTTATTCTGGAAAGCTATGCGAAATACCGTATTTTATGTCGCGGGAGTTGTTCCGATAGGTATTTGTGTATCGCTTTTACTGGCGGTAGCTATAGACCAGAAGATCAAATTCAAGAACTTCTTTAAATCCCTGTTCTTCCTGCCCACGGTTACCGCGATCATCGCGGTATCCGTTATATGGAAATGGCTGTATGCCGGCGAGAAGTACGGGCTCTTTAATTTTTTCCTGATAAAATTTGGGAGACAGCCGATAGACTGGCTGGCCAGCCCTGAATGGACCCTGCCGTCCATCATGATAATGTCCGTTTGGGCCGGCGTAGGGTATAACATGATCCTTTTTCTCTCCGGTCTTCAGACCATCCCCAATACCATGTATGAGGCCGCTGAGATAGACGGTGCAGGGTTCTGGAGGAAATTCTTTCATATAACGCTGCCGTTGCTGAAACCGACACTGGTATTCGTGTCACTGATGAGCCTTATCTTCAGTTTCCAGGTCTTTGAGCAGGTGTATATTATGACCGGCGAGCAGGGAGGCATCGGAGGGGTATTAAACTCTGCGCTTACTATTGTTGCTTATCTGTATGATAAAGGATTTATGAAGTTTCAGATGGGATATGCTTCGGCTCTGGCCTATGTCATCGCTTTTTGCGTGTTTATACTTACTATGGTCAATAAAAGTCTTATGGGAGAATCTAGAGTAGATTACTAGAGGAAGATGGAGACGGATTAAAATGGCAGCTGTTCACGAAATAGGCATAAGAAAAGACTCGTTGGGGATAAAGACGTATATCTACATATTCCTTATCGCGGGCGCGGTCACCATGGCCATTCCTTATGTGTGGATGTTCGTGACCTCGATCAAACCCCTTGAAGAGATACAGGCTTTTCCCCCGAGCTTTATCGTCAAGAACCCCACGATCGAGCCTTACCAGGATCTTTTTCGCATGGTTCCCATGATCAGGTACTTGTTCAACAGTATCTTTGTGGCCGGCTGTATAACGTTATTCAATGTTTTCGCGACATCCCTTGCCGGGTACGCGTTCGCCAAACACAGGTTTTGGGGAAGGGACAAGATATTTTTTGTGTTCCTTGCCTCGCTCATGATACCGTGGCAGGTGAACATAATACCGGGTTTTATCATCGTAAAGAATCTCGGCTGGCTGAACACGTATAAAGGCCTTATCATACCGTCGATGGCGTGGTGCGCGTTCGGTATTTTCATTAACCGGCAGTTCATCTACAGCATACCGGATGACCTTATTGATGCCGCCAGGATCGATGGGTGCAGCGAGTTCAGGATATACATATCTGTAATATTACCCCTGATAAAGCCGGTCCTGGCTACATTGGCGATATTCACGTTTTTGCAGCAATGGAATAATTTCGTATGGCCCCTGGTTATCATACACAACAGCAGCATGCGGACGATCCCCCTGGGCCTGGCGGTCCTTACCGGGCAGTTCGGTGCCAATTATGCCATGGTAATGGCAGGCGCGGTAGTGGCCACCATCCCCATGCTTGTGGTATATCTGATGTTCCAGAAATACATTATTAGAGGAATAGCCCTGACAGAGTTGAAGGGATGACATATTTGGGAAGGATGAGAGAACGGATGAAAAAAACAGTGATTCTGATGACACTATTAGTATTTTCAACATGTTTGCTGAACTACGGTTGCGCGAAAAAAGAAGAGCCGCCTGCCGTGGGAGAAAAAGCCGTTGGCTCCGGGAATAAGCCGATAGCTTCATTAGAGATCGTGGAAGTCGCGCCGGACACCCCGCTCTATTACATTCCAGTTGCTGCCGCGGAGGCTTCAAGTTTTGACACGACCCCTGACTGGGCGCCGGCGCCGAACCCGATGGGTGCCGCGGATGAGGATACATTGACAAGGTGGTCGAGTGATTACGAGGAAGCGTCCCAGTGGATATACTTTGACCTCGGGGGTGAGAGCGTTGTTAACAACGTTATCATCCGGTGGGAAAGGGCCTACGCCAGTAAATACAGGATACTTGTCTCGAAGAACGCGAAAAAGTGGCAGGAGGTATACCGGGAAGAGAACTGTAAGGGCGGGGCCATGGAAGCCGAGTTCCCCCCGGTAAAGTGCCGCTATATCAAGATACTGGGCACGGAAAAAGTGGAAGAAAATTGGGGTATATCGATATGGGAAGTTGAGATATTCGGGCCCAAAAGCCACAATCCTTCGGCAACAGTCCCTAAAGAGGAGTATCTTGCCAGGGGAGAAGACGAGTCCAAAAGAAAAGAAGCGGACAAGCTGATGGAAGAACTGTCTGCCCCGGTTGTTCCTCTCAATGAAAGATCTTTCCAGCAGGGGGCCGTGTACACTTCCTGGATGGCGGATGAGCTGTCAACGCCCGCGTCGGATTTTACGCTTATCCGCCTGCGGGAGATGGGTTTTGATACAATATCGATAATGATCCCCGCGTACCAGGATGATCTTGATTCAAAGGTGGTCTTTACCAATGACAAGCCAGACGGAGACACCCCGACCGATGAATCCCTGAAACACGCGGTGGAGACCTGCCATAAGCTCGGCTTGAGGGTCATGATGAAGCCTCATGTCGATCCGCGGACGGACGAAGCCAGGATAAACATCATTCCTTCCGAAGAATGGTTTGACTCCTATAAGGAGTTCATCTTGAGGTACGCGGTTTTCTCTCAGGAGAACAATGTGGAGATATTATCAGTGGGAACGGAACTCGAAGGGACAACTTTTGACGTCTGGAACCCAAGGTGGAAGGATATCATAGCGAAGGTCCGGGAGATCTTTAAAGGCCAGCTTACCTACTCAGCGAACTGGACAGAGTATAAGGAAGTCCCGTTCTGGAACGAATTGGATTATATAGGCATTGACGCGTATTTTCCACTGACTACCAAGAACGATCCTACCCTGGAGGAACTGGTGGCAGCATGGGATAAGAAGGCCGATGAGATGCAGGAATGGCTCAAGGGAAAGGGGCTTATTGATAAAGGCATCATTCTGACCGAAATAGGATATACTTCAACGGATGGCACCAACCGGCAGCCATGGGTAGCTATATCAAACCGGGAAGACCAACGGGAACAGGCCGATTGCTTACAGGCGATGTTCGAGTCCTTCAGCAATAGGCCGTGGTTCAAGGGATATTATCTCTGGCAGTATATGCCGCAGGAGAGGTGGAGCCCGCTTGGTTTTACGATTAACGATAAAAAAGCGGAAGAAGTGGTGACGAAGTGGCTTAAAAAGTTCGAGAAAAAGGAAGAAGAAATGCAAAAAGGAGGTTTTAAATGAAAAAGGTAGCACTTGTACTTGCTTTGGCTGGTCTGCTTTTCGGGGCATCTTTTGTCTGTGAAGCGGCGGAAGAGACGGTTCTCTTTGATTTTGAGAACGGCCTGCAGGGATGGGACATTCCGGACTGGGCTTATGAAAAGCCCGATCATGTCCAGAAGGAGATCAAGCCTTCGAATAATTTCGCGAAGCAGGGGAAGCAGAGCCTTGAGATCGATGTGGAGTTTCCAGGCGGCAGGTGGACCGGCGCCATCGTGGAGGTCATGCAGTATTTCGACTGGAGCGAATACAGCGCGATAGCTTACGACATATACCTTCCCGCGAACGCGCCACTCGGTTTGAAGACACAGATGATCCTTACCGTCGGCGACGCGTGGAAATGGGTTGAGATGAGCAGGTCTTATAACCTGATCCCGGGACAATGGGTTACTATAAAGGCTGACCTGAAGGCAGGAAGCATAGACTGGAGAAGGGTGCAGGTCGATGATGCTTTTCGCCAGGATGTAAGGAAAGTAGACATAAGGGTTATATCAAACGGGAAACCGGCATATACGGGACCTATATATCTTGATAATATAAGACTTATAAAGTAATAAGGATCGATCAGTCTGTCCGATAAATGGTTTTAATAAGATCCAGGCTCGCGGTATAGCTGGAAGGGATTTTCTCTCTAGCCGGGTAATATCCATGCTTTGCCTGGAATAGAGCATAAAATTAACGAAAGGAAAGAAGGGATGAGGAATCTTCGGTTTGATTTGTTCGTGTTGTGTGTGGTTCTGGTCACCTCTTTTTCGGTTTTGCTTACCGGATGCGGCAGGAAAGCGTTGGAAGAAAAGGCCGGGAAACCGTCGAAAGAGGCAGGCAGTGAAGCCGTGCCGTCCACAAAACCCATAACGGAAGAAAGGGTGTTTTATAACTTTGAGACGGACCTGCATGGCTGGGAGGTTCCCGTATGGGCGAAAAGCAAAACCGATTATGTGGCCACCGAAGCGGTGCTCTCCAGTGACGCGGCATCCCATGGGAATTCCAGCATGAAAGTGATGACGGATTTTCCCGGAGATATCTGGTCTGCCGGGCTCGTGGAAATACAGCATTACCTGGACATTAGCCCATACAGGGTCATAAGCGCGGATATTTATCTGCCGGCGGACGCCCCTGTCGGGCTCAAGGCCAAATTGATCCTTACCGTTGGCAGCAACTGGAAATTTGTTGAGATGAACAGAAGCGTGCTGCTTATCCCCGGGGAATGGACCACGATCACCGCCAGCATCGAACCTGGAAGCTATGACTGGAAAAGGGTTGTCCCCAATGAGGAATTCGCGAAAGATGTAAGGAAGATAGCCATAAGAATAGTGTCTAACCGGAAGCCGAAGTATTCCGGCCCGATATATATTGATAACGTGAGGGTTGGCAGATAAATCCGATAATGCAGGGGTTCTATCCATCGAACGCCGAATTCAGGATCGGATAAATCCGCCTCCCGCAAAAGAAAGGACAGGGGATGAATCTGAAAACTAAAATAATAGCTTTGCTGGTCGTACTGGCGCTTATTGTAGTAGGCGTTAAGATCTTCACAAAAGGAGTAAAGCCGCCCCTGGAATTCCAGAAAGGTATCTGTTATGCTTCCTGGGCCAAAGACGGATATCTTAGACCCGCCTCCGACGAATCGATGGAAGCTTTAAGAAAGACCGGGGCAGACTGGGCAGGGATCCTGGTGACCTGGTACCAGACAAACTGCTGGTCCGGTGATATAAAAAGAAGCAAGACCACCCCTTCTGATGAGGCGCTGATACATGCCATCAGGCAGGCCCATAAGCTCGGGTTAAAGGTCATGCTGAAGCCTCATCTCGACATTCTGGACAAATCCGATGGAAGCTGGAGAGGAGAAATAGGCAGTTTAAAGGAAGCGGACTGGGAACAGTGGTTCAAACGATACACGGATTTTATTATGTACTATGTAAAGATCGCGAAGAATGAAAAGGTCGAGCTGGTGTGTATCGGCACCGAACTATCAACCGCGGCAACGACTAAAGGATATATGTGGAAGGACATGATAAAGAAGATCCGGGTGAATTACTCGGGACTTTTGACCTATGCCGCGCACTGGGACAGGTATATGGATATCCGTTTCTGGGATGCCCTTGATTATGTCGGCATAAACGCTTATTTCCCACTGACCGAAAAAATGGACCCTACATACGAGGAATTAAAAGAAGGATGGGCTAAGTGGGTCAAGGAGATGGAAGGTTTTCAGAAGCAAACGGGTAAGCCGATAATTTTCCCTGAGATCGGCTGCAATTCATGCGATGGAGCCGCGATCCGCCCCTGGGAGCATGCGCCGAGAAGAGAGGTCAATCTGAGGCTGCAGGCGGATTATTACAGGGTCCTGATGAATATCTTTTATGAAAAAGAGTGGTATTATGGACAGTACTGGTGGTACTGGGGGACCAATGTGCACATGGGCGGAAAGTACAACCGAGGATTTACTCCCCAGAATAAACCGGCCGAGGAGGTCATAAGTGAATGGTATGCTAAGCCGGTTTCCCGGGAAAGCAGGCAGTTCTAACGCACCAGAGGGGGAGTGTCATGAAAGATTTTATGGATAAAGAAGCCAAGTTGTCGGAGAAAAACCGGAGAAACCTCAGCATACTTGATACCATACGCAGGAACGGAGAGATATCCCGCGCGGAGATCTCAAGATTAACGGATCTGAACATCGTGACGGTCTCTAATTATGTGAGCAAGTACGTAAAGAACAAGCTTGTTTTTGAGACCGGTCTTGATATTTCTTCGGGGGGGAGAAGGCCCGAGCTGTTGGAACTTAATCCTAACTATTGCTACAGCATTGGAATAGATCTGGGCGCCCCTCATCTTGCGATAGGCGCTTCCATGGTAGCGGTCATGCTGGATGTGAACGGGAAGATCGTCGCCAAAGAGAAGATCGAAAAAGAAAAAGAATCGTTTGAAGGCTTCTGCGCGAAAGCAATGAATATGACCGAGAAACTTGTAGAAAAGTCAGGTGTGTCAGCTTCTGATCTGCAGGGTATAGGGGTCGGTATCTGGGGGGTCATAGACAGATACAAGGGAACTGTCAGATATGCGGTCGAACAAGAAAATATCGTGAATTATACCGGGCTTCTGGACCAGCTTGAGACTAAATTCGGCGTTCGTACTGTCATAGAACATGATGCCACGCTTGCCGCGTTTGGCGAGAGGTGGTCAGGTATGGGGGCGATCAGCAGCGCGGAGAACCTTATTTATGTGTGTTCTGATTCAAGCTGCGGGCTTATCATAAAAGGAGAACTTTACTACGGGGCCAGCAAGAGCGCCGGGGAATTAAATCTGAACCCGCCACGGACCGATATAGAAGCTGAGCCGGAGAAATGCTGGGCGAGCTACGGATATGGCTGCTGCATGCGCTCCAGAGGTCTGGACCTGGGCATGTTGCAGAGGGCCCGCGCCTATCTGGCCGAGCATCCTGGCGAGGGCGCGCAGCTCCTGGAGATGGCCCAGGGCGATCCGGAGAAAATAGGCCTTAATATTTTGATAGAAGCCGCTGATAAAGGGGATGAGGTCGCCAGGAGGATCATAGAGGACGCGGGTGAATACCTTGGGGCCAAGATCGCTTTTCTGGTCAATCTTTTTAATCCGGAAGTTGTCGTGATAGGCAGGGGCATAGAGCAGGCGGGAGACATGTTTTTCACCGCCGTAAGGAAATCTGTCCGCAGATGGGCCTATGAAGAATCGGTGAAGATAGTGAAGATACTTCCTACCAGTCTGGGGGAAGACGCCATCGCTGTAGGAGCTGCGGCAATAGTCATCCAGGACTTTTTCGCCAGAGTATAGTATAGGGGTCAGGCCCTCACAATGTTAGTGTGCGACCCCTTAAATGACCCATTAAAAAGGAGATAACGCTTTTATGATCAAAAAGGTCTTATCGTGTTTTTTGATCGCACTATACGCGTTCTCTTGTTCGGGGTGTGGTCCTTCCGTAAAAAAGAATGAGATCACAATGTGGTTGGTCGGCTGCGAGGCCCAGGCCCAGACCATAATGCGGTTAAGCAAAGAGTTCACGGAAAAAACCGGAGTCGAAGTCATATGCCAGGCTATTTCATGGGGGAATGCTCACAGTAAATATCTTACTTCCATAGCGGGCGGCGTGACGCCGGATATAGGGACAATGGGCCTGACCTGGGGCATGCAATTCGGAGAACTGGGGGCATTGATAGATCTAAGGGCGGAATTCCCGGAAGATATCGCGAAACTGGAAAAAAAGAATTTCCCCGGCATAGTGGAATCCACTAAAGTCGGGAACAAAGTATTTGGTGTCCCTTTGGATATGTCAGAATATATAATGTATTACCGGACGGATATTGTTCCGGACCCCCCCGCGACCTGGGAAGAATTGACGGCTATACTGAAGGATTTAAGGGCGCAGGATAAGGGGATGGTGATGGATTGGGGATCACTGGGATGGATAGGGTTTGCGCCTTTTCTATGGCAGGCGGGAGGGAGTTTCTATAACAAGGATTATACTGAAGTTACGATCGATTCCCCGAAAGGGGTAGAGGCCCTGGATTTTTTCGCCCGGCTGTATAAGGAAGGGGTCCCGAGGACCAGTGTTCCGTTTGAACAGGGGATGCGCACCGGCGATTACCCGCTGGCCATATCCGGGAGCTGGAAGATAATCAGCCTGACTCTGAGCGCGCCGGAGATAAAAGGCAAGTGGCGCATTGCCATGCTGCCCAAAGGCCCTTCGGGCAGGCGCACCGCGTTTATAGGCGGCAGGATAATGGGGGTGTTTTCCAGGTCCAGGATGAAAAACAAAGCATGGGAATTTATAAAGTTCCTTTCCCGGACGGATATTCAGACAGAACTGTATGAAGCTTCGCTTGAGACAGAGGATTCTTATCTGCCGCCGAACATTGATACATGGAAAAGCCTGCCAATGGATAAAAAGTTCAAAAGGGTTCTTACGCAGCAGGCCAGGGACGCTAAAGGCCCCCCG
The DNA here is from genome assembly GCA_964431495.1 of uncultured Planctomycetia bacterium. Lineage (GTDB taxonomy): Bacteria > Omnitrophota > Gorgyraeia > Tantalellales > Tantalellaceae > CAYSJU01. Next base: position 22,714 of record CAYSJU010000003.1, read on the forward strand.
CCGGTCCTTGGATGGGACGCCAGCACAAGATTCGTGAACAACGCGATACAGATGGTCATTTTCAAGAATGCTGACCCGGCCGTAGAACTAAAAAAAGCAGCGGCGAAGATGCGGAAGGAACTGGAGAAAGCCAAAAGATAGGAGCAAAAAAAATGGCCAATGAGACGGTTTTCAAACGTTATGAGGGGAATCCGATTATAACACCCAGCGCTGTTCCCCGGGCGAACAGTATACATAACAGCGCTATCGTCCCTTTCGGGGACGGGTATGCCGGCATATTCCGCGTGGATGAAATAGACCTCAGTTTTACCATGCACGCAGGAAGAAGTAAAGACGGTATCAAATGGCATATCGACGCTGAGCCGTTAAAAATGGAAAGCGATGATCCGGAGATCCCGATACCGGCGCGCACCTATGATCCGCGTCTAACCAAAATAGACGACATATTTTATTTTACCTGGTGTATTGATTCTCCACAGGGGCCATGTATCGGCCTGGCAACTACAAAGGATTTCAAGGTCTTCAAACAGATGGAAAACCCTCTCCCGCCGGCGAACCGGAACTGCGTGATATTCCCGCGCAGGATCGACGGCAAGTTCGCGATGCTTCACCGGCCAAGCGACAGGGGACATACCCCGTTTGGCGACATATTCTATTCGGTGAGCACTGATCTTGTGTACTGGGGATGCCACAGGTTCGTGTTCGGTACGGTCAACAACGGCTGGCAATCCACAAAGACAGGACCGGGGCCGGCTCCAATTGAGACCGGGGAAGGCTGGCTGCTTCTTTATCACGGGGTATGGACAAGTTGTAACGGGTATGTCTATTATGTCGGCGGCGCTTTGCTTGACCTTGACAAACCGTGGAAGGTCCTCTATCGGACCCGGGATTACCTGTTAGCTCCTACTGAACTTTATGAGCGAGTGGGCGATGTGCCTAACGTAATTTTTCCGAGCGCGGCGATAGTTGAAGATGGGAATATTCGACTTTATTACGGTTGTGCGGATACGTGTATATCAATAGCGGACGCCAAGCTTGACGAGGTCATCAAATTCGTCAAGGAGCATAGTTTCTAGGTCAGAATAACAGCTGCACTTTGCAGACAAACTCCTGGGCCGCGCTTACCCTGTCATTATAATCCCACCGGTCACCCGGATCACCGCGTCCCAAAAATGTCTGTCCGTACTGCAGTTCAACGTTTAAACTGTACTTTTGTTCAGGAAAATTCTCACCTTTTTGAATGCTGCTGAAGCCCCTTCCAAGTATGCTGATTATAGGCCCCGCGCGCCATGTGTAGGTGTCTTTGATCGTTCCGGTGCCGGCATGCGAGATGTAACAGTCGATCTCACCTTTACACATCAGCCAGTCGAGTGGAGCGAACCCTCCTTCCACGAGTATCGGAATAGCGTTCGCGTACTTGCTGGAGGCTATCTTTCTTTTGGACCTCCATAGATATCCGGCTTCACTTGAGAAGTACATCTGGTTACCGTCGAAAACTTTCCACGATTGTCCAAGAAGCCCCCGCAGCTCCAGGGCGTCGCCGTATTCGCTGAGTTCCGGCTGCTTGTTTATGTCTTGTCCTCGAGGCTGTATAAAGGCCTTTAACTGGACCGCGGAGACCAGGGGCTCGAGCGTGAGCCTGTATTTAAATCCGAAATTGATGGATTTAAACCCTTCATTCTTAAAATGTCCCCAGTCTGCGTTCACTTTACCCCAATCGTTTCTCCACTGGCTCCAGGAGTAGGGTATTCCCAGGATAAGGTTGAAGGTATTCGTTACGCCGTATTCCAGTTTACCCTCCACGTCAAAGATCGATGACCAGCCGCCATTTTCCCATTTTCCTAACTGATATTTCGAATCAAAATATCTGCTGGCGTGAAAATACCTGCCGAAGATCTCCAGCCAGATTTTGCCTTGATCAAGAGTCCATGGACCGGCATGGGAATCAGCTGGATAAAAGGTGCACATCATTGCCACAACCATTATCAGAACAAGGGCTTTTCGCATTTATTTCCTCCTGTTTTGAATATACCTACCGATGATCAGCATCAGTATATCCTTTTTTGATACTTATGTCAAGAGAGAGCTTGTTTTCAAATAACGGGGAATTCCCACCCAAATAACGTATTGACTTTATTATTTATCTCCTTTATTATATATATCGGTCTAAAAGGAGTAAATGATGAATCACGTGAAAACGGCTTTGTTGCTTGTTATTCTGTCGGTTATACTTATATGGGTCGGAGGATTTATAGGGGGTCCGCATGGAGCCTTGACCGCGTTTTTTATAGCGTTGATCATCAATGCTATAAGTTTTTGGTTCAGCGACAGGATAGTACGTGCCATGTACCGCGCGAAGGAACTGCCGCGGGACAGGTTCCCCGGAATATACGGCACCGTTGAAGAGCTGTCCCGGAACGCGGGGATACCCTGCCCCGGTGTGTATATAATTCAGACGGCCATGCCCAATGCTTTCGCGACCGGGAGAAGCCCGAAAAACGCGGCATTATGCCTGACCAAGGGTATTATGGACATGCTTGATGAGGAAGAGTTGAAGGGGGTTATTTCGCATGAGCTGGCCCATGTCCGGAACAGGGACACCCTGATAATGACGGTTACAGCGGCTCTTGCCAGTGCGGTAATGATGCTGGGATATATGGCCCGCTGGGGCGCTCTCATCGGAGGTATGTCCAGGGACCGCAGGGGTTCAGGAAATATTATCGGGCTCCTGGCAATAAGCATACTGGCCCCTCTTGCGGCGTTTCTTGTCCAGCTGGCCATATCGAGGTCACGGGAATATGAGGCAGACGCAGCTGGCGCGAAGATCGCGGGGGATCCACGCGGCCTGGCCCGGGCTCTCGAAGACATGTCCCGCTCCTCTGAGCGGGCTGGATTTAACGCGGCCCCTCAGACAGCACACTTGTTCGTAGTTTCCCCTCTAAGAGGAGGTATGATCGCCGGTCTTTTTTCCACACATCCCCCTGTTGAGGAAAGAGTGAGAAGGCTCAGGAGTATGGTTTGATGCGGACCTTATATCAGCTAATAATATTGCTTGCTGTATGCGCGTTCTTGTTTCTTTTCGGTCTGGGTAAGATGGCTTTGACCGACCCTGATGAGACTTTTTACGCCCAGACAGCCAGCGAGATGTTCGAGTCCGATGAATGGGTGACACCGATGATATTCGGCAAGCCCCAGTTCGAAAAACCCGTATTATATTACTGGCTGATCATGTTGAGCTATAAAACTTTTGGCATAAGTGAATTCTCGGCAAGGCTCCCCTCGGTTGTATTCGCTATGGGAGGGATTATCGGTATATACCTGATCGGCCGTGTCATGTTTTCGCCTTTGTGCGGCTTTCTCTCGGGCTTGATAATGGCTACCAGCGTGTTATACCAGGTCCTGGCCCGGGGGTGCGTTACCGACATGGTGCTTACCGTATTTATCATATTCTGCTTTTTATTTTTTATTTTAGCGTGGATATCCGGGAAAAAAGCGTATTATCTTTTGTCTGCTATTATGGCGGGGTTTGCGGTGCTTACAAAGGGGCCAATAGGCCTGATGATCCCGGGAGCAGTTATCGGCTTGTACGTGATAACCGGCGGGAGGTGGAGATCCCTGAAAGATGTTCCGATAGTCTTAAGCATTCTTGTCTTTTTAGCGGTATGCCTGCCATGGTATGTCCTTGTAGCGAAGGTGCACGGATCCACGTTTATTGATGAATTTTTCGGATTCCATAATATCATGAGGTTCATGGAGCCCGAACACAGGATAGGCTCGTCGGCGTTTTACAATATTCCCGTCATAATGGTCGGTTTTTTCCCGTGGAGCGCTTTTCTGCCGCTGGGGGCATGGTTTTTGTACCGGAAAGATGATTTTATTTCCCGTCTGGATTCACACAGGCTGTTTCTTGGCCTCTGGGTTTTAACGATATTCCTTTTTTTCTCCGTATCCAGGACAAAATTACCCACTTATATTTTCCCTCTTTTTCCGGCTATCGCGATAATGACGGGAAGATTCTGGGAAAGCTTTATCAGGGATGCCGGCAAGGGCCGTGAAGCCGCGGTAACGGTATTCATGGACCTGTCGTATTATCTTTACCTTTTTCTCGGGATCGCAAGCCTGGCAGGTGTTTTTTTTGTGATAAAATACAGGTATCCCCAGGCAATTAACCCGGTTGTGTTATGCGAGACGGTATTTGCGCTGGGCACGATCCTGTCGGCTGTTTTCTTCTGGGCGAGGAAAAGACTTTTTCTATTTTCCACTATCACCCTTACGGCAGTGCTTATGGTCATACCACTGGTGACACTGGTGCTGCCCATTATTGAAACGTTCGAATCAAGTAAGATCCTGTCGCACAGATTTGAGGAGCTTGCCAAAGACACCGAACCTGTGGGAGGCGAATGCGATCACCGGCGGGGTGTAGCTTTTTATACCGGCAGGACAGAGGTAGAGGATATCCATCCATATCATAAATTGCTCCAATTTATATCCCGCGAAGAAAGGGTGTGGGGTATTATCCAGGTAAAGCACTATAACCAGGTGAAGGAAAGCAGGGGAGACCTTTATATGGAACCTGTTTTTGAGTCGGGGAAATATGTGCTTATCACCAACAAGCCCTACGAGAGGTAATTGGCAAATGGAAGGACACATGAACGCGTCTTTAAGCATATCATTCGTGATGCCGATGTTCAACGAGAAGGACAACATCGAAGACACCATCAGCAGGATAAGATCCGTAGCCGAAGAGCTCACGGAAGATTATGAGATAGTGATTGTGGATGACGGGTCTACGGACGGTTGCGGTGAGATCGTGGATGAAATTGCGCGGCGCGATGGTCCGGTAAGATCGTTCCGCCTGGACCAGAATACCAAATTCGGCGGGGCTTTCGCGGAAGGTTTCCGGCAGGCATCCAGGGACGTGATCGTGTATATGGATTCAGATATGCCGGTAAGCGTTGAAGATGTCAGGGCGTCATTTCCTCTTATTCGTAACGCTGAGATCGTGACAGGGTACAGCAAAATAAAAAAAGGCGACACCCTTAAGAGAAAGATCATTTCCGGCATCTATAATAAGACAGTCCAGCTGCTGTTCGGCCTTAACATTAAAGACATAAACTCGGGATATAAGGTAGTGAGGAAAGAGCTTGTAAGGGACCTGGAGTTCGTCTCATTCAGCCCGTTTATTGATGTGGAACTGTTTCTGCACGCCAGGAAGAAAAATGCCAGGGTGCGTCAATATCCGCTTGTGTTCCACCCCAGAGCCGGAGGGAGATCATATATCGCCAGGATCCCTGTTATCTGGGCGACATTGCGCGATATGATAAAGGTGAGATTAAAGGTGGCCGGAGGGCGGCAATGAAATTCCTGATCATAAACGCCGATGATTGCGGGTTCTCGGACTCGCTAAATGAGGCCGTGGAACGATGTTACCGCTGTGGAAGGATAACGGGGGTCAGCGTCATGGCGGTCGGCGCCCGTTTTCAGCAGGCCGCGGAGATGCTGAGGAATATCGGGAGGACCGATGTAGGCGTTCATATGACATTAACGGGAAGTCTTCCACCCTGCACGGAGGACAGGTCGAGAATAGACACGATACTGAACAAGGACGGGACCTTCCCCGCGGATTATAAAAGCTTCGGCTTGAGATACTTACTGCGGAAGATCAGGCCGGGACAGGTCTATCTGGAATTCAGGGAACAGATAGAGAAGGTTCTGAAAGAAGGCCTTTCCGTAACACACGTGGACAGTCATGAACATGTCCACATGTTCCCCGAGCTCTTTGATGTCACGTTAAAACTGGCATCGGAATTTAAAATACCTTACATAAGGATCCCGCTGGAGAACCCTGCCGCGATCAAGAAAAGTTTTGCGATAAAAGACCTTGCCCGTTACGGGGGGTTGCGGGTATTCGCTTTAAGGGGAAGAAAACTGATCGCCGGAACATCGCTGAAATACAATGATGTTTTTTGCGGTCATTTTCATTCACACAGGATAGATGACGGCATCTTATCCGCGATGATCGGTAATATAAGTGAGGGAGTGAGTGAACTGGCCGTTCACCCGAGCGTGCTGTCAGGGGATCTGGTCAAGAGGTTCCCCCAGTACAGGAACGCGCATATAGAGCTGGACGCCCTTATTAACGGCAGGTGGAAAGAACGCCTGGAATCGGAAAGGATCTCGCTGGTTTCACATAAAGAAACCGTTCGTTAATAAAATTTGATAAAAATAAATAAAAAACCGCTGCCTTGATAAGCAACGGTTTTTTATTAAGTGAACCTTCCGGAAAATTAATCCTTTGCCTTTAAATACGCTATCACAGCGATGAGCAGAAGGCAGGCTGTTGCCGAGAACACGCCCACAGCGCTGAATCCGCCGCCCAGCCAGGGTATTTGTGAAAAACCGAGAATGCTTTTGTCACCTATGAATCTTCCGACTATAGTGTAAATGAACAGAATGATACCTACTATTGCCAGTATATCTCCAATCTTTTTCATGTCACCCCCCTTATTGCAAAGGTTTGTAATAATCAGATAGCAATAAAAAAAATATACCATGCTTACTATCCAAAGTCAAAAAAAACATCTTCAGATGTCAGTCTTCAGCTTTCAGCCGTCAGCAGTGAATTTTCGAGAAGTGGTGCGGGCGAAGGGACTTGAACCCCCAAGGAGTTGCCTCCATATGGACCTGAACCATACGCGTCTGCCATTTCGCCACGCCCGCAAGGCAGGGCGATCTATTGACCGCTTGACAATCAGATGGAATTATACTATAAAATAGTATTCCAGTCAATTGTTAGCGGGGCGCAACAGGAAATTTCAGAGGACAGAAGTCAGAGGGCAGATTATTGAAATCCCCCTGAAATTATGTTATAATAAAGCTAGAATTATGGCGAAAAATGGACCGGTTATATCGAACCGTCAGGCTTTAAGGGATTTTTACATAGAAAAAGTCGTTGAAGCCGGTATTCAGCTCTTTGGTAATGAGGTGAAATCATTGCGCGCTGGAAAGGGGAACCTTAAGGGCAGTTATGCCAGTGTGGAAAATGGGGAGATCATTTTGTGTAAGATGCATATCAGCCCCTATGAGTACTCCAGGGAAGAGGAATACGATCCCTTGAGGCCGAAAAAACTTCTGCTGCATAAAACCGAGATACGACATCTCGTGGCAAAAATAAGCCAGCAGGGATATACGCTTGTTCCGCTGAAGGTCTATTTCAAGCACGGATACGCTAAAGTTGAACTTGGTCTTGCCAGAGGCAGGAAATTTCATGACAAACGTGCGGCGCTGAAGGAAAAGCAGATAAGAAAAGAGATGGACAAGGCCCTGCGCCAGAAAAACAAATAGTGTTCTTTGAAAATGGGGGTGACAGGCATCGACATGTGCGTTTAACGCAAGAGCAGCATGCAGAGGTTGTCAGGAGGCCTCTTTAAAAACCTGGCACACAAATAAACGCAAACTACAATCCAGTAGCCGAAGCCGAGTCAATTTTGGCTGAGGATGCGTTAGCCTCTCAATTAGCAGGGGCGAGTCCATTAGTAGGCGCCCTGGCCTACTAATTGGGCTACCAATAACAGGGACGCCTGGAGTTTTATCTTCGCACTTCAGGTTTGATCTAGAAGATTGCTCCCGGAAAGGGTCCCGTTTGCCGGATGTTCCGGGAAAAGATTAAAGGCAGAATAAGCATGTAGATACTCTTCTGTTAAGGTTCATGGACCCGGGTTCGAGTCCCGGCACCTCCACCAGTTAAAAAAATGGGGACAGTCCTTAAAGGGACCGTCCCCATTTTTTTAACGAAGTCCGCCGAAGGCGGACGGTCGATTTTCGACTTACGATTTTCAAGAAAAGTCCTGTAATACCCATAAAATCTCGATTGCGGTCGATTGTCGAATTTCAATTTTCAAGAGGATCTCTATATTTGACCACCCCATATAACCTCGATTAACTCCAGCCATCATCAGTTATGATCAGACCAAAAGGTGCAAAAATGGTGCAAATCGTGGTGAAATCATGGTGGAATTTACTTCCGATATACATTTATAGATCTACACGGTATAATAGTGTTTAAATTGAAATTATTAGATACGAATGGGGTAGGAAATATGTGTGGTTTCAACCAAAACACGTAAAACGTTTCATTAATTTATTTATATTTTATAGGAGGACAAATGACGACAAAATTCATCAAAAATATATCAAAGAAAGCGGGCTTTACCCCCGGGACACTTATTCATATTGGCAAGGAAAGGACATAGAAGGTTAAGATCACTGTCATTGATTATGATGAAAACCATTTTAAGGAAAAAGAGTTAACAGGTCTTGAGGAATGCCTTTCATATAAGGATACTCCAACGGTTTCATGGATAAATATAGATGGTGTCCACGATATTGCTCTTATAGGAAAAATAGGGAAACATTTTGATTTGCATCCCCTGGTCTAGGAAGACATAGTCAATACCGGGCAAAGACCCAAATCAGAGGAACTCGAGAGTTATATTTTCGTGGTTTTAAAAATGCTGTATAATAACGGGGATAACAGCGGGGTGGTTGCAGAACAGGTAAGTCTGGTGCTAGGCCAGAATTTTATTATTTCGTTCCAGGAACAAAAGGGCGATGTTTTTGAGGCTATCAGACAAAGGATCAGAAAGGGAAAAGGAAGAATAAGAAAGGAAGGCCCGGACTGTCTTATGTATGCCTTGTTGGATGCGATAGTGGATAATTATTTTATTATTCTTGAGGGTTTGGGCGAAAACATCGAGAAAGTAGAAGAGAAGCTTGTTAAAAACCCCAAGCTCAGCACCTTGCAGATCATTCGCGATATGAAGAGGGATGCGCTGTTTTTGAGAAAGTCAATATGGCCCCTGCGGGAAGTTATAAGCGGTCTGTCAAAATGCGAGTCCCCGTTAATCAAAGAAACAACTGGAATATATCTGAGGGACGTTTACGAGCACACGATCCAGGTTATTGATACCGTTGAGACTTTCAGGGATATGATTTCAGGTATACTTGACATATACCTTTCAAGTATAAGCAACAGAATGAATGAGGTCATGAAGGTTCTTACTATTTTTGCTGCTTTATTTATACCGCTGACCTTTATTGCGGGTATTTATGGGATGAACTTTAAATATATGCCCGAACTTGAGTGGCACTGGGCTTATTTTGCGGTTTTGGGACTGATGGCTGCGATAGCGGGAGTTCTTTTATTTTCCTTTAAAAGAAAGAAATGGTTTTAAACTAATAAACCTTACGGAGATATTATGAAGAAAACTCTTTTAATTTTAATGCTTATGTCGCTTTTCGTCGTTCCTACGGTTCTGGCTCAGAATAACCACGAGGCTCTTCAGGCCCCCAGTGCTAAAAAGGAGCCATCCGCCAAAGAACCCAATCTGGCCGACATCATCCCGTTGTCAAACGAATTGACCAACCGGTTAAAAACTCTTGAGAAGAAGGTTGAGGGACTCTTGGATATTTCGGAGATTAAAGCGAAATACACCGAGATTGAGAAAAACCTGAAAACTCCTTCTGATAAATTAGCAAAGTTAAAGGAGTCAAAAGACTTTAGATCGGGCAGGCTATTGGATCTGAGGGAGACGATCAACCAGGATAATAAAGAAGTTGAGAGAATCGGGGATCCTCTCAAAGAATCGATTCGCCAGCTTGGGATATGGAAAGGGGAGTGGTTGAAAGAGAGGATACTTTGGGATGAATGGGAGTCTTTCCTGGTAGAAAAGGGGGAATTCAATCAATTTCGTTCGACATTTCAGACAGCGGATACCACTATAGACATGGCTCTTGGTCTTATAGGTCCAAAATTAGAAGCGATGCTTTCTCTCCAGGAAGAAGCCGGGAAGATCAAAGCGCAAATAGACTTTCTCGATTCCGAAGTAGACGGTCTAATCGATGCCAAAAAGAGCGCTGCTTTGATTGAGGCGTCTTTGCCGATGCTCTCCTACCAGTACTTGTCCGAATTCAGGGGTGGAATTGGGCATGAAGTGATCGAAGGACTGGATGGTGTTCCCTGGCCGGATGGCAGGCTTTTTTACAGGTTTGGATGGATCGTTTTCTTATTGGTTTTGCTTACCGTTTTCCTGGTTATCACCATCTATCGAAATCGTCAGGCATTAGGGGAGTCGAAAAACTGGCATTTTCTTGGCGCACGTCCTTTTGCCGCAGCGCTGTTCTTTTTCTCTCTCATGGCGATGTTGATCTATGAATATTGGGGAGGGTCCATTGTTGGTAGCTTGGTAAATGATATTATCATCTTGGTCTCCTTTGCTTTGCTTATAGGCGAGCTGATAAAGGAATCCTGGAAAAAGCATTTCGTTTATACGATAATAACGATTTTTCTGGTGACTACGGTAATGACTGTTATTAATTTTCCGGTTACACTTTCTCGTCTATACATAGCTATAACAGCGTTAATAGTTGTTTTGTTGTGCCTGAAATGGTCGCGGAAAAACGTTCATAGTGGAGGTTCAGGTCTTTTTACATGGTCGCTTCGCTTTGGGGCGCTATTTTTTACTTTCATCGGCATTGCAGAGCTTTGGGGAAAACATGAAATATCCTCATATCTGCTCGCATCTACGATGGATTCTATAGTAACGGCGCTTATTTTTGTATTGTTTGTAAAAATGATCAACGGTGTCCTCGCGTGGGTTTTTAACGTTTCTCCTTTAAAGGTGTCAACTTTGAGCCGTAAGATTGATACAGCCTTTATTGTACGAGGAGTATCGCGTTTGATTGATGCCATTGTATGGGGGTTGATCTTGCCCTCCACCATTCTTGTGATCTGGGCAGCTCACGAGACGATGGAAGGCGCGATGAAGTGGATTTTGGCGCTGGGGGTCAACTTGGGGAGTTACAGGCTCACTTTAGGGCTATTGGTCTTCGCGGGGCTTATTATTTATATATCTTTTCTCATATCATGGATCGTTCAGAAATTAATTATTGATGCCGTGCTACTTAAACGTCAAAGGGAAAAGGGTGCACGCCATTCGGTTGCTCGACTTATCCACTATGTGATCATATTCTTAGGATTCATATTTGCATTTTCAACATTCGGATTCGATGTTACAAAAATTACTATTATAATAAGTGCCCTTGGTGTCGGCCTTGGTTTTGGTCTGCAGCACATCGTTAATAATTTTGTCAGCGGCCTTGTTCTTTTGTTTGAACGACCCGTAAGAGTAGGTGACAGCATTCAAATAGCAGGGAAATGGGCTGAGATAAAAAATATAGGTCTTAGAGCTACAACTGTACAGACTCTTGACCAGGCAGATGTTATGATCCCTAATGCTGACTTGGTGAACAGTCAGGTAACTAACTGGACGCTTAGCGATCGTCAGGTTCGGGTCAGTGTCCCTGTGGGAGTAGTTTATGGTTCCGACGTTACTCTGGTAATGCAAAAACTTATGGAGTGTGCCAAGGCCAATCCCTTAATATCTGAAAACCCTTCGCCGCAGGTTTTATTTTTGGAATTTGGAAATAGCTCACTCAACTTCGAACTTCGTGCCTGGGTTTTGGATGCTGATGACAGGCTGAGGGTGGGAAGTGAACTTCATCAGGAGATAGCCCGGAGCTTCCGAGAAGCGAATATAGTGATAGCGTTTCCGCAGTTGGATATGCATCTGCGAAGCGTTGACGATTCAATCAGCTTTAGACCATCGGAAAAGAACAAATGATCCTTAGGTGTGTGCCCAAAACGTGCCCATCCAAAGTGAATACGTGTATAAAAGTTGTATAAAATTGTATAACGTGTGGAATCCATAATTTTTTATAAATAAAAGAGTTACGTCATAAGTGCTTGGGTTAGTATAGGTTAGCTCTCCACGGCCTTACGAATCCCGGCACCTCCACCATATTGTTTCGACAGAAAGGCGATTCCCATCACGGGGTCGCCTTTTTTATCTCTACCCCTGTAAAATCAAGTGTCATAGAACGGAAGACATGCCCGTATATCGTCAGTTATGAACGATATCAGTACCGTTTATTGATTTAAGCCCAAAGCTGTACCTAAACCTAATCTTACACCTGTACCCAAAGTTAATCTCACACCCGTACCTCTCAGGTCACATAATCGTCTAATATTTCATCCGGCTTGCCCAGAATTCTCCCTCTATAACTGCTCCAGGGGTAATCTTCAGGACGTTGGCATATTTCTGCTCTCACAGGATTCATTTCGATGTAAGTAGCGCAGTTAATGAGGTATTGATCTTTCTGGATTACGTAATTTTTATACCGGCCTTGCCATAAATGGCCGCATTTTCGGTACTTATAGTTAAAATGCTTGACATAGGACAGAGATATCCCGTGCATGATCTTCTTTAAGGCATTCTTGTCTTCAAGGTCTATAAGCAGGTGGATGTGATTGGTCATAAGGCAATAGGCATAAATCTTGGCCTTATACTTGTTTTTCTATTTCTTTATAAGCTTTAGATATCTTAAATAGTCCGCGTCCTGCTTGAACACTTTTTGCCGCGGAATTCTTTCAAAAAAGGGTCAAAAGGGTACAGGTTTGGGATTGCGAATGACTACGGTTTAGGATTGGTTCCATAAACGGTACTGTTTATCATGCTAATTCTTGACAATATGCATAGGCGGGTCTATACTATTGTTAAATTCGAATCAGGAATTAAACCATAAAAAATCAGTTTCTGAAAAGAACAAGGTACAGAGACAGATATTACAAATCAACTGAACGGGGTGGCTGCAGAGGGACGTCGTTATCACCTGTTATCGGGGCCCTGTATCTTGAAGAACTGGATAAATGTATGAAAAACACTAAAAGTATCCCTTACCTCAGGTACATGGGCGATTATGTTTTCTTATGTAATAATCGGTGGAAGTTTAAACGTATAATAAAAAAGGTTTTCCGGATACTCGAAAAGCTGAAACTTGAGATCGCTTATGAAAAGACAATGGTTGGCGGAACAGCGACTAAATGTTTTGACTTTTTGGGCGTCGACATCAGCGCCGAAGGTTTAAGAGCAGCAAAAAAGAGTGTACGGAAATTCGCCGGAAATGTAGTATTGAGGCTGTCTTCTCACAGCGCTTCAGCCGCCGGTTGTTTTACCCCCGACGGGAAAGCAGATAGCAGTGATGACAGCAGTGGTTATGCCACAGGGCGGACGAAGGATTTAACTCGGGAAGGAAACTTACCCATCCCTGATTCTGTCTCAATGTACGTTCGGCGATGGTTAAGATGGGTAAAATCTATCTATGGCAAAAAAGAAGAAGACCTACGTAGAGCCTGTTCTGTATAGGGTCGATGGCACACGGTCTGCAATGGGCGACTGCGGGGCCCCAGGGTCTGGGGCTGCGGGCGCCTGCAACAACCCCGGGGCCGACGTCGAGGGCCAGTGCTTTCCGTTCGGGAGCATCGCTTCGGGCGGCTGCAGCGGGCCTGGCTCCGCAGCCTTCACGTGCGGGCCTTCTGGCACAACCCCCGGCTAAATAGCCCGGTCGGCGGCTCCCCGCGCTCCGCGTCTGCGGCGTGAGGGCAATGCGCAGGGCCACTTACAACCGCGGGAAAGCCGAAACTTGAGATCGCTTATGAAAAGACAATGGTTGGCGGCACAGCGACTAAATGTTTTGACTTTTTGGGCGTTGACATCAGCCCCGAAGGTTTAAGCGCAGCAAAAAAGAGTGTACAGGTGCTCGCCGAAAATGTAGTATTGAGGCTGTCTTCTCACAGCGCTTCAGCCGCCGGTTGTTTTACCCCCGACGGGAAAGCAGATAGCAGTGATGACAGCAGTGGTTATGCCACAGGGCGGACAAAGGATTTAACTCGGGAAGGATACTTACCCATCCCTGATTCTGTTTCAATGTACGTGCGGCGATGGGTAAGATGGGTAAAATCTATCTATGGCAAAAAAGAAGACCTGCGTAGAGCCTGTCCCGTATAAGGTCGATGGCACACGGTCTGCCCTGGGCGACTGCGGTCCCGGGTCCTCCGACACGTCGGACTGCTGAAATGACGGAACGATGGCCGGGTCCACGTGCTATACCAACGGCGCGGCCGCGGCGGGGGCATGTTTCGACTGGGGCGCCTCGGTAGGCGGCTGAGCCTGTCCGCCTACAACCGCAGTCATCGCGTGGCAGCGGTCTAGCCGCCTCGTACCGCTGCACCCTGCTCACGCCCGGGGACGTCTTGCTGCTGCTGAAGACTGACGGCTGAAAGAGCAATGGCACTGGTACGCGCTCATTTACTCCACGCCCTATATTAGTCCTATATTGGCTTGACACAGCCCCGCGTCTTTCTTGCTAATTCCTGGCACAATACCGTATAATACCCATATGAAAAACTCTGATTTTAATAAAGAGTACGAAACGCTTAAAAGAAAATTCTCTATTCCCGACGGAGATGATTTGAAACAAATGCTCTCGACCGAAGAAGGGAAAAAAAGGTATTCCGGGAGGGTAAAAAAGTGGGATAGCTTTAAAAAGAAGTGGAACATCGTGTTTTTCCTTAAAGATAAACCCGTTTTTAGAAAAAAAGCACAATAGAAAAAAATATGGACAGACACCATGTATCCCGATATGAAAAAACTAATGCCGGTTCTCATTTTGTGCGTAAAACTGTTGTAGATGCTCGGTAAAAAGGAAAAGGAGATTTTGATGCACAGCCCGTTCCCCCGCGTAATTCTTGCACCTTTATCGGGGGTAAGTTCTTTACCCTTTCGCACGCTTAATAGAAACGCTGGCTGCAAATTCGCTTTCCTAGAAATGCTGGACGCTCGCTCTTTAAGCCATACAAGTAAAAAAACCCTTCAGATGATGCTTACCAATAAAGATGACCGTCCTTTAGGCATACAGCTCGTAGGGAAAGATACTTACTACATATCAAAAGCATTAGAACAATTAGAAGAGTACTCTTATGATATCTTGGATTTTAACGCTGCTTGCCCCCGGAAAAAAATAACCGGTCATGGCAAAGGAGCAGCTCTCCTTAAATGCCCTAAAGAATTGCAAAAACTATTGGCCGTTATCGTTAAAGAAGCCACCGTTCCGGTAACTGCTAAATTACGGCTTGGCTGGGACAACGAAAAAAATGTTGTCGATATAGCGAAATATGTTCAAGACGCGGGTGTTAAGGCTGTTTGCGTGCACGGTAGAACCAGGGCACAGGGATATCGAAGCCCGGTCAACTATTCGGCAATAAAAAAAGTAAAAGCCGCCCTTAGTATCCCGGTTATTGGCAGCGGGGATATCTGGTCGGCTCAAATGGCCAAAAAAATGTTTGATGAAACCGGTTGCGATGCGATTACAATAGCCCGGGGAGCTTTGGGTAATCCATGGATATTCAATGAAATTGACAAATTTTTCGCCACAGGAAAAATCGTATCCAAACCAACTATACAGGAAGTTGCACGGATGATGGAACGTCACCTGGATTTATGTCTGGATTTCTATGGCGAAAAAACAGGTACCATGCAGTTTCGCAAATTTTATATCTGGTACACTCGCGGGTTTTCAAAAACTAAACCACTGAGAAACAACGTTTCTTATGCCCGCAATAAAACTGAGATGATCAGTCTTATAGAAAAATTTTCATTAAGCGGTTAACCGTCCTCAGAGGCCTCCACAAGTTCGTGATGAATTCTTGCAATACCATCCGATAAATGTATACTATTACTAATAATAAATCACAACGAATGGTAGCCGGGGATAACAGAGGGATAGGGTGATGTGCTTGGCAATCTTTGATTTTTCAGACAGGAAGTCAAGTGGATTTTATCGAAAGGCACTGGTACTATTTTTCGCAGGCCTGTTTTTATTTCATCCTTTACTGTACGCCGAGACAACGGAACAAGGCATAACGGAACAAAGCACAACGGATTTCACCATAGAAACCGCTATCCTGGCCGCTTTTGCGAACAATAGATTCATTAAGATGCATATGGCCGATGTTGAAAAGGCATCTGCCAATAAATTGTACGCCATCAGTAATTTTTTGCCTAAAGTGGAGATGGAGTACGATTTTACGGCCTACCAGGATACGGCTTACGATGCGATGTTTTCACAGCGGCCCCTTCCGTCCACCAAAAAAGATCCGCGCACTTTTTTTGGATACAAGAGTGATAATTTCTTGGGCCTTGGGATAGAGCAGGATATATTCAAGGGCGGCGCCCATATAGCGAATTTCAAACAATCTGAGCTTGAACTTCTGTCGCAGTGGGAAACGTACCGGGCCGTTACGCTCGAGATAGAGTACGAGACAAAAAGACTTTTTTACGGGCTTTTACTCGCCTATGAGGTGGAACGTATTGCCAGGGACCTTGTCATCCAGGCCGAAGCCCATTATGAAGAGACCCTGGCTAAATATAACCAGGGCACAACGTCAAAGTTTGACGTGCTCCAGTCAAAGGTACACGTAGCGCTTGTCATACCGCAGCTTATTATCGCCGAGAATTCTATAGAACTTTTGATGATAGAGTTCAAGAAACTGCTCGCACTTGATCTCGACGAGGATATAGCGATAAACGGAACACTCGCGTTCATACCCATAGCGATAAGAGAAAAGAATTTTCTGGTTGAGGCTTACGTGCGAAGGCCCGAAATGATATTAAAGACGCTGGGGGTTAGTATTGAAAAGTGGGGTGTTGAGCTCGCGAAAGCTACGGGTATCCCGCGGTTAAGCGGTAACTTTGATTATTATGGCAGGTCTAATAATATCGCTACCATGCTGAGCCATCGGCATGATACCTGGTATATCGGGGTAAAAGCTACCCTCCCGATTTTTGACGGGTTGGCCACGCCCGCTAAGATAAATGAAGCGCGCGCGCAATATTTGCATGCTCAACTGAATAAAAGGGATTACGAGGATGAGCTGGCCGTTGATATTAAACGTATCTGTCTTGACCTGAAACAATGGAGCGCGATCATTTACGCGCAGAAAGACAGTATCATAGAGGCCAGAGAGGCATTGCGTCTTTCAGAAGTGCGCTACGATACAGGCGTGGGGATAAACCTTGATGTGCTGGATTGCCAGGTGGCCCTTGCCCAGGTCGAACAGAGCCTTGCCGAGGCTAAGTACGATTATATAATGGCAAAAGCCGATCTGAACAAGGCCATGGGAAGAGAATTATCCAAGGAGGAATAAATGGTGAAGATAGACATATCGAAACTGAAACAAAAGATCGTTCCAAAACTTCCCGCAAAACTCAGGTCGGTCGTGGACAAACTGAACGAAAGGCCTGGATTAAAGAGGAAGATAACCACAGGCGCGATTATTTTTGTTCTGGTGATCTCGTCTTTCTGGTTATATGAAAAAATAAAATGGAGCGGGCTCATAAAGGTTTCCGGTGTGATCGAGGGAGACGACGTGCGCGTTTCGTTCAGGGTGGAGGGACAGATCCATGAGCTTCTGGTCGATGAAGGCTATTACGTGGAGGAAGGCCAGTTAGTCGCAAGGCTCGTTAAGGATAATCTTACAGAAGAAAGGGATGAGGCCATCGCGGCGCTGGAAAGGTCCGAATACCAGCTGGAACTCGACAAGCTCAATCACGTAAGGGCTGAAAATTTATTCAAAGAAGGAGCGATCTCGCAGCTGGATCGGGATACCGCCAGGACCACGGCGGAAACCAGCGCGTCAACGGTGGAGAACCTGCGCGCGTCCCTCGCTCTTTCGGAAACAAGACTCGGCTGGGGTGATCTCGCTTCACCGCTTAACGGATACGTTATCCTCAAAAGTTCTCTTCAGGGCGAGGTCGTGCAGATAAGTGAACCGGTTTTTACGGTGGTCGACCTTCAGGATATCTGGGTTACGGCGTATATTAACGAAAGGGACCTTGGCAAGGTGAAGTTCGGACAAAAAGCCTTTGTTAAGATAGACACTTATCCTTTTAAAAAATACAAGGGCTGGGTTTCTTTCATATCGCAGCAGACGGAGTTCACCCCGAAATATATCCAGACTACAACGGAAAGGGTGAAGTACGTCTATAGGATAAAAGTGCGTGTTGATAATTCAAGCCTGGACCTCAAACCGGGCATACCGGCTGACGCCTATATTATCATAAAATGACATGGTCGCTATAAATGCCATAAACCTGACAAGAAAGTTCGGCGATCTCACGGCGGTAGATAATCTCAATCTGGAGGTCCAGGAAGGCGAGATATTCGGCCTGGTGGGACCCGACGGCGCGGGAAAAACCACGACCATGCGCCTGTTAACCGGTATACTCGATCCCTGCGGCGGCGAAGGATGGGTTTACGGGAAAAACATAATCAAAGAGACGGAAGAATTAAAAGATAACATCGCTTATATGTCACAACGGTTCGGTCTTTACGAAGACCTGACCGTGATCGAGAACATCAATTTTTATGCCGACATATTCTGCGTCCCGCCGAAAGAGCGCCCGCAAACGATAGAAAAGCTTCTCGGGTTCAGCGGCCTTACGCCGTTCAAGGCGCGTCTTGCGGGGAAGCTTTCGGGCGGTATGAAGCAAAAACTCGGTCTCGCATGCGCTCTTATACACACCCCGAAAGTGCTTTTTCTGGATGAACCCACTAACGGCGTCGATCCCGTCTCCCGCAGGGATTTCTGGCGGATCCTCTGCGAACTTCTCAAAGAGAAGGTAACCATACTTTATTCGACATCATACCTCGACGAGGCGGAACGCTGCAAAAGAGTCGCGCTTTTACATAAGGGCAGACTTCTGCGATGCAACACACCGGAGGTCATAAAAGAGGAATTTAAAGCCAAAACCTTCGAAGAGGCGTTCATAACAGCGATAAAAGAATATGAGACCGGATGAAATATCGGTAAAAGTTGATAAACTTGAAAAAAAGTTCGGTGCGTTCACGGCCGTTAACCACGTGTCATTCGAAGTAGGAAAAGGCGAGATATTCGGATTTCTCGGGCCGAACGGTGCGGGCAAATCCACTACTATACGTATGCTATGCGGGTTGATCTCACCGACTTCGGGTGCCGGCACGGTGGGAGGGTTTGACATAATGAAAGAGCAGGAGAGTATTAAAGAGCATATCGGATACATGTCACAGAAATTCTCGCTCTATGATGACCTTACAGTGGAAGAGAACATAGAATTTTACGCCGGTATATATAAAATACCCAAAGAAGAGATCCCTAAACGCAGGGCTACGGTGCTTGAGCTTGCCGATCTTAAGAATTTCAGCAGGAGCCTTACCAGGACACTTTCCGGCGGGTGGAAACAGCGCCTCGCCCTGGGATGCGCGATACTGCATAAACCGAACATAATTTTCCTTGACGAACCCACATCCGGGGTTGACCCTATCACACGGAACAATTTCTGGGATATCATAAAAGATATGGCCCGGAGAGGCGTCACCGTTTTTGTCACGACACATTACATGGACGAAGCGGAAAACTGCGACCGCCTCACCATGATCTATAAAGGCAACCTCATAGCTATGGGCACGCCCGAGGAAATGAAATTGAAACTCATGAAACAGGATATACTCGAGATCAGCGTGCCCGATTCCGAGGAATGGATAGAACGCATCAATTCTCTTCCCGGGATCAACGAGACGGCCACCTTCGGGACGCGCCTCCACTCGGTGTGCGAGGACTGGAAAAAGGCCACTGCCGCCATAGAGGGGCTTTTTAAGGGAAGAAGCGTTACCGGCTATTCCATCCAGAAAATAAAACCGTCGCTCGAGGACGTTTTTGTATCGTTAATAGAAACTTACGACAGGGAGCATCCCGTTGAATCTTAGAAGGGTTAAAGCTGTTTGTGTAAAGGAATTCACGCAGATACGGCGCGATCCGCGGAGCCTCGGCCTGGGGCTCGGAATACCTATCATACTCATCGTGCTTTTCGGATACGGCCTGTCACTTGATATCCAGGACGTCCCGCTTGCCATATGGGACCAGGATAACACAAAAGCCTCGGTCGATTTCATACTTGATTTCAGGAACTCCAACTATTTCAAGATCATCGGCTATTACGATAATTACGGCGAGATCGACCGGCTTATAAATAAAGGGACCGCGCTCATGGCGCTTGTGATCCCGAAGCATTTCTCGAGATTGTATTACACGAACCAGACTGTGCCCATACAGCTCATATTGGACGGCTCTGATTCAAACACCGCTTCGGTCGCCCTCGGATACGTGAAAAGCATTGTCAATACCCGTAATGCCAATATCATACAACAGGTGTCGAAAACATCCGGTGTCATAAATCCCGAACCGGTGGACCTGAGGCCGCGCGTGTGGTTCAATGAAGGGTTTGAAAGCAAGTATTTCATAGTGCCCGGACTCATCGCGATAATAATGATGACCATCGCGGCGCTTCTCACGTCTCTTACCGTGGCGCGGGAGTGGGAACGCGGGACGATGGAACAGCTTATATCAACACCAGTGAGACCGATTGAACTTATAACCGGAAAATTCATACCATATTTCACTATAGGCATGATCGACCTTGTTATAGCGGTCCTGATGGGAAGATTTGTTTTTGTCGTGCCTCTCATGGGGAATTTATTCCTTCTTTTTATACTGAGTTCGATATTTCTCGCCGGGGCGCTCGGTCTTGGCATTTCCATTTCGATAATGGCAAAAAACCAGCTCCTGGCGAGCCAGGTGGCGCTGCTCACGTCGTTCCTGCCGACGGTGCTTTTGTCCGGGTTCACGTATGAGATATTCAATATGCCGAAAGCCATACAGGCTGTCACATATCTGGTGCCGGCGCGTTATTTCATAATATGCCTTCGGGGAATATACTTGAAAGGCACTGGGATCGCGGCTTTGTGGCCGCAGGCGGTTTTTCTTACGTTGTTCGCCTTTCTTACGGTTTTGCTCGCGGTAAAGAAATTCAAGAAAAAGATACTCTGAAAATGGGCGTGATAAAATATGTTTGACCGTATAATCGCTTTACTCCGGAAAGAGTTCCTGCAGGTATTCCGCGACCCGCGGATGAAAACCGTCATTTTCATCAGCCCGATGGTACAGCTTTTTCTCTTCGGTTATGCCGCGACCATGGACCTGACGGATATCCCGACGGCCGTCTATGACCTCGACAACACATATGTGAGCCGCGAAGTTATCAGGGATTTTTCATATTCAAAGTATTTTGATATTAAGCGTTACCTTAAGAGCGATGAAGAGATGGACGGTCTCATAAACAGGGCAAAGGTTCTGGCGGTTCTTAAGTTTAACCGGGGTTTTGGACGCGATGTTGTGGGCAATAGAAGTGAACCATTACAGTTAATAGTTGATGGGACTGACTCCAACGCCACCCAGATAGTATTGGGTTACGCGGATCAGATCATCAATACTTTTAACTATAAAGCGCTGCGCAGGAGGGCGGAAATCTACCTGAAAAAGAAAAATGTGTGCCCTTTCATAGAATTACGCGACCGGAGCTGGTTCAACGAGAACCTCATATCGCGCAACTATTACCTCCCGGGCGTTATCTGCATTATAGTAACCATAATGTCGCTGTTATTATCCGCCATGTCGATCGTTCGCGAGAAGGAAATAGGCACAATGGAGCAATTGATGGTAAGCCCGATAAGGCCCATTGAGCTTATAGTTGGCAAGCTCATCCCATTTGTTATCATCGCCGTTATACAGGTATTTTATATTACGCTGATCGCCTGTTTCTGGTTTAAGGTACCGTTGAGAGGGAACCTGTTTCTTCTGTTCTTTTCAACCCTCATCTATCTTTTGACAACCCTCGGCGCAGGGCTTTTTATCTCGACACTTTCTTCCACACAGCAGGAAGCGATGATGTCCATATTTATGATATATGCGCCTATGGTGCTTCTTTCGGGATTCGCTTATCCTATCAGGAACATGCCCCAGATAGTACAATATATAACCATCATGAACCCGATGAGATATTACCTTGTGATAATGCGCGGTATTTTCCTGAAAGGGATCGGGTTTGCGGTATTATGGGATGACCTGGCGGCGCTCGCGGTAATAGGGCTCGTTGTCATATTTGCAAGCGCGCGCAGATTCCAAAAAACATTCTGAGGCCTTCCATGGACCGGTGCAAAAAACGGCTCACTGTTTCGATCTCAACGCGAACCATTCCCTGGCTATCATAAAACTGCGCGCAATAAATAGTATCAGTATCAGGACGATAGATACGGCCCGCATATTTTTCAAAAGCTTTATTTTGGACTTGTCTTCCTTTACGGCCTTTTTCAGAAAGCCGTGGATGTCTTTTATGCTGCTGATGTTTTTCTCGAATTTTTTCGCTAAAGCACGTTCGCGCGGCATATCAGCATTCGATGCGATCATGCTGAGCTGTTCTTTCATCTTCTCAGACGAACCCACTTCATACGCGATGAGCAGCCGGTCGTAAAGATATACCTCCAGAGCGTAGTACGTCACCCTTCTTACGATATAAAAATTGGCGTATACCATAAGGATGATAAAAACGACTACCAGCAGTGTTCTGAAGACCTGTTTTCTCGAGAACATATCTATAATTATACTCCAAAGAAAAACTCCCGGCAACTCTAGCATACAACTAGTTTTCAACTTAAATGATCAATATTCGAAAAAGTTGTAAACAGCGAGAAAAATGTGCTATGATGAGGCCTGACAGCAAAATCTAATCAGACATCTAAAAGCGAAAGGCATGTGACTTATGGGTGACGGAAAAACAAGGTCAATAAAGAACATTGAACGGAAAATGGAAGAAATACCCCCTGAGAGCTTGAGATACCAGGTTCTCGAGAACGCGAAAAAATTCAAAACATCATGGATAGAACTGGGACAGATCCTTTATGCGGCCTGGAAAGATAAGTTGTATAAAGGGTGGGGGTATAGTGAATTCGATACGTATACATCAAAAGAGATCGGCATACAGAAGCAGACAGCGCTTAAATTGCTGCGGTCTTACGCTTTTCTTGAGAAAGCAGAGCCCAGGTATCTGAAGAAAGAGTATACCGAAGAGGCCAATGCCGCGGAGGTGCCTACCTACGAGGCCGTCGATGTTCTAAGACGCGCCAGCGCGAATAAGGAAATAGACAAAGAGGACTACGCGCGGATCAAAAAATATGTTCTTGAGAAAGGCAAAGATGCGCGAGAGGCGCAGAAGGATCTCAGGGAAATGATCAAGAAAAACGGAGAACTGCAGCCCGAAGAGGTCCACCAGAAGAAAAGCATGGCGTGCGTGAAGCGTTTTTTAAGCCTCTTAAAGTCGATAAAGCAGGAAATACGCGCCTCAAAAACTCTTTCAATGAAAATTTCAGATGAAACAGATAAATTGATAAACATGATAGAGTCTGAAATGCCTTCCTGACCAGGCTTGGGCGAGCTCGGATCTCGGGACGGTTCTGAGGTTAAAATTACACTCGTCCCGGACTGCACTTTCAATCCAAAACCTCTTTATAGACAATAAGTTATGTAAAAAGGTGCCCCCATAAACTTTTATTGACCTAACCGCTGATTCATGGTATAATAACTTACATTTTATTTGCTTAACAAAAATAACAATTAATGTAACTATGAGCATTATTAAAAGACCTAAAGGCAGATATAAGATATGGTTTGGAATTATCATAATAGGGATAGTGTGCCTCTTTTATTTCAATACTATCGCCTGGGCCTTTCCTGTGACTTATGGTCCCGGGAGAGCTACCCTTGCCGCGCAAAGCATATTTAAGCCTATCATGGACACGGTTAGGGCAGGGGATTTGTCCCGCAGCATGGTTGAGCTGACGCTGGTTGTTGATATGGCCCTGAAAGGGTTAAAGGGAGAGGATGAAGAAACTGCCCTGAAGTATAGAAGCCGGCTTGATATAAATGCTGCCCTGGATAAGCAATATGATGGCATGGAGGAGGAGAAAATTTTTGAAGTATTATCTAACCCAAAAATACTGGAAGACGGGGCTATAGAAATAGATCTGCGGGCAACCGTGGCAGAGGGAGAGAGGCACGGGTTCTCGCTCATATTCAATGGCAATACGATCGATGACATGCTCGACAGGGACAAGATCGAAGTTGAGCCGGTAAACGACAAAGGCGAGAGGAAAAGATATGCTAAAGATTTTGATTACACAAATGTCGTCCCTGGTGGCGTTGGGGATGTTGAAGAATATGGTGGCTTGATCGAGTCTGTTTTCGATGGCGATGAAAGTGTGACGGATTTTGTAAGGGAGCAGGCAAGTATAATAGAAAGATCGCACTATTCGTATGTCAAGGCCGAAAACCCGTCCGAACTTTATTCTTATTTGGGAGTGTCAGTAGATCCGGATCACACGGATTCAGCTTTTGAAACAGAGACAAAGAAAACAGTAGAGGAATACTTTTCTGGTCGCTGGACCGTGAAACCATTTATCTATGCTTCAAGATCGATCGAAGGAGGAAATGAGTACATATGGCTTTGTTTCTTACAGTGGGAAACTTACGATGGCAGGATCCCAGGGTTTAAGGGGTTTTTCTATGTTAACGGAGAGAAGATAGCGCATGATTTTTCTGTCGCGCGTGGTAATAAGATGTGCGATATGGCCATGGGGATAGACATGGAATACTGGAAACACAAAGGACATATGCAGGTCCTTTTTAAGATGAAGCATAGCCTTCTGAAACAGGAGTTTAACCCCATATTTTTCAGGGCGTATAAAGGCCAGGTGTTAACCGGCTTTGACGCGCTTTTCTTCTATTTAAGAAGGGGATATTTGCCTCTTGATCCGGATGCCAGAAAAACAGTGATTGATAAATTCCTTAAGCCATGGCTGGAAAGTGGCAAAAAATTAAGGGTTAAAGATCCGCATCTACTCTTTGATGATGATTTCTTTGAAAGTTGCGGGGATTTCGTGCTAGCAACAAGGGATCCCAGAGCGGTGGCTGAAAGAGTCATGCTTCCAGAAGAAGAAAGTCCGGAGAAGATATCATTGACAGAAGACATAACGCTACTCAACCGCGCCGCCAGACATCTTAAGGGTTATCCGGTAGACATGATCATCGACTTATCATTGATCCCCAAGGAAGATGCGGACGCTAATATGAGGACATGGGCGTATCTGATGATGCTTCACAATAAGCATGGACTTGATGTGAATTACATATTCGAACCCGGAGAAGATAAACAACATAAAATTGATTCAATGAGAATGCTCGTTCGCCATGTGCGGGATATTGCGGCGCAGCAGGGAATTGACGGGGATGAAATACTGGAACGCGTCAATAAACGCCACGATGATCCGCGGACACTGGAGGTCCATATTATGAAGCTTAAAGACCTTGAGGAGATGCAGACGCTTCCTGAAAACATGCTTCCCGTAGCAATGTCGGAGGGGAAGACGAGGGCAGGCGTTCCGTTGCGGGATTTCACCGCGGCTTCGGCCATAGGCATTGCGCAGGCTGCCTGCAGAAAAGCGCAAAAAGAGGATGAAGAGCATCCGGAGAAAGAACCCGCTTTGCCGCGCGTAATAAAGGAGATATTCCCGAAGATACGGGAAATATACAAGAGATTGCTGCCGGAGGAGATGATCACGGAAGAGACTCTCGCCAACATGATTGACAATAGTCCGACAGTAAGGAAGAACCTTGCCATAGCCCTTGCGTTACCGCCGATAGTGAGGATCGCCGTCGACCAACTTAAGGTTTACCATGAAAGGATGCAGCTGTTGCTGCAGGCCGCGTAATTAACGAAGGAGAGAATAAGAAGACATGAAGTTTTCAGTTGTAAGGACAAAGATCGTATCATTAGTTCTTATGGGGGCTCTTTTTGTGTCCAATACCGTTCTTGGTCTTGCCGATACTCCCCGCGGGCATGTATTGGCTCCGCCTATGGCCACTAAACCTCTGTGTAAGATTATCCGGGATAAAAGTGGCAATTGGGATGTTATCACCGACGATGACCTTGCAAGTTATTGGGACAGGGAGACCGCAAGAAGCGTAAGAGCCGGAGAAACACTCGGCAAATCTTTTCGCAACAGATGGGCTTTCGCGGACGTGAGTTTTCTTGCAGGCCAGGCGCTTAAACTCCAGATATCAAAACATACCTTAATACCACTTATTAAAAAGCATATAGAGAAAAAGGGCGGTGTGGCTGAGATCCTTCTCGAAGGCTATGACATTGACGAGATAGAGGAGGTGCAAAGGGGTGAGGAAATTATTGCTTTTTCTTTGCCCGTTACGCGAAACGGCAAGCATGCCTACACGCTGACGTATTCATTAAACAGGATAGAAGGTTTTGTTGCAACGATCCCATTGAGCAATGAGGCGGATATTTTTGTAGGGATCGAGCCCATGGAAGAAGAACCTTTCCACCCCGACACCATATCAGGGTTGCCGGTTACGTGGACGGGAGGATTGAAAAAAGATGAATTAAGGGTGGCCTGTGTCCAGCTTGGCAGGGACGATTTTGAAGCGAACACGGAAAGGATCAAAAGGATAGTTGAAGATTTGAGCAGATTGGGTCCCAACTCCCCGGATATGGCGGTTTTTCCGGAACTTATGGACGGGGGACGCTGTTCGGAAGAAGAATCACAGGAAAGGGTAAGTGTTCTGCGAAAAGTGGCGAACGATACTAAAATAGCCATATGCTCTTCTATGGAGCACGAAGAAAAAATAGATGGGAGAAGAAATATTACGACCGATATAATCCAGCCGGAGGGCACGGAAGAAAGCAAGAGATACAATAAGTTTAATTTCGGCAGGGAAAACCGATTGTTTTCGATCAATGGCAGGAAAATAGCGCTACTGATGTGTGTGGAATCAATTGCGGTTCTCAGGAACAATGCTGACGCCAGGAAAGTCACCGAAGACATTGAACAAGCGGACCTGATACTTGTGCCGTCAACGACATTGACCATGGTGGGAGAAAAGTGGCCAGGGATGCTAAGACGAAGATTCAAAAAGCCGGTCATGTTTATTAACATGACTAATGGCGGGAAAGCAGGCAGATCAACATATATCCCTCAAGATGATGATGTGTTTTCTCTTAATGATGGAGAAGCAATACTGATGGCAGATGTCCCGGAAGGCCCCGTATCCGAGCCGGATGCCGAAGAGAGAATAGTCAGCAATGTTATGTATAAGCTATGGTCCGGCAGGGAAAGCGAAATGCGGCAGGCGAGAGAAGAATTAACCGGCCTGTTAAATGAACTGCCGGAGTATGATGAAGCTGGGGTTATATACGCCGGCAACAGAACACCTTTGAGAGCAAGAGAGATCGCGCAGGCTGCTTTTTATATTCTGGGCGCAGAAGCAATAACGGAAATGGCCGGAAATCATGCCCTGCTGGTGGATGATAGATTCGAAACTGTTGTTGTAGAACATATCGTTTCTATCATGACCAGGGAAGACGCTGTTGATCGTCTGGCAGAGCTTAGCTGGGAAGAATTGGTGAGTTTCTGGGGGGATGGAGACCTGGACCGAAGGCCTCTTTTGGGTAGATGTCCGCTTCTCACCAGAAAACATGTCCGTTATTGGACCGCCATAAGAAAACACAAGAAGGTCAACCCTGGCCTCGAGAAGGAAAAAGCACTTTATCTCGCCTCCATGGGAGGTGTTTCAGAAGGACTGTTAGCGGCAGGATGCAGGCATCTTGTCATGATGGAGAAAAAGAATTTTTGCGATCCGTCAAAAAGCGTGCGGTTATCTGAGGGAAACAGAATGATATACAGGGAGATGAAAAGGAGCATAAAAAAGGGGACAAAATCTTCCAGTACCCTGATGCATGACGCGGCATATCAGTACCTTGGAGAGCATCTTCTTTCGTTCGTCCTGGATGAGCTGGACGCTATGGAGGCCAGGGATATTATTATCAGCAAGAAGCGTTTGGACAGGGAAGGAAGGGACTATTATGAGATCCGGTTCAAATGGGCGCAGTGGGGCATGGAATATGAGGATTATGTTGTGACATTCATTGATAATTATACAATAAGGCCTCAAGGGATAAGGGAGTCCCTTAAGGCCACTTTAATGGATACTTTGCTGAAAGGGGTTGATATATTAATGCTCAAGGCGGGATTGGCCCTTTCCGACGAAAGTCAGCCCGGCGATGCGGACGGGATTTACACTTCCGAAGATGTAGCTGCCGCTCTCAGCCCGTATATGGATCTTTTGGGAGAAGATGGTGTGTTTGTCGCGGACGTGTCTGTATCAAGAAGGTCAGGCATCCTGTCTTGCAACAAGAGGCTTTCCTATATCCCCAGCGGCGAGGAGATCACAGATATTGAATCAGTTCCCGGGGGTATATGGTTCGGCTACAACCCTGTTACACTATTGGCCTCATCAAAGGAAGAGCCAGCTGCCCCTCCAGAGACCATATCAGGGTTACCGGTTACATGGACAAATGGATTGGAAAAGGAAGGTTTAAGAGTGGCCAGCGTGCAGCTTGAAAGGAGAGATTTTGAACAAAACACGGAAAGGATCAGAAGTATTGTGGAAGGCTTAAGTGAATTAGGCCCAAATGCTCCGGACCTGGTGATATTCCCCGAGTTGATTGATGAAAGACGGTGTTCAGAGGATAAGGAGCGAGAAAGAATAGAGATCCTGGAAAAGTCGGCAAATGACACGGGAATAGCCATCGGCTACTGTGTTGAAAGCGATATAAGGACAGATACAGGCAATCTCGTTGCCTGCCATATAATCCAGCCCGGGGACGAAGAGGATAACAGGAGATTCCGGAAATTTTGTTTTGGGTCAGAAAACCGTTCATTTTCGGTAAGAGGCCATAAAATAGCTCTCCTGATCTGCGTTGAAACGCTATCAGCGCTCAAAGATACTGTTGCCGCCAGGAAGGTATCAGAAGAAATAGAGAACGCGGATTTGCTACTTATACCTTCAGCAACCCGATTAAAGTCGTCTAAGACCTGGACACAGATACTCCAGGAACGGTACAAGAAACCGGTCATGCTTCTTAACCGGGCTGATGGAGATAAAGCCGGGAACTCTTCTTACAGGCCGTATAAGAACAAGGTTTTTTCGCTTGGAGATGAAGAAGAAATATTGATAGCCGATATCCCTGAAGGGCTGGAAACAGGACCGGACATTGGCGAGAAACAGGCCAGGGATATTCTTTACAGACTATGGTCAGAGGAAAAGGACGAGACAGTGGCAGCCAGAGCTGAATTATCTGAACTCCTTCAAGATCGTTTTAGGACGTCGGTAGAAGACGGAATATACGTCGGGAAAAGAACACCGCTAAAGGCGAGGGAGGTAGCCAATGCCGTGTTCTACATATTAGGCGAGGAAGCGGCTGAAAGATCCGGAGATATTGATCTAATGGTTGATGACCGGTTCAAGAACGCTATTATGGAACATATCTTATTTATTCTAAGTCAGGAAGATGCAGTCGATCACATGGCCAGGCTTAACGGATTAGAATTAGCGAATTTTTGGAACAATGGCGACCTGGATACCCGGCCGCTTCAGGGACAAGACCCGCTTCTTGACGAAAGACATGTCCGCTACTGGACAGCAATAAGGAACCACGAAAAGGTAAATCCCGATCTGGAAAAGAAAAAGGCCCTTTATCTCGCGTCCATGGGAGGTGTTTCAGAAGGATTATTAGCGGGAGGAAGCAGGCATCTTATAATGATGGAGAAGAAAAATTTTTATGATTCGGCAAGAAGTATGCGGTTATCTGAAAAAAATAGAATGATGTACAGAGAGGCGAAAAGAAGCAAAAAAAAGGATGGATCGAAATCTCACGGTTCTCTGATGCATGACGCGGCATATCAGTACCTTGGAGGCCATCTTCTTCCGTTCGTCTTGGATGAGCTGGACGCGATGGAGGCCAGGGATATTATTATCAGCAAGAAGCGTTTGGGCTATGGTGAAAGGAGTTATTATGAAATCCGGTTTAAATGGGCGCAGTGGGGTATGGAATATAAGGAATATAAAGTAACTTTTATAGATAATTTCGAGATAAAACCCGGGAGCGAGACTGTTCCGGCCAAAGTGCCGTTCCGTAAAACACTACTGAAAGACATAGATATCCTTATGTTAAAGGCGGGATTAGCCCTTTCATCAGAAGAGCATTTTGCGGGGACTGGAGGGATAAAGAGCGCTCAGGATGCTGCTCATGCGCTCACACCTTATATAAGACTTTTAAACGAGAACGGCGTGTTTATCGGGGATGTCACGGAAATGATAAAAAAAGAGATTCTGTTTCACAACAAGGGGCTTTCATATGTCCAGGGTGGTGATGAGATCAGGAAGATCGAATCAGAAAAGGACAGCGGAATATGGTTTGGTTATAATTCGGTGAAATTGTTCCTTTTATCAGGGGAAAGGGGTATTTATCCCAACTCCGTGGAAGGGATACCGGTTCTATGGACCGCCGGATTCAAAAAGCAGGGGTTAAGAGTGGCCTGCGCCCAGCTCCAGGATGATGAATTCGACCAGAATACAGAAAGAATCAAAAATATTGTTGAAAGCTTAAGCAGATTGGGTCCGGATGCTCCGGACCTGATACTTTTCCCTGAGATTTTGGATAAGACATATTGTACGGAGGAAGAGGCTGAAACACGGATCAAGTTGCTGCAGGAAGCAGCGGATAGAACAAAGATAGCAATAGGCTTGTGCATAGAATACGAGTCACCTGACCCACAAAATTCCAATATAACGTATAACATAATTAAACCCGGATATGCCGGAAGGCATATTGTATTCAAAAAAACCCGCCATTTAAGCGAAAAACGGTTGTTTTCAATAAAGGGCCGTAAAATGGAGATTTTGATCTGCATTGAAGCAGAGGTACTGATCCAGAATGGTGTTGATTTGATAGCGATGAGCAAGGAAATAAATGGATCAGACATGATCGTTGTTCCCGCGGCCACAAGCCCGGAAGAAGTTAAGAAGTGGGCGGAGGAGCTTCGCAGATTTTTCGGAAAACCGGTCATATATCTTAACTGGTCTGACAGGGGCCGGGGCGGAAACACGACTTATCATTCAAAAGAAAAAAGGATCTGCTCTGTCGAAGACAGCGAAGCGATCTTAATGGTGGATGCTTTCGAAGCGCCGGCAAAAGAGGTGCCCCGGAATGCGGCTGAAGAAGTGCCCGAAATCATCCAGAAGGCCGAACCAGCCGTTATATCCGACGAAACTGAACGTGTGCAGGCTCAAGTTTTCTCGGATACTATTAAACTCATCCAGGCAAAACAGGAGGAGCAGCCAATTATATTAGCGCTTGGCACAAGCTGGATAAAAGGATATGAAAAGGGCAGGCACCTTCAATACGACGCGGTTAATCCTCTTATAACTTCAATACGTGAATTCTGCCGGGAAAAAGGCATAACCTTTATAGATAGAGATGACAGCGGCTTGTTAGGTGCGATCAACACGGAAATGGACAAGGAAGGCAAGAAAGACGCCAAAGTTATCGTGTTGGCCGGTAAAGATACCGTTACTTCGGATGAGTTCGAGACTCTCAGAAGTTCCGACAATATTTTCATGGCAGGAGTGGATAACGGAAAGCTGACCGTGGACAGCTACATGCGCCTAATGGAGATGATGACCCTGACCCTGCAGCTGGCTTTTGGCCGGGATATTGATCTTGAAAACCCCAATATCCTTATTAAGAAGCATGACAGATTCGCGAATGTCTATATATTCATACCCAATGCTGAGCCAATGGATTACGAGGTCTTGAAGGAGATCTACAGGGTGCAGATATTCGCGTAATAATGGGGACAGCGACCTATTTTTTATGTTGTAGTTGACATTTTCTTTGGTTATGATAAAATAAAGCTGGATATTTGAATTTTTTATGGGTTTCCTTAAATAAACGGAGGAAAAATTCATGTCGAACGAAATTTTAAACAGGCATAAACCTTTCAGGGCATTGGTCAGTTTTGTCACGGTAACCGCGTTTATCTTCAGTTTCATCTTTACGGACGCGTTGGCGGCAGCTGTTCAACCGGGCGTCGCTGCCGGGAGCGACGCTGTTGCGGATATTGCCGACCCCGGGATCAATATCCCATCATACCTGGGTATGGTCAAAGAGACCTATAACGGTGTTTCGGACAGGGTCGTTATACACATCCAGGACGCGCACTGTAATTATAGGGCCCAGCACAAAATAGCCGAGCTCCTCGAATATCTAAGGAAGAATTACGGTATATCCACTGTCAATCTTGAGGGGGGAAAGGGGAATTATGACCTTTCCGTATTTACCGATATCAGGGAGAGAGGGATGCGCGAAAAAGTCGCGGATGATTTTGTCCTGGAAGGGCTACTGAACGGGGCCGAATATTTCGCGATAAACGATCCAGGAAAAGTGACCCTGTGGGGGATTGAAGACCCGGCGCTCTATTTTGAGAATCTCGGGATATACCGGAGATCGCTCGAGTACAGGGATAGGGTGGAAAGGCAGATCGAGTCTCTCGCTTCCATCCTGGAAAAACTCAAACAGGCAATATATTCGGATGAATTGCTTGAACTTGACAGAAAATACGCGGAGAACAGGGAAGAGCTTATCGATTTCAGGGAATACCTTCTCTATCTGATGGACAATGCGGAAAGCAACGGGATAGACGCGGATTCTTTCGCGAACATCAGTCTGTTGCGGGAGTCGCTTGGCATGGAAGATGGTATCAATTTTAAAAAGGCGAATGAGGAGAGGGATCAGATGATAGACACTCTCCATAAGATACTGTCACAGAGGGAGCGGGAGGAACTTGTATCAAGCACGGTCAGGTTCAGCCAGAAGAGGATCACGCAAAAAGAGTTCTATGGCTACCTGGCCCGGAAAGCCTCCGGGGTGAGGATCGGAAGAGAACGCTTCCCCGACCTGTTCGGTTATATCGACTATATTTCCCTCTATGATTCAGCCGACAGGTCCTCCATCATGAAAGAAATGGAGAACATCAGGAAGGCCCTCAGGGAGAAGTTGTATGAAAATGATGACCAGGCACGGCTTGACGGGCTATGGGAGAACCTCCAGGTGATACGCAAACTGTTCGCCGTTTCTCTGAAAATGGAAGATTACAGGTATTACAGGGAAAGCGAGGATTCCTTCAAAATAGAGGATTATATCTCATTTATAAGGGAAAAGACGGCAGATAATGACATTGATGCCAGCCTGAACGGGGATATATATGAGATCGACTTATACAGGAAAGCAATGATAAAGTTTTACGAATGTTCCTTCAAAAGGGACGAAGCCTTCCTTCGCAACATGAGGTTCGGAGCGCCGGGCCCCGGGGAGGGAAACATCAGGCACGCGGTGCTTATTACCGGGGGTTTTCACGCGGAAAATCTGACAGGACTTTTGAGGA
The DNA here is from genome assembly GCA_964431495.1 of uncultured Planctomycetia bacterium. Classification (GTDB taxonomy): domain Bacteria; phylum Omnitrophota; class Gorgyraeia; order Tantalellales; family Tantalellaceae; genus CAYSJU01. The sequence goes on from CAYSJU010000003.1 coordinate 55,891, forward strand.
AGCGGGGCATTTCCTACCTCACGATCATTCCGGAGTTCAGGAGTCAGGACCCATGTGAGTGTCCTTATTTTCGGCTTTTGAGCGGAGGCAGAAGTTCTATTGAGAGTATGCTGGAGACAGGGGTGTCAGACATAGCCATAATGAGCATGCTGTCGGAAATGAACATGCCGGGATCCGGCCGGGAGCTTTTCAGCCGGGCAGTGCACGTCCGGGAAGCGTTGTTAAAAGGGGCGAACATAACGGTCCGGATGGAGAAAGGCGCCGTGATAGTTTCAAATGAAAGGATAAACGACGGTTCCCAAGAGAAAACTTTGCCGGACGGTACAAAGGTCCACGTTACTCCTGCGGATACAGGGCCTGATCCGGCACCCCGGGGGAGTAAAAAGCAAAAATGGTGGACTGGATGGATAAAACATTCGGAAAGAGGATCGGTGCTGAATTTATATGTCAGGTGGCTCTTGCCTGTGCTCGCGGTGCTCATTATCGCGTCAATTATTTTCGGCGGCAGGGGCTGGAGGGGAATGAAATATGATTTCCGGATGAATGCGCATCAAAAAGAAGTCCAGAAAAAAGGCCCCGATCACTATTTAATGATCCAGAATAAGGCAGAGGCCGTGGATTACGCCCTTAAAGTGCTCCAGGTAACAAGGTGGAGAGAGAAGAAGGACGAGAACGTTGCGGACCAGATAGCCGCGTTGCTCGATGACATTAATACCATGGGAGAGCCCGCGGTGCCACACCTGATAAAGGCCCTGGAAAACGACGAATATTCCAGGGTAGCAAAGGACATAATCACGGTACTCGGGGAGATAGCAGGGAGAGCCAGCTACTCCACGAGGGCGGCGATCACCGGTGCGTTGCGGAAAGTCAGTCACAGCCTGACTGCGAAACGTGATGTGCGCGATAAAGCAGATGCGGTCCTGATGGAGATCATTTTCGATATGGGACACAGGGGTGAGGAGGGGGGCAAAACGGATGAAGTGGTTCCCGTATCGATTTCTAATTTCATGGGCAAGTTCGAGGAGATCGAGCCCGTCGAAGTAGTTGAAGAAACCGGAAAGCTGCGCGGTTTAATAAAAAATATGGATACAGAAGAGGTGGTGGATCTATCCACTATAAAACAGGAAGAGATCACCAAAAAACATGTTGAGAGGCATATAAAGAGCGTTGAGGAACTTATGGAAAGTGTCCGGATCTCTTCAGATGAAAAAGAGATCCTTGTCGATATTATCAAGACATTCCGGTCGGGATTGCCGGCACGTCTTATAGCTACAGGTGGAGGTGTTAAAGGTTTCTTTGGCATCGGGGAAAAGAAAGTCCTGGCGGTTGACAAGAATCTTTTGAACGGGAACCCCTTGTCTTTTCTCCATGAGATCGTTGAATACCTGAAGCATGCCGACCCCGGGATGATCGAGAGGATGGAACGGATTCTCCGCGAAGCTAGACCGGACGAGGACAAATACGCTGGCATGACGTGGTTTAAACGGCATGAGGACAAATACAGGGCCATGGGAAAAGGTGATTATTTTGAGACGCGCAGGAAACACTATGTCATCCGCGCATTTACTCGCCAGGTGTTCAAGGATAAGGACGAAGAATTGACTCAGATGATAAAGGGCTCGGGAGTGTATGAAGCGGCAAAAGACCTTATCCCGGGGATCATGTATGAGACAAGGAAAGCGCCTACGTATGCCATTGAGCCGGCAGCCTCAATTGATTCAGTTTCACCGGTTATTCAGTATTTAAGGCGGACAGAACGCTCTTTAGGCGGAGAGGGACATAATATCATTACCAGGAGCTACCTTGCGGATTCTGTCTGGGCGGATAACGTAAAGGAAACCGTGAAAAAAGTTTTGCCCGATTTCTACAATGACGCGACAAATTTTGAAGGCAAGGATTACAGCCAGAATAAGACCAGGATGGTCATCCGACTGATATCCCGGGACGGGAAATCACTGGAAAGAGAGAAAGGGGAGATAACGGAGTTCATAAGAGAAGGTCTAATGGGTCAGATAATGAGTGATAAGAAGGACATGGCGGATGAAGATAGAAAGAAGATGGCGGACTTCATGATCAAAAGCAAAATACGTTTCGTGGAAGCATATGTCGGCGATCTGCAGCACCTTAACACTGTAATTGATCTTTTTACGGACATTACCATGATGGAATGTGACAGGTATGGAAAACCGGACGGTTATGCGGATGAGCAGGTTCCCGAGTGGATGAAAGAGAGATTTTTAAGACTGTTGGGATCTTCCATTACAAACTATGATGAATTAGTCCGGGAGGCGTCAAGGACAGCGGGTGAAGGGAGTCTTGCCGCGATCTTAGCCGCGATTTTTGCAGGATATATGTTACGCATAAAACCGGTAGACTGGAAGTCAATCAGAAGATGGAAGGACGCCCAGGACGCGGTGCTCAGCGCGCTGTAATCCGTAGCTTCCGTCCCTGGTACCAGGTATTTCACACCTATTTTCTTGTAATACTACTCTTATATGGATATAATACCCCATAATGAAACCCGGACGCAACAGGCCCATAGGAGTGTTTGATTCCGGCATAGGCGGGCTAACGGTGGTAAAGAGTCTGCGAAAGCTTATGCCGGGGGAGAGTATCATCTATTTCGGAGATACCGCCAGGGTGCCTTACGGGAACAAATCAGCCGAAACCGTAAAGTGTTTTTCCCGTGAGATCATGGATTTCATGCTGGAAAAGAATGTCAAGATGATCGTTGTGGCATGCAACACCGCTTCAAGCCTGGCGCTTTCCGCGCTTAAAAGGGAATACACGCTCCCCGTTACCGGCGTAATAGCGCCTGGCGTGAAAGAGGCCGTGCGTATCACGAAGAACGGCCGGATAGGGGTCATCGGCACGGACTCCACCATTTCCAGCCGCGCCTACGACAAAGAGCTGAAGAGAAGAGACAGGAAGTGCCGTCTTTTTTCCAGGGGATGCCCGCTGTTCGTGCCGCTGGTGGAGAACAGGTTCTTTTCAGACCCGGTGACGTATGATGTGGCCGGAAGGTACCTGAGTGAGCTTAAAAAAAGACACATAGACACCCTGATCCTGGGCTGCACGCATTATCCTCTTTTAAAAAACGCGATCGGCGATATAATGAAAAAGGTCAATCTTGTTGATTCTGCTTCATCCGTGGCAAAAATGGTAAAACAGGAGATGGACAAAAGGAACATCGGGGCGGACCGGAAAAAGAGAAACGCAAGCGTGAAATGTTTCGTAAGCGATGACGCGGAAGGGTTCAGGAGGACCGCCCGCATATTTCTAAGAGAAAAGATCAGCGTAAAGAAGGTGGCTTTATGAGCGTGAGATGTATTGACCCGAAGGTCATTGAAAACACGGTAATGGATCTATGTATCGAGGCGAACACTGTTCTGCGGCCGGATATATTAAAGGGAATAGAGGACCTGTATCAGAGTGAAAAGGATAATACCCCGGCGAAGGGTATGCTGAAAATACTTCTGGAGAACGCCGAAATAGCTCAAAGGGATAAACTGGCCATATGCCAGGATACCGGAATGGTAGCGGTGTTCATAGATATAGGAAATGACGCGGTTATCCAGGTCAGGGGCGGCAGTCTGGTGGAAGCGGTCAATAAAGGAGTGGAGAGATCTTACCGGGAAGGATATTTCCGCAAATCAGTTGTCGGGGATCCAATACTGCGCGATAATACCGGAACCAATGCCCCGGCCGTAATACATATTGGAGTTATTGACGGAGATGGGATCAGGATATCTGTTATGCCCAAAGGTTTCGGCAGCGAAAATAAGAGCAGGATGGCCATGCTGGACCCCACGGCAGGAACGCAAAAAATAGTGGATTTTTGCGTGGAGACAGTGAGGATCGCCGGTCCGGATGCCTGTCCTCCTTATGTGCTGGGGGTAGGCCTGGGCGGGACAATGGAAGAATGCGCTTTTCTTGCCAAAATGGCGCTCTTAAGGCCTATCAATGAACCGAATTCTAAACCCCATCTTGCGGAGCTTGAACGATCGATAAAAGAAAAGACAGAAGCTCTGGGCATAGGTATAATGGGGTTGGGCGGTAATTCCACTGTTTTAGGCGTTAACGTGGAAGAATACCCTACTCACATTGCCGGGTTGCCGGTAGCGGTCAACCTTTCGTGTCACGCGATGCGGAGCGCGACAGCGGTTGTCTGAGTTAATAGCATCGCGCAGGGCGCATGGGGAAGGAGAAGAAAATTTAGATGAGCCAAATGAAACGCATACAAACGCCGTTGACTGAAGATAATATCGCGAACCTTAAGGCAGGGGATGAAGTATTATTGTCCGGGGTGATCCTTACCGCGAGAGACCAGGCGCATCTAAGGATGTGCGGACTCATAGACCAGGGGGAAGAACTCCCCGTTGATCTAAATGGACAGGTGGTCTACTACTGCGGTCCGGCTCCTTCGAAGGATGAGCCGATCGGTTCCTGCGGTCCGACCACTTCGGGAAGAATGGACAGATTTACCCCGCCACTCCTGGCAAAGGGAATGAAGGGCATGATAGGTAAAGGCAGAAGGTCAGGGGAATTGAAAGGGATCATAAAAAAGGAAAAAGCAGTGTATTTTGTCGCCCCGGCAGGCGCTGGCGCCTATTTGAGCAAGAAGGTGAAGGCTTCGGAGGTATTGGCTTTTGAGGATCTCGGACCGGAAGCAATACGCAAGTTGACCGTAAAGGATTTTCCGCTGATAGTCGCCATTGACATGGAAGGCCGGTATATATACGAGAAGATGTAAAGGGTCAATTAAAACAATCGTAGAAAGGGACATAGATGAGACAGGATGGACGGTTAGCCAATGGCATAAGAAAGGTCTCCATAACACCTGATTATATAAGGCATGCCGAAGGTTCGTGCCTGATAGAAACTGGAAACACCAAGGTGATATGCACGGCGAGCATTGATGATGGGGTTCCCTCTTTCCTGAGGGGACAGGGAAGAGGGTGGATAACGGCTGAGTATGGTATGATACCGAGATCCTGCGAAGTCAGGATCCCACGCGAGTCCACCAAAGGAAAGAAGACGGGCAGAACCCAGGAGATACAAAGGCTTGTAGGTCGTTCCATGCGCTGTGCCTGCGATATGAATGTTTTGGGAGAACGGACCATCTGGCTTGATTGCGACGTGATACAGGCAGACGGCGGCACGAGATGCGCGAGCATAACAGGCAGTTTTGTGGCATTATGCCTGGCGTTAGACAGGCTGAAAAAACAGGGCAGGATAGATTCAGTACCCATCGGTTGTTTCATAGCGGCTGTAAGCGTCGGGATCGTGGGCGACAACGCATATCTCGATCTGACTTATGAGGAAGATTCTCAGGCTGAGGTGGATTGTAACGTCATAATGACGGATTCAGGGAAATACGTGGAGGTCCAGGGTACGGCCGAGGGTGAACCTTTCAGTCGCCGGCAGATGGAAGAGATGCTCGAACTCGCGCAGAAAGGCATAGATCGTCTTATTGCGGCGCAAAAAGATACGCTGAAAGGGGTTTTCTCATGACGGAAATACTGGTAGCGACGTATAACGAAAAAAAACTGCGGGAATTGAAGGCACTTTTGAGAGCGTTCGAGGGGATAAAGGTCATGAATCTGGACGATCTCAAAGTCACCCCTCCGATAATCATAGAAGACGGCAAGACCTTCCGGCAGAACGCGGTGAAAAAGGCCGTGACCATGTCCGAATTTTTCAGCGGGATTGTACTGGCGGACGATTCGGGCCTGGAGGTTTCTGCCCTGGACGGCAAGCCGGGCGTAAGGTCTGCCAGGTTTGCCAGAAAGAATGCCACGGACAGGGAGAATAACAGGAAGCTTCTTAATCTTCTTGTCAAAGTGCCGGAAAAGAAGCGGGCCGCGAGGTTTGTCTGCCATATCGCGCTTGCGAGGGGAGGGAAGCTCCTGGGAAATTTCGAGGGCACTGTCAAGGGAAGGATCCTTCCAGAACCGAAAGGAAAGAACGGGTTCGGATATGACCCGGTTTTCATCCCGGACAGCCACGACAAAACGTTCGCGGAGATGGCGGCGGTCTACAAAAACAGGATAAGCCACCGCGGGCAGGCGCTGAAGAAGTTGAAAAAAGCTATCGGGAGATACCTTTAAAGAACCTGCGGATATTATCCGTAATAATATTTTTCACCAGATATTCGAAGTCCCACTCCGGGTCCTTTATCGTGCCCGTGAGACGGGCCCTGCTAATGGATCTCCCGAATTTTACTATGGAAGTCCTTAATATGTTCTGCCAGGTTTCATTGTCTTCCGATTCAGGGTCCCTGAACTGGTTCTGAAAATAAAGATCAAGTTTCCCGTCAAAACCGACGTAACCGTGCGCGGTTATGTAGATATCATCCCCCCATAAGGTTATGTCGTCAGCCGTAATTTTTTCGTCCTTTATCTTAAAGCTGGCCGAAGCCGAATTAATGTTTATTCTTTGGGCCGGAGTGAATATGTCCTGCAAAGTGGAATACAGGTCCCCGATAAGTGGCGCCAGAAGGGGCATGGGGCCGAGGTTCGCGTTCTTTATGGTTATTTCACCGTTACCGGTCGTTGTCGTGAGGTCAGACGCGCGCCCCTTTAGAAAAAACTTTGAATCCAGCGTCCCGTATATGTTATTCCCTTTCTGGTTTATGTCATTTATAAGCCTGCTGAAATCAACGGTCTTGACCGAGGAAGAAAAGTTATACGGCAGAAGGTCGTCTTCGATGTCCATGACAAGGTTCGCTTCAAGCGTGCCGTTGTACAGGGATCCGCTTGTCGCCGGGATATTCAGCTTGCCGTTCTTCAGGGTAAGTTCTCCTGACAGGTCATCCAGTTTTATGTTTTTGACCCCTGTTTTCTTTAATTCGAATACGGCAGACCCGGTGTATTTGCCGAGTTCCTTAAAGAAGCCCGGTAAGGGAGCGGCGGGGCTTTCAGCGCCGGCGGCGTCTTCAGCGTTTCGTTCAATGGAGATGTCAATATTGCATATCCCGAAAACATTGTATTTATTCCCGTTCAGGTCGCTTAAAAGTGAGCCCAGTTCGAGCTCTCTTAGTTCAGATTCAAGGAACAGCATATAGGGCGCGTTTTTCTTGTAAAGCTCAATGCCCAGGCTCCCCCAAAAGCTCCCCTTGTATAAAAAGGCGTTGAAAGAAGGAAAAATGAGCTGGCCGTCTGACATGCGTATTGTTGTCGAGATGGTGTCCACATGTATGTTTTCGAACAAGAGGTCCTTTGCCGTGATATCAGCGTCGAACTTACATTGATGGGGATCGGGACCTTTCAGCCGGAGGTTAATATCGGACTTTATATTTCCATCGAGCCCGTGGGCCTTTATGAAATCGGAATATTCCCCGGGATAAGCTGCGAGGTCCTTCAGTCTGGTTTCCAGGCGACCCCTTATGTAAACATGCCTGTCAGGGGAAGGGAATTTGACTATCTCGCCGCTCAGATCAAGCCGGACAGAAAAAAGATCTCCCGAAAGTTTTTTGATCAGGAGATTGTTATCATTATTGACGAGTGAGCTCTCAAGATCAATGTCATGAGAACGGAGGGAAACATCATACCCCGGATCGGAGCCGGGTGTCCGGGCAAAGGACAGAATATAGTCTTTCTTATCATGGCTGAAATGCACCTTCCCCGCGGAAACATCAGGACCCTTCATTGCCAGGTTGCCGTTTATCTTCTTGAATTCAAGACCTCCGAAAGCCGTGTCCGCTTCTATCAGAACAACCGAATTAATGAGCGCTGGAGAAAAAACATTCTTATAGGAATCCGCTTTCTCTGATTTTATGCGGAAAAGGGCGTTACAGGAAAGCTTGCCCGAGCGTAAAGTTTCCATATCAACGGTCACGGACAGCTGTTTGTTCATCAGCATGGAGATAGTGTCAAAAGTTACTTTCAGGCTTCCAACAACAGCGGATCTTTCCTCCTTCGAGTCGGATTCAAAGATGGAAATATCCTTGAAGGAAAGCGTCTGAAATGGGATATATCCTATTGAGCCGATCTTGACGGGCCGTTTGGATATTTTTGTGATCTCAGAGGACAAACGGATCCCGGCTTTTTCCAGGATGGAGTCCTTGAAATACATGTATCCGCAGACCACTATGAGCGCCGCGACCAGTGCTAATAGGAATAATATTTTGATAAATTTCAACATGACGCGTGATTATATCATGGAGGAATGCAATTATCAAGGCGCCTGTTTCTTGTGTGTCCGGCAGGATCTAACTTCCGTCTACTTCCAACCCTGCCGGGCGCGATGCCGGAAAGGGTTTTATTTTTAGAACACGGAACGTCTACTTATTGAAGTTTTTAAGAATAAAAGACTTGGAGGCATGGATAAATCATTCGTATTGTTTACCTGGCGTATGATTTATCTGCCATTTTTTGTCTGGAATAATGCCGTGGGGGGCAAAAAATGGCGCGCCCGGCAGGATTCGAACCTGCCACCTACTGCTTAGAAGGCAGTTGCTCTATCCAAATGAGCTACGGGCGCGCAAGATTCTATCTCAAAACTTAACTTAATGGTGCGGATGGAGGGAGTCGAACCCACACGGTAAAACCACTGGCTCCTAAGGCCAGCGCGTCTGCCAGTTCCGCCACATCCGCCTGGTCGGGGAGGTGGGATTCGAACCCACGACCCCCTGCTCCCAAAGCAGGTACGCTAGCCAAACTGCGCCACTCCCCGATAACGAAATTCAATTATAGCAATGCGATTTTTATAAGTCAACATCATTCGGAAAACCGGAAGCGAATTTCATTGACTAAAGAAGCGGTTATGCATAGAATATCATTCATTCCAAAAGTGGTGAGCGTAGCTCAGCTGGTAGAGCGCCTGACTGTGGCTCAGGTGGCCGTGGGTTCAAATCCCATCGCTCACCCCAGCAAAAAGTCAGCTTGTTAACAAGCTGTCTTTTTGCCGAGCAATCGATAATCGAAAATAGAGGCAAATAGATTCTCGATCGCGGTCAATTGTTGATTTTCCGATCAATTCCCTTATAATAAACTTGTAATATCACTCCTGTTAAGCTACAATTGATTCCAAAGAGAGATTCACCCACCATATTCATGGGATATACGATGCATGACAGATTAATAGCAGTAGTGGACGATGACCCGGACGTCAGTTATGTGATCTCTGAACATCTTGCGAAAGAAGGGGTTAGGGTCGAGGGATTCGTGGATGCAATAAGCTTGTTTGGATTCCTTGATAAAGAGATCCCCGATCTCATACTTCTGGATATAATGCTTCCCGCCATGGATGGATTAGAAATATGCAAAAGGCTGAAAGAGACAGAAAGGTTTTCCCATATCTCCATAATCATGCTTTCCGGAAAGGACGAGGAGATCTATAAGGTTTCCAGCCTGAACATGGGAGCGGATGATTATATTGTCAAGCCCTTTTCGTTAAATGAGCTGAGCGCCAGAGTAAAGGCGGTTCTGAGAAGGGAGGAGCCCGGAGGGGAAGAGGGAAAGATCTGCATAGGCAAAATAATGGTCATAGATCTGAGAGGGCATGAGGTCACGGTTAAAGGCAAGATAGCGGGTCTGACCCCTGCCGAGTTCAAGATATTAGAGCTCCTTGCTTCGGAGAAAAATCAGGTATTTTCACGGGACAGGATCCTGGAGCATTTGTGGGGAAAAGAAAAGATCGTCACGGAAAAAACGATAGACGTGCATATCAGGTATTTAAGGGAGAAACTTGGTAAAGCGGGAACGTTCATAAAAAGCGTAAGAGGCATCGGCTATAAACTGGAAGAATAGATCTAAACCGTTCTAAACAAGAGAGCCCGCAAGTATTCTTGAAGAGTTTTAACATCCTAAAAAAGATAGAAGAGCGACTTTCCGGTAAAACTCCCGTCAAGCTTGGTGTCAATAAAAAGAACGAGCTTGTAAGGCTTGTTTATGAGATCTGCTGCCGCGATGATAAGCAACCCGCCCGTGTTCTGGAACAGATAGGAATGGATCTTCTGGTCGAGGAGGGAAAAGGGGATTTCTTCCACAGGGCCAAAAGAAGGCTGATGCGGTTAAGGTATCCTTCATATGTTTCTGACGCCGATCCTCACCTTGTTCCGTTAAAGATGGACGAAACCCGGTCCGAATGCCGCGTCTGGGATTTCGAGATCGATCCCGGCGTGATCTTTGTGGAGGAAAGCGTTCGCGGGTCGTCCTGGACGGAAAAATTCCTTCTTGATTTTCCCAATGCGGAAATAAAGGAGATCAGGACCTTCAGGGAAGGCGTTAGATCTTTGCCAAAGACAGATCCTGTCAAACAATATGCTCAAAGACGCGACAACGTGTTTTTGGTACGCAATAAGGACGCTTTTATCAAGATATGCCCGTGCACAAAAGGATACAGGAGGTGCGGGTACTGGATCCTCAACGTGGGTTTTGGCTGTCCAATAGACTGCGCATACTGTTACCTGCAGTCATACAGTAACGCCCCCGGGCTGGTCCTTGCAGCGAATATGGAGGAATATTATCCCCATATAGAACAGTTTGACGGGAAAGCGGCCGGGAGAACAAGGATAGGGACCGGAGAATTTACGGATTCACTTGCCCTGGACAAATACACGAAATATTCTTCAATGCTGATACCTTTCTTCCGGAAGAGGAAGAACCTGGTGCTGGAGCTCAAGACCAAGATAGCCGGGATCGACACTGTCTTGAAAGAAGAACCCCATGACAATATCGTTATTTCCTGGTCAGTGAATACCCCTGAGGTGGCTCAAAAGTACGAGAAAGGAGGGGCTCCCATGGAGGAGCGACTTAATGCCGCCCTGGAGGCATCGAAAAGGGGATACAAGATAGGGTTTCACTTTGACCCGATCATATATTCCCGGGGGTGGGAAGACGGATATCGGGAGGTTGTGGAAAGTATTTTTTCAAAAGAGCGGTTACGAAAGAACACAGTATGGGTGAGCCTGGGCACTTTGCGGTACATGTCCGGATTAAAACAGGTCGCGGAACAGAGGTTTTCTGATACCCTTATGTATTATACGGGGGAGTTCTTTACGGACACAGACGGAAAGCTTCGATATCCTAGAGAGGTGCGGATCGATATCTATGATAAGATGGTCAGATGGATAAGAGAGTATGACCCCTCCTGCTGGATATATCTCTGCATGGAACCGGAAGAGGTATGGCGTAAGACTCCGCTGAGGGAAAACGACTATCGTTATCGCGGGTAAGCTGGAATGAATGGAGCCGTTGTGTGTAAACTGAAAGTTGTCTTTATTTTGACGGTGGTATTGCTGTTATGCGCGAGCATGGAATCACGTGCCGCGATCAGGATTATAAAGCTTCCGGAACCCGAGACCAGGGGCAGGGTTTCGGTGGAGGAGGCGATCTACAAGAGGAGGTCTGTGAGGAGTTTTGCCGATGCCCCGCTTTCATTGAAAGAAGTGTCGCAGCTGTTATGGGCCGCGGGCGGAAAAACAGTTGATGGCATAACCGGGCCGACAAGAGCTTATCCTTCTGCCGGGGCGGTCTATCCGCTGGAAGTATATCTGGTCGCGGGTAATGTCACGGGGCTTGATCCCGGGGTCTACCGGTATAACTGGAAGGATAATTCGCTGATCCCCGTAAGGGAAGGGGATTTCAGGGCGGATCTGTCAATGGCTTCGCTTGGTCAGCGCATGATAACACAGGCGCCGGCCACTTTAGTCGTCACCATGATCCCTGCTAAGATCGTCGGGAGATACGGCAAGCGGGGGCTCGAAAAATATACATCAATGGACGCGGGGCACCTTGGCCAGAATGTCCACCTGCAGGCCGGGGGCATGGGGCTTGGAACGGTTATGGTAGGCGCGTTCAGGGATCATGAAGTCTCGGAAGTCCTGGGGATCAAAACCAGGGAAGAGGTTCCGCTCTATATTATGCCGGTCGGAAGGCCATTTGAACAGGCAGAAGGCGCATGAACAAACAGCTCAACGAAATAGACGAACGGATACTCGGGATCTCGCAGCGGATCGATTTTTATTCGTTCCTTACACCCGTCAATCAATCAGAAGAAGAAGAAAGATTTTTCCGCAGTTTACGTGAAGGTGAACGCTACAATCCGACCTTTCGTTATAAAACAGGGGATTTCAGCAGGGAGAGGAAAAGCCTGGAACAAATGCGCGGACTTCTTGACCCGAATGATGACCTCCAGCGCATTTTTTTAAATAAGATAGATTTCATGACAGGCCAGATCGATCTCCTGACAAAGGGGGACGCTGCCTTTACGGAAATTTCCGGGCAATTATACGGCATGCCCGATCCCGGAGATGCCAGGATCGCTCTCGGCATCCTTTCCGAGAAGAAGGAACAGGAATATGCCTTCCCCGAGGAGACGGTAACACCGGAGGAGATGTCCCGTGTTTTGAGGAACAAGCTTGAGTATAAGGGCATTGATTGGCCGGTTGTCCTTACCGACAGGATAATATCCAAAATAAGCATTTCCGGCAAGACCAGGACGGTCTACGTTAATTCAGGGCTTAATTACACTGTCGAAGAGGTGCCGCGTCTGGAGGTGCATGAAGTAGAAGTTCACGTCTACAGGGGGGCGAACGGAGAGAAACAGCCGTTCAATATATTCCGCGAAGGGCTTGCCGGATACAATGAAACAGAGGAAGGCCTTGCTATAATAGCCGAGGATGTTTCGGGTTGCCTGGAGATCGATACGCGTCAGATGAAGCTGTACGCAGGCAGACATCTGGGAGTGGATTATTCCCTCAAAGGGTCTTTCCGCGAGGCGTTTATTAAGCTGCGCGAATTTTTTCCGGATTACCTGGCTTACAGGTTGACCGAAAGGGCAAAGAGGGGGCTTGAGGATACCTCGAGTAAAGGGGGATTCACGCGGGATATTCATTATATAAGCGGCTCGCAAAAAATGAGAAAATATATTGCAAACGGCGGTATTTTGAGTATTCTTTATGTTGGGAAAGTCGGATTAGGGGACGTTGATACCATATCAAGGCTGATCAGAAAAGGCGAACTCATGCAGCCGCTGTTTCTCCCTGAATTCATCGGGGAAGACGGGAAAATAGCGAAAAAGACATAGGACATTTGGTTCCAGGAAGGCATGGATGAGAAACATAGCCGAATACCTGCGAGAAAAGTATGGTAAATGGGGATGGCTGGGGCAGCGCGCCCATGATTCGGAAGGGATAAACAGCGTGCTTCCTCTGGATTTCATTGTCAGTTGCGACTATGGGATGGACACCCCGCATTATTCCCGCGGGGAAGATGTTTTTTCCATCGAAAAGCGGGAGAAGATAAGAAGAGACTGGTCGAATGAGCACCTGAAAAGCAGCCTGAAGGGTTCGTTGGGCCGGGAGATCTTCGCCAGATGGAACAGTTATGGTCAAAGGGTCAATCTGATATGTTACCGTTCCGTAAAGAAACTGGAAACGAACCTGAAGTCTTTGAACAAAAAACCGTTTATTTACGCGGCGCCCGAATCCCTGAAAAGACATTTTGATAACAAAGTCCGTTTGTGCGGAAAGCTGCCGAAACTCTCCATCCCGTCGATCCCCTGTATGGTCAGACAGCTTGGGAAGGTCACTTTCCGGGAGTTGAAAGAAGATATCTCCGTCCCGTTCGTTGTCCAGTTCCCATACGGGTCATCAGGAAATTTTACTTTTATAATACGCGAAAAAACAGAGTTGGATGATCTGAACAAAAAGCATGCCGGGCAGACCGTCAGCATCAGAAAATATATAGACGGATTTTCACTCAATGTCAATGGTATCATAATTTCCACGGAAGACGGGCCCGGAACCTTCTGTTCCTTTCCATCCATGCAGATAGTCGGCGTCAGGGAGTGCAGTAATTATCCCACGTCTTTCTGCGGGAACGATTACGCGGCGGCCTGCAGGCTTGGCAAGGACCTGATAAGCCAGGTTGAACGCAATGTCAAGGTAGTAGGCGCGTGGATGGCGAAAACCGGATTCCGCGGGATATTCGGGATGGATTTCGTCGTTGGCGACGGCAATGTGTATCCGGTCGAGATCAACCCGAGATTCCAGAACTCCACGTCGCTTTATACGGTTCTGGAAGGGATGCAGAAATCGGGAAACAATCGCTTATTTCTTCTCCATATAGCGGAATTTCTACAGAAAAAGGACAAGGCGATGCGCAAATATATTAGATCTTTCCCCGTGGGAGAACTCATGGACAAGATAAAGGGAAGTCAGATCATCGTGCATAACAGGCTGGCCCGCAACGTGGTCACAGGGGACCTCCCCCCCGGGGTTTACCGGCTGGAAGGAGGGGGGCTGCGGAAGGTGAGAGACGGGGCAACGCTCGGGTGCTGCCTTGGTCCCGATGATATATTGATCACCTGCGGTGTTCCGAAGCCATTTACCCTGGTCGAGCCCAATGCCCCTATATGCAAGATACAGATGCGGAGCGGTATATTGGACCCTGCGGGAAAAAGGCAGGTAGTGAATAAAGCCAAAAAGATCATCTCCTGTGTCTACGATAGATTGGGGTTGAAGTCTGAAGAGGAAGCCATGTCGGTTAGTGGGACACGTTCATATGATTAAGAGAGATCCAGGATTCTATGGTCCCGGGTTCGAAGACGAACCTGAAAAAAAACCTTTTTATCTGTGTTCCCTGCTGTTTGACGGCAAACAGGGAGATTACAACACAGGTCTTATCGATGCGTTCAATTCTTCTCTGCAGGGGAATAAGACATTTTCAGATCACTGCCTGGTCCCTTATGTATCCGGCGGTCAGCTTCCGGAGAAGATAGTTGTGATAAACGCTACAGAGTATGAACTCCCTACTTCCAATGAGACAGCCCGTATTTTCGAAGAATATTTTTCTGAAAAGGGACTGAAAATACAGGTCAAGGTGGTAAATACCCGCCGGGAATTGATGGAAGAAGTCGAACAGAGGCCGGAAAAGGTCATGATCGTGAGCCAGTGCGCGGATAAGAACGTCTATAACGTGGACATCGCGGAAAAACTTGAAGCGATGGGTATGATCACTGTGCCGGGCAGGATCACCGCGCCGGGCAGTGTTTTTTCCGATAAGGACAGCACGTACCGGCTGCTTTCGGACGGAGGTAAGACTTGGGACGAGGTGGCAAGATACGAAAAAATACCGGTGAAAGGGAAAAGCGTAGAAGGGGTCGTTGAGGATATCGTTTCAATGATCGACAGGCTTGCCGCTGAAACAGGAGATGATGTGTTTTTTGTAAAACCGCATGAAGGAGGAGGAGGGCTCGGGGGATTCCGCGTCACGAAAAGGGGTCAGGGATATATAATCCCTGATCTTTCAAAGGTGTCTGGCGTTGTTTCCGTGATCCATCCGACTTATATCCATGTGGATGTGAATGATGCGGCAAAACTGCGCGAGCTTCTCTGGATATACAGGCTTTTTGCCACTGACGAAAAGATGAAGTCGAATTATCTGCTGGTGGACCTGCCGGTGGTAGATGCCGGTGAGGAAGAAGCGTTGCAGGTTCTAAGCGATTATCTCGGAAGCTGCGAAGAAAAACGCGAGCGCAAATTATCCGGCATGATCATGGGGCGGGATGAAGTTGAAAGGAAGTTGATAGAGGCGGTAAACGCTTTTGAGGGGAAGTACAAAAGGCGCTATATCCCTCTTGTGAACGAGCACATAGATTTCGGGTTCTGGGGATTAAGGGCGCATTACCGCCTGTCCAGGAAAGGTCCTAAACTGGAAACGATATATCCCAGGATATTTCAACTGGCGTTCACTGAAGAGGGTGTTGGATATGTCGGCTCTGACAATATATCCAACCAGCAGACCGGCGAAGTAGAGATACTGCGCCTCGGGCCCGTAAACAGGATTTTGGTGGAAGCGATCGGCGGGAAAGAAGTCCTTTTCAACGTGCTTTTAAAAGGAGCCCAGGCGCTGGTCGACCTGACGGGATTACTGCCGGAAGAAGAAAGGAGACGCGTTCCTATACGCGTCCAGCTTGATCTCGCTACTTTGTCTCAGCGGATCGGAGAAGGCAACGCGGATACTGCCAGGGGCATGTGCCTTGCTTCACGGTGGGCTGAGTTTGTCCGGAACAACATGGAATGGCTGGAGGACAGCCTGGCCTATTACGCGTGGAAGAAGGCAAGGGGAGTTAGATGAATTCGCTCTGGCTGATAGCGATCTCGATGGCCTGTTTCTGGGCGGCGTATAAGTTCTATGGAAATTTCATCGCGAAAAAGATTTTCAAGATCAAGCCTGAAAACACGGTCCCCAGTGTTGAATTAAGAGATGATATCGATTATATTCCCACCCGGAAGGAAGTCCTTTTCGGCCATCATTTCGCTTCGATCGCTGGAACCGGTCCTATCGTGGGGCCGGCGATCGCGATAATCTGGGGATGGGTTCCAGCTCTTATCTGGGTCATACTGGGATCCATCTTTGCCGGCGCTGTCCATGATTTCGCGGCTTTGATAATCTCGGTCAGAAAACGTGGGGTTTCAGTAGGCGACCTTACGAAAAAGCTTATCAATCCGCGCGTCCACTTGATCTTTCTTTTCGTGATATTGTTTTCATTATGGATAGTCGTAGCGATCTTCGGGATGGTCATCGCGGTCATATTCCAGATGTACCCCCAGGCGGTGTTTCCGGTATGGATGCAGATCCCACTGGCGGTCACGGTTGGCTGGCTGGCGTATCGCAAAAAAATGAATATAACGCCACTGTCGATCGTCGCTGTTATTCTCATGTACCTGTCCATTATCATCGGAGTGCATATGCCGCTCCATATGCCCGCTGTGTTCGGCCTTAGCCCGATGAGCATCTGGATAATTTTACTTTTCACCTATGCGTTCATTGCCTCGGTGCTGCCCGTATGGACGCTTCTCCAGCCCAGGGATTATATAAATTCTCATCAGCTTATCATAGGACTGTTATTGATGGTAGCCGGTGTTATTTTCGCGCGGCCAGCTATTGTGGCCCCTGCCCTGCGGATATCTCCTGAGGGAGCGCCTCCGATCCTCCCGTTTATTTTTATAACAGTGGCATGCGGGGCGATATCGGGTTTCCATTCACTTGTCAGTTCGGGGACAAGCTCTAAACAGATCATGAGCGAAAACGATGCCAAGTTTGTGGGATACGGAGGCATGCTTGTCGAAGGGTTTCTTGCCGTCCTGGTCATCGTCTCAGTAGCAGCTGGAATAGGTATCTGTTCTGTAGGCGATAAAGGAGAGATATTACGAGGGGTGGCGGCATGGAACCACTATTATTACAGTTGGTCCGCAATGCAGGGACTGACGGCTAAGATAACCGCTTTTGTGAACGGCGCCGCCAACCTCCTTGCGTCTATCGGCATTCCGGTCAAATATGGTCAGGGCTTCATCGGCGTTCTTGTGGCGTCGTTTGCCGGCACGACACTGGATACCTCTACGCGTATCCAGCGGTATGTTTTCACGGAACTCGCGGGAAATTATAAGATCAACATTTTAAAGAAGAGATATCCCGCGACAGCGGCTGTTGTTATAGCCGCGATGGTCCTTGCTTTTTCCCATGAAGGAGGCAAGGGAGCGCTCGTGCTCTGGCCCCTCTTTGGCACGAGCAACCAGCTTCTGGCAGGCCTTACCCTGCTTGTAGCTACTGTTTATCTTAGAAAAGAAAAGTCAAGGATTTGGCCTACCGCGATCCCGACGGTTTTCATGATAGCAATAGCCGGCTGGGCCATGATAGTAAGCGTCCTTCACTATTTCTATACTGCCAGACTGCACCTTTTTATTCTCGGGAGTCTGCTGCTTGTCCTGGAAATATGGATAATCTGCGAGGCAGTAGCGGTCCTGAGAAAAAAATAGGGACAGCGACCATTTTTACCGTGTGCACTTATAAAAAATGGTCGCTGTCCCTATTTTTTTCTGGCGCGCCCGGCAGGACTCGAACCTGCAACCTACTGGTTCGAAGCCAGTTGCTCTATCCAACTGAGCTACGGGCGCGCGATGTATATTGTATCAGAAATAAATGATCTTTAAAGAAAAAACCCAATAAGGTAATGAGGAAGCTTTGCCGCTGGAGCAAAGCTTCCGTCCCTGGTAAGAACAATAGCTTAAAAGTTCTCCTTGAAAAATCGGGGAAACTCCACACCTTTTTCCGTTGACAGGTATTTTGAGAGTGGTAAAATGGGAAAAAGGAAGAAGACCTGATGTGCAATAGTGTGTTCTGTGCAGTCGTTGTTTATCGCCTAAATTAATTTTTATTATTAAAAGGAGTTTTGATGTTCAAGATCAGCCGTTTTTTAACATTAAGTCTTTTTGTTATTCTCTCTGTAGCATTCCTTTCCGGGAGCGTTTTCGCGCAAGGGAAGATCCAGGATGAACAGTTGAAGAAGGGCATATATCTTTTCAGGCAGGAGAATTATGATGAAGCGCTTGAAACATTCAAACAGGCGGTAAAAAAAGACCCCGGGTCCTCTTTGGCAGCGTATTATCTCGGTCTGACTTACAAGAGAATGGAAGATTACGTAGACGCAAAGAAATATCTTGAAGCCTCGCTGGAGATGAAACCCAAAATAAAAGGAGCCCTTATTGAGCTTATCGACCTTCTTTACCGCCTTGACGAATTTGAAGAGGCAAAAAAATGGATCAAGGTAGCGGAAGACGAGGGCGTAAGGCCTGCCCAGGCAAAGTTCTTAAAAGGACTTACCCTTCAGAAAAGCGGGGAATATGAAGGATCGATCAAGGCGTTTGAAGAGGCGAAAACCCTTGATGATCAGCTCTCCCAGTCCGCCAATTACCAGATAGGCGTGTGTTATATCAGGATGGAAAGGTTCGGGGAGGCGAAGAATATCTTTCAGGAAACACTGATCATGGACCCTTACTCCGACATCGGCAGATACGCGGACAAATACATCGACGCCCTGGACCGCAAGCTGGAAGGGGAAAGGCCCTTTCATCTTAGAGCGAGGTTCGCTTTTGAATATGATTCCAACGTTGTCTTACAGCCGACGGACACGGAATTCGTCACCGAGATAGCGGATAAGGGCGATACAAGGGAAGTATATGAGATCAAACCGGATTATACATTCAGGACAAAAGATAATTCCCTGAGCCTGAAAACGGGATACGGTCTTCGCATTTCCAAGCAGAACCGTCTCGGCAAATATGACATGGTCACAAACCAGGTCCTTGCTCAGCCCAATATCAATTTCGAGAGGATCATGATGTCATTTCCAGTGGCATACGACCATACGATCGTTGATGGGAAGAATTATATCGGGACCTTTAACGCGGGTAACATGAACAATATTCTCCTGACGGATTCGCAGATGGTCCAGCTTGGCGCGATCTACAAATATGATGATTACATGAGACCAAATATCATTCCCGGGGAGAACAGATCAGGGAATGAAATAGTGGCTACCACGAGCTGGTTCTGGTTCTTTGCCCAGAAGAAGGGTTTCGCGTATATACGGTACAACTTCAACAAAGACTGGGCAAAAGGGAACAACTGGCAGTATTCTGGTAATAAGGTAGGGCTGGGTTTTCTTTACCCTTTCTGGGACAAGTTTAAGATAAGCGCGAACGGAGAAATATTTTTCCAGAATTTTGATAAAACAAATACGATCTTTGCCAGGAAAAGAAAGGACCAGGTCTATACATGGGGAACGTTTTTGGCCTATGAAGTTGTTAAGAACCTGGAGCTGCAGGTCCGCTATAACTATGTAAAGGACAGCTCGAACCTGAGCGTTTACGATTACGACAGGCATATAGTGAGCACGGGAGTGCAATATTATTTTTGACATATTAAAAATGTAGGGGCTCGATTTATCGAGCCCCTACAACAAAGGGAGATATAAAAATGAAAAAAATAAATCTCTTTCTAATTTTATTACTTTCTTTTCTGCTGGTATTTCCGCCAAATGTACTGGCAGAGGTAATAGGGACTATTTCTTATATCGAAGGAAGGGTTGACAGACTGGGGCACGAAGGGGATGCCTATCTTCCTTTAGTGGTAGGCGAGGAGATCTCGCCCGGTGACCTCATCAGGACAAAGAGCTATTCAAAGGCGGAGATCACCTTTAAGGACGATTCTATCGTCAGGCTGGGGGACAGTTCACAGATAAGGGTAAAGGATTATTCGATAGATGAGAACGGATACAGGGAGACCGCGGTCATAGATCTGGACAGGGGAAAGGTAAGGGCCATTGTGTCCGAGACAAAGGAAAAGGCGCCTTTTGACATAAATACCCCTAACGCGTCAGGAAGCGTCAAGGGTTCGGATATCTGCGTGACCTACCAGCAATCAGCTACCAATGTCATGGTCACGGACGGCGTTTTCAGCATGATCAATCCGGCTTTTCCTGACCACAAAGTGGACGTAGGAAAAGATATGGCCACCCTTGTCCCTTATAATGCGCCGCCGGAGGAACCGAAGGATCTCCTGCCGGCCTTGAAGGAAAGGCTTGAGGATATTACCGGCCCGTCGGTCCGCTGGGCCGAAGGTGTTTCAAGAAAAGCGGAATTTACAAGAGCCGTGATCACGGAGATTTCCGGGGCTGTCCGCGTTCAACCCCGGGGATCGAAAAAGTGGCACGCGCCGGTGGCAAAAGAGGTGCTTAATACGGGCGACAGGATAGAGACCGGCAAGACAGGCAGGGCGCAGATCAATTTCGATAACGGATTGGTCATGGAGCTGAAGCCCGAGACCCAGTTAATAATAATGAAGTTGACCCGTGATCCCAAAAGCCGTGATTTTGAAAATGTATTTGAATCCGGATATGGGAAAATAATCGCAAAACTCAAGAGCGTGTCCAAGAAGTCGACTTTCGTTGTCAAGACACCGCACGCGGTATGCGGTGTCCGCGGGACCATAATGTACCTCAATATCCTTCCGAATTTTACAACAGCCTTCTTTGAGGGCGGCAGCGGTTTTATGAAAGACACTGCCACTGGTGTGACGCAAATAGTTAAGGAGGGCAAGACCGGCAACGTTGATGGCGCTGGTAACTTTTCACAATCCGATACCACGGATGGGGACCGCGCAGGGTTCGGCAGCCAGTTCGGCAATGAAGGAGAGGGCGAATACGGCTACACAAGTCCGGATGGCGATGATGTGACTTATGATCTTCCTGTGGATCCCGGCACTACCGGCCCTACTCCGCCAGGAGTGGACCAGGGCACCACACCTTTTGACGAAGTAAGACCCGAAGTGCTTATTCAAAAGGCGCAGGAGCTGGGCCTGACTTCTGTCCTTGGAACACTTGAAGGTAAGTACGGGTATTATGGTTCTTTTGGAGAGGATCCGGAAAGTTCGATGGAATGGGCCTTTTTGGGACTGACTAGCCCGGCTCCATGGAACGGTAAACACCCTGCCATAATCGCTGGCACTTATAAGAATCCTAAAGGGCATGATCTTTTCTTTGGAGAGTTTGAAGGTATCGGTGATGACGGTGGCAGATTGTTTGGTTATGGGGTCGGCGCCGACAAGCCCGGAAATAGTGAATGGGAAGGTGTTCTCGCGGCTTTGTTCATTGATCCATCAAACGTCGGCGGCATCATGTTCAGTGGCGGCATAGATGAGGATGGCCAATGGGCTGGCTTAGGAGGAACATATGACAAGTTAGCACAAGGGAATATGTCCGGTTCCGGCGATACCTTTTATATCCCGGTTTCCCAGCTTCAAATCCCGCCCGTCTTGCTTGATGAAGCGGTCATAGAAAATTCCTTTGAAATAAATTCTGCATTCACAATGCTTGATAATGATGGATATTTTAACACTGAAAGTGCAATTAAGTATTTGAGAATTCCTGACGAGTATTTGATGGATCCTGACGACCCCCGTTTTGGTGTGTGGGAAGGCATTTTCAGCGCTGATTATAACAGTGACGGGGATGATGAATGGACCGCTGTTCATGGTTATAATATTTTCGATGACGCTTACCTTGTTACCACTCTGCAGGGAGGGGATGACCTCGAGGGATTCCTGCGCATGGACCTGACCGCAAGCTTACTGGGAAATCACATGCACGGCACGTACTTTGGCAGTATTGCAGGGAGCTATACTACAACTACACCCATCCCGGCCTACGGGGACGATAATATTGATCTGGATCCATTATATTTTAAAGGCGTCGGTGCAGGCGGCTGGATATTCGAGCCTCTCGCATTTATGAGCAATGTAGGAAACGATCTTCGGCGTGCGTATTATTATTATAACGGGGAATATTATCAGAGCAATAATGGGGTCGATCCATACAGTTACTATCAATATGGCTTTTATAGTGATAAGTCATCCGGATATTATCATAAGTATACCTATTATAACTCCTACGATGGTTATGTATGCATGAATGAAGCAGAGTATGGAGACTTTTATTCTAACGGCTATTATGAAATACGAAGAAGAGACCGGAATGGCGTGAATTTTCTATATGAGTCCGGCTATTGGGATACAAGACATGAAGACCTGTCTTTCCTTAAGGCCGCGCCGTTCGAACATGATCTCGTATTTCATTATTCCCGCTTTGGCCTGGATAGACATGGGTGGTTAAACGGAAGACTCGGGAGTGTCGGGTCTTTGTGGAACAACCAGCCTGTTGATGCGCTGTTCATGGGAACCTATGATTTTGATGGCGAATGCGAAAGTGGAAACGATGATGCCGCAATAAATAACCGGGGTTATACCTGGGGAACGGAGATCCGCAGTGAGAACTACAGGGATGGAAATGATACTACCTATGATGGCGGAGCATATTACGGGCTGATGGGTGGATACCTTAGGAATCCCATAGAAGCCGCTATCAGATTGCTTTATATTGATCCACAGGGTAAGGCTGGTTACATAACAGGGAATGCCACGGGAGAGACTTTACCTCATCTGTCCGAAGGAAACTTTTTTTACGCGACAGGGACCATGCAGACGCACCAGATGGTTCCAGGTATTGGAGTACCTCCTGAAGAATTTGGCGAGAACCCATGGGGGTATATGTATCATGGCTCTATCGGCGCGGGATTATCCGGAGTATTTCTTGATGATTTCGGAAAAGAGGTTGGCACAATAAAAGGAAGAGAAATGTATGAGGAGGATACAACCCTGTCTTTTCGCGGGCAGCCCTGGGGTATATATGACCTGTTCGGACTTGCCGGTCAATACGAAAATTCGACCGCTCAATGGCAGTGGCAGGCGAATATCGGCGGAGAGGGAGAGTTCGGGAATATTTACATCGAAGATGGCGATTATTATGCGAGTGGCCGGGGTTACTGGGCCGGCACGATCGATAATGGCACAGTCGAGGATGACATACTTAGAGGCGATATTAACGGTATGTTCATAAACCCCTGTATGAAAGGGCCCATAACAGGCGAATTTCTCGGCGTGCTGAATGAAGACGATCTCTGGCAGGCAGTAAGCCTTGGAGAGTGGCAGGGAGATTATCTTTCATATTTCAGCGAGTTCGAAGGAGGGTTTTTCTCTTTTCACATCAATCCGGTGGAAATATGTGATGCGTTTTATGACTGGCATGGATACGACTGGTCTGACTGGCAAGACTTATTATTATCGGTTTTCAACCCGGGTAAGTTTGACGCGAAGATGGGAGGAATCGGATCCCTCTGGTCCGGCAGCGCTGACTCTACAATAATAGGAGAATACGGGGGTTGTGACGAGGACGGGATTCCGAGACCGAATAACATCTGGATGGCACCTGTTTATCCGTATAACGGAACTGACGATTCCTATACAACATACGATGGTGGTTCCTATTACGGGTTTCTTGTGGGTTCTTCTCGGGCCGATGGCAGCGCTGATTTCCTGATGAGGGGTCTCTGTGTTGACGAGTCCGGGAACGCCGGCCCCATAGGCGGTTCTTATCAGGGTCATGTGTTTCCCGGAGCCGGAGAAGAGGGGGATGGTATGTTCTGGGTCGAGGGCCAGCTTAACACAGACATGCGTTTGCCCGGAACAGGTATAGCTCCCGGGGAATTTGTTGATATTTGTCAAAGTGGTGACTGGGAAGGGCCGGTGAACCGGGATACTATTCTATGCCTGGGGCTTGATACGGATATTGACTTCTTGGATACTGGGTTTTACGAGTTTAATCCTTTAGAAGACCCTTTCTATGTCTTATTTGGAGGCATGATAGGCCAGGGGATTTCCTTTAACATCAACAATAATAACTGGGGTGTATGGGCATCTGCCTTTGTCGGAGCGTTCGCCGGCGGCACGCCGCTTCCTTCATGGGAATTACCATTCACTGGAGTTATAGTAGAGGGTAGCCTGTTCGATCTGATCGATTACATCAGGG
Source organism: uncultured Planctomycetia bacterium (assembly GCA_964431495.1). Classification (GTDB taxonomy): domain Bacteria; phylum Omnitrophota; class Gorgyraeia; order Tantalellales; family Tantalellaceae; genus CAYSJU01. Next base: position 80,101 of record CAYSJU010000003.1, read on the forward strand.
CCTGGGATTTTGATCTCGAGGAGATTGAGATGATACAGGCTTATATGACCGGCCAGGTCCAGGGCACGGAATGGATCCCGAACGGTCGTATTGCCGGTAACGTCACAGGTTTTGTGATATCGTCTGAGGCACCCTGGGGCAGCCCAGCCGGTTTTAACCTGGTCCAGGTAACCGGAGAGGTCGTAGGCGATAATGATGAGTTCGTGGATATTGGCGAGGAATTCGATTGCGGTACCTGGCAGGCGGCCGGGGCAGGGGAATGGGTCGAGGTTGCGGAACTTATTGACCTTGTTGACCTGGCTAACCAGGTGGAGCAGATGTTCGATTTTGTGCAGATATCGGAGATACAGCAGCTTCAGGCCGCTGATTTTTCAGATTTTATTACCGGAGCGCAGCTGGATATCAACCTTTATGCCAATGATCCTTCATTATTATCAGGGGTCTGGGCTGCCATGGTAAACGGGACCTATGATCCGCTGGCGGAGCATGGCCAGGACTGGTTTATAGATTTTACGGAAGAAAGCGGTTCAGTTGATTTTCACGGCGTTGAATGGGAGGATAACCAGTGGTCCGCCGGAGTAACCGGGGAACTGGACGGAAATCTTCTTGCCGGCACCGCGGCAGGGACATACGCGGACGGGAATTTCAACGGCGCGGGAGCCGGTGTCTGGGTGAACGAGGACCTGGCAGATACCGTTGTCGATGTTGTTGATGAACTTGTGGACGGAGGCGCTAGTTGATCAAAAGAGGCTTCATCGCCGGATTAAAAGCAAAGGAAGTTCAATATGAATAGAAGAATAATTTTTACAATGCTGTCATTTCTTTTCCTTGGCGTGTTTATCTTGAACGGCTGCGCGAAAAAGCCAAAGCAGGAGGACACGGTAGTCGCGACAGTGAACGGAGACCCCATCCATGTCAAGGACGTCAACCGCTCGATCGCGTTGAACCTTAAAAGAGATCCCATGTTCAAGGTAACGCCAGAGACGCTCCAGGACCAGGTCGATGTGCTGATAGATAAGAAGCTGCTTATCCAGGAAGCCATTGACGGAAAGCTCGATCAGACGGACCGGTTCGCCAACACGATCAAGACGTTCTGGGAGCAGACCCTTATCAGGGACCTGATGGCGCATAAAGACAGGGAGATAAGCGGTTCCGTATCCGTAAATGACAAAGAGATAAAGGACTATTACGATAAGTTGTCCCATCAGAAGACGTTCATGGTCTTAAAAAGCAAGGATAAGGGCATGATAGAGAGATCAGCCGGGATGAACCCCGATTCCATTAAATGGGAAGGCACGATCGGTCCGATCAGTTATGATGATACTTCCTCCGGACTCGTCATGAGGGGCTTTGATGTGCCGAAGGGGAAGATGCGGGTGTTCGAGTATAATGGCATGTATTATCTTTTTTATACCACCGAAGATGTCGAAGTTCCTGTGGCGCCCTTTGATGAGATAAAAACAGAAATAAGACAGAAGATCAGCAACGCGAAAAAACAGGCGGAGTTCAAAAACTGGCTCAGCGGGGCCAGGGGGAAAGCGGACATAAAGGTCAACAAAGATATACTAAGGGGGTTGAGCTACAGCCATGGATAGACGCAGGAACTATTTTATAAAAAAGAAGTTTCAGTCGGATTTTTTCATCAAGTTTGTGGCGTTGCTTCTTCTGGAAGCGGTCCTGATAGCCGCGCTTTTCATGTTTATCGCCAGGGGGACCCTGGTTACCGCCTACCATGGCGCGGAATTGACCATCCAGAAGACCGGGGCCTATTTCCTGAGCTATATATTCATAATGTTCATAGTGGCTGTAGGCATAGGGATCGCGGGGGTCTTTGTCTTTATGTTCCTGACCCACAGGATAGGCGGGCCTCTTTATAAGATCGAGAAGACCATAGAAGAGGCCCAGAGCGGCAATATCGCCCAGAGGGTGCAGCTGCGGAACACGGACCAGCTGTTCGGTATAAGGAACAGCATGAATACCTTTCTCGCGGAAATGGATGACCGCATATCGCGGATCAAGGCGGATGTTGAAAAAGGCATAGATATACTGGGGAAAGATCATGACCCCGGGAACGTCAGCAAGGTAAAGGAACTTCTCGGGAATGTGAAATCTTCTCTTGACCATTTTAAAACCTCGGAATAGGATGACAAGAACACATTTTATAAGTCGTTATCTTGCATCTTCTTTTTTTTTGGTAATTTCTCTCCTTTTGTCCGCGGAAGTTCATGCCGGACCTTCAAAAGCATTCAAAACGAGTTATTGCGATATACATTACACTGACGAAAAGTCCCTGAACGATTTTTTCTGGCGCATTGGCGGAAAAAGGTTCAATTTTGACGAAGATATAAGCCTGGCGAGATCAAGGGTGGACAGGCTGGTAGACCGGGTCCAGTCTATCCTTGATATGTATCCGGACAAATTTTATATCAAGATCGAACTGTATCCCAAACATAAAAAAGGCTTGATCGCATCCTACAATCAGAGTAAAAATACAATAATTGTCTACGCCGATAAAGTCACCGACGGTGTTCTGGCGCATGAGGTAGCGCATGCGGTCATATGCAGCTATTTTGAGGTGCCGCCACCGGAAAAAATGCAGGAGATCCTTACCCAGTACGTGGATAAACATCTCTGGGACGACTATTAATTAAGGATATCAGGGTACCAGGGTATCAGGTGGTGGGTATCAGGATACCAGGACATCAGGTCCCATGATATACTGTCTTACTATACTATCATTTTTCACTTCTCACTTATTGTCCCCTATGATATAATACGCTTCACCGGTGCCCGCATAGCTCAATTGGTAGAGCAGCGGACTCTTAATCCGTTGGTTCAAGGTTCGAGTCCTTGTGCGGGTACCACTAATGCGGATATCCGGGCGGGTGTAGCTCAGTTGGTAGAGCATCACGTTGCCAACGTGATTGTCGTCGGTTCGAGTCCGATCACCCGCTCCACGTTTTATCCACATGGGTGTGAGATTACGGTACAGCGTAAAAGACCTTGATTAATATTAAATAAACCATCCAAAGAAACAGGGAGTGAAGCCCATGGACATGAAGTTGACAAATCTGTTGCGCCAGGACGCTATATCCGTAAAGCTGGAATCCGGCAATAAGGACGATGTCCTTGCCGAATTAGTGGACCTCTTGATCGTATCCGGGGGTATAAAAAAATCCGAAAAAAGTCAAATCCTGAAAAAGCTCAAAGAGAGAGAAGAGCTTGGGTCCACCGGCATAGGCAAAGGAGTGGGTATCCCGCATGCCAAATCTTCATCGGTCAAGAAAATGGTCGCTGCTTTCGGCGTTTCAAAAAAAGGCATTGACTTCAGGTCCCTTGACGGAGAACCCACATACCTGTTTTTTCTTTTGATCGCCCCTGGCCAGACTCCCGGCCCACACTTAAAGGCGTTGGCCAAGATATCACGTCTTTTGGACGATAAATTCGTCAGGGAAAGATTGCGTTCGGCCAAGACCGATACGGACGTTATGAATGTCCTTGAGAAAGAAGGGCAAAAAAGCGCTTAAAGAGAAGGGATGCTGGCAGACTCAAGATGGGCAGGTTAAAGTGGCTGTATCCAGGGATGTTGATAAAACGGTGGATATCCCTTACCGTTTTCGGTATCGTTCTGATATCCATGGGCTTTGTGATAGTCATATCGGAACGCAGCCCGGAGAATAAAGCCATAGCCGGCCTTATCATCGTGATGGGGATCATGTTCATGATATTCGCCATGAAAAGGATATTAAAATCCTTTGTGACGGTTTTAGTGCCGAGAGAAATGGACAACGGCCTTGTTGAAAGGATATACGAAAAGCGTATACTTGAAAAAGGCCCGAAGATCGTTGTGATTGGAGGCGGCACGGGTCTTTCAACGCTTTTGATGGGGCTGAAACAGAGGACCAGCAACATAACGGCGATAGTGACCGTGGCGGACGACGGCGGCTCTTCCGGCCGCCTGCGCGAGGAGTTCGATGTTCTGCCGCCCGGCGATATAAGGAACTGCCTGGTCGCGTTGTCCGCTTCGGAGGACCTCCTGGGAGCGCTTTTCCAGTTCCGTTTTAAAGGGGGCAAGGAACTGGAGGGCCATAATTTCGGCAATCTTTTTATAACGGCTCTCTCCAAAGTAACTGGAGATTTCGCCAAGGCTATCCGTGAATCAAGCAAGGTTCTGGCCATAAGGGGTGATGTTTTCCCCGCGACCTTGCAGAAAGTGAGACTCCTTGCGAAAAGAGAGGACGGAAGAGAGACGGCCGGCGAGAGCCGCATACGAGCAGAAAGAGGGAGCCCGATAAGCCGGATGATCCTGACGCCGGGAGAATGCAAAGCGAGTCCGGAGTCGGTAAAAGCGATACAGGAAGCCGCGATGATCATTCTTGGCCCGGGAAGCCTTTATACCAGCGTGATGCCGAACCTTCTGATAAAAGGGATAAAGGACGCGGTCTTAAGATCCAGGGCGATCAAGGTCTATATATGTAATGTGATGACCGAAGCGGGCGAAACAGAGCGTTATTTTGCCAGTGACCATGTGAGAGCCATCCTCAAGCACACGGCCCCGGGCATAATCGACTATTGCATAGCGAACGCCACTGGCATCCCAAAACATTTATATGAAAAGTATAAACAACAGGAGCAATATCCCGTCAATATCGACGAGAAGGATGAGGAGTGGTTCCGGCGGGAAAAGATAAAACTGATCAAGGCCCACATAGCCAGCACGAAAGAATTCGTGCGGCATGATTCGGTTAAACTCACTAACACAATAATGAACATTTTCAATGCTTCAAAGAGCAGCGAGTCATGATTCGCAGGAAGGTGGAACGGGGCAAGGCAATGAAAGCTGAAAGAGAAATCGTGATCAATGGAAAGACGGGATTACACGCCAGGCCCGCGGCGTTATTCGTGCAGGTTGCGAATAAATACGACAGCGATATAACCATAAGAAAGGAAGACCAGGAAGTCAACGGGAAATCGATAATGGGCATTCTGATACTTGCCGCGGAACATGGGACAAAGGTGACCATAATCGCGAACGGCGATGACGCGGAACAAGCGGTAGAAGAACTGTCGGAGCTACTGCTCAGGGACATCGAGCCGGATTCCACCGGATAAGAATGAGATGAAAGAACGGAAAAGTCAATCATCAAAGAAGCAGTTGCAGCTTAAAGGCATTCCAGCCGCTCCCGGGATAGTGATGGGAAAAGCGCATGTCTTCGGGGCGGAAGAACTGCTGCCTCCGAGAAGGAGCATCGCGGCGAGAGAGATACCGGCTGAAATAGACAGGTTTAAAAAGGCCCTGGCTGAAACAAAGAAGGAGATCGTTGCGATAGAGGAAAAGATCTCTCGTGATATGGGGGTCGAACACGGAAGGATATTCAGCGCGCACCTCCTTGTCCTGGAAGACACCGTGCTGGTCGAAGAGGTGATCAGCAGGCTGAAAAAAAGGAAAAGGAATATCGAATCCATCTTTGCCGAGGTCCTCGACAAATACATAAATGTGCTTTCCGAGGCGAAAGACGAATATCTCAGGGACAGGATAAGCGATATAACGGATGTCGGTAAAAGAATACTGAAGAACCTGATGGGGACCAAGGATATCGGGATGCAGGAGATCACCGAGAAGTGCATCGTTATTGCTTACGACCTTTCGCCTTCTGATACCGCTATGATGCACAAGGGAAGGGTTGTCGGTTTCGCGACCGATATAGGTGGAAGGACCTCCCATACGGCCATCATGGCGAAATCCCTGGAGATCCCAGCTGTGGTGGGACTTGAGAACGTTACGGATATCGTGCAGAATGGGGACATGGTGATACTGGACGGCATACACGGAGCCGTGATCGTAAATCCCACCAGAAGGTTCATTGAAAAATATGAAAAGGAAAAGAGAAGATACGAGCATCTTGAGAGAGAGCTTGTTGATCTCAGGTCGCTGTCAAGCGAGACCCTTGACGGAAAAAAGGTGATACTGGCCGGCAACATAGAGCTGCCCGAGGATGTGGCCAGCCTGGTATCTCATGGGGCCGAAGGGATAGGGCTTTACAGAACGGAATATTTTTACATGAACAGGCGCGATCTGCCGAGCGAGGAGGAGCAGTTCAACGCTTATAAATCGGTAGCGATGAGGATAAAACCGCATTACGTTATCGTCCGGACGCTGGACCTCGGCGGCGACAAGTTCCTTTCGCAGCTTGATGTGCCAAGGGAAATGAACCCTTTCCTTGGATGGCGCGCGATACGGTTCTGCCTGGCCCGGCCGGATATTTTCAAGTCCCAGTTAAGGGCCATATTGCGAGCTTCTGTTTTCGGAAAACTGAAGCTGATGTACCCGATGATCTCCGGAGTAGAGGAATTCCGGCAGGCTAACGCAGTCCTTGAAGAGGTGAAGCGCGAGCTGAAGAAAAAAGGGATCGCGTTCAACGAGAATATTCAGGTAGGCGCGATGATCGAAGTCCCATCCGCGGCGATGACCAGTGACGTTCTTGCGAAGGAAGCCGCTTTTTTTTCCATTGGGACCAATGACCTTATTCAATACACTCTTGCCGTGGACAGGGTGAATGAAAAAATAGCCTATCTTTATGAACCGACGCACCCCGCGGTGCTGAACCTCATAAAGATGGTGATCGATAACGGACACAAGGAAAACATACCCGTCGGGTTATGCGGTGAGATGGCAGGAGATCTTTCCCTGGTCATGATCCTGCTCGGGCTTGGATTGGACGAGTTCAGCACTTCACCCATCGCCGTTCCGGAAGTGAAAAAAATAGTACGTTCCGTTAAGTATTCAGACGTCAAGGAGATCGCTGAAAAGGTGCTGTCCATGCATACCGGAAAGGAAGTCCAGCTTTTTGCGAAGGCTAAATTGAAGGAATTGGTGCCGGATATTATCACTGAACTGGCGGGAAACTAAAAAAGGAGCCAAGATGAAAGGATTGATACTGGCCGCAGGTTATGGCACGAGATTATACCCCCTTACGTTTGACCGTCCGAAACCGTTGTTGGAAGTGGGGGGCAAAAGCATACTTGAGAGACTGCTAAATAAGCTGGAGAAAGTGGAGTCGTGTGACGGGATATTTGTAGTGACAAATAATAAATTCCATGAAATTATCCACAAATGGAGCCTGGAGCACGAGTACAGGTTCCCGGTCGACACTATCAATGACGGGACTTTGACAAATGAAGACAGGCTGGGCGCTATCGGGGATATAGATCTTGTCTTGGAAACAAAGCACCCGCAGGACGATATCCTGATAATGGCCGGAGACAACCTCTTTGAATTCAACATAATGGAATTCATTTCATTTGCCGGAGATAAAGGACATCTTTCTGTGGCCCTGTTTGATGTCAAGGACATGGAACTTGCCAGGAAGTACGGAATTGTCTCTCTTGATAAGGATAACATGGTCGTTGATTTTCAGGAAAAGCCCGAAGAACCTAAATCCACACTGGCCGCGACAGGGATCTACTATCTTCCGGCCGCCAAGGCGCCGGCTTTTTCGGAATACATGAAGACGGACCTCCCCAAGGACGCTCCGGGTAATTTTGTTAAATGGATGTCCGTAAATGATGAAGTCTTCGGGTATGTGTTCACCGAGGGATGGTATGATATAGGGGACAAAAGATCGCTTGAGAGGGCGGATTCCGAATACAGGCAAAACGGAATATAATTATACATAAACAATATAAGTCGCAAGGAAAGGAGAAGTTGTTTCGATGAAGAAAGACAAACACCTGTTTACATCAGAAAGCGTAACAGAAGGGCACCCTGATAAGGTCTGCGACCAGATATCAGACGCGATACTGGACGAGATTTACAAGGAAGACCCATCGGGAAGGGTCGCCTGCGAGAGCATGGTTACGACCGGACTTGCAGTGGTCGCGGGGGAGATAAGCACTTCCTGCTATGTTGATATCCCCAAGATCGTAAGGAGGACTATTAAGGAGATAGGATATACTAACGCGGAGTATGGATTCGATTACCTGACGTGCGGCGTTGTCACATCCATTCAGGGACAGTCCCCGGACATCGCCCTGGGAGTTGACGTGGGGGGTGCGGGTGACCAGGGCATGATGTTCGGATATGCCAGTGACGAGACAAAAGAGCTGATGCCCATGCCAATTACTCTGGCGCACGGCCTTACAATGCGCCTGGCAAAGGTGCGCAGGGAAAAACTTGTTGATTATCTGCGGCCAGATGGCAAGAGCCAGGTGACCGTGGAATATGACGATGGCAAGCCCACGAGGGTGGAAGCGGTCATTATCAGCGCGCATCATAATAAAAAGGTAAAGATGAAAGACATACACAGGGATATGAAGAAGCTTGTGATAGGGGAAGTAATACCCAAAAAGCTCATGGATAAGAAGACCAAGATATTCGTGAATCCCACCGGGAGGTTCGAGGTCGGAGGGCCTCAGGGCGATACTGGGGTGACCGGACGCAAAATAATCGTGGATACCTACGGCGGAGTGGGAAGCCACGGCGGCGGGTGTTTCAGCGGGAAAGATCCCACAAAAGTGGACCGTTCAGCTTCATACATGGCGCGGTATATCGCAAAGAACATAGTCGCTGCAGGAATGGCGCATAAATGCGAAATACAGCTCGCGTATGCCATAGGCGTGGCGGAACCGGTAAGCGTGATGGTGAACACTTTCGGGACCGGACATGTGTCCGATATGAATATCGTGAACATCGTGAGGGAGACTTTCGATCTTACGCCCGGAGGGATAATGGAGCAGCTTAAATTGAGACGGCCAATTTACAAGGCCACGGCTGCTTACGGCCATTTCGGCAGGACAGAGGAAGGATTCACATGGGAAGAGATAGACAAGGCCGATGTTCTGAAGAAGAAAGCAAAATAAAAAGGGGTAAGGATTATTATGAAAAAGCATGATGTAAAGGATATAAAGCTCGCGAAACATGGAAAGCTCAGAATAGAGTGGGCGGGTAGCAGCATGCACGTGACAAGATCCATTACGGAGAGGTTCAGGAAGGAAAAGCCGCTTAAAAACGTAAGGGTGGGCGCCTGTCTGCACGTGACCACTGAGACCGCTAATCTTATGATAGCCCTTAAAGCCGGAGGGGCGCAGGTCAGATTGTGCGCGTCTAACCCTTTAAGCACCCAGGATGATGTGGCGGCTTCTCTGGTCAAGGACCACGGTATCCCGGTCTTTGCCATTAAAGGCGAGGATAATGCCACGTATTACAGGCATGTTAACAGGGTCCTGGACCTGAAACCGCATGTGACAATGGATGACGGCGCGGATCTGATCTCAGAGATCCATTCAAAACGCGTGGACCTCGTCAGCGGTATTTACGGCGGGACGGAAGAGACCACTACCGGGGTCATACGTCTTAAAAGTCTGGAGAGAAAAGGGCTTTTAAAGTTTCCAGTAATAGCCGTTAATGACGCCGAGACCAAACACCTTTTTGATAACAGGTACGGGACCGGACAGTCCACGGTGGACGGTATAATAAGGGCTACGAACCATCTTTTTGCCGGCAGCAAGGTTGTGGTCGCTGGATATGGATGGTGCGGCCGTGGTGTCGCGATGCGGGCCCAGGGACTGGGCGCCAAGGTAATTGTTACTGAAGTGGATGCCTTGAAGGCCCTGGAGGCGGTGATGGACGGTTTTGAAGTCATGCCAATGAAAAGAGCCGCCAGAGTAGGCGATGTTTTTGTTACCCTTACCGGTGATATCAATGTTATCAGTTCCGAACATTTTTTGGTCATGAAGGACAAGGCGATCGTGGCTAATTCAGGCCACTTCAACGTGGAGATCAATATATCGTCCCTGAAAAAAATGTCAAGATCGGTCAGGGGAATAAGGCCTTTTGTGGAAGAATACACCCTTAAGAACGGGAAAAGAATAATCCTTTTGGGGGAAGGCAGGCTTATAAATCTTGCGGCCGCGGAAGGACATCCGGCGATGGTAATGGATATGAGCTTTGCCAACCAGTCCCTTTCCTGCGAATATATGGTGAGAAATCGCGAAAAACTTCATAAAAAGGTCTACGCGGTTCCAAAGGAGATCGATTCGTTGATAGCGAAACTCAAATTAAGGTCCATGGGTGTCAGTATAGACAGTCTGACACCGGAGCAGAAGAGATACCTTTCGAGCTGGGAAATCGGAACATAATCTCGCGCGATGAAAATTATCAACCGCTATCTCTTGAAAGAACTGGGTGGTCCTTTTCTGGCGTCCCTTTTCGTGTCCACTTTTATCCTCGCGGCCGGTAATATCATCCAGACCGCGGACATGGTCGTTAACAAAGGCGTGGAGATAGTCCAGGTCATAAAGATCTTCCTGCTATTTCTTCCTTATGTGCTGATTTTCACGATCCCCATTTCAGTTCTTGCGGCAGTGCTTCTGGGGTTCGGACGGCTTTCAGGCGATAATGAGCTGACCGCGTTGAGGACAAGCGGTATCAGCCTTTACAGTATGATGTTCCCATTTGTCATCTGCGGTTTTATCATAAGCCTCGCCAGCGTCCCTTTGAACGACAGCATCCTGCCCCAGTCCGAATTCGCGGCCAGGAAACTGATAAAGCAGGTCGGTATAAAACATCCGGCGGCGTTGCTGGAACCCGGGGTGTTCATAAAAGGCTTTAAGGACTATGTGGTTTTTATTCACGGTATCAGAGGCAATTTCCTGAGGGACATACGTATATACCAGCCAATGGAAGACGGGCCGACACGGACGATCATCGCGGAAAGTGGGGAGATCGTCCCGCTGCCGGAAGAAGGCAGCGTAAAGCTCAGGCTGGAGAACGGCACGGCGGATGAGATAATGCCTGAAAAACCGGACGAGTTTTACAAGCTCTCGTTTCAGGAGTATCACATGACCCTGAATATGGAGAAGACCGTGGATATCGACAGCATAGATAAAAAAACAAGGGAGAAGAGCATAAAAGAGCTCCTTGCCGATATCAGGGACATGAAGGACCGCGGGGAGAGCGATATCCCGTTTCGCATAGAGATCCATAAAAAGATAGCCCTGGCGTTCTCAAACCTGGTTTTTGTGCTTATCGGAATACCCCTGGCAATAAGCACGCACCGCCGGGAAAAGTTTATCGGGTTCGGACTTGCCATGCTTCTTTTTCTCCTTTACTGGGGCATTATGCTTGCCGGGATAGCCTTTGCGATCAGGGCGATCGTCCCCCCCTGGGCAGGCGTGTGGTCGGCCAATATCCTGCTTTTTCTGATCGCGATAATGATGTTTCGCAGGCTCACGGTAAGATAATGAAACTACTCGAGAAATACATATGCAAAAGTTATGTCACCACGTTTGTCTTCTGCATAGTGCTGCTCATGGTCCTGGGCGTTATAGGTGATATACTCGGATTCCTGGATGATATATTCAAGAACAATATACCGCTTGCCAGCATCCTTTTGTTCTATTTTTATTTCGCGCCTTTTGCCTTTGTCAACATGGTACCGTTCGCGTGTCTCATCAGCGCGGTCTTTGTGTTTAACAACCTGAGCAAGAACCACGAGATAACGGCCATAATCACCAGCGGGATAAGCATATGGAAGATCGTCAAACCGGTCTTTCTGGTCACGTGTATTTTATGTCTGACGACTTTTATAGTGAATGAAAAGCTGGTGCCTGCGGCCATGGAGAAGGCGACACGTATAAGGCAGGAAAAGCTCGAGTCCGGCGGCAAAAAAGAGAAAAATACTATCAAGAACATTGCTGTATACGGGAAAGGCGACCAGATAATCTTTGCCAAGGAGTATGACCCTGGCAGAAAGGAGCTGGGGAACGTCATAATACACAAGCAGAACAAGGACCGTGTGATAATAAAAAAGATAAGCGCGAGCGTCGTCAAATGGCGTGATGACGGTTTCTGGCTCGGGACTGACGTGATGGTGTTCAAGCGGGGGCCGGATGGCGAGTTCACTTGCGGTCCCGAAGTTTACAAGAAGAGGAAGATGCCCATCAGAGAGGGGCCGGATGATTTTTTAAACACCCAGTGGGATCCCAGGTTGATGAGTTACAGGCAGCTTGAGAGATATATAAAGATCCTGCGGTTCAGTTCTCCCGCGGCAGTAAGGCGGTTCCTGGTTGATCTTAATTATAAGCTGGCTTTTCCGTTCATGGGCATGGTTGTCGTGCTGGTTGGTATCCCTTTCAGTATCGCCACCGGCAGGGCAAATGCCCTTATAGGCATGGCCAAGGGGATTACACTGCCGATGCTGTATCTGCCGGTGATGGCTTTCAGCCTTGCTCTCGGTAAAGGGGGCGTCCTGCCTCCCGTCCTGGCCGCATGGCTCAGCAATGTCGTATTCGCCGCTTGGGGCGTGTATCTCATTAATAAGCGAAGCTGAGGCGTATTTGTAGTGGCTCGATTTATCGAGCCCAAAATGATACAGGGTTTGATAAATCAAACCCCTGCATTTTTCCTCTTGTTATAATGTTCTTGCCAATGTAAACCCGGTCACCTTCCTTGCCCCGGCCCGTAGAAGCTCTTCCGCGCAGGCGTCAAGCGTTGTTCCGGTCGTCATGACATCATCCACCAGCAGAATGGATTTACCCGCCAGAAGCGACGGCTTTACCGTGGAAAACGAGTCTTGTATGTTATTTATTCTTTCGTTTCTTGAAAGCCCTATTTGAGCGGGAGTGTTCTTTGTTTTTATAAGATTATGAGCGCGAACCGGGACAGACAGAAACCCGGATAACATCCAGGCGATAAGTCCGGATTGATTATACCTGCGTTTGCGGTAACGCGCGGCGCATAGAGGAACAGGTATCATTATATCCACGGTTCGCGGTTCTATGGGTTTTTGGAAAAGATAATCCTGTGCCAGATCGCGGAAAACGCGCACCATTCCCTTCCGGTTATGATACTTGAACTGTTTTATGCATATTTCGATCAGGCCGTTATAGGAGCGGCATGACCGTATTTCAGGTATGAGCCTGGAAGATGTCAGGGGCAGGACAGGCCCGGATAACAATATTTTCCTGCATGCCCCGCATAAGGGAAATGGATAGACCGTTCTCCGGATCCCGCATATCGGGCATTCAGCGGGCATAAGCAGGTTAACGCAGGATTCTAACAGATTAGAGATCTTCATAGAGATACGGTTTTGTAGGGGTTTGATCTATCAAACCCCTACATATCTTAGACACCATAAGCGGGAAAATTCTTTCATATTTACTTCAAAATCGAAGAGTTTCCCCATTTTTCCTGAGGAAGCTTTGCCGCTGGAGCAAAGCTTCCGTCCCCGGTAAGAACAATAGCTTAAAAGTTCTCCTTGAAAAATCGGGGAAACTCCACCAAAATATCCTTGCTTTTATATGCCATTAAGTTAAAATAGTAAAAATATATATTTCGGATATGAAAGGGGAAAATAATGGCCAGAGAGACCTCAAGAGATCTTTCCATGTTCGTGCTGAGGGTTATTCTTGGTACGATCTTCATTATTCACGGCGGGCAGAAATTATTCGGCATGTTTGACGGCATAGGCATTGAAGGGACGACCAAGATGATGGAAGGTTTGGGCTTTCAATATCCTTATATAGTCGCTCTTGTCTGGTCCGGCATTGAATTCATCGGCGGAATGTTTTTGGTGCTGGGGGTCCTGGCGAGGTACGCCGCTTTTTCAATAGCTATTGTCCAGCTGGTCAACATATGGAAGATAAACCTGGCATATGGTTTTTTCATCCAGAACGGGGGTTATGAGTACAGCCTTCTGATACTCGGCGTCTGTGTCATGCTTATATGTATGGGCGGAGGAAGCTGGTCCGTATGGGATGCCTGATGGATTTTTCTTGAACAGGTTTTTTTATTCTGATAGAATACCGAAAAAGAAAGAGAGGTGCAATAGAATGAAAGCCGTAGTTGATCAGGATACGTGTATTGGTTGCGGGGTATGCACGCAAGTAGCTCCGGAGATATTTGAGATGAAGGATGACAAGGCCGTGACAAAGGTGGAAGAAGTGCCGGAAGACAAAAGCGAGGATGCGAAAAACGCCGCGGATCAATGTCCCGTGGACGCCATAGCTATTTCTTAAATGAAACATGGTGCATTCAGAGATGGTCCCGGGACAAGGCTGAGGAAGTGGGCCGTATCCCTTATCGCGGCAGGGGCGGTCGCTGCGCTTCTTTTTTATCTTTTCTACATGTGTCCCAGGCGGGTCACTCCGATCTTGATGTACCATTCCATATCCGACAAAAAGAACAGCTCTCTCTGCGTGGGGCCCGCGAATTTCGCGAGACAGATGGAGTTTCTTCACAAAAGGGGATATTCCGTTATATCCCTGGACGCGCTGGTCCGGGAGATAAAAAAAGGCAGAACATATCTACCGGGGACAGTTGTTATAACGTTTGATGACGGTTTTGAGGATAACTTCATTTCCGCTTTCCCGGTGCTGGCCAGGCATAAGATGCCCGCGATAATATTTCTCATTACGGATTACCTGGATGAGCAGAAAGGTTACTTGAAATGGGATCAGGTGCTATTGATGCGCAAGAACGGGATCGAGTTCGGGGGCCATACGCGCAGCAATTTCTATCTGCCGTCGATCACGGATGGAGCGGTCTTATTGGAGGAGGTCGCGGGATGCAAGAGGGATATAGAAGAGCATACCGGCGGGAGTGCAGAATATTTTTGCTACCCACTGGGCGGATTTGACGAAAAGGTCAAAGATGCCGTGAAGCGGGCGGGATATAGGGGCGCCTGCACGACCAACCGGGGTTTTGACAGATCCAACAGGGATGTGTACGAGCTTAACAGGATAAAGGCGACCAATTCCGACATGAATAAGCCGTTTCATTTCCGGGCAAAACTGTCCGGTTTTTATAATTTATTCAGACGGAAAAGGAGCGGGAGCTAAATGGAGAACATAAGGCTGGATACCGCGTATTTGGAAGGGTTTGTGACTGAAAGGGACCTGGAGTCGATCTTCCCGGAGGTGGAACACGCTCATTCATTTCTGGAAAAGAAAGACGGCCCGGGTAAGGATTTTCTTGGATGGCTTGATCTTCCGGAAAACACCGGCGGAGACATGTTGAAAGAGATCGAAGAGCAAGCTGACAGGATGAAAAGCAATTCAGACATTATTATCGTGATAGGGATAGGAGGGTCTTATCTGGGCACCAGGGCCGCGGTCGAGATGCTGACCCCTCAATTCGGCGGGAAAAAGATCATTTTTGCCGGCCACAATCTCAGTGCGGATTACCTGGAAGAACTCCTTAGCATGATAAAGAAAAAGGACTTGGATGTAAGCGTTAATGTCGTTTCCAAGTCCGGTGTAACCACCGAACCTGCCATAGCGTTCAGGATCATTGAGGACTGTCTGAGGGAAAAGTACGGCGCAGATGAGCTAAAGCAGAGGATCGTCTGCACCACGGATAAAGAAAAAGGCGCCCTCAAGCTGATGGCCGATTCCGATGGCTATAAGACCTTTGTGATACCGCGGGACATTGGAGGACGCTTTTCCGTTTTGACCCCGGTAGGGCTTTTACCCATTGCCTGCGCTGATATAAGCATCCGGGAGCTTATCGACGGCGCCCGACTGGCCATGGAGCAAAGCAGGAGCTGTGATCTGGAGGGAAATATCAGTTACAAGTATGCCGCTTTTCGTAATATTCTTTACCGGAAGGGGAAGGTGATCGAGGTCCTTTCGAATTTTGACTGCAAGTTCCATTACGTCGCCGAATGGTGGAAACAGCTTTTCGGAGAAAGCGAGGGCAAAGATAAAAAAGGGATATTCCCGGCTTCGTGTGATTTCACCACGGACCTTCATTCCATGGGTCAGTGTCTGCAGGACGGCAACAGGAATATCTTTGAGACGTTTCTTGTCGAGTACGTGGAAAGCACAAATTGTCCGATTCCCGGGAGGGAGGAGGACATGGACAACCTGAATTACATTTCAGGCAGACAGGTCTCTTTTGTGAATAAACAGGCATATCAGGCTACTGCCGAGGCACATTTTGAAGGAGGCGTGCCGAATTCTACTGTTTTTCTTCCGGAAAAATCGGCGTTTTGCCTTGGTCAGCTGTTTTATTTTTTTGAAAAAGCGGTAGCGGTTTCCGGTTATATCTCCGGCGTAAATCCGTTCAACCAGCCCGGGGTTGATTCTTACAAAAGCAAGATGTTCAAACTGCTGGGTAAGCCAGGGGCCTGAGATGGAGATCCATTTCACTTTTTACGCTGTAGCGACGGGGGTGATCAAGCTTTTTATCCTGATGTCCCTGGGATACGCTGTCTACGGCGCGAAGATGGTCGATGATGGATTTGTGGATAAGCTGAGCCTCTTGCTCGTCCGTGTCATGTTCCCGTGTCTGATAATCTCCAAGACGGTCACATATTTCAGTTTCAGGGAATACGCGTACTGGTGGGTCCTGCCCGTCTGCGCTGTTGGGTTTTCCATCGCAGGTATGGCGATAGGCGCTCTGGTCTTGAGGTTTTTCAGGGGATTCAGGTCACCGCGAGAATTCATGTGCGCGAGCGGATTCCAGAACTGCGGATATCTGCCTATGAACCTGATACTGTTTTCTTTCTGCGGGGCAATAGCTGACAGGCTTTTGATCTACATGTTTTTGTTCATAGTCGGGTTCAATCTTTTGATGTGGTCCATTGTGCCGTTATTTTTGGCAGGGGAGCTGAGGAAGTCTTTCAGGTGGCAAGTTCTCTTTAATCCTCCGGTCGTGGCGACCGTTCTTTCGCTTTTATGGGTGGCTGTTTTCGGCAAAGGGACAATGCCGGGCCTGATAATGGCGCCTGCCAGGCAGCTGGGACAAGCTTCGTTCCCCATTGCGATGTTGACACTCGGGGCTTATCTGTGCCGTTATCGCGCGCATATCCCTTTGAACAAGAGCCCCATTATAGCCGTTATGATCATAAAGCTTCTGGTATTCCCCCTGATGGTTCTGGCATTATTACTTTTAATCCCGATAAGGAACGACTACAGATTTTTTCTTTTTATACAGGCCATAATGCCGACCGCTGTTTCTCTGGTCGTTATAGGGGCGTATACTGGCGCTGACAATAGGTTCATCAGCAGTATAATATTCTACAGCCATCTGGCCGCGATCATCACTATCCCATTATGGCTGGAGATCTTTCATATGATCTTTAAAACATGACCCCCGGCCATAAATAGTGCCGAATCTTGACTAGGCTTCTCTAATAGGGTAACTTCATGTTTATTGATAATGTTTTTGCAGAGGCTCGATTTACCGAGCCCAAAAAATAATGGAGTGGCCGGATTTATCCGACCCTGACGCTGGGGTTTGGCAGATCAAACCCCAGCATTTAGAAAGGGGCATAAAAAATGATAGCAGGTATTATATTGATCATAAGCGGCATACTGATAGCATTATACCCGCCGCTATTGTCGTTAATAGTGGCTGTTTTACTGGTTTTGTCTGGTATCGTTCTCGTGGCGGTAAGTTACAGGTATAAGAAGGCGGCGAAGCGTTTTGACAACCCTTTCCTGGATTTTTTCATGAGGACATAAAATAGAGGAGGCGGGAAAATGGCCAGAAGAGAATTGAAGCCGGAGGAATTAAGAGAGGTCTGTGACCCCTCTATTTTTCCTTTTAAGACCACCGAAGATTATATTTTTGAGCACGAGCCGCTGCATCAGGAAAGAGGCGTAACTTCGATCGATTTCGGGCTAAACGTGAAGTCAGAGGGCTTCAACATATTCGTGTGCGGCGCCGCTGGAACTGGCAGGAACACCCAGGTGAAAAAAGCGGTATACGAAATCGCCGCGACGCAGCGAACGCCTGGCGACTGGATCTATGTGTATAATTTCACACATGAGGACGAGCCGGAAGCCATAACTCTTCCGGCGGGCATGGGAAGGGTCTTTAAGAAAGATATGGAGGAGATGGTAGGCGAGCTTAAGGTGGAGATCCCCAAGGCCTTTGAGAGTGAAGATTACGAAAAAAGGAAACAGGATCTTTTGAGTGAATATAAACAGAAAAGGGATTCCACCCTCCAGGAGATCGAGAGCAAGGCCTTCGAAGAGGGATTCATGCTGAAACAGACCGCGACCGGCGTTATTCTCGTTCCGCGCATAGGGGACAGGCCCATGGAAGCGGAAGAGTACGAGAAACTGTCCGGTGAGGAAAAGGAAAAGATCGAAAAAAAGAAGAACGAACTTCACGTAAAGATCGAACAGGTCTTAAGCGAAGTGAGGGGCATGGAGAAGGACGCGAAGGCGCGGGTCAAGCAGCTCGAGAAAGAGGTCGCGCTTTTTTCCGTCAGGCACATAATGGATGAACTCAGGGGCAAGTACAGAAATTTCGAAGACGTGATCCAGCATCTCAACATGGTGCAGGAAGACATACTGGCGCATATCGATGTTTTTAAAGAGGAAGAGGAAGCTGTGCCGGCGTCGCTTTTTGGAGCAAAAGGCACGACAAAGGAAAGTGTTTTTAAAAAATACAAGGTCAATCTGCTTGTGGATCACAGCAATTCCGCGGGCGCGCCGGTCGTAATAGAAGCGAACCCGACCTATTATAACCTGATAGGCAGAATAGAGTACATCGCGCATTTCGGGTCCATGACAACGGATTTCACAATGATCGCTCCCGGGGCTTTGCACAAGGCGAATGGAGGATATGTTCTCTTGCAGGCAATGGACGTCCTGAGCACGTTCATGGCATGGGACGCGTTAAAAAGGGTCATACGCAATCATGAGATAAAGGTGGAGGATATAAACGAGCAGTTCCGCCTGATAAGCACTACAGCCCTTAAACCCAGATCCATCCCCTGTCAGATCAAGGTCATCATGGTCGGCCCCCCGTGGCTTTACCAGCTTCTTTACAAGTATGATGAAAATTTCCAAAAGATGTTCAAGGTCAAGGCTGATTTTGACGTGGAGATGGACAGGGACCCCGAAAAAATAAAAAAATACGCGGCATTTATCAAGGTCAGGTGCGAAGACGAAGGGCTGCGTCATTTTGACAGAGAAGCCGTGGCAAGAGTGGTGGATTATGGTTCGCGTCTCGCGGAGAACAAGGATAAGCTCAGCGCCCGTTTCATGTATATCGCCGATATCATCAGGGAGGCCAATTACTGGGCCGGCAAGGAACACTCCCAGCATGTCCTGGTGCAGTACGTGGAGAAGGCCATTCATGAGAAGGTGTATCGTTCGAACCTTATAGAGGAAAAGATCGTCGAATTAATAGACAAGAACGTGCTCATGATAGACGTAGAAGGCGAGAGGCCCGGGCAGATAAACGGCCTCGCTGTGTATGACATGGGCGAATACATGTTTGGCAAGCCTTCACGCATTACCGCGCGTACATATATGGGAAAAAAGGGAGTGGTAGATATTGAACGCCAGGTAAAGATGGGGGGGAGTATACATTCCAAGGGTGTAATGATCCTCAACGGGTATTTGGGAGAGAACTTCGCGCAGGATTATGCTTTGAGCCTGAACGCGAGCATCTGTTTTGAACAATCATACGAAGGTGTTGACGGCGATTCGGCGTCCAGCACAGAGGCGTACTGCCTATTGTCATCGCTCGCAGGGGTTCCCCTTAAACAGTTCATAGCCGTAACAGGTTCGATCAACCAGCATGGAATGATACAGCCTGTAGGGGGGATAAACGAGAAAATAGAGGGCTTTTACCATGTTTGCAAGATAAAAGGGCTTAACGGCGAGCATGGCGTCATGATCCCCAGTCTTAATGTAAAGCACATTATGCTGAAAGAGGAGGTTGTGGAAGCCGTTAAAAAGGGTAAATTCCATATCTGGGCCATATCAACGCTGGACGAAGGACTTGAGATATTGACCGATATGAAAGCCGGGAGCAGGGATAAGAAGGGTCAATATCCAAAAGGCACGATCAATTATCTGGTTGATGAAAAACTGCGGGAATACGCGGAAAAATTTTCTGCCCAGGAAAAACCCAAGAAAAAAAAAGCCGGTTCCAGGAAGAAGGGCAAGGGCTAAGTTATAAGTGGTAAGTGGTAAGGGGGAACAACTCCTTAACTTACAACTTACAACTGAACCATGAACCCAAAACCATGAATATACTGCTAGTTATAGGGATTGTTATTCTGTTAGGGACGATCGGTGGATGGGTATTCCAGAAATTGAAGATGCCTGCCGTGATGGGGTACATCATAATAGGCGTTCTGATCGGAAAATCATTCCACGGCATACTGAGCGGTCCCATCCTGGACACGTTTATCCCCATTATCAATCTCGCCCTTGGGGTCATAGGGTTCATGATAGGGGCTGAGCTTAAGCTCGACCGCTTCCGGAAATATTCCAAGTCCATTTACACCATACTTTTTTGCGAAACGACATTGACCTTTTTGAGCGTGGCCCTGGTAACGACGTTACTTACGAAAAAGGTTTATCTGGGACTGATACTCGGCGCGCTTTCGTCCGCTACCGCGCCTGCCGCTACGTACAGCGTTCTGGGGGAGTACAAGACGCGCGGCCCCGTGACCACTACGACCTTCTCCATCGTGGCGCTCGATGACGGTTTCGCCCTTATTTTATTCGGGCTGGCGAGCGCTTTCGCCCGGTCGTTAATGGTGCATGAACAGGTGTCTTTTATGGGGATGCTGGGCACTCCGTTATTTGAGATATCGGTGTCGATCATAATAGGCGTTATTGCCGCTTACGCTCTGAACAAGATCGTCAGGTACACCTATGAACCGGAGCATCTGTTGCCCTTTACTATAGGCATAATCATACTGGTCGTTGGGGTCTCGATCTTTCTGAAAGTGGATTTCATCCTTGCGTCCATGGCCCTGGGTGCCGTGGTGTCGAACCTGCAGTCCCCGGAAAACCCCGAAAAGTTTGAGAGCTTGAAGAAGTTCAGTTACCCGATCTATATACTTTTCTTTGTCCTGGTCGGGGCGCGGCTGGACGCGAGGATATTGATAATAGGCAGCGTGCTTTCTCTGGCCATGTCGTATATTCTGGCCAGATGCGCCGGTAAAATGGCCGGTGCGTATATAGGGGGGAAACTGTCAAGGGCCAGGGATACCGTGACGAAGTATCTGGGCTTCTGTCTTTTTGACCAGGCCGGTGTTGCGGTCGGGCTGGCGATAGCGACTTATAACAACTTTACGCGTATGGGATACCATGATGCCGGTCTCCTGGTGATCAATATCATAACCGCGACTACTTTCCTGCTCCAGCTTTTAGCCCCTCCCATGATCAAATACGGCATAAAAAAAGCGGATGAGATGTACAGGAACGTTACCGAAGACGATATTATAAGGATCTATAAAGTGGGAAGTATAATGGATAAGGATATTGTCCCAATCAAGATAAACAACAACCTTCATCAGATACTGGATATCATGAAACAAAGCGAGGGATATAATTTCCCCATCGTGGGGCCGGAAGGACAGTTCAGGGGTATAACGTCCCTGGGTGAAATACGCGACACGATCTATGAAGAACAGATGGACCAGCTTATCCTGGCCGAGGATATCATGCGGGAGACGGATACTGTCGCGTATGAGGAGCAGGAACTGGGAGAAGTAATGAATATGTTTAAAACGAAAAACATCGAGTATTTACCGGTATTGGAGAATGAAAAGACGCGCAGGCTGGTGGGACAGCTGGAGTATCGCAGGCTCATAGACCGCATAAGCAAGGAAGTGCTTCTCAGGCAGCAGGAGATCGAGACATAGTGGATTGACTGACACGTGAATTCCGTGTATATTTATAAAATATATGGGGTCGGATGAATCCGGCCACTGAAAGAGAATGTAGGGGTTCGATTTAGCGAACCCAATGTGTAGGGTTTTATCTATCAAATCCAAAACCAAAGGGGGGAAGATGAGGAAATTTTTAGCCGTTACATTGATCCTTGGTGTTGTTCTCGCATTTGTTTTTCCGCATGAAGCCGAGTGCGTCAAACTTGGCAATCTTTATGGATTGCTGAGCCAGAAGAAGGTAGTGAAGGCTTATGTGGAAGATATAGTGGATTCTACTGAGGGGGGGAAAGCTGAGGACAAGCATCTAAAGGAGGCACTGGAGGAGGCTCTCGAGACCAGGAGGAGCATGAGTTTTGAAGTGGTGCCACAAAAGGAAGATGCTGATATTGTCATAGGTTGTGATCTTGTCGAGATTATATGGATGGAAGAGGATCCCATTGACCAGGTCGGGGGTGCAGGTACTATATTGTATGATGTTCTGGTGAATGAACACCATGCCCGCTTACAGGCGTATTTTACCGTAACAGACCCGAAGACCAATAGACTACTGTGGAAGAGAAAGCTGAAAGCAACGATCGATGACAAAGATATGAGCGAGGCGGATAGTCTTTTAATGGTCAACAAAAGGTTAGTCGGTATTTTCATGCGGGACTGCTTTGGTAAAAAGCAGGGCGAGAGGCGTTATTTAGGCATTGCGGATTGAGGCGATATGGGGTTTGATAAATCAGACCCCTACATTGTTGCATTTTTGTAGGAGACGGATTTATCCGACCCTGACGAGTGTAGGGGTTCGATTTATCGAACCCCTACCTTAGTATTTAGGCGCAGGACATCTGTCCCGTTTTATTTCCCATGCGAAAACTTGACAAATAGTTTTTTTTCAGGTAACATATAGACAAATGTAAATATATCTATATCTTAAGTTTTTGTATTTCAAGGAGGGAAATAAAGATGTCAGGTGATAAATTCACAGTAAAAACACAGGAAGCATTGAACAATGCCATAAAAGAAGCGATCAGCATGGGGCATCAGGAAGTGGATGTGGAACATCTTCTTCTTATGCTTCTGAGTGATGATACCGGGGTCTGTGTAAATGTGCTGAAAAAGATAGGCGCTGATCCGGGCCTGATAAAAGAAGAGCTGAGAGAGGAGCTTGAAAAAAAGCCCAGGGTAAGCGGCAATGTGTCCCAGCCGTATTTTTCAGGCGGGCTCAACAAGGTCCTTGTTGACGCGGGAAAAGAGGCAAAGCAGCTCAAGGATGATTACTTAAGCGTTGAGCACCTGCTGCTCGCGATCGCGGAAATAAGCGCCGGCAGCCTGAAGGACATGCTTACCAGGAAGCACGTCTCCCGTGATAATATCCTGCGCGCCCTTCAGAATATGCGCGGGGGGCATAGGGTGACTGACCAGAATCCCGAAGAAAAATATCAGCCTCTTGAAAAATACGGCAGAGATCTTGTCGAACTCGCCGATGAGGGAAAGCTTGATCCTGTTATCGGTCGTGACGAAGAGATAAGGAGGCTTATACATGTGCTCTCCCGGAGGACAAAGAACAATCCGGTCCTTATAGGGGATCCCGGCACGGGAAAGACCGCTATTGTGGAAGGCCTGGCGAGGCGTATATCGTCCGGGGATGTTCCCTCAAGCCTGAAGGACAAGAGGATCATCGCTCTTGACCTCGGGGCCCTGGTCGCGGGCGCGAAGTACCGCGGAGAGTTCGAAGACAGGCTAAAGGCCGTGCTGAAGGAAGTTCATGACAGGTCCGGGGAGATAATCCTGTTCATTGATGAATTGCATTCCATTGTCGGCGCCGGAGGCGCGGAGGGGGCTGTGGACGCGTCCAACATGCTGAAGCCGGCGCTCGCGCGTGGTGAACTGCGGTGTATCGGCGCGACCACGCTTGACGAATACCGTAAGTATATTGAGAAAGACAAGGCGCTCGAGAGGCGTTTTCAGCCGGTGTTCATAGGGGAGCCTTCTGTCGAGAACACTATAGCGATATTGAGAGGGCTCAAGGAAAAATATGAGGTGCATCACGGTGTCAGGATATCGGATTCCGCGATAATAGCCGCGGCGACTCTGTCGGACAGGTACATAACCGACAGGTTCCTGCCGGACAAGGCCATAGACCTTATAGACGAGGCTGCTTCCAAGCTGCATATCGAGATAGACAGCATGCCCACGGAAATAGACCGGGTTGAAAGAAAGATAATGCAGCTGGAGATCGAAAAGCAGGCGCTTAAAAAGGAAAAGGACAAGGCCGCCGGCAAAGAAAAGCTTTCCGCTGTGGATGAGGAGCTGGCGGATCTGCGCAAGGAACTCAGGGATATGAAAGCGCACTGGGAAAAAGAGAAGAGCGGGATCGGGAAAATACGCGATATAAAGGAACAGATCGATAAAACTAAGATAGAAGAGGCGAATGCTGAAAAAGAGGGGAATCTCGCCAGGGTGTCGGAAATACGTTACGGGACGCTGGTGCGCCTCCAAGAGGACCTGAAAAGAGAGACCGAGGACCTTGACGAGACCCAGAAGGACAGGAAGATGCTGAAAGAGGAAGTGGATGATGAGGATATAGCCAGGATAGTCGCCCAGTGGACCGGGATACCGATCACCAGACTGGTCGAGTCTGAAATGGAAAAACTGGTGCACATGGAGGATGAGCTGAAGACGCGTATCGTGGGGCAGGATCAGGCCGTGGAGATCATTTCCAACGCGGTCAGGCGGTCCCGCAGCGGCCTGGGCGATCCCCACAGACCCATGGGATCGTTCCTCTTCCTGGGGCCGACCGGTGTCGGCAAAACGCACATGGCGAGGACCCTGGCCTGGTTTTTGTTCAATGATCCCGAGGCCATGGTAAGGATAGACATGTCTGAATACATGGAAAGGCATTCGGTATCCCGGCTTATCGGTGCGCCCCCTGGCTACGTCGGTTATGAGGAAGGAGGCCAGCTTACCGAGAAGGTCCGCAGGAGGCCGTACTGCGTTATCCTTCTGGATGAGATAGAGAAAGCGCATCACGACGTGTTCAATATTCTTCTGCAGATACTGGAGGACGGGAGGCTCACTGACAACCAGGGGCACGTGGTCAATTTCAAGAATACCCTTATTATAATGACCTCTAACATAGGAAGTTCCTATTTTTCGGCAACGGGCCGGAAGAAAGAGGAAATAGAAGGATTTGTCATGGGGGACCTGAAAGAACATTTCAGGCCGGAATTCCTGAACAGGCTGGACGGGATCGTGATATTTAACAGTTTGACCCAGGATGATATTCTGAAAATAGTGGACCTGGAACTGGAGAAAATAAGGGAAAGGTTAGCCGAGAGGGACATCACGCTTGTTGTCACTGATGAGGCAAGAAAGAAGATCGCGGAGAAAGGGTTTGATGCCGATTTCGGGGCGCGCCCGCTTAAACGCCTGATCCAAAAGGAAATAGAGGACAGGATCGCGCTGGAACTTTTGGAGGGCATGATCGCTGACGGGACCGGAGTGAAGGTGGATTACGATAAGGATAAAGACGCCTTTTCGTGTAAGCCAAGCGGTGAAAAGAATAAAGGCAAAAAGAAAAAGAATAAAGAGGTTTGAGATGGCCGATAAAGATTATTACAAGGTACTGGGAGTCAAGGAAGACGCGGGCGCCGGGGAAATAAAAAAGGCGTATCGCAAACTCGCGCTGAAATATCATCCGGACAAGAATCCCGGCGATAAAAAGGCCGAAGAGAGGTTCAAAAAGATATCAGAAGCTTATTATGCGCTGGGCGATGATAAAAGGCGGAAGGAATACGATAATCTCAGGAGGATGGGGGCATATACGGGTGATTTTTCCTCGGCCCAGGGGTTTGATTTCTCTGATTTTTTCAGCCATTTCAGCGGCGGTGGCAGAGGGTTTTCATCCGGTTCCGAGTACGGCGATATTTTCGGGGACATCTTTTCCGGAAGGGGAGGAGGCCCCCGGAAAGGAGGTTATACTTTTTATTATTCAAACGGAAGGAAACCCGCTCACGGCGAGCAGGAGGAAGCGGACACGGATATAACGGCGGTACTTCCAATACCCCGTACGCTTGCCGAGAAGGGGGGGGAAGCCAATTTTACGCTTTCAGGCGGGAAAGGGATAAAGTTAAAGGTGCCTGCCGGAACCAGAAACGGCCAGAAGATGCGATTGAAGGGGCAGGGGAAGGAATGTCCCCGCTGCAGGCACAAGGGCGATCTGATCTTAACGATAAAAATAAAGAAATGACGTTTGCGTTGGCAGGTGTGTTAAACAGCGGAGGATAAGATAGTGGAATATGATCTGATAAGAATATTTAAAGCTCTTTCTGACAAGACCCGCCAGGATATCCTGGAGCTTCTCGGGGAGAATGAGCTGAACGTCACGGACATATGCGCCGAGTTCAGGACATCGCAGCCAACGATATCGCATCACCTGCATATATTGAAAAATTGCGACATCGTGGATTCGAGGAAAGAAGGAAAGAATATTTACTATTTTGTAAGACAGGATATCGTGCGTGACGTGTTCGGAAGATTTATCCGGAAGATGCATATTCAAATCGTGGAAAAGGAGGAATAAAGCAAGAAGCGCACAGTTCAACTCTTTCCTTTATCTTCACCCCATGGTATGTTAATATAAAAAAATCTTACAACTTTTCAAATGGATGTTCATATGACGGTATTAATCGTTGACGGATACAACGCCATATACGCTGTCCCGGGAACGCGGCAAGAACTGAGACAGAGCCTCCTCAAGGCACGCAGGTCAATACTTGCCTCCAGCAGGGAATATGCCAGGACCAGCGGGTATATTGATGAAGTAATGGTCGTCTTTGACGGCAATGATAAGTACAGATATATGGATGAGGCAGATATCAGCCGCGACAGGACACAGATTTTTTCCAGGACCGGAAGCGGGGACGACAAGATAATCGAAACAATAAAGCTCTACGCGCGTAAAGGAAAAGTAGTAGTAGCTTCGAACGATAATTACGTGAGGAACAACGCAAGGGCTTATGGCGCCGCGCTTATTGATGTCAGGGACCTTGCCGCGGCCGAAACAAACAAACAGAAAAGAGTTGCAATGGACGGAAGCAAATGTATGGACAGTGATATGCGCGATGAGATCACGCGTGAATACAGAGAAGAACTTGGTCTCTAAAGGGAGGTGGCATGCAGGAAATTATTTTAGCGTCGGTTTCAAAAAGAAGGTCGCAGATACTTTCTTCATGCGGTATCAGGCATATCGTTGTTCCGAGCAATATAAAAGAAGTGTTTGATAAGGACAAGTCCGTTGCTGAGATAGTCGAGAAGAATGCCGTGATGAAGACAGAAGCAGTGGCTAAGGGTTCCGGGGCCGCGATCATTATCGGCGCCGACACCCTAGTGATGCATGAAGGTGTTGTCATGGGCAAGCCCGAAGGTGAAAAGGAAGCAAAGGACATGCTGGAGAAGTTTTCCGGAAGCGGGATAGAAGTATATACGGGTATGTGTGTAATGGATGTCGAGAGTGGCAGAAGAAGTTTAGGTGTGGATAGGAGCGAGATACTGGTGCCCCCGATGGATAAAAGCGAAATACAAGGATATTTTTATTTACTTGGACCGCATGACAAGGCCGGAGGGTTTTCCATAGAGGGTGTAGGCTCGATGATATTCGATAATATTAAGGGGTCATATTTTAACATTCTCGGACTTTCCATGATGAAACTTAAGGTTCTTTTTGCCGAGGCCGGTCTGAACATACTGGATTTTGTGGATAAAAATAATTAAAATTTTTCCAGCGCGCTTAAAAGCAAGATTTATTATGTAATATATAACGGCGATTTCCACGTTTAATTTTAAATTTTGAACTATAGTTTTCCATTTTACATTTTTAATTTCCCCCGACAATAATCATGAAGAGAAACTACGTCATTCCTTTTTTCATGCTTCACAAGGGATGTCCGCATCAGTGTATTTTCTGCGACCAAAGAAGAATAACCGGGCAGGAAAATATACGCCCCGGCGAAGTGGGCCGGACGATTGAACGGTACCTCTCCACGATACCTTCAGGTGAAGCCAATATAGAGATCGGTTTTTTCGGCGGAACTTTTACCGGGCTCCCGCGGGCAACTCAGGAAGAATTCCTGTGTTCCGCGTATCCATTTGTCAGGGAAGGCAGGGTAAAGGGGATAAGGCTGTCCACCCGCCCGGATTTTATAGATAAAGCCGGATTGGAGCTTCTGAAGAAATATGGGGTCACATGCGTTGAGCTCGGGGTCCAGTCCATGTCTGACATGGTGTTGTCCCTGGCGCGTAGGGGATATAACTCCGGTGCCGTGGAGGAGGCTTCAAGCCTGATACTGGAAGAGGGGTTCACACTGGGGCATCAGATCATGGTGGGCCTTCCGTCAAGCCGGTTGGAGGACGAATATTTTACGGCCAGAAGGGCCGTAGAGCTTGGCGCCGCCCAGGTCAGGATATATCCGTTGATCGTGATAAAAGACACGGAACTGGCCGTGTGGTTGGAACAGAAGAAGTTTGAACCACTGGATGAAGATGAAGCTATTGAGCGCTGCATGCGTCTTATCCTGTATTTTGAGGCGAATGGCGTAAAAGTCATCCGGTGCGGATTGCATCCTTCCGAAGGGCTTTTGACCGGTGACGATTTTCTGGCGGGCCCTTTTCATCCGTCGTTCAGGCAAAAAGTCGAGAACCGCCTCTTTGGAGTTGTGCTGAATGAACTTCATAAAGAGAAAAGTGTTTCAGCGGTTTTGTTCAATCCGCAGGATGAATCCGCGATCTTCGGGTTTAAAAAAGAAAACTCACTTTCGTTTCAGTGGAGATCCCGTTCATCAAGATCGACCCTGATCAAGGATAACGAAGTGCCGAGGGGGTGCCTGGTGATCATGAGAAATGGAAAGACCTCTATTCTGGACAGAAAACAAATGGCAGAACGGATCCTGCGGGACGATGAAAGGATAAAATGCTGATCATCCACGACAGCAGGCTGCCGCATGAATATACAGATACTCTGAAGATGAGTTTCCCGTATAGCACATGGCTCCCTTTTGATGCCCCCGCTGAAAGTGAAGTTTATTCTTCCATCCTGGCCCACCCTGACATATATTTTTTTCAAGCGGATAACAACACTTTGATATACGCTCCAGGTGTGCCGGGGATCCTGCTCCGGAAACTGCGCAGGAACGGGGTGGATCTGATAGAGGGAGAGGTCTCACCCGGCGGAACTTATCCCGGGACCGCCGGCTATAATGCTGTTCGTGTTGGCGATTTAGTGTTTCATAATCCGCGCTGCACCGAGCCCGTGATACTGAAGCAGGCCAGGGAGTCAGGATTAAGAATGGTCCATGTGGAACAGGGATACACAAGGTGTTCAGTACTTATTGTCAGCGAGGGGGCTATAGTGACCACTGACAGAGGCATAGCCGGAGCTGCCGAAAAAGTGGGCCTGGATGTGCTTATTGTTGAGCCCGGCCATGTTTTCCTTCCAGGCGAGGAATATGGCTTCTTGGGGGGATCCGGCGGCAAGATTCCGGGTGGACCCGTCATGCTGCTTGGAGATCTGTCCTGTCATCCGGAAGCTTCGCGGATAAAAAAATTTTTTAATAGACAAGACGCAGAATTGATCGAAGTCAAAGGAAGGCGCCTTTATGACGCCGGCAGTCTCATGATATTGCAAAGTTAGGAAAATAGGGACAGCGACCATTTTTTCAGCAAATCGTAAGATGAAGAAAAATGGTCGCTGTCCCTATTTTCCTAACGTCCCTTACAAAATCATCAAATAAATCTTGATAAATAATCAAATTAATGATAGAATGCACCTTGTCAGATCTAAGGCAAGGTGGAAATGAATACCGGAGAACTTATAAACAAATGCGTTGAACGAGATCATTCGGCATGGGGCCTGTTCGTCAGGCGCTACGAAGGTCTAATTATTCGGAGCGTCCGGTATAGACTCAATAAGTTTAACAAGAATATATCAAAGAACGAATTCAGGGACATCGTGCAGGAAATATTCCTTTCACTTTGGGAGACAAACGGTCTATCCAAAGTCAGAGATGCCGAGTGTCTTGAAAAATGGCTGATCATGGTATCCATAAATAAAACATTGAACTACTGCAGAAAGAGAATGTTCAAGGAAGCAAGAAAGACCGTATCTTTTGAAAAGGTCCTTTTTCCCGAAACCCCCGCCATTACACTGGGATCTGTCATTCCGAGCGATAAGTTCGATTCAGAGCGGGTAATGGAATCGAAGGAGATCCAGGAGATTGTGGACAGTGAACTTGATAAACTCAGCTATAAGCAGCAGCTTGCCTTGAAATTAAGCATCTATAACCGTTTAAAACAGAAAGACATCGCGGAGATCATGTATATACCTGAAAACACCGTAGCTACCCTCATAAAACGGGCAAAGGTCCAGGTTCGCCAAGGGATCGAAAAATATTTTGAAAGATAATGACCAGAATATGTGTCTACTAATATAT
>CAYSJU010000004.1:0-98213 GCA_964431495.1 uncultured Planctomycetia bacterium
CCGTGATAGACTCCTTTCCCGACGCGGGCGAGCGAAAGATCCTGTGCACCGGGGATATAGTGGGCTATGGGGCGGACCCAGGAAAATGCGTTGACAGGGTCGTTTCTATCGGCGCTAAAAGCGTTCTAGGTAACCATGACGCGGCTGTAATAGAAAAGACGGACATTTCGTTCTTTAACACCTCTGCCAGAGAAGCGGTTTACTGGACAATGGGCAATTTGAGCCGATGCGGCAAGGATTATCTGGAAGGACTGTCCCTTGTGTTTGAGGACCCGGTTTTGACCATGGCGCACGGGACGCTGCATATGCCTGAGAAATTCATATATATGATGACCGGCGCGGAGGCGATGCATAGCTTTGAAGTATTAAAAACACCGATATGTTTCGTGGGTCATTCCCATGTGCCCGGGGTGTTCGTGTTGCGGGACGGCAGGATCTTTTACTCGGACAACGGCAGGACGAGACTCGAGAAAGGCGCGCGGTACATAGTTAACGTGGGGAGTGTCGGACAGCCCAGGGATAAAGATAACAGGGCTTGCTACTGCGTGTATGATCCGGAGAAGAAGGAAGTCGAACTCCGCAGAGTGGAATACGATATCAAAAGGGCTCAGGATAAGATCACCGAAGCCGGCTTGCCCCCGGCCCTGGCGGAACGGCTTTCACGCGGCACGTAAGAACAAGAAGGGATATCTGTATGAGGAAGATGACCGGATGGAAGATCATAACGGCCTGGGCTGTTCTGGCTGGGGTCCTTTTCTCTTTGTCAGGGTGCGCGGATCTGGATAGGCTAAAGGATCAGATCGGTCAGATCCTGCCAAAACGCAAAAAAGATGGAGAGGAAACCAAGATTACGCGTTATGTTCCCGTCAAGACATATGAGGTCCATCCAAGCATGGAACTTTACAGCAAAAGATATATCTTCTGGAAAAACTGGCACAGGGAAGTTATGGCTGTTCTCAGGGACGAGAACCAGAAAAAGGCCAGGGTCGCCATAGAGCACGAAGTCGCTAACCTCAGGGATATGGAGAGGATGCTGGTGGATGAAAAAGGCGAAAGGCTGGGGGGGATCATAGATGAGATGTCCCGGATAGAAGCGCAGATCAAGAAAGAGAAAGTCACGAAAGGCAACGAGGTCAGAATACGGAAAAGACTCGAGTTCCTGGCCAAAGAGATCAGGAGGGATTATTCATATAACAAGATACGGGGATCCATACGGGATGACTTCAAGCAGAAACAAAGCGCTGGTGATTGAGAAGTTCGTAGTAGGACCGCTGGGGACCAACTGTTATTTGATATATGAGAAAGATTCGCGAAAAGGCATTCTCATAGACCCCGGGTTCTACGATCAGGATATCGTCGTGTTCATTCAAAAAGAGAAAGTAGATGTCGGTCATATTCTGAACACACACGGACATCCTGACCATACAATGGGAAATGAGGCCTTTGGTTATCCGGTGATAAACAGGCCGGCGGATGGAGATAGAATAAATCTCGACAGCCTGGAGCTCGAGGTCCTTCACACTCCTGGACACAGCCCGGATGGCATATCCATAAGATGCGGCGATGTCCTGTTCAGCGGCGACACGCTTTTTTTTGAAGGAATAGGCAGGACAGATCTCCCGGGAGGGGATCATGAGACCCTGTTAAGGTCCATAAAGGAAAAACTCCTGCCACTGCCGGATTCCACAAGGGTATTTCCAGGGCACGGCCCCGAGACGACGATCGGGCATGAAAGACAATCCAATCCGTTCTTATGAAAGATATTGTAGATCAGTTCATGTATTTCATGGAAGTAGAGAGGGGTGTCAGCCCCAATACCATCCAGTCCTATAAAAGAGACATAGAAAAATTCACGGCTTATATCCGGCGGTCCAAAAAAGAGCTGTCCGACGTGGAAAGGACCACTATTGTTGATTTCATGATGCATCTCAAGGACCAGGGGCTTTCCGCGACCACCATTGCCAGAAATCTCGCCTCGTTAAAGACGTTCTGGAAATTTCTGGTATCTGACCGGATAGTAACGGAGAATGTCGCCGCGGTGGTCGAGACCCCGAAAACCTGGAAGAACATTCCCGAAGTCCTGAACCGTGAGGAAGTCGAAAAACTTCTGAACGCTCCCCCGAAAAGAGGATGGATGGGCACGAGGGACAGGGCTATCCTGGAACTCATGTACGCGACAGGCATGCGCGTGTCGGAAATAAGCGGCCTTAAAAAAGCGAACGTCAACCTGGACGCGGGATTCGCAAGATGTTCCGGTAAGGGAGGCAAGGAGCGGATAGTCCCGATGGGCAGCATGGCGAAAAGATCCGTTGCCAGATATCTTGAAACCGCCCGAAAAAAGCTGGAGGGCAGAGGCCGGGACGATCACCTGTTCCTCTCCCGCATCGGAAAGCGGCTTTCCCGGCAGAGCATCTGGAAGATGATACAGAAATATACGGCCGCCGCCGGCATCAAAAAGCATATTTTCCCGCATATGCTCAGGCATTCTTTTGCCACCCATCTTCTGGAAGGAGGGGCAGAACTCAGAGGCGTCCAGGAGATGCTGGGTCACGCAGATATTTCGACGACGCAGATTTATACGCATATCAACAAAGAAAGATTGAGACAAGTGCATAAGCAGTATCATCCGAGAGGGTAGGGAAAAAAGTAGATAGTCGATAGTCTATAGACCATCGACCATCTACTATGGCCTGGGTATTGTTATTCTTGGTGAATCATGGATCTGATAGTAAGTCATAAAGGCGCTGATTTTGACGCTTTAAGCTCTCTTGTCGCGGCTAAGAAGCTTTATCCAAAGGCGCGGCTCCTGCTGCCGGGATCGCAGGAAAAGGCCGTAAGGAATTTCATGAGCCTGTTCAAGGACAAGATAAAGCTGGAGGATGAAAAGACCTGCCGCATGGATGACATAAAGCGCCTGATCATCGTGGACAACAGGCACAGGTCCCGTATCGGAGCAGCGGCCGACCTTCTCGGCAGGAAGGGCGTAAAAATATATATTTACGATCATCATCCGCGCACAAGGTTCGACATAAAAGCCGATAAGGATGTGTTCAAGGAAGTCGGTTCCACGGTAACGCTTCTTCTCGAGATATTGCTCAAAAGAAAGAAGTTCAAGTTCACTCCGCTGGAGGCCACCCTGATGCTTCTCGGTATATATGAAGAGACCGGCTCTCTTTCTTACAGGACCACCACCAGGCAGGATGTCGACATGGTGAGCCGGCTCCTGACCCAGGGCGCTAACCTTAACGCTGTTTCGTTATACCTGAACAGGGAACTTGACAGCGATGAGTTGAGGATGCTGATAGAAATACTGGGATCGGTAGAGGTCGTCAACCTGAACGGTGTGAACATCGCGTTCACTGGAGGGGACACAACGAAATTCGCGGGAGAGACAGGGACGGTCGTGCATAAACTTCAGGAAGTGGAGAACTATCCCGTGCTTTTCGCGATGTTCAAGTCCGCAGCCAGGGTCAAGGTCATGGCGCGCAGCCGTATAGAGATAGTCGACGTCAATAGACTGCTCAGTAATTTCGGAGGGGCAGGCCATTCCAGCGCGGCCAGCGTAAGGTTCGAGGGAAAGACGTTTGGCGAGGTCAAAGCGGACATACTCAGAGTGCTTAAGGAAGAGCTGCAGCCGAACATATACGCGAAAGATATCATGTCGTTCCCCGTGAAGACCGTTTTCCAGGAGGAGAAAGTGACGGATGTGCTGAAAAAACTGAAGAAGCTGGGATACAAAGGCGCGCCTGTCCTTGACGACGGTGGAGAGCTGGTCGGCATAGTCACCCTGGGGAACATCAAAAAAGCGATTATCCACAATATGGGCCATTCCCGCGTCAAAGGATATATGGCGATCAATCCCATTACAGCGGGACCGGAAACCCCGCTTCACGAACTCGTGGATATCATGCGCGATAAAGACAAGGGCAGGATCCCCGTAGTCCAGGAAGACAAGATCGTGGGCATCGTTACAAGGACCGACGTTCTTAAAAAAGTCCACGGGTCGCTTTTCATGGAAAAAAAGGGAAAAAGAAAAAAGACGGCCTACATTTCCGAAAGAATGAAGGCGCTGCTCCCCAAAAGGCTGATGCAGATAATACGCTCGATCGGCAGGGAAGCGGATAAAGCGGATATGAACGTCTTTTTAGTGGGCGGATTCGTGCGTGACATTGTCCTGGGGGTAAAGAATTATGACCTGGATATAGTCGTGGAAGGTGATGCCATACAGTTCGGCAGGATACTGTCTGACAAGTTCGGCGGGTCTCTTGTCGTTCACAAGAAGTTCGGCACGGCGACTGTCGTCAGCGAATGGCCCGGATGGCTCGGCCCTCCCCTTCATTCCGAGAATAAGTTCAAGATAGACATCGCTACCGCGAGAAAAGAGAAATACGAACAGCCGGCGGCGTTGCCAGTAGTAAAGTTCAGTTCCCTTCGCCATGACCTGTGCCGGAGAGATTTTACGATAAACACCATGGCGGTAAAGATAAACAGGAAGGATTTCGGATTATTCGTGGATTTTTTCGGAGGCATGGAGGACCTTGCCAAAGGAATTATCAGGGCGCTGCACGACAAGAGTTTCATGGACGACCCGACGCGTATATTCAGGGCGGTCCGCTTCGAGCAAAGGTTCGGTTTCACGATAGAAAAGCATACGGAATACCTGATACAGCACGCCATAAAACAGGAGATGTTCCGCAGGGTGGAGAACCAGAGGATCCGGGACGAACTCATTTTGATATTTAAAGAAGAAGACCCCGAGAAGGCCGTTTACCGCATGAAGGAGCTGCATGAGCTGAGGTTCATACAGCCCGCCCTTGTCCTTAAAAGGTCGACGAAAAGGTTGTTCAGGGAAGTCTCGAAATGCGTCAGGTGGTACCGTTCACACGCCATCAGGGGCAGGGATCTCGACATGTGGATAATGAACTTTCTTGTGATGACAGAAAGCCTGAGCCCGGAACAGACAGAAGAAGTGCTCGGGAAATTCACGTTCAGTAACAGTGTGAACAACAGGGTCCGCTCTTACAAGGAGCGGGAGAAAGCCGTCAGGAGAAAACTTTCTTCTTCTCAAAAGTTGCGGGCCAGCGTCATATTCAGATTGCTGGAACCGCTTTCCCATGAGGTCACGCTTTTCTTGATGGCAAAAACAGCATCGCGCTCCGCGCGCGGGAGGATCAGAAGGTTTTTCACGCGATATAACGGGACGCAGCTCAAGATAAAGGGGCATGACATCCAGAAAGAGGGTGTCCCGCCCGGTCCGCGCTACAAGGAGATATTAAAACAGGTCCTCTATCAAAAGCTGGACGGCAAGCTTCCGACTAAGAAAGCGGAGATAAAATACATGAAAAAAGTGATCGGAGAGATGTCGTGAAGGACAGGATAGAAAGGATCGGGAAGATGCTGACAAGGGAGATTTCCGTCATCCTGCAGACCGAGATCGAAGACCCCAGGATCCATGACATAACCATAACACGGGTGGATATGACCAGGGATCTCCGGCTGGCAAGAGTGTATTACGTGATCGCCGCCGATAAGACGGAAAAACAGACTGTGGGAAAGGCCCTGAAAAGGCACACAAAACACATAAGGGGGGAGCTGGGGCACAGGGTATCCATGAAATACGTGCCGAGGCTGTCGTTCCGGGAGGATAAGATCGAAGAGTACAAGATGTCGGTGGACATGCTTCTCGATAAGATAGAAAAGGAACATATAATAGAGGAAGGAGATATCCAGGATGAATCTTAAGGATATGGAAAATGTCATGGGAAAGATTAAAGAAGGGGACGATTTTCTGATAACTTCACACATAAACCCCGAAGGGGATTCCGCAGGAAGCCAGCTGGCATTTTTTCATCTTCTGAAAAAGATGGACAAGAATGCCGTTATGGTCAGCCAGGACGATCTGCCGTATAATCTGAAGTTTCTTCCTGACGCGGATTCCATAGGCTCCGAGCTTCCGGCAGGATTTTACCCTAGCGTTGCTATAGTGCTGGATTGCCCGGTTAAGGAAAGGACCGGGGCGATCAGGAGATATCTGACGGAACAGGTGTCCGTTATCAATGTCGATCATCATGTAAGCAATGAATTTTTCGGGGATGCTAACTGGGTCGAGCCGGGGATGAGTTCGGTCGGCGAGATGGTCTATCATATAGTAAAAGGGTTGGGCGTGGAGATAGACGCTAATATCGCCATGCCTATATACGCGGCTATCATAACCGACACCGGGATGTTCAATTATGCCAACACGAGCGGTAGGACCCACGAAGTAGTCGCCGATCTGATAGACCAAGGAGTAAAACCAGCAGCCATGCACCGGGAGATATTCGAGAAAAAATCCACGATGCAGATAAAAATGCTGGGGAAGGTCCTCGCAGGCATCCGTGTCGAGGAGCACGGCCGTGTGGCGCATATAAGCCTGACCGGGGAGATGCTGAGAGAAGAAGGAGTAACAGATGTTGCGACGGACGAGTTTATTAACTACCCTCGTTCGATTAAAGGGGTGGAGGTCGCTGTGTTTTTCAAGGAAAAGGTTGATGATGACAGGCTGGTCAGTGTAAGTTTCCGGTCAAACGGAAAGATGGACGTGAACGAGGTCGCGACACGTTTTGGAGGGGGCGGCCATAAGAACGCTTCGGGATGTCGCATATCCGCTGGCCTGTCAGAAGCCAGGGATATGGTCCTGAACGAAGTGAAGAAATTTCTCAGGGAGAAAAAATGAAGGCAGCGGACAAGAAGGAAGACCCGTTTGGCGTGTTGATCGTGGATAAAGAGAAAGGCATGACCAGCCACGATGTTGTTGATCGCGTCCGCAAGCGGTTCAAGATCAGGAAGGTAGGCCATGCCGGGACGCTTGATCCCTGCGCGACCGGCGTGCTTGTCCTTCTTCTCGGCAGGGCCACCAAACTCTCCGGCACGTTCCTGAACCAGGACAAAGAATACACGGCTGTCATGAAGCTGGGAGAGAGGACCGAGAGCGGGGATTCTGAAGGAAAAGTAATACAGAAAAGACAGGTGCGCGTCTCGGAAGGAGAGATCAAGCCGGTAATGAAGAGGTTCGTCGGAGAGATCGAACAGGTCCCGCCGATGTATTCCGCCAAACGCGTCAACGGGAAAAAGCTGTATAAGCTCGCCCGCAAGGGAATGGAAATAGAACGGCCCGCGAAAAAAGTAGTGATAAGGGAACTGGAAGTGGGGAAAATAGCCCTGCCGCTGGTAACTTTCAGGGTTGTTTGCGGGAAGGGCACTTACATACGGCAGCTGGTCGATGATATAGGTGAAGCGCTTGAGTGCGGGGCTTATCTGACGGAGCTGAGGCGCACCAGATCCGGAGATTTTGATATCACAAAAGCGATTATTCTTTCATCACTTTTCGAGATGAACAGGGAGACATTGTCGAATTTAGCGAAGGCATGGGTGCGCAGCATGGCAAAATAAATGAAGGTATTCCACGGCTACAAGAATATCCATGGTCTAAACGATCCGATAGTCGCGATAGGGATATTCGACGGTATACATATCGGCCACAAACGCATCCTGAACAGGGTCCTTAATTCCGGTGAAAAAGGCAGGGACAAGGTGGTGATGACCTTTGATCCCCATCCAAAAGGCATCTTAACCCCTGACCGGCTTCCCCCAAGGATCATGTCCATCGAACACCGGCTGCTGATCCTTGAAAGAATGGGAATAGACGCGGTTATCATAGTGCGCTTTTCGGAGTCCCTGGCCGCTATGTCCCCGGAAGATTTTATTCGACGCGTTATCGCGGCCGTGGGGATCAGAACCGTGTATGTGGGAGATAATTTTTATTTTGGACACGGGAAAAGGGGCGATGTCAATACATTCAGGGAGGTGGGAAAGCCGTGCGGGGTGGAGGTCCGCAAGGTAAGATCTGTCAGAAAGAAGGGCAAGGTCGTCAGCAGCACGTGGCTGCGCAGGCTTATTGCCGGCGGCAGGATAAAAGAGGCCGAAGCATTGCTGAGGCGCCCCGTTTCTGTGCTTGGCACTGTTGTCAAGGGGGATGAACGCGGAAAGACGCTGGGGATACCCACAGCCAATATCGACCCTTATCAGGAAGTTATACCTCCATCCGGGGTGTACGCGGTCAAGGTCGATATCGAAGGGAATATCCATGACGGGGTGTTGAACATAGGGTTCAAGCCTACTTTTTACGGGAGGCGCCTGAAAAGAAGGAAAGAACCTCACATTGAAGTGAATGTATTCGGGTTCACGGGACACCTGTACGGGCTTTCCATAGAGATTTTTTTCATAGAAAGATTAAGACGGGAGAAGCGGTTCAGAAACGCGCGTGCGCTTATAAAGCAGATAAACATTGACAAGGAACGCGCGAAAGTGCTTCTCAGTAGTCCCCGCATCCTCCGGAAGATCAAACGTTATAAATATTTGTAATGTCTTGTCATCCCCGTAGAAGGGGTCAGCCCCCTAAAAGGGGTCGGGCCCCTCTCCCTTATATTATTTACAAATTTTATATTATGTGCTAATATATGAGGTCGTTGGATGAATGATGAATAAAGAGGAGGTATAACAGAGTGTCATTGGTCAAAGAGAAAAAACAGGAAATAATAAACACTTACAAGAAACACGGTTCCGATACCGGGTCTCCGGAAGTCCAGGTGGCTCTCTTAACCGAGAGGATCACGCAGTTGGCAGAACATTTCAAGAAGCACAAGAAGGATAATCATTCCCGCAGGGGGCTTCTTATGCTCGTGAACAAGAGGAGGACCCTTCTCGGTTACCTGAAATCTGTCGACAGGGCGAGATATCAGGACTTGATCAAGAGCCTGGGCCTCAGGAAGTAGTGCCTGTCATAAGAGGCATGTCTATCGGTTTGAGGCGAGGCGGGGCTTTTCCTTTCAGTCTCGCGGTTGCACATGTATTTCCGTTTTATTATTAAATCTTAAAAATGTAAGTCAAACACGAAGGAAGATCATGGAACAGATAAAAACTAAATTTGGGCGGGAAGAACTTGTAATTGAGACCGGTAAACTGGCAAAACAGGCGGATGGTTCAGTGACTGTCCAGTACGGAGAGACAATGGTTCTCGTGACGTGCGTTTGCGCCAGGAAGGGCAGGGAGGCCGCGTCCTTTTTCCCGCTGACCGTGGAATACCAGGAGAAAACATTTGCCGCGGGCAAGATACCCGGAGGTTTTTTCAAAAGGGAGGGGAGGCCGTCAGAAAAAGCCATACTTACGGCCAGGATGATCGACAGGCCAATAAGGCCGTTATTCCCGGAAGGGATGCTGAACGAGACCCAGATCGTAGCTACCGTCCTGTCTATCGACGACAAGAACGATTCCGATATCCTTGCCATTATCGGCGCGTCAGCGGCTCTTACCATTTCCGATATACCGTTCGACGGACCGATAGGTGCGGCACGTGTGGGATTTATTGACGGCCAGTTCGTTTTGAATCCCACTTTCGAGGAAATGGAAAAAAGCGAGCTTGACCTTATAATTACGGCGAACGAAGAAGACGTGATCATGCTCGAAGCCGGAGCTAACCAGTTCACGGAAGAAAAAATGATCGAAGCGATACGGTTTGGTCACGAGAGCATTAAGCCACTTATCGCGTTGCAGAAACAGCTCCAGAAAAAGGAAGGCACCCCCAAAAGAGAAGATATCGCCCAGGTAGAGCTGAACGAGGAGCTGTATAGCAAGATCAAGGATAAGGTTAGTGAGAGGCTGAAAAAGATACTGGCCATGCCCGACAAGCAGCAGCGCATGGAAGCGCTGGATGTGTTGAACAATGAGCTGGTCGAAAAAGAGATCGAAGAGGGCAATGAGTCTCCCGAGCTTGATGTCAAGACCGTGATCGGTAAACTGGAGAAAGAGGTCGTGAGGGAGATCATATTAATGAGCAAGAAACGCGTTGACGGAAGGGGCTTCGAAGAGATAAGGGCTCTTTCTTCAGAGGTGAACCCCCTCCCGCGCACGCATGGGTCCGCCCTGTTTACAAGAGGAGAAACGCAGGCCCTTGCCGTAACGACACTGGGCACCGGTTCCGACGAACAGATTATCGATGCTCTGGAAGGCGAGAGCAAAAGGACGTTTATGCTTCATTACAATTTTCCCCCGTTTAGCGTGGGGGAGGCCAAGCCAATGAGAGGTCCGGGCAGAAGAGAGATCGGACATGGAGCTCTTGCCGCGAAGGCGTTGAGGCCCGTCATGCCTTCATCCGAAGAATTCCCTTACACTATCAGGATCGTGTCCGAGATACTTGAATCGAATGGTTCCAGTTCAATGGCTACCGTATGCGCCAGTTCCATGGCGCTTATGGGAGGCGGTGTGCCTGTAAAGGCTGCGGTAGGCGGGATAGCAATGGGACTTTTGAAGGAAGGCGATGATTATGTCCTTCTCACTGATATAGCGGGAGTGGAAGACCACTATGGCGATATGGATTTCAAGGTCGCCGGCACAGAGAAAGGGATCACCGCCGTACAGATGGACATTAAGATAAAGGGCGTGAATTATGATATTTTGTGTGAAGGATTTGAGAGCGCCCGTAAAGCGCGGCTGAAGATCCTGGAGCATATGTCCAAGACCGTGAAAGAACCGTTCGAGGAGATATCAGCGACAGCGCCGAGGATCGTCACCCTGATGGTACATGTCGACAAGATCCGGGAGGTCATAGGCCCGGGCGGGAAGGTGATACGCAAGATAATAGCCGAGACAGGCTCTGATATCAATATCGATGATGACGGTACATGCCAGGTCGCTTCAGCTGACAAGGAATCCCTGGAGAGCGCGGTGCAGATGATAAAGGACATAATAGCTGAACCCGAAGCGGGTAAGGTCTATCAGGGAAAGATAACAAAGCTGATGGCCTTTGGAGCGTTCTGTGAATTCATGCCGGGTAAGGAAGGGCTTATCCATGTTTCCGAACTTTCGCGCGAGTATGTCAAGGATGTCAGTTCCGTTGTGAAGGAGGGGGACGCGGTCGAAGTGATCCTGTTCGAGATCGATAGCCAGGGACGGAACAACCTGAGCATAAAAAGGGCCCAGGAGCTGAAGGAAGCAAAAGAGGCGGAATAATTTAGTTAAGGGGTCGCGTCTAGACATTAGACATTTTAGACAATAGAAGAAAAAATGTCTAATGTCTAGACGCGACCCCACACCTTTGATGAAAAAAATAAGCATTAAAATAAAAAGGAAAGAAAGCGCGAAGGATTTGCCGGTGCCGGAATACGCTACCGCAGGTTCCAGCGGTGTTGATCTTTATGCTGACGTCGAAAAAGACGTTGTTCTGATCCCGGGCGATATAAAACTTGTTTCATGCGGCATTTACATCGCTGTTCCTGAAGGATATGAGGCTCAGATAAGGCCGAGAAGCGGTCTGGCGCTGAAGAATGGAATAAGCCTGGTCAATACCCCCGGCACGATAGACTCTGATTACAGGGGCCTGGTTAATCTTATTGTCGTTAATTTTGGAAAAGATGATTACATAATAAAACGCGGCCAGCGGCTGGCGCAGATGACGATACACGAGGTCATGCGGGCGGAATTCGAAGAAACGGAAGAGCTGGAGGAGACTGTACGGGCGCATGGAGGATTTGGGCACACAGGTGTGTAGTAGTCGATGGTCAATGGTCGATGGCGAGTGGGAATAGAGTGCTATTGATAATATGACGTTAGTTGAGGCGATAATATCGGGTACGGTTCAGGGTATAACGGAATTTCTCCCGATATCCAGTTCAGGGCATCTTGTCCTGCTTCACAGGTATCTCAACATATCCGAGTCCGGCATATTCTTTGATATTTGTTTGCATGTGGGGACACTGGCAGCGGTGCTCCTGTATTTCAGTAAAGAAATATTAGCAATAATCCGCGAGAGGAACACTTTCCGGGTTCTTTGTATAGCGGTAGCGACCATTCCGGCAATAGTTGCGGCCTTTTTTTTTGAAGGAATGATATCATCATTCTTCATGGACCCGAAGAAGGTAGCGTTAATGCTGATAGTAACGGGGTTCGTGCTATTTGCCGGGCAGTTCGGCCTGCGGGCTGGGAGATCGGAAAAGAAGGACCTGACCGTGCTGGACTCCCTGTTAATAGGCATAGCGCAGGCTTTTTCGCTTCTGCCGGGCCTCTCCCGCAGCGGTGCTACAATATCGACCGGACTTGTCAGGGGCATGAAAGCGGAGACGGCTTTCACCTTTTCGTTTTTACTGGCCATACCGGCGATCATCGGCGCGGTGTTGTATAATGGGATGAAAAAGATTTCCCGGGACGCGGTCCTGGTCGATGATCCGGTAAATTACATAGCCGGGATGGTAACCGCTTTTGTCGTCGGGCTGATCTGTCTGCCTTTATTATTGAAGGTCGTTAAACGCAAGCGATTGTATATCTTCGGGATATATTGCCTGGTGCTGGGCATAGGCGGGATATTTTTCTGAAAATAATCGGGTGGATATGGATAGCGTAAGGAAGAACGAAATAATAGCCGTAGTGCTCTTCGCGATAAGCCTGTTCCTTTTTCTGAGCATCTTTACTTTCAATGAACAAGACCTGTCTTTTTATGTCAGCTATCCCAATCCTGCCAGTCGTAACATGACCGGGATCGTCGGCGCGTATATAAGCGGTATTCTGCTTTTTTTGATGGGAAGGGCATCCTATGTCATACCGGGGCTTACTCTGATCTGGGGCGTATCGCGCCTTCTCCAGATGGAGCCGAGGAAGTTCTTTTTTAAGCTTTTCGGGACGGTCTTTCTCGTAACCGCGGTCAGCGCCAGTCTGAGCATGTTGAATTATTCCAGCAGGACTCTGGCATTCGCCAGCGGCGGGCTGATAGGAGCGGCCGTATCAGGTTTTCTTATAAAATATCTGGGCATGATCGGAAGCGCTGTCTTCATTTCCGCGACAATAGTCCTGTCAGTGCTGATAGCCACAGAGTTCCTGATCCTGCCTTTGCTTATTGGAGCGATAAAACTCATAGCCGGGGTGCCAGGCCGTCTGATGTCATCTATAACACGGAAGGCAAGGGACTCTTTTTCCAGAAAAAGGCCGGGAAAATCCGGACTGAAGGAAGCCAAGGCGGAGATAGAAAAAAAGCTTGAGCTCATAAGGAAGCAGGTGGCCGAATCACGCCAGACGGCTCGATCCAATATAAAAACGGGCAAGACCCGGATAAGTGAAAAAGCGGGCAAAGAGCCCAGGGTAGTGACGGAGAAGGAGCCACGTGAAACAAAAGCCGCGCCGGCACGGGTTGCTTCGGTTTCAGACGGTTCCAGCGGAGAGCTAGTCGATTATAGATTGCCGGGACTGGATCTCCTGAAGAAGCCGGCAAAAGGCGACGAAGGGGACGACGAAGATGCCCTTCAGGCAAAGGCGGCTCTGTTGGAAAACACACTTTCCGAGTTTGGAGTATCGGCTAAGGTGGTAAAAATAAACAGGGGTCCTGTTATAACCATGTACGAACTGGAACCGGCAGTCGGCACAAAGGTGACCAGGATCACTTCTCTTGGAGATAATATTTCGCTTTCCATGAAATCGGCGAACATAAGGATCATCGCTCCTTTACCCGGAAAAGGCACCATAGGCATTGAGGTGCCGAACGACAAAAGCGAGCTTGTACTTCTCGGGGACATCCTTGGATCAGAAGTGTACAATGAAGAAGAGGCCCCTCTGAAGATCGCGATGGGCAAGGACATATCTGGAGATTCAATAGTCATGGACCTTGGGGCGATGCCGCACCTCCTGATAGCCGGAGCCACCGGCTCGGGGAAAACGGTATGTATAAACAGTCTTGTCAGCAGCCTCTTGTTCAATAATTCCCCTGAAGAATTGAAATTTCTTATGGTCGACCCAAAAAGGGTGGAACTCATGATGTTCGCGGGTATACCGCATCTCATATCACCGATTGTTACCAGTCCCAAAAAAGTCGCCGCCGCCCTGGAATGGATCATCGGCGAGATGGAGCGCCGGTACGATCTGTTCGCGGGAAAGGGTGTAAGGAATATCATCTCCTACAAAGAAAAAGCCGAGAAGGACTGGGAGAACCTTCCCTATATAATCATCATCATAGATGAACTGGCTGACCTTATGGCGGTTTCCCAGCAGGAGATCGAGGGCTCTATCATGCGCCTGGCGCAGCTTTCCCGCGCCGCGGGGATACACATGATACTTGCAACGCAGAGGCCTTCCGTAAACGTTGTGACGGGTGTTATTAAAGCCAACTTCCCGGCAAGGATATCCTTCAAAGTTGCCTCAAAAGTGGATTCAAGGACCGTCCTTGACATGAACGGAGCGGAAAAGCTGCTGG
Source organism: uncultured Planctomycetia bacterium (assembly GCA_964431495.1). Classification (GTDB taxonomy): domain Bacteria; phylum Omnitrophota; class Gorgyraeia; order Tantalellales; family Tantalellaceae; genus CAYSJU01. The sequence goes on from CAYSJU010000004.1 coordinate 14,270, forward strand.
GGAGAGGGGATATGCTGCTAATGGAGCCAGGGAGGAGCGATGTCATCCGTGGCCAGTGCAGTCTTGTGGAAGACGCGGAGATAAGAAATATAGTCAAGTTCATAAAATCCCAGGCCAGTCCGCAATACCTGAAAAGCGTGGTAGAGAAACAGGAGAGAAGAGCGACGGGATTTTCCAAGGGAGAGGATGAACTGTATGAGGAAGCGGTGAAGATGGTCCTGGACATCAAACAGGCATCGGTATCCATGATACAGAGAAGGCTAAAAGTGGGGTATGCAAGGGCCGCCAGGCTGATAGATATCATGGAAGAAGAAGGCGTTGTCGGCCCGTATAATGGAGCAAGACCCAGAGACATTCTTGTAGAGAGTATAGAAGACCTGAAGAAAGAAGAGTAGAGCATGCCGACACCCAGGGAACTTGGAAATATTTTTAAAAAAGCGCGGGAGGAACGCGGGATCGACCGGGAAGAGGCGAACGTGCGTTCGCGGATACACCCGAACGTCATAAAGGATATAGAGACTGGCGCGTACGAGAGGCTGGGGAAAATATATATAAAGAGTTTCATGAAAAAATACGCGGCTTTTCTGGAGATGGACGCGCAGGACGTCATTGATAAATTTGAATCCATATATGATGAGGTCCCCGAACAGGAGATCCCGCCGGAGAAGGTGGAGCAGGAAAGAAAAGGCATAAGGGATCTCAGCAAAAGCGGGCTGATAATCGACAGGGAGAAAGGTTTCCCCATTGTGCTGGCAACGGCTGTAGCGGTGGTCCTTATCGTGCTGGTCCTGGCATTTACCGGCAGGAAAGGGGAAGAGACTCCTGTCGGCAGGGCAGAACCCGGGGTCAAGCCGATAGCAGTCCGGCCCGTTCCTGAAAAGAAGAAAGCGGCCAGGGTCGAGAAGGAAACAAAAACCGAAGCGAAAAAATCCCCTGCCAAGGAGAAGCCGGCTCCGCGGAAAATAGCAGCCGGGCCAGTGGTTCCTAAGGCTGAGCCCGTGGTTTTGACGCTTCTTGCCCGCGGTGAAGTATGGATCAATGTTTTCAATGAGTCCGAAACGGTCTTTGTGGGCACGCTGAAAAGAAGGGACGTAAAGACATTCAAGTCCGACGGGCCCCTGACCGTGTGGACGGGTAAGGGGGAGAACCTCTATTTTACGGTCAATAGACGCGATGTCGGAAGGGTCGCCGACGGGGTCGTTAAAGATATATATGTTTCAGCAAAAGGGATAAAGGCAGGGAATAAGTGGGTAACCCGGTTTGACTAAAGGTCCGCGCATGAATAAGATCTACATCATGAGCCTCGGGTGCCCGCGTAATCTGCTTGACAGTGAAGTGCTTCAAGGCTCTCTGGAAAAAATGGGATTCACGATATCGGATATGGCTGAGGATGCAGATGTGGCCATTGTCAACACGTGCGGGTTCATCCAGGACGCGAAAGAAGAATCCATAGACATGATCCTCCGGCTTGCTGAACTCAAGAAAGATGGAAGGATAAAGAGACTTATCGTCACCGGCTGTCTGTCACAGAGATACCCGGAAGAGCTTATGGATGAGATAGAAGAGATCGACGCGGTTTATGGCTCTTCTGATTTCACCGAGATCCCCGGCCAGATAGACGCGGTCCTCGCGGGCGAGAGAATAAAGAAAGTCGCTCCCATTTCCGATTTTTTATATGACGATTCAAGTGAAAGAGCCTACCTGACCCCCGCGCATTACGCTTATCTGAAGGTACAGGAAGGATGTCCTAACAGGTGTTCTTACTGCGTTATTCCGGATATCAGAGGGCCGCTTCGCAGCCGCGCCATTGATTCGGTAATACGCGAAACAGAGAAGATAAAGTCAGATCGGGACCTGAAAGAGCTTATCCTTATCGGGCAGGATATTACATCTTTCGGGATCGAGCGGGCCGGTCGCCCGGAACTCGCGGATCTCCTGAAAAAACTCAGTCCCGTTATGAAGAACGGCTGGCTAAGGCTGTTATATACCCACCCGGCGCACTTTACAGATGAGCTTATAGATGTAATAGCAGGGCATGAGAATATATGCAGATATATAGATCTTCCCATACAGCATATAAACGATAAAATATTGAAAGATATGGGCCGTCCTCCTGCCGGGAGTAAGATCGCAGGTCTCATAGGACGCATCCGGTCCCGTATTAACGGGGTTGTATTAAGGACATCCGTCATAGTCGGTTTCCCGGGAGAGACAGACCGGCAGTTCAGGAAATTCCTTGATTTTTTAAAAGAAACAAAATTCGAACGCCTTGGAGCGTTTATATATTCAAGGGAAGAGGGCACCAGGGCCGCGGAGTTTAAGGGGCAGATACCGGAAGATGTGAAAAAAGCCAGGTTCGATGAAGTCATGAAGCTGCAACAGGAGATTTCCAGTGATAATAATCTTGAATATCTGGACAGGACAATGAAGGTCCTGGTAGATGAGAGGATAAGCGGACAGGAAGGGCCGGAGCCAGACCTGTTTTCAGGAAGGACATACATGGATGCGCCGGAAGTGGACGGTGTCGTGTATGTGCAGGGGAAGAATATCAGAACCGGCCAATTCGCGCAGGTAAGGATAACCGGGAGCATGGAATATGATCTGATAGGAGAAAGCGTATGAACCTGCCCAATAAGATCACATTAGCGCGGATAGGCCTGACATTCATTTTCATGTTTTTTCTCTTCTCAAAAGGGATTGTGTTCAAGTCCCTGGCTCTGGCAACTTTCATAATAGCCGCGTTAAGCGATTACCTGGACGGATTCATAGCCCAGAAATATCATATCACGTCGGTCTTCGGCAAGCTTATGGATCCCATAGCCGATAAAATACTGGTCCTTGCGGCTTTTCTTGCGTTTGTGGAGATGGAACTTATCCCGGCATGGATGGTGGTGATAATCATAATGAGGGAACTGGTCATAACCGGGCTCAGAATAATAGCTCTGAAGAACGATGAGGTGCTGCCAGCGGACATGGGAGGTAAGCAGAAGACGGTTTCGCAATATGTATCAATACTGGTCATCCTGGTATTTATAATTTTCAAGGAGGCCGGTGTGAGGACCATTGGGTTCTGGGATGCTTCATTTGAATACTGGTACAGGCAGATAATCTTTGTATTGATGCTTGTGACTGTTATGCTCACGATGGTGAGCGGTATTTCATATATGGTTAATAACAAAAAATACTTTCTGAATGGAAAAAGCCGATAAAACAGCATACGCGATCGCCACAGTATTTAATCTGGGAAGGCTTCCCATGGCTCCCGGAACATGGGGAAGCCTGGGGGGGCTTCTTTTGTGCCTGGTGCTTCATAGCTATCCCGTGGTTTATGTTTTTGTCTTTATAGGTCTTTTTATCCTTGGTGTCATCTCTGCCGGAAAGGTCGAAACAGAAGAGGGGATCAAGGACCCTTCACTGGTGGTAATCGACGAGTTTACCTGCATATTTCCCGTTTTTTTTCTTATCCCTCTCAAGCCAGCCTATATTTTCATTGGATTTTTAATATATCGACTGATGGATATTGTAAAGATCCCTCCGGCCAGAAGCCTTGAAAGGATAAAAGGCGGGTGGGGTATAATGCTCGATGATCTCGTTGCCGGTATTTATACCAATCTCATCCTTCAATTAATTATTTTCTTTAAAATATTTTGAGCTGAAAGTTTTTTCCCGGGCAAATTCTTAACGTCTTTTATTCCGCTTTTGAGGGAACATGGCAGAACTCGCCCCGCTACTCATAGCAGGTCACCCTTAAGAGGGACCTACTATGGGATCCCACTACGTTCATTTTACACCGAAAAGTATACCCGCCGCCCCTTTCATAGAGGTGGAAATTTAGAGTAAGAATTTTGGGGTTCTTCCCTAAAACGCGGGCATTTACTCAAAAAGGTTGAAAACTTGATTTATTATCAAAAAACATTATACTTAACAGCACTCAACTAATACGAAGTGTATAAAATATAACAATACGTACTGGCTTATAATAATGTAAAGCAAAATATGATAACATCTCCAGTGGTAGGGGAAAATGTGTCATCTTTTTATTGAACAGGAGGAAGGATATGGTTATCACCAGGGTTATGACAGTGAACGAAGTCGCTAAGTATCTTAAAATGAGGCCACCCACGATCTATAAACACGCGCAACTGGGTAAGATCCCGGCTTTTAAGATAGGTTCCAGCTGGCGGTTTAAGAAGACTACGATAGACAGGTGGATAGCAAAACAGGAGAACGGGTAGTAAAAGGCTTCTGTTTTCAGATAACGATCATTCATAGATACGCAGGTTGAGCGGAGGGAGCATAAAAAAACATGTCACAGATCAACGCATATACTACTATCAGGGAGAATAAGGAAATAATCTATGACCTTCTGAAAAATCTGGAGAAATTCCCGACTTTTGTACATGACATAAAGAGCATCAGGATAATAAGACGACAGAGAAATGTGCTGATCACGGAATGGATGATAACCATTGACGGCGTGGATGTCATATGGACGGAGGAAGACACATTTGTCGATCAGGACACGAAAATAAAATTCAGGATGCTGGAGGGGGATTATGACAGCTATGAAGGAGAATGGACAATAGAAGACACTCCGACCGGCGTCAGGTTGCGTTTGTTTGCAAACATAGATTGGGGAGCCCCGCGTCTTGTAAGGTATGTGAAACCCATTCTTGAAAGGAAGACCAGACAGGCTTTCAAGACCTTTTTGATGGCGATCAAGAAGGAGATCGAAAGGAAGCGATGAGAAGATTCGGTTTTATTTTTCACCCGTTAGACATGGGCCTGTACGCGGACGGCTTCAACGAACCCGGTATAAAGAAAAAACGCCTTTTCTTGATGCAGCAGGTCATAAGATGGTTCCCTCCGATGAAGAGGTCCACTGTGACCGGTATAAGATCAATGACCGGGGATGAAATAGAGGGAGACATGATCCTGGTATCCCTGCTCCCGGAACAGATACTGAAGCTCGAAAGCGGTTTTGTCATGAAAAAGATCATCGAGGCCGGAAAGATCGCACAGGACCTGGGCGACAATATCGTTGGATTGGGAGCCTATGCTTCGCAGGTGGGCAGAAAGGGAGTCCATATCGCAAGGGGGTTGAATATCCCGGTCACAACGGGCAGCAGTTATACGATCGCCGTTGCCATAGACGCTACATTGATAGCATGTCGCAAGGTCGGGATAGATATTAAGGGAGCTCGCGTATGTGTAATAGGCGCTACCGGCGCGATTGGAAGCATCTGCACAAAGACACTCGCTTCCTATAAACCCCGGAAGATGACGATAGTGGCCAGAAATCTCTTCCGGTTGAAAAGGCTGGCAAGTGCCGTTGGATCCGGCTGGCCGGATGTGGATGTTTGCGTATCCAGGGATATCCAGAAAGCGACTGGAGAAGCGGATGTAATGATCATAGCCACAAACACACCCAGCGCCATTGTTGACGTCGAGAATTTAAAGCCCGGCACGATTGTCTGCGATGTTTCCAGCCCGAGGAATATTTCCATGGAAGCGATGCGGTTAAGACAGGATGTCCTGGTCATAGACGGAGGGATCATACAGCCGCCTGGAGAAGTTGATTTTCATTTTTCGTTCGGTTTGCCGCCTGGGATGGCCTATGCCTGTATGGCGGAGACAATGATACTTACCTTTGAGGGGCTCTTTGAGAATTATTCACTCGGGGGAAATATTACACTTGAAAAGGTGCAGAAGATACAGGCCTTGGCCATGAAACACGGATTCAAGCTGGCAAGGCTGAGAAGTTTTGGTCACGAGATCACGCCTCAGCAGATGGAAAAGGTGCGGATCACGCGAGTGAGTAAAGCTGGACGTTAATGTGAAGGGGATGGTTCATGAGGATCAGGACCGAGATCGCTGTCGTGGGCAGCGGAGCCGGCGGGGCAACAGTGGCAAAGGAACTGGCCGGGAGAGGTAAAGATGTACTGATCGTTGAAAGAGGGCCATATGTCAGCAATATCGGCACTCAGAGGGCCGGGCTGGGCTTTTATGATAGATGCGGACTGCGGACAAGCAAAGAGGGCATCATAGTTTACCGGACGTTAATGGTCGGAGGGACAACTGTCGTCAGTTGCGGGAGCGGCGTCAGGGTGCTTGAGAAAGAATTGAAAGATTCAGGGCTGGATCTGGCGCCGGAGTTCGAGGAGACGGAAAAAGAGTTAGGGGTCAGACCCCTGGCAGAAAGGCTTATTGGACCTGGCTCAAGACTTATAATGGATGCGGCTAACAGGCTGGGTTTTGAAATGAGGCCGATGCCAAAATTTATTGATCCGGAAAAGTGCGTATCATGCGGGAGATGCGTTCTCGGCTGCAAGACAGGAGCGAAATGGACCACTTTAAATTTTGTTAATGAAGCATTGCAGAAGGGGGCCAGGATCATTACACGGGTTGAGGTGAGATCCGTGGTTTCCCACAAAGGAAGGGCCGTCGGATTAGTGGGCGCCGGCCCGGAAGGGAAGATCAGGATATACGCGGACAGGATAATCCTGGCTGCGGGAGGCATCAGTTCTCCGGTGATCCTGAAAAGAAGCGGGATAGAGAACGCGGGTAAAAAATTATTCACGGACCTGTTCAATGTTACTTATGGTATTTACCGGAAGAAAGACATAAATCTGTGGAATGAACCCAGCATGGCGGCTTTGAGCACAAAGCACATGCAGAGCAAAGGATTTATCATGGCTCCGTTCATTGACGTCCCGCTGGTCCTGAGGGGGACTATGTCAAAAAGAAGGCAGATAAAGAATTTCAGGCATAACAATCTGCTGGGGATCATGGTCAAGACAAAGGATGAGAGTGCGGGGAAGATCACCACAAAGGAAAGGTTTGAAAAACTGGTAACGCCGGAAGATCATAAAAAGCTTGATGAAGGCGCTGGCATGGCAAAAGACATACTCATGGAGGCGGGGGTTAAGAAGAAGGATATTATTCTCACAAAGCCCAGAGGCGCCCACCCAGGCGGCTCAGCGGCTATCGGTGAGGTCGTTGACAAGGATCTGGAGACGGAGATCAGGGACCTTTACGTATGCGACGCGAGCGTTCTGCCGACTTCGCCCGGAGCCCCGCCGATAGTTACCATAGTAGCCCTGGCGAAAAAGCTGGCAAAAAAGTTGGCGGGAGGCATGGAGCAGGAACAAAATGTATAATTTATACGGGCTCTCTTCGATATTGGCCGGTGTGGCGAGTTTAGCGATAGCCATCCTCGTTCACATTAAGGGCCGCGGCAAAATGAACAGGATTTGGGCCATATTCGCCGCGTTCGTGGCTATTTACGGGTTTAGCGCGTATATGGTCTCCACCGCAAAAAACGCGGACCAGGGCTTCTTCTGGTGGAGGATCACTCTGATAGGGATCATCCTGATCCCTCCGTTATTCCTTCATTTTGTTTACATCTTCCTTGGGTTCAAGCGTCCGTGGATCATAAGGATCGCCTACCTTTTTACCGCGTTATTTCTCGGTCTGGATATATTCCAGCCGAAGCTGTTTATCGGCGAGGTTGCGTTATTGTTCAAAGACGCGAGGTACTGTTTCCCGTTATACTGGGTTTATCCCCCGGGCCCGTTTTATGTCTTTTTCATAATTTTCGCGTTCTTCGGCTGGATAATCTACAGCCACGTTGAATTGATCATTGCGCATCAAAAGGCCGGGGGGATCAAGCGCAATCAGATCAGGTACTTCTTTCTGGCCACGGTGATCGGGTTTACCGGAGGGGGGATGTGTTTTCTGCCGTGTTTCGGGATAGAGATATACCCTCTTTCTAATTTCGCCGTGCCCGTATATCCGCTGATAATGACCTATGCTATTATCCGCCACCAGCTCATGGATGTCGAGGTCATCATCAAGAAGACCATAATTTTCGCGGGGCTTGTTATAGCGTCATGCGCCGTTCTGACAAGTTTTGCGTACTGGGGATCCATAATATTCGAGAATGTGATGATCCGAAACCGCTGGATGGTCATGGCGCCTTCTGTTTTCATTATAGTTCTCATACTGCGTCCTCTTGAAAGATTCCTGAGGGCTGCTACGGATAAATATCTGTTCCAGAAGAAGTACGATTACAGGGAGCTGTTAAAGACTTTTACCGGAGAGGTCCTCACTGTCCTTAATATAGGAGATCTGGTCGAACTTACCGTGGCCAAGCTTTCCGAGATAATCCGGCTTGATAACGCGGCAATATTTCTTTACGACGAGGAGCATGACCAGTTCAGGATGGCGGCAGTTGTCGGGGTCGAGGGCAAGGATGGCTATATTTTTTCGGAAGGAAGACACCTGTGGTCTTGTTTGGAGAAGGCCAGTCATCACGTTATCGCGGAAAAGAGTGACCTTGAACAACTGAGAAAGTCCCCCGACTTTATGAACGAGATCCGGGAACTAAGGTCAGCCCTTTTAATACCACTGACCTACAATGACAACATTCTGGGGATATTGTCTATGGGAAAGGAAAAGTCAGATGAACGGTTCACACAGGATGATATCGATATTTTACTGGCATTAGCGCGTACACTTTCAATAGCGATAACCAATGCCCAGCTTTTTGAAAAATTGTCACAGGCCCAGGCCCAGGCGGCCCAGAGGGAGAAAATGGCGGTCATAGGGACGCTCTCGGCGGGCATAAACCATGAAATATGCAATCCGCTCGGGATAGTGCGGGGACAGTGCGAGATGTTCCTTTTGAACATGAAGGAGGGTCTTTACAAGGATAAGACCCCTGAGGAACTTGTTGACAAGGCAACAGTGATAATGCGAAAGGCGATAGAGGAGACGGACAGGGCCACCACCATCACCAGGAAACTTTCAGCCTTCGCAAGGCCCGCGAGAGGGAAGAAAGAGGACGATGTGAGTCTGGAGAGAGAACTCAATGAGGTTATCACGCTTGTAGAGCATGACTTGAAACTGGATGGCATAGATATAATACTGGATGTGCAGAAGTCCATTCCGTCTATATCAGCGGACAGGAAGCAGTTGCAGGAGGTTTTTTTTAACCTGGTAAGGAATGCTGTCCAGGCCATAAAAGGCGAGGGCGAGATCAACATAAAAGTGGAGAGCAAAGACGGAACGGTTTCTGTGGATATAAGCGACACCGGTAAGGGGATGAGAAATGGCGATCTGGCACAGATATTCGATCCGTTTTTCACCACAAAAGACCCGGGACAAGGGACCGGGCTGGGTCTTTTCATAGTCAAGCAGATCGTCGAGAAGAATAACGGTCATATTTCCGTAAAGACTGAACCAGGGAAAGGAACATGCTTCAGCCTGGCCTTCAGCACGGCAGAATAACGACATGGAGATCAGGGCATGAATTCAGGTGCGAGGATACTGGCAATAGACGATGAGGAAAGTTTTGCGGATATACTGAAACAGTATTTCGAGCTTCGTGGCTATGAAATAGACGTGGTGCCCGACGGTATCAGCGGTTTGGAATTATTCCGGAAAAAGAAATACAATGTCGTGCTTCTTGACCTGAAAATGGTAGGCCCTGACGGCGAGGAGGTGCTGAAGAATATGAGAAAGATCGACTCCGCGGTCAAGGCGATATTCGTAACAGCTTTTAATGATTCAGGGAGGACAAAAAAGCGACTGTTGCAGCAGGGCGTATATGGCTATATTGAAAAGCCGTTAGCGAGCTTGAAGATCTTGCAGCATATGATAGACAAAGCCGCAGAATAAAAAACCATGAGGGGGGGTGAAAATGATAAAGTTGATGATCGTTGATGATGAGGTAGAGATCTGCGACTTCGTGAAAAATTTCTTCAAAGAGAGAAATTTTGAAGTTTTTACTGCCCATAACGGGGAAGAGGCCCTGGATATCATCGAGGCCCAGAACCCGGATATAGTGCTCCTTGATATCAGGATGCCGGTAATGGACGGGATGCAGATGCTCAAAGAGCTTCACAGGAGAAGCAAGAACAGCAAGGTGATAATGGTCACGGCAATGGAAAGTCCCGAGAAGGAGTCAGAAGCGCGAAGTTACGGCGCTGTCGAATATATAGCGAAACCTCTTTCATTGGAAAGGCTCGAACAGTCGGTTTTTGAAGTAGCGGAGGGAATAGAAACATCTTCTTAACAAAGGAGAACCTATGCCGGACGAGAAAGACTGGCAAAAGATCGAGGACTGGATAGTCGAGAAGGTGAAAAAAGACCCCGGGAACGGAGCTCCGTTGAATTACCGGAAATACGCCCCGAGAGAAGAACCGGAACTTGACTATCAGATATTCCTGGAAGAAGCTTCCCGCAGCATGATAAGGTTCAAAAAACCGGAACACCTTATACGGATGATAGCCAGGACCATAGATGAACAGGTAAAGACCACGCATACTTCGATGCTTGTCCATTCCCAGAATGGAGACTGTTATCTCCTGGTCGACAGCAAGGGAACTGACGGGCACAGGATACCCATGGGATTTATAAAGCTTACCTCGGACAACCCGCTCATACGCTTTTTCAACCAGAGGTTCAATTTCGCTATTTCCGATACCGGATCGATCGATAATGAGAGTCTTGTTGATACCATGCATAAATGCGAAGGGATCGAATTGCCGGGGGCCATGAAAAAGTTACTCCCCATGGTCATTAAACACATGGAGTTATTAAAAGCCAATATCGCCATTCCTGTTTATTACAAAAAAAGCCTGCTGGGAGTGTTTATACTGGGACAAAAACTGTCCGGCAGTAAGTTTTCGCGGCAGGAAGTGAGTTTTTTTACCACGCTGGCTAACGATGTGTCCATGGCTATATCCAATGCCCAGCTCATCCAGGACCTTCAGGAAAAAATAACCGAGGTCCAGACCCTTTGCAAGAGGGAACACAAGATGTTTATCCATACGGCGATATCCCTGGCAGCCACAATAGATGCGAGAGACCCGTATACTCACGGCCATACGGAACGCGTTACGGAATATTCCCTGGCCATAGCCGAAGAGCTGGATGAACTGCCCGAAGCAAAGGAGTACTCGAATTTCAAAGAGACACTCCATATAGCCGCTCTTTTGCACGATGTCGGTAAGATCGGCATTCCTGACAGCATACTGAATAAGACCAGTCATCTTACAAAAGAGGAATACGAGAGAGTGAAGACTCATCCAACAACAGGCGCGACGATCCTCTATCCAATAAGGGAGCTGGATATTGTCGCCGCTGAAGTCCGCGCGCATCACGAGAGGTTTGATGGAAGCGGCTATCCTGACGGGTTGAAGGCCGATGAAATACCGTTCATCGCGCGGATAATAGCCGTGGCGGACACATATGACGCAATAACGAGTGACAGGCCTTACAGGCAGAGGAAGATGACCGAAATAGCCGTTCAGATAATAAAGGATAATTCGGGATCACAGTTCGATCCGATAATCGTCAGCGCTTTCCTGCTGGCTCAGAGAAAGGGAAGGCTGGGGAACAAGTCGTAAGCCGGCTGTCTCAACGCAGCGTTGGCGGAGAGATTATACATATAGCCGCGGCCTTTATCTTTGTCCTGTTCTTGAACACATGAGGAAGTGATGCGTCGAAGTAAAGGCTGTCACCCCGTTTAAGTGTGTAGCTCCGGTCCCCGATAACAGCTTCCAATGACCCGCTGATGATATAAACAAACTTTTCCACGCCTGGTTCGTTCTCTTCTTTCCGGGTCTCGCCGCCGGAGGAGACCTTTATGATAAGAGGCATGATCTTTTTATTAAGCGTTTTTGTTACGAGAAGCTCGTACCGGACTTTATGCGTATGAACAAGAGGTTCGGCTCGTCCGGTTTTGGGGACCGATTCGACGGTCTTAGAGGAGTCTTCGACCTCTTTATAAAGTTCGCCCAGCGAGGTGCCGAGCGCCTTGCATATACGGTTGTGGGACGCCAGGGTTCCGGTCATCTTGCCGTTTTCCATGCGGCTCAAGGTGGCAAGGGCAACGCCGCTTTTTTGGGACAGTTCTTCCAGTGTCATGTCCCTTTTCTTCCTGAGTTCCCGTATCCTTTTTCCGACCTGCATTATTCACCCACCTTTCAACCCATTGATTATACGTTACATTTTATAAATAATCAAATAATATTTAGCAAAACCGAAACACCGGTGTATCGGTGAGGGGTGTACTTTTCGGTGCAACCATTCCAGTTCCCACACAGAATGGATCTGTTCCTCGATAGTAGTCCCATAGAGAAATAGAGCCGGAAAGCCAAAGGGCCCCATTGCAGATTTAGTCTTTTATGAGCTTTTGAGAGGTTTATTTTGTAAGCTTCAGCATACGAAAAGCATGGCAGCTGTCCGAGCCCCCCACCCGTGCGTGGGGGGGCGAGTTCTGCCATGCCCTCTCAAAAGCGAAATAAAAGACGTTAAGAATCTGCTTGGGAAAGGATTTTCGGCTCTATTTCTCTATGTGACTAATGGCTTTTTCAACCACCTGTAAGCACCCCGCCGACCTTTTGAAAATTTAGTTTTCTTTCATGGTATTCTTGTGGTTAGTAATATATTGTGTTACAATTATCGCCTATGGGTAAAGATCATATTTACGTAAGAGGAGCCAGGGAACATAACCTGAAGAACATTGACGTCAGGATCCCGAGGAACGCCTTGTGCGTAGTGACGGGGCTGTCGGGCTCGGGCAAATCGTCCCTGGCGTTCGATACAATATACGCTGAAGGGCAGAGGCGGTATGTGGAATCATTGTCCAGTTATGCCAGGCAGTTCCTGGAGCAACTCCAGAAACCCCATGTGGATTATATAGAAGGGCTTTCACCGGCCATAAGCATCGAGCAGAGGACCAGCGCCAAGAATCCGCGTTCGACCGTTTCAACACAGACCGAGATATACGACTACCTGCGCGTCCTGTTCGCGCGCATAGGCATTCAGCACTGTCCAAGGTGCGGCAGGGAGATATCGGGACAGAGCTCACAGCAGATAGTCGACAGGATAATGTCCCTGCCAGCCGGGACGAAATTGATAATACTCGCGCCTATCGTCAGTGGCAGGAAGGGCGCGCATGTTGAAGTAATGAAGAATGTCAGGAAGGACGGCCTTATAAGAATAAGGCTCGACGGAAAGATCGTTGATATCGGTGACAGGATACCTGACCTGAACAAAAAGGTCAAGCATACCATTGAAGCTGTGGTTGACAGGCTGGTCATAAAAGAAGGGGCGCGCACACGTGTTTCTGATTCCGTTGAAATAGCCCTTAAGCTCGGTTCAGGGGTCATCATCGCTGCCCCGGCTGACGGCGAGAAGAAGATCAAGGATGATCTCCTTTTCAGCGAGCATAACGCCTGCCTGGCATGCGGTATAAGTTTTGAGAAACTCGCGCCCAGGAATTTTTCGTTCAACAGCCCTTACGGGGCGTGTCCCACCTGTAATGGGCTCGGGAACAAACAGGAGATCGACACTGAACTGCTCATCCCGGACAAATCAGAATCCATGCTCCGGGCCATAGTCCCATGGAAAAGAGGGGGCAAAGGCATTGTCCTTCACTATCGCAGGCGGTTGAGGTCACTGGCCAGGTATCATGGATTTGACCATGACGAGCCATTCGAGAGACTTACCGCCGCGCAAAAGAAAATGGTCCTCTACGGGGATGATGAAACGGGCTTTGAAGGCGTTATACCGAATCTGGAAAGACGCTTTCGTTATTCAAACAGCGATTACATCAAGGAAATGATCGATGGGTTCATGTCCATGCAGCCATGTCCTGACTGCAAAGGACAGCGTCTTAACCCCGAATCTCTGGCAGTATATATCGGTGGCAAAAATATCGCTGAAGTCTGCGCGATGTCCATCCGCGAGGCAAGGGAATATTTCAATGGCTTGAGGCTTGACCAGATAGAGAAAAAGATCGCCGAGGAAGCACTGAAGGAAATAAACGGCCGGCTTGATTTTCTTACGAACGTCGGGCTGGATTATCTCACTCTTGACAGAAAGAGCAACACCCTTTCCGGAGGGGAAGGCCAGAGGATCAGGCTGGCCACGCAGATAGGGGCGAGGCTGGTGGGAGTGCTTTACGTCCTTGATGAGCCGAGCATAGGGTTGCATCAAAAGGACAATAGGAAACTCCTGGATACACTGGAGGCGTTGAGGGATCTGGGCAATACACTTATTGTGGTGGAACATGACGAAGCGACTATCCGTAAAGCCGATTATATCCTGGATCTGGGGCCCGGTGCCGGTGAACACGGCGGGAAAGTGGTCTCCTCGGGCCGTCTGGATGATATATTGAATTGCAGGAGTTCGCTCACTGGCAAATATCTTAGAGGAGATCTTAAGATAACGGTCCCGGCTGAGAGGCGCGGATATGATTCGAACAAATATCTGGAAATAATCGGAGCCCGCGAGCATAATCTTAAGAACATCGATGTCAAAGTCCCACTGGGTGTTTTTAATTGCGTGACAGGTGTCTCCGGTTCGGGCAAAAGCACCCTGATACACGATATTCTTTACAACGCTCTGGCGAAAAGGCTTTACAGGTCCAAGATAAAGCCGGGCAAATATAAGCGCATAAACGGTGTCCCGAATATTGATAAGGTAATAGTGATAGACCAGTCTCCCATCGGGAGGACACCGCGCTCGAACCCGGCCACATATACCGGAGCTTTTGACCACGTCAGAAGACTTTTCAGCTCCCTCCCGGAATCACGCATGCGCGGTTACCGGCCGGGAAGGTTCAGTTTTAATGTTAAGGGAGGGCGCTGCGAAGCGTGCAGCGGCGACGGCATGAAGAAGATCGAGATGCATTTCCTTCCGGACGTATATGTTCAGTGCCAGGTCTGCAACGGAAGAAGATTCAACGACCAGACGCTTGAGGTCAGGTACAAGGGGTTGAATATCGCTGAAGTCCTCGATTTGAGCGTTGAGGATGCTCTCAAAGTGTTCGAGAACATACCTCCGGTAAAAAGCAAATTACAGACGCTTTATGATGTTGGCCTGGGATATATCCGGCTCGGGCAGCAGGCCACCACACTGTCCGGCGGCGAGGCGCAAAGGGTCAAACTGTCGACGGAACTGTCCAAAAGGGCCACGGGCAGGACGTTGTATATACTGGATGAGCCTACCACAGGGCTTCATTTCGCGGACATCCATAAACTGCTTGATGTGCTGCACAAGCTGGTATCATACGGGAACACTGTTCTGGTAATCGAGCATAATCTTGATGTCATCAAATCAGCCGACCATATAATAGACCTCGGCCCCATGGGCGGGGACGAAGGTGGCGAGGTTGTCGCAAGCGGCACTCCGGAAGAGATCGCGGCCAACCGCCGGTCATACACCGGTGAATACCTTAAAAAGGTCTTGCCAGTCTCATGATATTTTGTTAGCATATTCCTTATAGTATATATACCGTAATATAGCTATTATTGGCGCCTAAAACTCCATGAGAAAAACATTTTATTTTATCATTATATTACTCTTTTTGAGCTGCGTGCCCGCCTGGCCGGTCCAGAGGCAGTTACAGTCCGAAGTTGATTTCGCCCGGAAGGCAATAAGGGACGGGTTCTATGATCTGGCGGAAAACAAGTTGAGCTTCTTGTTGGACGCGGACATACCGAAAAAGCTCGCGGCTGAAGCGCATCTGCTCATGGGAAGGGTGTACTATGAAAAGGGTCTTTTGCGCAAAGCTGTCCAGGAATTCGATTTTGTGCTGGAGCATTTCAAGATTACCGACCTTGCTGACGTTGCCGCCTACTGGACGGCTGAGGCCTATTTTAAAAAGGGTAATTACGACCTGGCGATCTCTTTCTATCAGTCTGTCCTGGATGTCCATCCTTCCAGTAAATATGTCCCTTATTCGCTTTATTCTCAGGCATGGTGTTATGAAAAGGTCGGCGAATATGACACGGCCGTGGAAGTCTTCCGTGAGGTCGCGGAGACATTTCCGCAGAATGAACTCGCCATAAAAGCCAGGTATAAGGCAGGGGAGATACTGCACAGGGAAGGGCGGCATGAGGATGCCATAGCGGGATTGAAGACTTTCATAGAAAAATATCCCGTTAATGAAATGATATTCGACGCCTATTACATCATGGGCGATTGTTATTACAAGTCAGGTGATTTTGAAAACGCGGTTGCCAGCCTGACCAAATCGCTGCAGGTGGCGGAAGAACGCCCATGGCGGGCGCTTGCCGAATATAAGATCGCCATGGCTTATGGATACATGTCAGATGCCGAAACAAGCGAAAAATGGTTCTTGCTGGCTAAAAATGACAGCTCGGATCCCGAACTGCAGGGCGCGGCAATGATGGGGCTGGCTAATATCCATATCGAAAGAAAAGAGACACAAAAAGCTGTCCAGGTGTACCGGGATATTGTAGAGGAGATACCGGAGAACAAGTGGACGGATGACGCATATTACTGGCTGGGAGAAAAGCTTTATAAAAAAGGAGATATGAGTGAAACCCTCAATGTCTATCGTGAGGCCCTGAAGAAATTTCCCAATGGTGAATTTTCTGACGATATGCATTATAACCTGGCCTGGACGTATCTTAAGATGGATGACGAGAGTAAGGCGCTGAGAGAGTTCAATAAGACAGTTGAAATATCAGGCGATGAAAAGCTCGCGGTAAGCGCGCTTTGCAATATCGGGTATATCCTCGAAGGGCAAGGAAGGGATAACCGCGCGGTTGATGTGTATGACAGGGTCCTTCGGGATTATCCAGACAGCCTGTTAGCGGATTATGCCCAGTACCAGGTAGGATGCCTCCTGAAGAAAACTGACAGTACCGATGCGGCGATATTGGCGTTCCAGTCCCTCTTGGTGAATTTCCCGGCTTCCAATCTAATGGATAAAACCGTTTATCAATTAGGTATTCTATACGCGGAGAAGGGAGATTACAGGACCTCGATCAGCCAGTTTGAAAGGATATTAAAGGACTTCCCGCGCAGTGGTCTTTACTATGAAGCGTTATTGCAAAAGGCCAATTCTCTCTATAATAATGGCGAATACGCTAGATCAATTGAAATATACGATGAGATACTCCGGACATTTGAGAATAAAGCGCTCCTGTTAAGGGCTAAATATCATAAGGGTTGGGCTTATTATAAGACGGGCAGGGAAGAACAGGCTCTGAGAATATTCGAGAGCATTTTAAAAGAAGGAGAAAGCGGAATGCTTGCGCCGGGGATCAATCTCTGGTTCGGGGAGTATTATTACAATAAGGGTGAATTCGATAAAGCGGACAAGTATTTTTCCGGGATACTGGAAGATTATCCCGACAGCATATTCGCGGGAGATGCCGCCTACTGGCAGGGATGGGTCCTCTGTGACAAGGGGATGCTGAAGGAAAGCATTAAGCAGTTCGAGATGGTGCCGGAGGTCTATCCTGGCAGCAAGTGGGCGCCTCAGGCGATATTGACCATAGGGGATATCCTGAGGAAACGCGGTTCTTCCAGGAAAGCCATTGCCCGGTACAGGACCCTTCTGCGCAGATATCCTGGCAGCGCCATCACCAATATCGCGAATAACCGCATAGGGATGATCCTGAAAGGCGAGGGCAACTATGACCTCGCAATAGGGTATTTCAAGATAGCATTGACCGGGGAAAATTCCAGTGTCAACGCGCAGATACAATTTGACATAGCGGAATGTTATGAAAAGAAAGAAATGGAGAATGAGGCTATTGAAGAATATCTTAACGTGGAATACAAGTACCCACGTGGCGATTTCTGGGTAATACGGGCCCGGCTGAAATGCGCTGAATTACTGGAAAGACAGGGGAAGATGGGAAGGGCTGTCAGTATTTACAGGAAACTGGCCGAAGGGGAAGGGAAAGAGGCCGAATACGCTAAAGAAAAAATAAAATGGATGAAGAAGTGATTCGTCATCCTCGGAGGTGAAACACTATGTGGGAACTCGTAGTTAAAGGCGGACCAATAATATTTTTGATAATCCTGTGTTCCGTTATCGCATTTGCAGTGGTGATTGAAAGGCTGTGGCATCTCCGGCGCGCGAAGATAAATACCACGGAGTTCATGGGGGGTATCGCGAACATCCTGGAAAGGAACAGGATAATGGATGCAATAGACACGTGCAATGCCACGCCCGGTCCCATAGCGCATATCCTTAAGGCGGGCATCCTCAAGCATGACCGTTCCAGGACCGAGATCAAGGAATCCATCGAGGACGCGGGGGTGCATGAAGTCCCCCGGCTGGAAAAGAACCTGAGTGTTCTCGCGACCATCGCCCATATAACGCCTCTTCTTGGGCTTCTGGGAACGGTCACGGGCATGGTGAGGTCTTTCCAGGTCATCGAACAGAAAGCCACGGCGCTGGTTCCAGTAAACCCAGGCGATCTCGCGGGCGGCATATGGGAGGCGCTTATCACGACCGTGGCGGGGCTGGCAGTGGCCATACCAACCTATGTCGCGTATAACTTCCTGGTCAGCAAGGTGGATGGCTTCGTGCTGGAGATGGAAAAAAGCTCGACGGATCTGATCAATATTCTTGGATCGAAAAGGGAAGAAGATGAAGTTTAAAAGGAAAGTGTTCCTGGAGGAAGGGCACCTGGACATAGCACCTCTTATCGATGTAATATTTCTGCTTTTGATCTTCTTCATGCTTACTTCCAGTTTTATATTTCAGCCGGGAATACGGGTAAACCTTCCAAAGGCGGTTACAAGCGAAGTATTGCACAGGGAGCTGATCGTGCTGGTGGTAACTGATTCGAATGATATTTATATAAATGAAAGACTGGTTGATGCTGAAGAGATGGCATCCAGGGTCTCTCTCGCGGCCCGCGAAGGCCGGTCACTTTTGATAAAGGCGGATAAAGGAGCCGATCTTGGCAAGGTGATCGAGGTGTGGGATATGTGCCGCCAGGTTGACATGAAGCAGGTAAATATAGCCACGACACAATAGACAGGCGGTAGCATGAACAGGAATTTCAGAATAGCGTTGATGATGTCCATGGGGATCCACGTGTTCTTCATGTCGGCTGTTGTGATCGTAAACCCGGCTCCCAGACAGAAGATCAAACCATATATAAACGTGGATTTTCTGGGCCCGCTCCTGAAAAAGACGGCGTTTGATATCATGCTCGAAAGCGCGAATCCAGTGGTAAAGACAAATTATACCCACGCGCCTTTAGTCCCGGCATCGGGTTATCTTGAAGCGCCAGCGCCTGAAAGACAGGCGTTAGCGGAAGAATTTTCACGATATTATCTCTTGAAGGATCCGGAACCGCTCGTTCTGAATTCACTGGCTGCGCCAAAAAGCGTTCCAGAGTTCCTGCTGAGGTTCGAAAGCGACCTTTATTTTTTAGCGAAAGAGGACAGGGGGGAGAGGAGGCTGATCTACAAGCCGGCCCCCACGGTCTTCATGAAAGGGTTTTGTGGTGTTGAAAATGCATTCACGATAAAGGTGAGGGTGCTTATATCAGCGGAAGGACTGGTCAAGGTCGCTGAACCTCTTACGGCTTCGGGACATCCGCAGCTTGATATGATCGCGACGAAATATGTCAGGAGCTGGATATTTGAGCCAAAAGATGAAGCCGGAAGCGATGATGAGTGGCATGAACTCAATGTAGTTCTAAAAACGGAGAATTGGTGATATGGTCCGGATTGATATTTCCACGGCGCTTTTTATATATCTTTTTATCTCCGTGATCGTTGTTTTTCTGGCATGGGTATTTTTTGATTTCGGGACCGGGATGAAAACTTTCAGTTCAGAAGAGAAATATATCTGGCATTGTTCGATATGCACGCACACGTATATTGACAGCAGGCATGACGAAATATCAAAGTGCCCCAGATGCGGCAGTTACATAGAAAGGGGCGGGTTTAAGGCCAGGAGGCAACAACTTACTACATGATCATCCCCCGTTGCTTTGTTTCGCAAAGCACGCAGGGGGATAAATTCGCACAGTGACTTATGTTCACTGTTGTTCCATAAGTCACGTGCTCATTTAAAAAGGGGGGAAAGGAAGATGATTACGCAGATTGGTCTTGTTGCCGGCGACATATGGAATTACCTTGATGTTCACAAAGGGACCAGCCAGCTTGAAAGCATAATCTCAGGGCTCGAAAAGGAGAGGGATCTTGTGCTTATGAGTATCGGATGGCTGGCAAGGGAAGGACATGT
Organism: uncultured Planctomycetia bacterium; assembly: GCA_964431495.1. Classification (GTDB taxonomy): domain Bacteria; phylum Omnitrophota; class Gorgyraeia; order Tantalellales; family Tantalellaceae; genus CAYSJU01. Next base: position 34,314 of record CAYSJU010000004.1, read on the forward strand.
CATTCTTGAAGGCGATTCCACAAACTATGTTGTAAGGCTTGTCAGTAAGAGCGCGCGAGACAGATTATGAATGCTAACCATTGAAGGGGGAGATAATGTCTGAAGATTTGATCAAGAAGGAAAGTGTGTGCTTAGAAGAGGAGAGCCTTCCAATAAAACCTCCCCTGCAGGTCTTGAAGCATACGACCATAAACAAGAGGTTCGGGTGGTGGGCCGCGGTGGTTCTCTTGCAGAGCTATGCGAAAAAGCAGGTATGTTTTTACCTGTGGCAGAGGAAGGACGATATCTGGAAGAGGAAACAGAAGTTCGGCATACATTCCAAGGAAGACTGGGAAATGATCAAGAAGGCCGTCGAAGGATACGTTGGAGAGTTGAGCTAAGCGGGAAGCTGTTTACGCCTTGAATATTTGTGATATAATACTACGAAAATTTCGTTGTGGGGCTGTAGCTCAGCTGGGAGAGCGCCTGGTTCGCAATCAGGAGGTCAGGGGTTCGATCCCCCTCAGCTCCACCAATAAAAACCCATGCCGGACCGGTATGGGTTTTCTGCATGCGGGAGATAAAAAAGACTTGACAGAATGATACTAAGATGGTATCATTATAACCTATCAGAAGATTTTAAGGGTAAAAGACAGGAGGGGCGATGGAGAATATAGCCGTTTATCTGGATAACATTACAATAATCACCTTTATTGTGGTTTTCGCTGGAGGGGTGATAACATCCTTTACTCCTTGCGTGTACCCGCTGATCCCGATCATTATCGGCGTGATCGGTTCGTCCAGGGAGCAGTCCAAGGCAAGAAATTTTCTCCTGTCATTGTTTTACGTGCTGGGCATGGCCGTAACTTTTTCTGTTCTCGGAATACTCGCGGCTTTGACCGGCAGGCTTTTTGGCCAGATACAAGCAAACCCCATGGCCCACGTGGCAGTCGGAGGGATTATCATTATATTCGCGCTTGCGCTTCTGGACGTTATTCATTTGCCGGTTTTTCTCATCAACAGGATCGGCGCGGGGAAGGTAACAAGCGGAGGCAGGGTCATATCAGTATTCTTCATGGGCATCGCTTCGGGCCTTGTAGCCGCGCCCTGCACTACAGCTATAATAGGGGCGTTACTGGCGTACGTGGCTTCAACGCAGAATGTTTTATTGGGGTTTTCACTTCTTTTTGTCTTTGCTGTAGGATTAGGGGCAATATTGATAATTGTCGGCACATTTACCGGGATTCTTGCGGCTTTGCCGAAGTCGGGCAGGTTGATGAATAGTATTCAGAAGGTAATGGCTTTCACCATGATAGCGCTGGGTTGTTATTTCATCTTTAGGGGCGGGGTTTTGAGCGTCTGAGACAGCGTTCAGTAATAGAAAGGAGAGGTGTTCATGGAAAAGTTGGTTTACAGGGCAGCTTTATGCGCAATGCTATTTGCGTCGTTAATGTTAGGCGCGTGTTCAAATGTTGACGGCCAGTCCGTTGCTTTGACGGGAAAGGCAACGGATTTTTCCCTTGAGACCCTGGACGGCGGGAAGTTCAACCTTGGAGAGATCCTTAAGACAAAAAATACCGTGCTTGTTTTCTGGACAACATGGTGTCCGTCCTGTGCCAGGGAAGTGGCGGACGTGGAAAAGTATTACCAGCAGCATGGCAAAGATGTCGCGGTTATAGGGATCAACATCCAGGAAAGCAAGAATAAGGTCGCCGGGTTTGCGGACAGGATGGGTATTTCGTACCCGATCGCTCTTGATACGGCTGGCCATGTGGCGCGAATATACAATGTGAGAGGCATACCCACTGTGATCGCCATAAATAAGAAAGGCGATATTCTGTATTTTGGGCATGATATAGTGGAGATGGAAAGAAAAGTAAAATTCTGAAGAATAAACCGTAAGGAGGATGAAAGGATCGATCGATGAAGCTGATCACCAGGGATACGGATTACGCCGTCAGAGCCCTTTCCTGCATTGCGGCGGCAGGTAATAGGGTGATTTCCGTGAAGGAGCTGACGGAGAAGCTGAAGATCCCAAAGCCTTTTTCGAGAAAGATATTGCAGGTTTTAAACAAGAAAAGGATACTCAAGTCTTATAAAGGAAAGGGGGGCGGGTTCGCGCTTGCCGTGCCCCCGCAAAGGATATCATTGACCGATCTTATGGATATATTCCAGGGTCCGTTCTGTTTGAACGAACATATTTTAAAGAAAAAGATCTGTCCGAACGTGGATACCTGTGAATTGAAAAAGAAAATAGATGCCATAGAAAAGATGGTATATTCAGAACTAAAAAAGATCACCATAGCCGCGTTGCTGAAAAAAGAAAAGAAAGCTTAAAAAAGTTAGTTTAAATAGATAGATAAAAATGTATAATACAGTTAGAATAGAATTTTATTTATAAGTTATTTCAAGAGGGTCTTATGTCCAAACGACGAATATATGTGGATAATAATGCTACAACGCCTCTTCACCCGGAAGTGAAGAAGGTTATGGTTGAGAGTATGGATGTCTTTGGGAATGCTTCCAGCCTGCATAGTTTTGGAAGGCTTGCCAGAAAACATATAGAAAAGGCCAGAGCAACAGTCGCGGGCTTTATCGGCGCCAAACCCGAAGAGGTGATCTTTGTCGGCAGCGGTTCAGAGGGGAACAATACGATTCTGAACATCTTTACCTGCAAATGTCCTGTCTGTGATGCCACCCCGGATGGAGGCAAGGAGATCTTTACGTCCCGTATAGAGCATCCCTGTATATTAAGGACATCCGAATGCCTGATGGAGAGGGGGACCAGGGTTGTGTTTCTTGACGTTGATCAATACGGGAAAGTCGCTCCAGAACAGATCGAAGAGAATATCTCGGACAGGACCGGCCTGGTATCCATTATGATGGCCAATAACGAGATTGGGACCATAATGGACATAAAAAGAATAGCCGAAGCCGCTCATGAAAAGGGCGGTTTCATGCATACCGATGCGGTCCAGGCCGTGGGAAAGATACCTGTCAATGTCAATGACCTTGACGTGGATTTTTTGACCTTATCAGCTCACAAGATATACGGGCCAAAAGGCGTGGGCGCCATATACGTGAAAAAGGGCGTGCCTTTCTGTCCGATGATCAGAGGAGGGCATCAGGAACAGGGAAGACGCGCTGGCACCGAGAATACGCTTGGTATTATAGGTCTGGCTAAAGCCATTGAAATGGCGAGTATTGAAATGGGATCTGACGCGGAAAGGTTGCTCAAACTAAAGACCAAACTTAAAGAAGGCATAGAAAAAAGCATACCCGATATACATTTTAACGGCCATCCGGTTGACTGCCTGCCGGGAACTTTAGATGTCTCTTTTGCGGGCGCGGAGGGAGAGTCCATTTTGTTGTATCTTGACCTGGAAGGTATTGCTGTCTCCACAGGATCAGCATGCGCTTCCGGCTCGCTTGACCCGTCGCATGTCCTGCTGTCGATCGGGCTGGGAGCTGAAATGGCGCACGGTTCAATAAGGTTCAGCCTGGGCAGGGAGAACAAGGAAGAAGACGTGGAGTATGTTCTTGAAAAACTGCCGCCGGTGATAGGAAGAGTAAGAGGCATGTCCACGGCTTATAGAGGGAGTAAATAATGGACTGGTTATATTCTGAAAAAGTAAAAGACCATTTCATAAACCCGAGAAACGTGCTTATTGACGAAAACAGCTTTGATTATGACGCAAAGGGCGTTGTGGGTAACATCAAATGCGGGGATGAGATGATATTCTATATAAAGGTCGATAAGAAAAAGAACATCATCACGGACTGCAGGTGGAAGACCTATGGGTGCGCCAGCGCCATAGCCAGCACTTCTTTTCTTTCCGAAAGGGCGAAAGGCATGACCCTTAATGATGCGTACCGCATCTCACCCAAAGACATAATGACGGAACTCGGAGGGCTGCCGGAGCATAAAGTCCACTGTTCTGTTCTGGGGGATAAGGCTTTAAGGGCGGCTATAAATGATTATTATGAACGAAACAACATGGCCGACAAGATCAGGAAAGAAGAAGCAAGGACCGTATGCCAGTGCATGAACGTTACTGATCACGAAATAGAGAACGCTGTGCTTGACGGGGCAAGGACATATCTGGAACTTCAGGAGAAGACAAAACTTGGAACGGTTTGCGGCCAGTGCAAGGAAGTGGCCATAAGGATGATGGAGCAGTATAAGAAGGAACATTTCGAATAAAGAACAAGAAGAAAGGAAATGAAATGAAAAAATATAAATGCATAGTATGCCAATATGTATACGATCCCGCTGAAAACAACAATGTGGCGTTTGAAGACCTTCCGGATGATTGGGTGTGTCCGGAGTGCGGTGCCGGAAAAGATCAGTTTGAAGTAGTGGAAGAATAGGCAGAAAGAGACGAACATGGATGTGGATGCTTTGCGCTATCTCTCTTACGGCATGTACATAGTATCCTCTGTCAAAGATGGTGCCCTGAACGGCCAGATAGCTAATAGCGCTATCCAGATAGACAATAACCCTATTACAGTGGGGGTAAGCATTAACAAAAAGAACCTTACGCATGAATATATTGAGGATAGTTCTCTTTTTTCCATCTCTGTTCTTGAGAAAGCAGCATCTTTAAGGCTAATAGGTAAGTTCGGGTTTCAGTCCGGTCGCGCTATAGATAAGTTCAAAGATATAAGATCCGAAACGCTGACATCCGGCTGCCCGGCAGTTCTGGATAATGCGCTCTGTTACCTGGGCACAAAAGTAATAAACAAAATGGACTGCGGGGCATATACCCTTTTTTTAGGTGAAGTCGCTGAGTCAAAAGTTCTGAAACAGGGAGAGCCCATGACCTATGCTTATTATCATAAGGAAAAACGCGGGATAACCCCTGAAACGGCTCCCACCTTTATTAAGGGCAAGAAACCAGAAAAAGTGCGCGTGGACCCGCCTAAATACAGGTGCACGGTCTGTAACTATATTTACAATCCCGCCGCAGGCGATCCTGACGGGGGTATCTCCCCGGGGACGCCGTTTGAAAGCTTGCCGGATGACTGGACATGTCCGATCTGCGGGGTGGATAAGAGTAAATTCGCAAAAATGGAGTAGAATATGAGGGCCGTTGAGATAAAAAAAGGGATATACTGGGTCGGTGGCATTGACTGGGACCTGAGGAGTTTCCACGGTTATATGACACCTCGCGGGTCCACCTATAACGCTTATCTGATAATTGATGAAAAGATAGTTCTGGTGGACACTGTCAAACACTATCTTTTTGAGGAGATGCTGGCAAGGATAAGATCCGTGACCGATCCCACAAAGATCGATTATATCGTATCCAATCACGTTGAAATGGACCATTCAGGAAGCCTGCCCATGATAACAGATATTGCCAGGAATGCTGTTGTAATGACGTCGCCTAACGGGGAAAAAGGGCTGAAGAAGCATTATGGCGACAACATGAACCTGCAGGTGGTGAATACCGGTGATCCGGTCAATACAGGGAAACGCAGCCTGACCTTTGTCCTTACCCAGATGGTCCACTGGCCGGATTCCATGGCAACATACATTCCGGAGGAGAAGTTGCTTCTGCCGAATGACGCTTTTGGCCAGCATATCGCCTCTAGTGAACGCTTTGATGACGAGCTCGGGTGGGACGTTGTAAGGGAAGAAGCCGCTAAGTACTACGGGAACATTGTCCTGCCGTACGGCATGCAGGTAAATAAGGCGCTGGAAGCGGTTTCCGCCCTGGATATAGACATGATAGCACCGAGCCATGGCGTTATCTGGCGCACGCATCTTGCGGATATTATCGAATGTTACAAGAGATGGGCGAACAATGTTTGCGAGGATAAGGCTGTTGTAATATATGAGACCATGTGGGACTCGACTGAAAAGATAGCTTATGCCATCCAGGGAGCCCTTGATGAAAAGGGGATCCGGTCAAAATTGGTGAACCTCAAGGTCAGCGATATTTCTTCTGCCATGGCAGACGTGCTTGAAGCAAAGTACATATTCGTTGGTTCGCCCACCCTTAATAACAATATGATGCCCCTTGTTGCCGCTTTTCTGACATACATGAAAGGCCTTGCCCCCAAGAACAGGGTAGGGATGGCTTTTGGTTCGTACGGATGGGGAGGCCAGAGCGTCGAGCAGGTAGAGAACGTCTTGAAGGATTGCGGATTCGAGGTTCTTGAAAAGATAAAAGTGCAGTATATACCGGATGGGAACACCTTGAATGAGATAAAAGAGAAATTGAAGGAGGTAGTAAAATGACAATTTTAAGGGAACTTTACAAATGTAATATCTGCGGGAATGTCGTGGAAATAACCCATGAAGGCGCTCCCTCATTGGTCTGCTGCGGCCAGCCCATGGATAAACTTGAAGCCAAGACACAGGACGAGGGGAAGGAAAAACATGTCCCGGTCGTCGAAGAGGCCGGAGGGGGAGTAAAGGTCCAGGTCGGCAGCACGGAACATCCGATGGAGGACAAGCATTACATTAAGTTCATAGAAGTCTTAACTGCTGATAAAGTGGTAAGAGCGGAACTGAAAGCCGGCATGAAACCTGCTGCGAAGTTCAATGTTCCGAGATCAGAAATTGTGGAGGTCAGGGAGTACTGCACCGTGCACGATTTGTGGAAAACTTAATAAGAGGAGGGAAGGAAGAATGAAAAGTATAAAAGGGACTAAGACTGAAAAGAACCTGCTTGCTTCCTTTGCCGGCGAGTCGCAGGCAAGGAACAGGTACACATATTTCGCGGGCGTGGCCAGAAAGGCCGAATATGAGCAGATATCCGCGATATTCCTGGAAACAGCTGATAATGAAAAAGAACACGCGAAACGTTTCTTCAAGTTCCTCGAGGGCGGCGAAGTTGAGATACAGGCTGCTTATCCAGCCGGCGTTATAGGGGATACCCCCGCGAATCTGGAAGCTGCTGCTGCCGGAGAGAACCTTGAATGGACAAAGCTGTACAAGGAAGCCGCGGAAACAGCAAGGGAAGAAGGGTTTGAGGAGGTTGCTGCGACTTTTGAATATATCGCAAAGGTTGAGAAAGAGCATGAAAAACGGTACCGCAAGCTCCTGGAGAACATTAAAAAAGACAAGGTGTTCAAGAAAGACGCTTCCGTGAAATGGAAATGCAGGAACTGCGGCTATGTCCATGAAGGCACAGAGGCGCTTGAAACGTGCCCGTCGTGCCTGCATCCGATGGCTTTTTACGAGCTCCTTTGCGAAAACTATTAATCGGCCGGCAGGGCCATAAGGCAGGAGGCAAAGGATGGGAAAAAAATTCTCAGGTTGTGAGATCGTCGAACTTGGCATACACATAGAGGAGAACGGCAGGGATTTCTATTCAACCCTGGCCAGACAGACGCACAATCCGCAGGCGGTGGCCATTTTTGAGTATCTTGCGGGCGAAGAGGGAAAGCACATTGACATTTTCCGCAAGATACACGCGATCACCTGCAGTTACGAGCCGGAAGAGGCGTTCCCGGAGGAATATTTCGCGTATATGAAATCCCTGGCGAGCCAGTATGTCTTTACCCAGCAGAACAAAGGCGAAAAGATCGCCAGGGGGGTGAAAGAGTACAACGAGGGGATAGACCTTGGTATCCAATTTGAGAAGGATTCCATCCATTTTTACGAGGAGATGAAAAAGATAGTTCCCGACAAGGAAAAGGAGCTTATAGATCAGCTGATTTCGGAAGAGAGAATGCATTTAAAGCAGTTGTGTGATCTGAAAGGAGAATAACATGGTCAAAAGCGTGAAAGTTTACGGCACGCCGGGCTGCCCGTTCTGTACAAAGGTCAAGGAGTTCCTGAAAGAGAACGGCATCGAGTTTGAGAATATAGACTTGTCCGTGAATCAGGATAAGGTCCAGGAGATGGTCCAGAAATCCGGACAGATGGGAGTCCCGGTCGTTGATATAGAAGGGAACATCGTTGTAGGATTTGACAAGGAAAAGATATCTCAGCTTCTGGGGCTATAAGATGAGCATGGATAAGATATACGACCTCATCATTATTGGAGCCGGCCCCGCGGGCATAGCCGCCAGTATCTATGCCGCCCGCAAAAAGTTTGATTTCCTTGTTCTTGCAAAGGATATAGGCGGGCAGATCTCCTGGAGCGGGGATATAGAGAACTATGTCGGGTACCAGTTCATAACGGGTATTGAGCTTACCCGGAAATTCCAGGAACACATAGATCAATACGGCGTAGAGGTCAAAGAGAACGAAGAAATGACCGGCATAGAAAGCACCGGGGGATTGATACAGGTATATACCACAAAGGGCACTTACAAAGCCAGAACAGCGATCATAGGTTCCGGTAAGAGGTCCATGGAACTGGGGGTGCCTGGCGAGAAGGAGTTCAGGAACAGGGGTCTGGCTTACTGCGCGACGTGTGACGGGCCTCTTTTCGCGGGAAAGGATGTTGTCGTTGTCGGGGGCGGCAATTCCGCCATCGAAGCGGCCCTGCAGTTGATAAAGATCGCTAAAAAGATTTACATCGTAAACAACATCCCGGAACTCGGGGGGGATGAGATAATACGGGAAAAGGTGGTAGCGAGCAGCAATGTCACGGTTATGAACAATACGATCGTAAAGGCGGTGCTTGGCGATAAATTGGTGGACGCGGTCAGTATAGAAAGAGAAGGAAAAGAGGAAAGGTTGCCCGTGCAGGGTGTTTTCGTGGAGATCGGACTTATCCCGAACTCTGAATTCAAAAGCGACCTCGCGAAGAATGAACACGGTGAAATAAAGGTCAATTGCTTTAACGAAACCAACGTTCCCGGTATTTTCGCTGCCGGTGATGTGACAGACGTTCCGGAAAAACAGATCATAATCGCGGCTGGCGAGGGTGCCAAGGCAGCGCTGAGCGTTTTCAAGTTCCTCGCGAAGAAGCATTAGGATAATGCGGGCGGGGGGTAATATAAAAGACGTGTTTAATGGCGGTAAAATATCTACTGAAAGAGTATCAGAGCAAGAAATATCAGATAAAACAGAGGCTTGAATATTTCAAGTCCGTATGGAACCAGCCTGACAAAAAGATCTTCAGTGAACTCTGCTTTTGCATATGCACCCCCCAGTCCAATGCGGTTTATTGCGACAGAGCAGTAAACAGCCTTGAAAAGAACGGAGCCCTGTACAAAGGCGATATCACCAGGATACGGAAAGGCCTCAGGGCCGTAAGGTTCCCTAACAATAAGTCCAGATATATCTTCGAGGCCCGCGATCTTTTCACGGAAAAGGGAAGTATCAGGATAAAAAGCAAAATAGACACGGAAGATACACATAAAACCCGTTTGTGGCTGGTAAAGAACGTCAAGGGGCTCGGGCTGAAAGAGGCAAGCCATTTCTTGAGAAACATCGGTTTTGGCAGAGACCTGGCTATACTGGACGTGCATATTTTAAGAAATATGGTAAATTATAAAGTAATTGACGAATTACCCGGGAATATTTCAAAAGCAAAGTACCTGTTGTTAGAGGACCGGTTAAGAAAGTTCTCACAGAAGATCAATATTCCCATGGATGAACTCGATCTTCTATTCTGGTCTTCGGCAACAGGGCATATCTTCAAATAGGAACGAAAGATGGATATCGTATCAGGAATATTGAAAGAATCTTACGATCTATTGAACGCGATGTCCCCGTATCTCCTGTTCGGCTTTTTCTTTGCCGGGATACTGCATATATTTTTCAGTTCAGAGGTGATCGCCAGGCATCTGGGGAAGAGTAGTTTCCTGTCTGTCGTAAAAGCCGCGCTGTTCGGTATCCCGCTTCCCCTTTGCTCATGCGGGGTTCTACCCGCGGCCATGTCCCTGCGAAGAGAAGGCGCGAGTAAAGGAGCTATTATGTCGTTCCTTATATCTACGCCAACGACAGGCGTTGATTCGATCCTGGCTACCTATTCTCTATTGGGCGGACTTTTCGCGGTGTACAGGGTGATCGCTTCGTTTTTCGCGGGCGTGTTCTCCGGAGTCCTGGCAAATATCTTTACCCGGCACGAAGAATCTCTTACTGAGGAAAAAGAAGAAAAATGCAAGCTCTGCGATGAGCGTGAAGAACACACTCATACCGCTGGTTTCAAGATAAAGGGAGCCTTCAGCTATGCTTTCGGTGAGCTGCTTCAAGACGTTGGAAAATGGCTTGTGCTGGGTATTATAATAGGAGGGTGCATAGCATATTTTATTCCGGAAGAGTTTATCCACAATTATTTAGGCTCCGGATGGCAGGTCCCGCCACTAACGCTGTCACCATGACGGTCATATCAAAGAACATGGGAAAGAAAACCCTGGGGATATATATCTTTTCAATAGCATTCAGTAGTATAATATTAGGTATACTGTTAGATAAAGTATGGGGTCTTTTTCATGTAAAGGAAATAGGGCATATCATGGCGCACCGCGGGTTTATTCCACAGTGGGCTGAAATAACTTCCTCAGTCATGCTTGCGGCGCTTATTATATATAACGCACTGAAGAGGAGTAGGGGATGAAGCGTATAGGCTGGCAGATCTGGCTGGGTATATCACTGGTCGTGTTGTCTGCCGTATTGTATTTTGTCCATTTCAAATTTTTTCATGACCTTCACCATATTTTTATATACTTGGTCGGCGACATAGCTTTTGTCCCCATAGAGGTGTTACTGGTCACGATTATCATCCATAAGTTCTTGACCGAACGCGAAAAGCGTTCCAGACTTAAGAAGTTGAACATGGTTATCGGCGCGTTCTTCAGCGAAGTGGGAACGGGATTGCTTAAAGACATGTCGACGGCCGATACGCATGCTGAAAAGGTCAAAAATGATCTCAAAGTGCTCAAAAAGTGGCCTGACCGGCGTTTTGGCCAGGTGAGGAAAAGACTTAAGAATTATGAATATGAAATTGATATCCAGAAAGCCGATCTGCAAGCATTAAAGAATTTCTTGAAGAAAAAAAGGGGGTTCCTGCTCGCGCTGCTTGAGAATCCCAACCTGCTTGAACATGAATCCTTTACTGATCTTCTCTGGTCGGTTTTTCATCTGAGCGAGGAGCTATGTCAAAGGAAAAGCGTTACGGACCTGCCGGGAACTGATTATGAGCATCTTGCGGGTGATATCAAAAGAGCTTATAGCCGCCTGATAGCCGGGTGGATAGAGTACATGAAACATCTCAAGGATGATTATCCCTATCTGTATTCCCTGGCGATAAGAACAAATCCATTTGATGATGAAGCGCAACCTGTAGTCGTTTAAAAAGGAGGATGAAGATGGGAAGAAGTGACGTGGTGACCATTGAGGGTAAGCCGGTAACATTAGCCGGAGGGGAAGTGAAAGTGGGGCAGAAGGCCCCGGGCTTTAAGGTTATGACCCATGATCTAAAGGAAGTCGATTACATGGACTTCAAGGGCAAGGTAAAGGTGATAGCGTCAGTTCCCTCGCTGGATACGCCGATCTGCGACCTTCAGATAAAACGTTTCAATGATGAAGTTGCGGGGATCTCTCCTGAGGCGGTGGTCATATTTATAAGTATGGACCTGCCTTTTGCCCAGAAAAGGTTCTGCGGCGCTAATAAAATAACTAAAGTGAAAACCTTTTCTGATTACAGGGATGTCATCTTCGGCGTGAATTACGGTGTCTTGATAAAAGATCTCAGGTTGCTTTCCCGTGCGGTCTTTATCATAGACAAGGAAGATAACGTAAGGCATGTTGAATATGTCCGAGAACTCACTCAGCATCCGGATTATGATAGCGCGTTGAACACGCTGAAAGAGATCGCAGGAGCGTAAAAGACCCGGAGGAATCATAATGAAGCGCACAGTATTGGTTTTCATAATCGTTCTCTTGTTGTTTTTCAGTATTGATGCATGGTGCAAACAGGCTGACCTGGCCGGGATGTGGTATTCCGCGTCACCTTCGGCGCTCAGGGCCGAACTGCAGAAGTTCTTGAAATTCGCAAAGGTTAAAGAAGTAAAAGGGGAAGCCATAGGATTCACCTCGCCTCACGCCGGGTACAGATATTCCGGGCCCGTCGCGGCCTATACTTACAAAGCAGCAGCCCTGCAGGATCCAGATACGGTTATTGTGGTTGGGTTTTCGCACAAGGGACTGTTCCCGGGGATCTCTGTTTTTACGGACAAGGAATTTGTGACCCCGCTGGGCGCGGCACTGAACGATCAGGACCTCGCGCGGAAATTAATTGCTTGCGATGATAGGATAAAAAATGACCCGCGAATGCTGAAATCCGAACAGTCGATAGAAATGCAGATACCTTTTATTCAGGTCGCGATGAAAGATGCGAAAGTAGTGCTTGTAGAGATGGGTTATCAGGACATGGGAAATATCCTGATCCTTGCAGATGCGCTCTATAATGTTCTGAAAGACGAAAAAAACTATGTGATCATAGCAAGCACTGACATGTGCCACTATTTGCCCTATAAGGAGGCGACGGTAACGGACAGGAAGACAATTAAGGTTATTGAGAGATTCAACCCCGAGCTGTTATTCACCACGAGCATGAAAGAGGGACATGAATTAATGTGCGGATATGGAGTTACCTGCGCTGTGATGTCGGCATGTAAGAAGCTCGGCGCGGATGATGTGCAGATCCTGAAATACGCGAATTCAGGCGATACTTCAGGGATGAAAAGCAGGGGAGTTGTCGGTTATCTGAGCGCGGCATTCATCAAGGCCGAAAAGGGTTCAAGGAATAACCCTGTGGGCGAAGACAGAAAAGAGCGCGAAGAGGAGGAAGACATGCTGAACCAGGACCAGAGAAACGTACTTTTAAAGATAGCAAGGGACACCATAAACCATTATTTGAGGACCGGCGAGCGGCTGGACGTGGAGGTGGAGGACGATCTTCTTAAACAGGACATGGGCGCGTTTGTCACCCTGCATGAACGCGGTAAGCTGAGGGGCTGTATCGGCCATATGGTCGCGACCGGCCCACTCTATCTTACGGTGAGAGATATGGCGATATCGGCCGCGACAGATGACCCGAGATTCCCACGCGTCAAGCCGGAAGAAATGGAAGACATCGACATAGAGATCTCGGTCCTTTCTCCGATGGAAAGGATCGATGACTACGAAAAAATCGAGACAGGCAAACACGGTGTAATGGTGCGTATGGGATTCAGAAGCGGGGTATATCTCCCGCAGGTCGCTACGGAAACGGGTTGGGACCGTGATCAGTTCATGACGAGCCTGTGTGCCAGTAAAGCTGGGATACCCCCGGATGCCTGGAAGACCGGAGAGTGTGATATTTATATATTTACAGCGGAAGTTTTTGGAGAAAAAAAGCATGAGTAGATTCTATGCCCCTCCCGAAAATATAAACCTGGAAAAAAACGAGATATCGATAGGCAGAGAGGAAGGCCATCATATAATCGACGTCCTGCGGATGAAAGAATCCGACAGGGTGCTTGTTTTTGACGGCACAGGGAAGGAGTATACGGGTTTTATAAAAGACATAAATAACAGATCAAAGACAGTTGTTGTCGAGATCATAAAAAGAGAAACCCCTGCTGTTGAAAAAATCCCGGAGATCCATCTTGCCCAGGCTGTTCCCAGGAAGCATAAAATGAGCTTCATCGTTGAGAAGGCCACGGAACTCGGGGTCGCGCGTATTATCCCTCTTATTACGGACAGGACCATGGTCCGGCCACATGACGCAGCTTGCGAGAGGAAGGTCTTACGGTGGAAGACCATCGCGACGCAGGCCTCTCAACAGTGCGGCCGGACGGATGTGCCTGCCGTTTCCGGGATTACCATGTATGAAGATATCCTTGGCACTCTTGATCGGTATGACATCGTGCTTCTGGCGTGTCTGTCCGAAGACGCCGTCCCAATTAAAAAGTCTTTAAACGGATTCAAATCCGGTAAGATCATGGTCCTTATAGGCCCGGAAGGGGATTTTACTCTGGAGGAATTGAAGAAAGCGCGTAAAGATAACTGTAAGTTCGTGTCCCTTGGAAAAAGGGTCCTGAGAAGCGATACCGCGGGGCTCTTTGTCCTGTCGGTCCTGGGATACGAGTTTTCAGCATAGTAAAAATACACGTAAAAGGATATCAGGGGCAAAGCCTGATACCCTGGTATCCCGATAACCACTACCCGATTTCCTGATACCCCGATAGCCTGATCGTGGAAAATACGAATAATACAAACATGAATGAAGTAACTTTTGCGATAAGAATGCTTGGCTGCAAGGTCAACCAGTATGAATCTCAGGTCATCCGTGAAAACCTTGAGATGTTCGGATATTGTGAAACGGATGAGAAGAACGCGGAAGTAGTCATTATCAACTCCTGCACTGTTACCGAAAAGGCGGACATAAAGACCCGGAAGATGATAAGAAAGATCAAAAGAGAGAACCCCGCGGCAAAAATACTGGTCACCGGTTGTTGCGCGGTATATCAGGAGGACATAGATTCGCTTGGATCCATGCCGGAAGTGTATAAAGTGGTTCCCAATAAACGAAAAATGGAGATGCCATTACTGCTGAACTCTTTGTATGAAATACGGAATGATGACAGGGCCATTCAGGAGCGGGTTTCCGGGTTTCGGGCGCATACGAGAGCTTTTGTGAAGATACAGGATGGGTGCGACCAGGACTGTTCGTATTGCAAGGTGAGGCTTGTCAGGGGACCCTCTCGGAGCAGGGACATGCGGGAAATACTGGACGAGATAATACGCCTCGCGCGATCCGGTCACAAAGAGATAGTGTTGACCGGGATATGTCTGGGGTCGTGGAGGGGGAAAGACGGAGGGAAATTACCGGACCTTTTAAAACAGGCGGATAAATTAAGGGAAGAATTCAGGATAAGGCTCAGCTCGATGGAGCCTAATCACATAGACAGTGATCTCATTGACACTTTAAAGAGTTCCAGCAGGCTATGCAGGCACCTTCATATCCCTCTTCAAAGCGGTTCGGACAGGATACTCGCGCTCATGAAAAGGCGCTACAGCACAGCACAGTTCCGCGGTTTGATCAACAATGTCCGTTCACAGATACCGCTCGCGGGTATAACCATGGATGTTATCGTAGGGTTTCCCGGGGAGACGGACCAGGATTTCGGCCTGACGGTCGGATTTATCAGGGAGATAATGCCTTCCCGTCTTCATGTTTTCAGATACAGCGACCGGAAGGGGACGCTTTCAGCAGAAATGGAGGGAAAAGTTGTTCCTGGCATCGCAGCAAAAAGGGCCGAGAAATTGATAAGGATCGGCAGGGACCTACAGGCCGAGTTTTGCAGAAATTTCATTGATAAGGATGTCGAA
This sequence comes from uncultured Planctomycetia bacterium, assembly GCA_964431495.1. Taxonomy (GTDB): domain Bacteria; phylum Omnitrophota; class Gorgyraeia; order Tantalellales; family Tantalellaceae; genus CAYSJU01. Next base: position 49,522 of record CAYSJU010000004.1, read on the forward strand.
GTTCTTGTCGAAGGCAGTTCAAAGGGGCCTACGCGCACGGCATATACCTCAGAGTATGTGAAAGTGAAATTATCGGGATTCTCAGGCAGAGAAGGGGACCTTATACGTATTATGACCGGCCGGATTGATGAGGATCCCTGCCTTGTTGCCGACAGAGATAACCTTATCTAAAGACCAGAGGAGACTATAGCAGCCCACCCACCGAAATTCTTGCTCTAAATTTACACTTCTATGAAAGGGGCGGCGGGCATACTTTCCTACCCGCCGCCCCTTATTAGACCCGGGAATTCGCGAATTACCGCCCCGCAAGTGAGGGAAAATAGGTACCTGTCCCTATTTTTCACTCCGGGTACCATTAAGCCAACACAAAGAGAGCTAACGCCCAAAAACTTCGCATGTCTCAAGAGTTGACATCTCCTTTTTTTATGATATACTTTGGTATCACTAAAGGGGAAGAACCTTGTCCACGATATTTTCCGGTGTTAACTGGCTTGATGTTTTATTTCTAACGATTTTACTGGGAATGATTTATAAAGGTTCTCGTACCGGAGTCGGAAGCCAATTCCTATCTCTCGCGTGGTTGTTGATCCTTGTATATGTTTCTATTTGTTATTATGACACGTTGGCCGCTAAGATATTCGGCTTTATGGCTCAAAATTGGGCAAGGCCAATAGCTTTTTTTGTTATCTTTTTCGTTTTTATTTTAGTCATCAAATTTTTTGAGATGATCTTTAATGTTTCCAACGTTGAGAATCTCGCTCCGATCGAAAGGATAGGCGGGGCTGTTATCGCTTCCCTGCGCGCGTTTTTACTCCTGGGTCTGGTAAGCACACAATTGCTGCTTTTGCCCGGAAGTTTCTTGCGGGATTCGGTAGCGAAAGGATCCAAAACAGGCATGATGTTAGTGAATCTTGATGTCGGAATTTATTGCTGGATGAGCAGCCACCTGAAGTTCGTCAAGGTAAAAAAGAGAACGGAGATCATAGAAGAGATCCTTGCTTCATCAGAAAATAATTAAAAAGAGAGGCACGCATGAAGTTACGTGAAATTTATGAAAGGGCGATACGGAAAGGCATCAAAGAAGACCCGAGGCCCAGTGGTATGATCGAAAAGGATGTGGCCGCCGCGAGAAAAGAGTACAGGAAGCTTAAAGGTGCCCGCAAGAAGGCTTATGACCGCGAAAGATTAAAACATCCATACGCGGACAGCAGGATCTTATACGGTAACGGGAACGAGGAGATAACGACCGTGTTAACCGGTATCGATATGGATGTTCCGGAGATACTGCTGGCGGACAGGCTGCGGGAGAAAGGCGTGAAGGTCGATCTGGTGCTTTCCCACCACCCGTCCGGAAGGGCTTTCGCCCAGCTTGATAAGGTAATGGTTGTACAGCCCGGCATATGGGAGACTCTTGGATTGTCAAAGGAGATAGCCGAAGGCATCATGAAGGACCGGATGGAGGAAGTCGGCAGGGGCATTGCTTCGCGCAACCATAACAGGGCGGTCGATGCGGCAAGGCTTCTGGGGATCCCATTCATGTGCCTTCATACGGCAGCGGATAATTGCGTTACGAGTTTTCTTCAGAAGACTTTTAACAGAAAAAAGCCGAAAAAGCTCAAGCATGTCATGAGTATCCTGGAGAGATTGCCGGAATATAAGCACGCCATGAAAGTGGGAGCAGGCCCTCATATACTGATAGGGGATGTTAAAAGCGATGCGGGTAAGGTCTTTATTGATATGACCGGCGGGACCGGTGGCCCGGACAGGATATTCTCCCGCTTGTCACAGGCAGGCATCAAGACCGTGATAGGCATGCATGTAAGAGACTCAGGATACAAGGCAGCGAAAGCCGAGTTTTTAAATTACGTGATAGCGGGACATATTGCCAGCGATAACCTGGGGGTGAATATTCTACTTGATGCCATTGACCCGGGCCGAACGCTGAAAGTCATTGAATGTTCCGGGTTTAAACGGTTCAGAAGATAGTTATGGGGAAGATACCGCAGGGAACGATAGATCAGATACTGGACAGGCTTGACATAGTGGAAGTCGTGTCCGAATACATGCCGTTGAAAAAAAGCGGCCGGAACTTTAAAGCCAGATGCCCTTTTCACAACGAGAAGACGCCGTCTTTTATGGTTTCTCCAGATAAACAGATATATCATTGTTTCGGTTGCGGCGCCGGTGGGAACGTCATCGGGTTTGTGATGAATTATGAGAAAATGGATTTTCCGGAAGCGGTAGAATTGCTGGCCGGGAAAGCTGGAGTCGAACTCCCTAAATACGAGAGAAGGAGCGAGGAAGAGACCTCATTGATAAGCAGGCTGTACGAGATCAACAAGATAGCTGCCAGTTTTTATCAGAACATGCTCAGGAGCCCTAAAGCGAAAAAAGCTATTGCATACCTGAAGAAACGCGGGTTCAACGCTAACACCTTGAATGATTTCCGGATCGGGTACGCGCCGGACGAATGGGAGAGTTTACAGCAGTTCTGCGCGGAAAAAAAGATACCAGCCGAGCTTCTGCGGAAGGCGGGACTGTCCATACAGAGCGATAAAGGCAGGGGAGATTATGACAGGTTCCGTAACAGGATAATTTTCCCGATCTTTAACGAAAGAGGGAATATCGTCGCTTTCGGGGCAAGGGTGCTGGATGATTCGTTGCCGAAGTACATAAATTCCCCGGAGACCGCCATATACAGCAAAAGCAATGTGCTGTACGGCCTTAATTTCAGCAAAAAGTCAATACGCGAGAAGGGGCATGTCCTGATCGTAGAAGGTTACATGGACGTGATAATGCCGTTCCAATGCGGTATCACGAACATTGTGGCCGCTTCAGGAACGGCGCTTACGCCCAGGCAGGCATCCACGTTGAAGAAGTATTCCAATACTGCGGTCATGGTCTTTGATTCAGATCAGGCGGGGGAAGCTGCCAGTTTAAGGGGGCTTGACGTTCTGATCGCGAACGATGTAAACGTCAGGATCGTGACCTTGCCGAAAGGCGATGACCCTGACAGTTTTGTGAAAAAACATGGAGTGAAGGGATTCGAGGACATCACAAAAAAAGCGAAAGATCTTTTTGATTACAAGCTGGGACTTTTAATGGAAAGATTCGGGGGAGAGGAGCTCAGAGATAAAGCCAATATAATAAGCGAGATGCTTCCCACGATATCCATCGTGAATAACGCGGTCGTAAAGTCGGGGTATCTGAAAAAACTGGCCGAACGGCTTGGAGTACATGAAGGTTCGTTGAGGGATGAGATGAAGAAGGTAAACCCTGATTATTCCTTCAGATGGGGATCGGCCGGGAAGCCGGCCGCCGGCTCCAAAAGTTACATAAGCAGCGAGCTGCATGTGCTGGGCCTGGCGATAGTGGATGGGGAACTGTTCGAGCTGTTTAAGGACGAGCTCGGCCTGTATATGTTACGGGATGAAAGCATAAAAAAGGTTATGGGTCTGGTGGAGGATCTTTACCGGAAAGAGGGAAGCAGCAAACCGGGCAAGCTTCTCAGCCGCCTGGAAGGGGATGAGTCTGCCAAGGCCGCCGTTGTCCAGGCGATCGCGAAAGCTGATATTACCGAGGAGAGGAAAAGGGTTCTCAGGGATTGCATGGAGTGTATACGAAGGGAGAACATGAAAGACGAATTAAAGTCTTTGACCATTCAGCTGAAAAAAGCTCAACAGGCTAAAAATGACGCGGAAATGAAAATGTTATTGACAAAGATCAACCGGATCCATAAGGAGAAGGTCGGGAGTTAGGTGATACGTTATGCCGCTAAAAAAGGCACGAAAAAAGACAACGAAGAAAACAAAGGCAAAAGTTTCTGAATCGGTGAGCGGTGGCGATGGAAAGAAAAGCAAGCTGGCTATCATCCGCAAGCTGATAAGAACCGGGAAGGACAAGGGCTTTCTCAGCTACGATGAGGTGAACAGCATTCTGCCGGATGACATCGTTTCGTCCGAGGAGATAGAGAAGGTTATTACCACGCTTAAAAGCGCGGATATAAAGGTCGTGGAATCCGAAGAGGAGATGGACAGGATTCCCTTTGTTGTCAAGCACAAGAAGAGGGGGGCTGATACGCGCAAATTCGTTCAGATAGATGACCCCGTTAAGATGTATCTGAAGCAGATGGGACAGATATCGCTTCTCACCCGTAACGAGGAACTGGATCTGGCAAAACGCATAAAGAGAAAAGAAAAAGAGTTCAAGGATATAGTGTTCAGGATCGATCTGGGGAGGAAAAGGATCGTTGAGGCGATAGAAGATGCCCTTGACAACGATTATAACCTTGATGATGTCCTTGATATCGATCCCGGCGAAGATCTGGAAAAGCTGGAGAAGAAGAAAAGAAAACTGCTCAAAAGGATAAAACTATCGAAGAGAAAGGGCGCGCTTGAGGAGCTTATGCATAAGATGAGAGTGGCCATCTCTCTTACGGAGAAAGTAGCCGACGATGCCCTGGAACTCATGAAAGAGGTAAGACAGCTGCATAGCCGTGTCGCGGAGCTTCAAAAGGGAAGAAGCAGGAAAAAGCTCGAAGAGGCAAAGCGGGCATTGCGGAACAAGGCAAGGAAGGTTGGAAGCCCTGTCAGCAGGATCGTGGAAGACGTGGACATGATCGAGAAGATAGAACTTGAATATACCCAGGCGAAAAAAGAACTCGTCGCGACAAACTTGCGCCTTGTAGTCAGCATCGCGAAGAAGTACACGAATAGAGGGCTTTCTTTTCTGGACCTGATCCAGGAAGGCAATATGGGACTGATGAAGGCCGTGGATAAATTTGAATACGAAAGAGGTTACAAGTTCAGCACGTACGCGACGTGGTGGATACGGCAGGCGATCACCCGCTCCATAGCGGACCAGTCAAGGACCATACGTATTCCCGTGCACATGACCGAGACAATAAACAAGCTGGTGCGGGTGTCAAGATCCCTGGTCCAGAAGAACGGAAGGGAACCCACTCCGGAAGAGATAGGGAGCGAGATGAAAATTCCGGTGGAAAAGGTCAGGGGCATAATAAAGATCGCCCAGCATCCTATCTCCCTGGAAACGCCTATTGGTGACGAGGGAGATACCAGCTTTGGCGATTTCATTGAAGACAAGTCGGCTATATCCCCCGCGACAGCCACGGCGTATGCCATGCTCAAGGAACAAATGGAAGATGTCCTGTCCACGCTGACGGACCGTGAACGAAAGGTGCTGACCCTGAGGTTCGGCATAGGGGACGGCTGTCCGAGGACGCTGGAAGAAGTGGGCAAGATATTCAATGTTACCCGGGAGAGGGTCCGTCAAATAGAGGCGAAAGCGCTCAAGAAGTTAAGGCACCCGATACGGGCGAAAAAACTCAAGAACTTTCTGGATATTGGATTTTCTGAATAAAGCAGCCTTCTCTTGCCATGGAAGGATAATTTGAAAGGAGAAAAATGAAAGATATCGAGATCGAACTTTTTATTCCGGGAGAGCTCAAGGATGAGCCCATCATCTGTAACATGATAAAGAACTTCAAGGTCGAGATGAAGATAATCGAGGCTTCGTTTTCCGCGGAGAGCGGATGGGCGCTGCTTGTTGTGAACGGCCCCAAAGATGAACTGGAAAGGATGTTCGGGGACCTTCAGAAACGGGGAATAAACGTGCATCGCAGATAGGGCCTCAACACCAAAAGATGAATGAGAAAAAAGAGGTAAAACCTGCCTGAGTAGAGCGGGAAAGCCACTATGTTTATCTCCTATGAAGTTAGTAAGATTCTCCCATCGAAATTCTGTTTTTAACGGGGTCCTGGAAGGGACTGAAATAACAGTGAACGGGCCAGAGGGTTCAAGCTGGACCGTAAGGCTCGATGAGGTCACGCTTCTGGCCCCGGTCCAGCCCTCGAAAGTCGTATCCGTGGGTCTTAATTACAGTAACCACGCTCAAGAGCTTGGAATGGATATCCCTTCCGAGCCGGTGATTTTCCTTAAACCACCGTCAGCCGTGATCGGTCCCGGGAAAGACATAATTTACCCCCGGGTTTCGTCAAGGGTTGATTATGAAGCTGAACTGGCGGTTGTCATAAAGGATAAGACAAAGGACATCCAGCCGGAGGATGCGGATAAACACATCGCCGGATATACCTGCATGAACGACGTGACAGCGAGGGATATCCAGAAAAAAGACATTCAATGGACAAGGGCCAAGTCCTTTGACACCTTTGCGCCTCTTGGACCATGGGTAGAGACGACCCTGGACCCCGCTGATCTTCGTATATGCTCTTATCTGAATGGAGAATTGAGACAGGATTCCTCCACGGCGGAATTTATATTTAACATACCGGAGCTGGTGAGTTTTGTTTCAAGGATGATGACACTGCTTCCGGGCGATGTCATTTCCACTGGCACGCCTCCGAACGTCGGGTGCATGGAGCCGGGCGATGAGATAGTTGTAGAGATCGAAGGTATAGGGAAGTTGTGTAATCACGTAAGAGCTGAAGGATTGAGTTAAAAATTTAAAAGTAAAAGCGAAGAATTATAATTAAAAACCCAGTACTGTTTATTATCTACTTTTGAATTTTAAGATATGGTTTTGAATTTTACACTTATAAGGAGATGCTCGATGCGCGTAGTTGTTCAAAGGGTAAAAGAGGCGGCTGTTAGTATCGGAGGGATTGAAAGGGTGTCTATAGGAAAAGGATTTCTACTGCTTGTAGGCATCGGCAAGAGTGACACTCCGGAAACAATAGAACGGATGGCCGGCAAGATCAGCCGTTTAAGGATATTTGAAGATGAACAAGGCAAGATGAACCTTGATATAAGGCAGGTCGCCGGCGAAATCTTGAGCGTTTCCCAATTCACACTTCTGGGGAACACATCTAAGGGCAACAGGCCCGGCTTCGATGACGCGGCTGATCCCGTGTTCGCGAAAGAGCTGTGGGAAGGGTTTAACGATGCCCTTATTAAGGAAGGAGTTTCTTTAAAAGCGGGTGAATTCGGCGCACGCATGGAAATAGGTCTTGTTAACGACGGTCCGGTCACGTTTATCCTGTAGGGGTCATCCTGTAGGGGTCAGACCCTTTTTGTGATATAATAAACGAAATAAAAGTATGATTTTCAGAGAGGGGGAGGAGTTTATGGACATGATAAAGGTCGAAAAACCCGACCAGCAGAAGCTGGAAGAGCTTGGAGTGAGTTTATGGCCTATCTGGGAGAAAGAGGTATCGCGGTTCGACTGGAGTTATGACGAAGATGAAGTATGCTACATGCTGGAAGGAAAGGTAACAGTAGAACCGGAAAAAGGCGAACCTGTCGAATTTAGAGCTGGTGATCTGGTGACTTTTGCCAGGGGACTGAAATGTGTATGGGATATCAAGGAACCGGTGAGGAAGCATTATAAACTTGGATAGAAATTCCTTTTAACATGGTAAAATTAAGCAGGCTTATAAAATTTTGCATGATTGTCTCGGTGCTTTCGGGTTTTTGCCTCGGAAACGCTTTTGGGCAAAGGATGTCTTCCGGGATGCTCCTTGGCGGCGGAGATGAGGATCCGGATCTTGATCTGTGCCCTGCAGGCGCTAATGTTATCTATATGTTCCTGACAGCCTGGGAGAATGGAGATTACAGCATAATGTACAGCTTGTTGGATGATGCCAGCAAGAAGGACTATCCCTTTGAAGAGGCTGAATTCGACTTCCGTATGCTGGCGTTCAAGCCGTATAAGATCAATTCAGTCCGTAAAAAAGGAGAAGACTTTGTGTTTATACTCAGCTATGGCAATTGGAGAGACGGGGATAAAGACCTTAGAAAGATGATCATAAGCGGAAGGACATATAAGCTCATCATGTCTACCCGGAAGTCTATTTTCGAAAAATCCGCAGCAGATTATTTTTAGAAGCAGGTAATACCTCAGGGATCCGCAATTAGTAATTCGTCAGTGGTTTCATACCTTTAGTCCTCCGATGGCTGATTTTTCGCTATCATAAATACGAAAAATTTTTGATTTTCATTTGACAAGTAAAATTACTTGATATATACTTGTAATGTGCGATGCACTCATGGGGACGATGTGAAGATAAAAAATCAATTTAAATTTTTTGCGACGGTGTCGGACAGGGGACAGATATTCATCCCAAAAGTCTTACAAAACTATTTCCAGATAAAACGGAGAGACAGAGTGGCGTTCATAGTAGAGGATACAGGGAGAGTCGTCTTCCGAAAAAAAGAAAAAAGGGGGTGAGGGATGGTGAAGAAACATGTCCATTCCTGTGAGTTGGACGGATCGTTTTATGGCAAGAAGCGCACGACGGGAAAAAAAGTCAGCCCCAATCACCGCAGTGTCAACAAAAAAGATCTCATTAAGGTTTACAATAAGTTCTATAAGGACCAGGTAGCGGCTTTATACAAGGCGATCCACCAGGGAAGATAGTTTAGTCATTGTAAAATGAAAGATCAGTATTTAAAGATCGGCATTTTACGCGTGAGGGCTTTCTCCACTTTTTGCGACGCCTGCACCGTTTTAAAATTAATTCCTCTTGAAAATTTCTGCCGTTATTAGTATCCTATATCTACCAGTATATCTGTTTTACGAAGAAAACCAACTATAGGAGGAGAAAGTGACTGATATTAAGAAGATAGGCATTATCACGTCAGGCGGTGATTGCGGTGGATTGAACGGTGTCGTAAAAGGCACGGCGAACATGGCAAGCAGTTCGGGGATCTCCTGTTTTGTGATACCGAACGGGTACGCCGGCCTGTATAATCTTATTGATTTTGATAAACTGGCTGAGCTTACTCCGGAACGAACTGATGCTATCAACGCGAATCTGTCCGGATCAGAGGCGGGCCATTCGCGAGTGAAGATAAAAAAGATAAAGGACGAGAACAAGTACCAGCGCATTAAGGACGGGATGAAAAAGTTTGATATCGATGCTCTTGTCGTCAGCGGCGGGGATGATACCGGGAGTGTCATGGTGGACCTTCTGGATCACGGCATCAAATGTGTTCATGTGCCCAAGACAATGGATCTTGATCTCCAGCCCTATTGCGTAGGCGCCGATTCTGCGATAAACAGGATAGCGGAATTCGCCAACGATCTGAAGACTACCGGTCGCACTCACAACAGGGTGATCGTTCTGGAAGTATTTGGAAGAAATGCCGGACATACGGCGTTGCGGGGTGGTATTGCCGCGGACGCGGACGCCATATTGATACCGGAGATCCCCGTGGATTTTGAGTTTTTGTATTCTCACGTGAAGAAGAAGTTCCTCTTCCGCGTCAAATGCAGCGATGTCTATGCCGGGACATATATAATAGTCGTGTCCGAAGGTCTTACGGATGCTTCGGGCAGAGAAATAATCGATGAGAGTGCCGGGGTAGATCCTTTCGGGCATAAAAAGCTCGCGGGCGCGGGTAAATACGTCTGCCTGGAGCTCACAAGGAGACTGGAAGAGGATCCAGAGATAGAAAAATTCATGAAAGAAACGCATATGTACGTTGAAGGTGTATATCCTATTCCGGAGGCGCGGAACGTGCTCCCCGGGCATCTCGTGCGTTGCGGCAACAGTTCCGCTTATGATGTCAATTTCGGGAAGGAAAGCGGGGCCGCTGCGGTCATGCTTCTAAAGAAAGGGATAAGCGGAGTTACTGTTGCCGGGGTTTCTGATGATGAAATACGCTATCTTCCCACGAAAAAGGCGATCGAACACCGCACCGTTCACCCTGAGATAGTGGCTCTTCACGAGTCTCTCGGTATATGTTTCGGCAGGAAACCCGTCCCGTATGAACCGCTGTTCAAGGAGCTGAAAGGGACTCCCGAGAGGCACTTGTAGTCAGAGACTTGAAGCCCTGTAACTGGATCGCAAGAGATCCCGGTCATCAAAAAGAAGGACGGGAAAACCGTACACAAGCTTTTGGCTTTCGAATAGAGCCCGGCAAAAAACAGGGATACGCGCCGGGACAGCGCTTGCGATCCGGCGATTCCTTTCGAAAAAAATCCAACCTCGCAAATTTTTTTCAAAAATCGAATAATAATTTATTTTGCGAATTTCCAGACCATGGAGAGTCCGCGGCAATTAACAGACGGAAAGCCCTATAGTCAGCGGTCTTTAGCGCATCGACTCAAGGCGTCTTTCACACACACACACACAAACGAGATTCCTTCAGAACATCCCCCTGCGCGCTTTTAAATAAATGAAAAAAAATATTTATTTAGACTTGCAAATCAAAAATAATAATGTATTCTTTTTTTAAAGAAAGTTATTATAAAAAAAGATACACAAAAGCAATTTTAAACTGAAGGAGGGGTGAAAATGGTAGTAAAGAAAAAAAAGGTTGCGAAGAAAAAGGTAGCAAAGAAAAAGGTAGCAAAGAAAAAAAAGAAATAAGGTTAGTTAATCTTTCTTTATAAAAAAGGAGCGGGAAGTAGTTATCCGCTCCTTTTTTATGTCCCCGGCAGAAGAGAACCCAAAAATCCTTTCATGGGCAAGTTTTCCAAAAGCACACCCCGTCGCCCGATATAGAGAAGAGAATTTGCCATAGACTATTTTGATTTTTGATTTCTATTTGTACCGTTTGGAGATTTACGATTGCAAGTGTCCACATCTTCAAGGGGGAACCTGTCCCTGCTAGTGTCCAGCGTCCATCCCACCTGATGTCCCGATAACCCGATACCCGCATATATGAGAATCGAGCATCCCAGTGATTACAGTTAATGGCCTATAGTCCTACTATGGGTAATTCGAAAAATAGGGGAAATAGGTGTTTGGGACCTGTTTTTCTTGACAAAAACACTGTTTTGATATACACTAACAGGAACAATGAGTTAATATAAGTTAATTTAAGTTATTTTGCGGACAATAAGCTCGAGAAAACAGGAGGTAAGATGGTTAAAAACCCTATTATGACCACACGGGAGCTGGCGAATTATATTAAATTAAACGAAAAGACCATAATCCGGATGGCGCAAAACGGTAAAATTCCTGGAGTTAAAATCGGAAATCAGTGGCGGTTTCATTTAGCGACTATAGACAGATATCTACAGACCGATTTAATGGAATCTTCGGATGGCGATTTGGACTCAATTATAGGAACAAGAGAGGATATTATTCCTTTATCGCGGTTGACCGGTTCCAAATTTATAGAGATAAATTCATCAGCTAAGACATTGGACCAGGTGCTTATTGAATTAAGCAAAATAGCTTATAAAGGCAACTTGACTTCTAAAGAAAACGATCTGTTTGAGGAGTTGAAACAGAGAGAAAGAATGCTAAGCACCGCTATAGGTAACGGAGTGGCTTTTCCCCATCCCCGCCATCCTTCCCCGGAGTTATTCAAAGAGCCCAAAATTATTATTATACGTTCAAAAGCAGGGATTAATTGTGATGCCCCTGACGGAAAGCCGGTAAATATATTTTTTATGACTTGTGCCCCCAATGAATTTGTTCATATTAGATTATTGGCTAAAATTTCCAGATTGCTTCATGTTTCCGGTGTTGTGGATAAATTGATGGATGTGGGAAGTAAGGATCAGATTATGCGGCTATTGCTGGAGTTTGATAGAAAATGTTTATTTTTGGGCAAAGAACCGCGGGATTAATGAGCGAGGAAAATGTTATAGGAAGCCGTTTAATCGGGATGCATACGAGCATTATTTTCCATAATGAAAATCTTTCGAGCGCATACAATAAGGCGTTTGTTGCCGTGATAAGGGATGAAGAAACAGTCAAAAGCTTAATGGATCTGATCGAAACAGATCTCTCTTTATATTCTTGAATAGGGGAGATAAAGGTTTTATCTGTACGATCCCTCTTCACTACATCAAAAATTTTGGATTAAAATCGCTAATGCAAAAGGAGGAATTAAAAATGAAAGTAACAGATTATCTTAAAGAAAGCCAAATGGATCTGAACCTGATAGCATCGAGCAAGGAAGATGCTATAAACAAGCTGGGAGTTTTACTGAAAAATTCAAAAACAATATCAGATTACGATAGATTTATTAGGAATGTTTTTGAGAGGGAATCGTTAAATACTACAGGTATCGGCCACTATATTGCTATTCCTCATGCCCGCACCAATACTGTAAAAGACTTTGTTATTGCGTTCGGGAGAGTTGCTGATGGCCTGGAATTTGACGCGTTAGATAAAAAGCCTGTTAAATTGATATTTTTGATGGGGACACCCAGGGAAAAAGGGCTGAATAGTTATCTGAAAATTCTATCGTTTCTTACCAGATGTTTAGATAAAGGATCTTTCAGGGAACAACTGTTGAATGCCTCTACACCGAAAGAAATTATAGAGATATTTAAAAGTATTGAACACTAATCAAAGGATTTTTGAATCATGGGAGTTTTATTTTTTGCTGGCCTAATGATCAGCTGTGGTTTTATAGGCGGGAAAATAACTAATCGTTTAAAATTCCCTGCTGTTGTCGGGTATCTGATCGCGGGGTTGCTTATGGGGCCTTCTTTCTTTAACATCCTGAACCTTGAGCTGTTAGAGACCATGGACATATTTAATGATTTAGCCTTGGGCCTTGTAGCATTTATCATCGGCAGTGAAATGCGTTTGAATACATTGAGGAAAATAGGAAAAGGCATTATAGCGATCATTATTTCTGAATCTTTCGGTGCTTTTGCATTAGTGTTTACCGGAGTTTATCTATTGACCCATAAGCTGTACCTGGCATTGGTATTCGGAGCCATGGCACCTGCGAGTGCCCCTGCGGGGACTGCTGTAGTATTACAAGAGTATAAGTCGAAGGGCCCTTTAACCGATGCTTTATACGCTGTAGTTGGCTTAGATGATGGTTTAGCGATTATGATTTACGCTTTGGCGGCGGCTTTGGCAAAGATATCAATAACAGGCTCTGCCGAATCCATTTTACATATAATAAAAGGGCCGGTAGTCGAAATTGTCGGAGCTATAATTTTGGGTGGTCTTTTTGGTCTTATTCTGGGGTATGTTACACGAAAAATACATAGCAAAAAAGAGATACTATCGATTTCTCTGGCAGCAGTTATGATATGCTCAGGGTTGTCAAGTTATTTTCATTTTTCTCTTATTTTAGCTAATTTGAGTTTGGGGATGATATTTGTGAATCTTTATCTATATGCTAACCGCAGATCTATTGAAACCATCAACTTTATTTCATTGCCGATATATACGATCTTTTTTGTTATTGCAGGCGCACATTTACAGATTTCTCTCCTTCCGGCTATGGGATTGTTGGGTATAATATATATTGTCTGCAGGAGTTTAGGATTGGTAGGCGGTGCTTTTTTAGGTGCGACCGTTTCCAGGTCGGATCCTGTTCTCCGCAAATATTTAGGATGGGGAATATTGTCTCAGGCTGGCGTGGCCATAGGTCTTGCGATCATGGCTAAACGAGATTTTTCAATGTTAGGGCAAGCCGGAAAAGATTTAGGAGTTCTGGTAATAAATACTATTGCGGCCACTACAATAGTGTTTGAAATAATAGGTCCTATGGCGACTAAATTTGCTATTCATAAGGCTGGTGAAATCGGAAAGCAAAATAATATTCGATAATTGAAGAGGAGGAAAAGATGGAACTCTTGATCATTATTCTCAACAAAGAGGAATATTTTGAAAAACTAATGTTTTTGCTTGTGGAAGCAGGTATCAGCGGAGCTACTATTTCAGATAGTGAAAGAATTGGACATTATCTGGCCTACGAGGTCCCTATATTCGCCGGATTAAGACAACTGATGGGAGAAGGCACATCGATAAATAAAACCATATTAGCGGTCTTGGATGACGAAAAAGCTTTTAAAAAACTCAAAAAACTACTTACCGAAGAAGATATAAATTTCACTAAACCCGGGGTTGGAGTTATTGTCACAGTGCCAGTAAACGAAGTTATAAAACCGGAAGGAGAGCTCGAATAGGACCATCACGGTGTTTACTGAAAAAGGCAACTTCCATGAGAAAGGGCTATGTCTCAGGCACGTAAGTATTTCAGGCCAGGCGGTCTAAGGCTCGCCATTTTATATAAATAACAGCTTTGTTCGGCTAAACAAGAATAACCGGATAAAGGTTTTTGCCGTTCTCATTTTCCCTTGCCAATGCTTGAAATGCTATGCTATAATCCCAAACTAACAGAGGTGGGGGCATAGCTCAATTGGTTAGAGCAACTGACTCATAATCAGTAGGTTCATGGTTCGAGTCCATGTGCCCCCACCAGCGTCAGGGCGCATAGCTCAGCTGGTTAGAGCGCATGCCTCACATGCATGAGGTCGGAGGTTCGAGTCCCCCTGCGCCCACCAGTGACTTTTGCCATGGGCAAAAGTCGCGGAGCAATCGAGAATGGGAGAAAGCAGATTTTCGATTGCGATCGATTCTCGACAATAAGCAAAGCGTCAGGGCGCATAGCTCAGCTGGTTGGAGCGCTGTCCTGTTGAAGGCATAACTGCGAACTAATAATAATTAAACTATGACAGAAAAGCTAGACCTTAAAGTAGAGATCAAAAAACTTATCAAGATACAGGAAGTCGATTCCGAAATATTTGATCTTCAGATCGAAAAGGAGACTTTCCCCGGGAAACGGCAGCAACTGGACAATTCTCTGGAAGAGAAAAATTCCGGCATGAAAAACGCCGAAGAAAAGCTGAAGGGGCTCCAGGTCCTCAAGAACGAGAAAGAGAACGACCTTCAGGCGGCCGAAGAAAAGATCGAAAAACACGAGGCCGAACTCGCACAGATCAAGACCAACAAAGAGTACAAGGCGATGCTGGAGCAGATAGACGGTCTCAAGGCGGACGTGTCCCTGATAATGGAAAAGGTCATCGGGCTTTTTGACGAGATCGAGTCTGCCCAGAGCGATCTTAGCGAGGAGAAGCGGCTCTTTGATGAAGAAAGAAAGAAGGCCGAAAAGGAAAAAGGAGAAATAGATTCCGAAGAGAAAAAAGTCGATGCCCGTCTTGACGAGCTTAAAGGAAAGAGAGTGGACCTTGTCAGGGACACGCATCAAAAGACGCTGGAAAGATATGAGAGGATCCTGAAAAACAGGGGAAGGTGCGCTCTTTCAATGGTCAATGGCGGGTTCTGCGAAAAATGTCATATGCGGCTTCGGCCCCAGGTCATTAACGAAGCCAAACTCATGAAGGCCCTTGTTATATGTGAAAACTGTTCAAGGATACTTTATACGGAAGATTGAGCATGGCAAGGAAAAGGAAAGAAGAAACGTTATACATATTCGCCGACGGCGGGGCGAGAGGCAATCCCGGCCCCGCTGCTATTGGAGTAGTGTTGCTTGATAAGCACGGGGAAAAGGTTGAGGAGATATCGAAATATATCGGAAACGCGACAAATAATGCCGCGGAATATTTAGCCGTTGTCTACGGCCTGCAGGAGGCGGTCTACAGGAATACCAGCAGGGTTGTTCTTAATGTCGACAGCCAGTTGATAGCAAGGCAGCTTAAGGGCGAGTATAAGGTAAGGGATCAGAACCTTAAGAAATTTTTTGACCTTGCCTTGAATCTTTTCAGAGGGTTTGATAAGGTTGATATTGTTGAGATCCCCAGGGAGAAAAACAAGCGGGCAGATACCCTGGTGAACAAGGCTATAAATCTCAAGGGATTGTTTTAAGAAGGGCACAGCACTTTACGGCTCATTAAAGCAGACCGGGTGATCGCTCCTGAGCGTTTTTCGCGAGGGGGAGGAAAGTCCGGGCTCCGCATAGCAGCGTAGCGGGTAATCCCCGTCCACCGCGAGGTGAGGATCAGAGCCACAGAGACGAGTCTCTTCGTTTCGGCGGAGAGGGTGAAACGCGGCAATCTCTACGTGGAGCAAGGCCAAATAGGGAAGGAAGTCAGAAAAATCTGATATCGTGCGGATGGACTGACGCGAAGCGGCTAGCTTCGTCAATACTTCCGGGTAGGCCGCGAGAGCCTGCCAGCAATGGCGGGCCCAGATGGATGATCACCGGGCAGTGGAATATCTGCTTACAGAACCCGGCTTACAGGTCTGCTTCAGTGGGCTGTTGATCGATTCAGTAAATTGTTTTAAAAGAGATCGGATGGAATGCATGGAAGAGGTTATAACAATAAGAGATCTTTTTCATGCATATCATGCTGGCAGGACCGAGATAAACGCCCTCGTGGATGTAACCCTGGATGTGAAAAAAGGCGAAATATTCGGTTTTCTCGGTCCCAACGGGGCGGGGAAGACCACCACTATCAAGCTGATGCTCGGCATTCTCTCCCCCCAAAGGGGAGAGCTCTCTATCTTTGGAGATGTTCCTTCCAGAACCGCTACCCGGAAAAAGATCGGCTATATGCCCGAAACAGCCGATTATTACCAGTATCTCACCCCCCGGGAGCTGTTGAGGATCTACGGTGATATTTTCGGTATTGCCGGAAAGCTATTATCCAAAAGGATCGATGATCTGTTTGAGATGGTCGGTCTGTCCGGGGACGCCGGCAGGCTGATGAAGACATTTTCCAAGGGCATGAAGCAGAAAGTGAGTTTCGCGCAGGCCCTGGTAAACGATCCTGACCTTTTGATCTTGGACGAACCGACCGGCGGCCTGGATCCTGTCGCGCGGAAAAATATGCGGGAGGTAATAAAAACTTTAAGGGGAAAGGGCAAAACGATATTTTTCTCTTCGCATGAACTTTCAGAAGTTGAACTTGTCAGCGACAGAGTAGCAATACTTGATAAAGGGCATGTTCTCGCCAGCGGCGAATTGTCCGGATTCCTCAGCCGTAAAGGGGAGAAGCAGACCCTGGAGAATTATTTCCTGCAGATAATAGAGGAGAAAAAATGAGGGCGGTCGTGGCCATAGTCCGCGGTATGGTGCTTGAGCTTTTCAGGCGGAAAGATTTCTATGTATTTCTGATATTCATGCTGGTTCTCCTGGGCATACTTTCATCGCAGACATTTTTTCACATAGAGGGCATATCAAGATACATGAGGGATTTCGGGTACACCCTGGTAATGCTTTTTTCCTTCATTCTTGCCGTTACGTTTACCGCTAAGCAGGTGCCTTCGGAGATAGAGGCCAGGACAATATATCCGCTTCTGGCCAAACCCATAAGCCGTTTCACCTTCATTTTCAGCAAATTCTTCGGCGGCGTGGCAATATCGGTTATCTCTTTTGTCCTGTTCTTCGCCAGCTTCATCCTCTTCTGCCTTGGAGAGGGCCAGAAACTCAGCCCGGTTCTCGTTGCCCAGAGTTTCTTCCTGGGAATGTTGTTTTTTTGCATGGTCTGTTCCATGGTGGTGTTCTTCTCCGTGTTCATGACCATGTCCGCTAACATCGCGGTCTCGTTTTTGCTATATTTTTACGTGATCAATTTTTCCGGACCACTGAGGGACGCTGTAATATCCGCGAAAGGGTTCGTGGCGGCAATGCTGGGGACATTTTACTATTTGCTGCCGCATTTTGATTTTTTTGACATGCGTATCAGGATAACGCATGCGTGGGATCCTCTTGCCGGGTGGGTGGTCGCCGCGATAACAGTTTATACGGCCGTGTATTGCCTTCTTTTGTTGTATCTCGCCGCTATGATATTCAGGAGAAAGAAGCTGTGAATAGGACGGGTTTACTGATCTGCCTCATATGCTTCACCTTCGTTATTTTCCTCGCCCCAAAGATCGATATGTATTATTACGATTCCCCGGCCGGACAACTTGAGTCAGAAGTGCCGTTTTATATGCAGTTTCTTGGAGAGGGACGGTCAATCCTTTCAAATCTTTCCATCCTGCAGGCAGACCGTTATTTTCACGGGGGGATAGGGCATATTGATGAAGATCACCCCGGCGGAATTACTATAGACGGTGAGAGCCAGGAAGAAGAAGGGCGCATTCACGAGGAAGAACACCCGGAAAAGATCCACCGCGCGCCCGGCAGGTTCAATATTTTGCTGCGGATATCTGAAAAGACGGAAATAACCAGGCATATCCATCTTAGCGGGAACCAGGTTAAAGAAATAATCCCCTGGATATATTATTCCGCGAAGATAGATCCCCATAATGTCCTTGCCTATACCCTTGCGGGGTATTGGCTGGCCGACAGATTGGATAAGGTGGATGAGGCGATCGCTTTTGTGAAAGAGGGGCTGAAAAACAACCCCGACTCATGGGAGCTGAATGCCGAGCTCGGGCGCCTGTATTTTAAGCACCGGAAAGACTACAAGGCCGCGGCGCGGGTTTTGACCAGGGCATTGCAGCTGCTCCAGGGTGAGCCTCACGACAAGTTCCAGGAGAGATACGTGCTGTCTTTTCTGGCATACAGCTACGAAGATATCGGAGAGAAGGCTAAAGTTCTGCCGTTATATCAGCGCCTGGGTCAGCTTTTCCCCGAAGACGGCGGCATCAAGAGAAAGATCAGAAAATTACAGGAAGAATAAAAAAGTGAAAACATATCTTGAATGTATTCCATGTTTCATACGGCAGGCGCTTGCCGCGGCCAGGCTGCTAAAGGCGGACAAAGGGACACAGAAGGCCATAATGGACGAAGTCGCCGTGGTGCTTCCGAAATTTTCGACCGAGGTCACACCCCCTGAGATCGCGAGAAAGATATACAGGATAGTTGAGAAGTATACCGGAGGGGAGGATGCTTATAAACAACTCAAGCACAAATGTAATAAGATGGCCATGGGGCTTTATGCCGATCTTAAGGAAGGAGTCAAAAAGTCCGAAGACCCGCTTTTAAGCGCTGTCCGCCTGGCAGTTGCCGGGAATGTCATAGATTACGGCATTTTTGATTCCTTTGACATAGGTAAAGAGATAGAAGAGTGCCTGGAAAAGGATTTTGCGGTATTTGACTTTGAGGAATTCCGGGATGAACTTTCAAGGGCGGATCGCGTTCTGTATATACTGGACAATGCCGGGGAAATAGTCTTTGACAAGATTCTTATTGAAGAGATGGGAAAAGACGTAGTCTGCGCGGTGAGGGGAAGGCCTATAATAAATGATGTGACCATGCGGGACGCCGAGGAAGTGGGACTTGAAAAAATATGCAAGGTCATATCCAGCGGGTCTGATGTTCCGGGGACCCTCCCCGGAGATGCCACGGAGGAATTCCGGAAATATTATGATAACGCCGATGTGGTGATAAGCAAAGGCCAGGGGAATTTTGAGACCCTTACCGACGAGAACAGGTCCATATACTTCATATTCAAAGCGAAATGTCATGTAGTCGCTTCTCTTCTTGAGTGCGAGTTAGGGGATATCATTCTTAAGCGTCAGTCCCCGAGTGTTGGATAATTCCCGATGTTTCAGATTTCTTCTTGACAAGCAGGATCGAATATAGTAATATATGAACATATGTTCATATATGATTACAAGGGAGCGAATGTGCGCGGGAAATTAGTGAATGATATCAGAAAAGATATGAGGTCCGAGGAAGTGGTCGATAAGCTTTCCAGGACGTTTGGTGTTCTGGGCGATCCCACCAGGACGCGCGTTATTTTCGCGTTGGTCAAACACGAATTATGCGTTAAAGAGCTTGCTCTGCTTCTGAAAATGAGCCAGTCCGCCATATCGCACCAGATGCGTGCTCTCAAAGACCTGGACCTTGTACGCGGAAGGAGACACGGCCGGATGGTGTATTATTCGCTGATCGATGAGCATATCAAGAATTTATTCAAAGAAGGGTTAAAGCACGTTTTAGAGAAGTTATAGTCGCATACAGAGGGGCGGGAACGAGAATAATGCCAGGGAAGAAAAGAGAAACGCATGTTGGAAGGAAACATTTAACGCAGCTTGGCGCGAACAAGACAGCGGTCATAAAGGAAATAGAAGGAGGTTTTGGTATGATACGGCGCCTGGAATCCATGGGCATAAGGCCCGGGATAAAAATAACCAAGATCAGTTCGCATTTCTGGAAAGGACCTGTTACGGTGTTGGTGGGAAGATCAAAGGTAGCTATCGGGCATGGAATGGCGCAGAAGATAGTCGTAGAGGGGTAGCTGTGATAAAGACAGCGAAAGAAATACTTTTAATGGGGAACCCGAATGTAGGGAAGAGCGTGATGTTTTCCCGTCTGACAGGAGCCAGGGTCACGGTTTCCAATTATCCCGGCACCACTGTGGGCTTCAGCCAGGGTGAGATGAAACTTGGAGAGGGCGAAATGGCCATGGTCATGGATGTGCCTGGCGTCTATAACCTGGAACCGCTAAGCAAGGCCGATGAAGTGGCCGTAGAGATGTTGCAAGAAGGAACCATTGTGTTAAACATCATCGATGCCACTAACCTGGAAAGAAATCTTTTTCTAACCCTTGAGTTGCGGGAACACAATATCCCGGTGGTGGTTGCACTTAACATGTGGGACGAGACACGCCACAAAGGCATAGAGATCGACGTGGAGATGCTTGAAAAGGAGCTGGGGATCCCGGTCGTTCCCACCTGCGGTATTACTGGTGAGGGGATAAAAGAACTTGTGCAAAAGGTAAGAACAGCTGAGCACAGGGATTTTCCCGCGCTCAGCAGGGAACAGAAATGGGAAGAGATCGGGCGGATACTGGAGATATCCCAGAAACTGCATCACCATCATCACTCCCTTCTGGAGAGGCTGGAAGATATAAGCACAAGGCCTTCCACGGGATTGCCGATAGCGGCCCTGGTCATCTATGTGTCCTTTTCAATTATCCGGTTCATAGGAGAGGGCCTCATTGATCATGTTTTCGACCCTTTTTTTGAGCGGATATGGCTGCCTTTGATGACCGGGTTCAGTTCAATCCTAGGGGGCGGAGGCATAATACATGATATTCTTATCGGGAAACTCGTGAATGGGGAGCTGAGCTATCAAGAATCATTTGGCCTGCTTACGACCGGTCTTTATGTCCCGTTCGCCGCGGTCCTGCCATATATCGTGAGTTTTTATTTTATCCTGGGCATACTTGAGGACTTGGGTTATTTGCCGCGTCTTGCGACACAGGTCGATAATTTCATGCACAGGTTAGGGTTGCACGGATATGCCATTGTGCCGTTCATACTGGGGCTTGGCTGTAATGTTCCCGGCGCAATGGCGCTGCGGCTTATGGAGAGCAGAAGGGAAAAGTTCATCGCTGCTACGCTTATGGCCATAGCGGTCCCCTGCATGGCGCAGATCGCGATGATAGTAGGGCTGGTAGGGGAAAGAGGCGGCGGATACGTGGCAATAGTCTTTGGAACGCTTTTCGCGATCTTTATAATCAAAGGGCTTCTAATGAACGCGGTCATCAAAGGGAAAAGCCCGGAGATACTGTGGGAGATCCCGCCTTACAGGATGCCCCATCCCCTGGCTGTTATAAAGAAACTGTGGATGCGGGTATCGGAATTTCTAAAAGAGGCTGTGCCATATGTGCTCATGGGGGTTTTTATAGTCAATATGCTCTACATCCTTAAAATATTCGATTTTTTATCGAACATTTTCGCGCCTGTCCTGACCGGGCTCTGGGGTTTGCCGAAAGAGACAATTTCCGCCATGTTCATCGGGTTCCTGCGAAAGGATGTTGCTGTTGGCATGCTCGGACCACTCGGGCTTACTACCAAACAGCTTGTCATAGCATGTACGGTCCTTGCTGTTTATTTTCCGTGCATGGCGACTTTTGTGGTAATGATCCGCGAACTCGGGATCAAAGACATGATGAAATCAGCGGGCCTCATGATATTTACAGCTATTGTGGTGGGGGCTATAATGAACCTTGTGTTTCAATTTTAGTGGGTCTATGATGAAAATGCTTGAAAGACTTAACAATATCTGGCATCAAGAACTTACCCGCAGGGATTTTTTCAAGAAGTGCCTCAAGGCGGGCATAGGAATAGGGTCTTCTTTATATATACTGGACTTCTTTTCAAGATATAAGGCATTCGCGGCGATCGGTGAAAAAAGGGGCATGCGTGAGGCCATGTTCTATGAAAAGTGGGGTGATGACGCCGTAAAGTGCTTTCTCTGTCCTGAGGGCTGTGTTCTTAGAGACGGGCAGAGAGGGTTCTGCCGCGCAAGAGAACCGGTCAAGGGAAAACTGTATTCGCTTGTCTATGAGCTTGTATGCGCTATGCATATCGATCCCATAGAAAAGAAGCCCATGTATCACATGCTCCCGGGCAGCAGGGCGCTTTCAATAGCCGCTGCCGGATGTAATTCCCGCTGTAAATACTGCCAGAACTGGACCATTTCCCAGAGGCCCCCGGAAGAGACGACAAACCAGGTCATAAGCTGTGAGAACCTTGTTCTGAGCGCAATGAGGAACAAGTGCGCGTCAATAGCTTACACCTATACTGAGCCCGTAGTCTTTTATGAATATGTGCTTGATGCCGCTAAAATGGCAAAAAAAGGCGGGATATACAATGTAATAGTTACCGGCGGGAAGATAAACGTTGAGCCGATAAAAATGATGAGCCGGTATGTTGACGCCGCGAATTTCGATTTTAAAGGGTTCACTAAAAAATATTTACGCGAGGTCTGCGCCCAGGACCTGGACAATATACTCCAGTCTATAACCAC
Organism: uncultured Planctomycetia bacterium; assembly: GCA_964431495.1. Classification (GTDB taxonomy): domain Bacteria; phylum Omnitrophota; class Gorgyraeia; order Tantalellales; family Tantalellaceae; genus CAYSJU01. The sequence continues at coordinate 71,940 of CAYSJU010000004.1, forward strand.
TATGCATGAAAACGGCATATTCCTTGAACTTACCAATCTGATCGTCCCGACCCTGAACGATAATATGGATGATATCCGCCGCATGGCAAAATGGATAAAGAGCACCCTGGGTCCGGGCGTTCCGCTCCATTTTTCGAGATTCTGGCCGCAATACAAGTTGAGGTCACTCTATCCGACACCCGTCGCGACCCTTGAACGGGCCAGGGATATAGCGATGGAGGAGGGCCTGCATTATGTGTATATCGGGAATGCCCCGTCGTCGAGTGCCGAAAACACTATTTGTCCCGAATGTAAAAAGGTCGTTATCAAAAGACAGGGCTATCTTGTCGAGGCGAATAATCTGGTTGACGGGACATGCAAGTTCTGCGGTTACAAAATACCGGGGATATGGAAGTAAATTTTAAAAAGGTCTTACAGCTTTCCATCATATTGGCAGGAGCAACTGCCATGGCTTCTCAGATAGTCTTTTTGCGGGAATTCCTGGTGGTGTTTTACGGTAATGAGATCTCCATCGGTATCATACTGGCAAGCTGGCTCATATGGGGGGCGTTCGGCAGCCTGGTTCTGGGACGGTTTTCCGACCGCGTAAGTAAAGGGGTCCGATTATTCTCATTATGCCAGATGAGCCTCTTTTTTATCCTTCCTTTAACGCTTTTGGCCGTAAGATCCAGCAGGGCCGTTATGGGTGTAACGACCGGGGAGATCCTGGGTTATTTTCCCATGGCGCTCACGACATTTATCGTGCTGAGCTTCTCCTGCGCCATCATGGGTTTTATGTTCAGCCTGGCCTGCCGCATATACGGAAGGGTGGTTGATGCACCGGCCAGACGCATCGCTCATGTCTATGTTCTGGAGGCCATCGGCGCGTTATCAGGTGGGCTGCTGGTAAGCTATTTTCTCATCCGGGTCCTTGACCACGTGACAATATTGTTCATCCTGGCGTTCCTTAATCTCCTTGGCTCGCTGGCCATGCAGCGGCACTGCGGATCATACCGTTTAAAGAATACGGTCTTTCGTTGCACGGCTGTGGTATTGGTCCTGGGTCTGGCCGCTTTTTTTGCCGGCGGCGGCAACTGGTTCAGGAGCAGGACACTTGACCTTTCATGGAAAGGTTATGACGTGCTCGGGTCAACGGATTCCATATATGGGAATATTACTGTTACCGGAAGGGATACCCAGAGGTCGTTCTTTGAGAACGGATTGAACCTTTATACGGTTCCTGACGCTTTGTCCTCTGAAGAAGCCGTTCATTTCGCGCTTCTGGAGGATGAAAGACCCGAGGATATCCTTCTGATCGGCGGTGGCGTGGGGAGTCTCCTCAAACAGATCTTAAAATACCCGGTAAAAAGGGTGGATTATGTCGAGCTTGACCCCACCATTATCAGCATGGCAAGAGAGTATCTTGATAAAAAAGACGCGTCCTACCTTGACTTCCCCGAGGTAAATATAATCATCGAAGACGGCAGATTTTTCGTAAAGAGGACAAAAAGGACGTACGACTGCATTATTGTCCATCTAGGCGATCCGTATACGGCCCAGCTGAACAGGTTCTACACCGTGAATTTTTTCAAAGAGGCCCGGCGGATACTGAAGAAGAAAGGCATACTTTCATTTGGCCTGACTTCGGCCGAGAACTACATAGGAGAAGAACTCAGGGATTATCTCGGATCGATATATTTCAGTCTCAAAGAAGTGTTCCCGTATATATTTGTGATCCCCGGGGACACGGCCTATTTTATTGCCACTGATGAAAAAGGGGTGATCACGCGCAGCTATAAAACATTGGACGAACGTTTAAAAGAAAGGGGAATACACACCGAGTACGTCCGCTCGTATTATCTCTTTTCCAAACTTTCGCCCGAACGGATCGAGTACACACAAGACGCGATCGAAGAAGACACGGGTATACGCCGAAACACGGATTTCCGTCCCGTTTCATATTTCTATGCCACCGTGTTCTGGAGCACTTATTTTGATACCCCTGGTTTCCGAAGATTCCTGAGTTCCATTACCCCGGAGAACATTTGGCTGGCCGCGGTGTTCTTCTGCGCGCTTTTTCTGCTGGTCTTTCTTTCCGCAGGGAGGCGCAGGATCCGGGGCGCGGTGCTCCTGGCTGTCTGCACTACTGGTTTTGCCGAAATAAGCTTCCAGATAGCCGCTATACTTTCCTTCCAGGTCATATATGGTTTTGTGTTCTACAAGTTAGGCATAATCATAACCTCGTTCATGGTCGGCCTGGCCCTGGGCGGATGGTATATATCAAGAGAGTTGTCTCGAATAAAGGACGACCTGACCTTTTTCAGGTGGACGCAGGTCAGCATATGCCTTTATCCTTTGCTCCTGCCGGTGGTCTTTTTATGGCTTTCAAGGTCACAATCCGGTGTTGTTTCCTGGCTGGGCGCGAATGTTATCTTCCCGTTCCTTCCGATCATCGCCGGTATCATCGGTGGGATACAATTCCCACTCGCTAACAAGATATATCTTGCCGGCACGGGAAAAGTGGGACGCGTGGCCGGGCTTACTTACGGAGTAGATCTTTTGGGCGCTTGCCTGGGGTCCCTGCTTGCCGCGGCCTTTTTGGTGCCGGTCCTGGGCATATTTGGGGCGTGTTTTCTCATGGCGCTGATAAACGTGACAGTATTGGGGATCCTGTTGCTGAATCAAACCTGATCAAACCTGCGAGGTTTGATCAGGGGTAAAAGGAGGGGACAATGAAGAACATTGTTGTCGCGATCATAATAGGTCTAAGCCTGATCATATCGGCGGCTTTTTTAGGACTTGGACAAATGGAGAGGTACAAGATCATGCTCAGCGAGACGTTCGGCGCGCTGAAATACGACACAATAACAGGACGGATCTGGCGGGTAGGCAAAACACAGATAAAGGAAATAAAGGATTATGGCCTGGCTTTTCCAAAACCAGAGGCCTAGAGAGCCTGCCATCCCGGGTGCTGTCCGGTTACCCCGTGGAATGAACTGAACTGGACGCGTTTCTACCGCGTCAAAAACACGCTGTTTTTGCGAGAATCTTGACACTATACTGGAATTTCAAGCCTTGCCTAATCAGTTGATAAGCTATATAATACTCCTCAACTCAAATATATAAGGGAGAAGTCATGATAATCACGAAACAAAAGCCCCTGGAAGTGATATTAGACTACATAAAGGGTTGCGAGAACATATTCCTTATCGGGTGCGAGCTCTGTGCCACGGTATGTAAGACAGGCGGGGAAAAAGAGTTGCAAAAGATGGAAAAAGAGCTCCGGAAGAAAGGCAAGACCATTGTAGGCAAAGTGGTCCTTGATCCCGCGTGCAATATGCTGGAAGTCAAACGGTTGTACAGGGGGCATTCAAAGGAGATAGCGGAATCGGACGCTATCCTTTCCTTCGCGTGCGGTGGCGGAACTCAGGCAATTGCAGAGACCATGGAAGAAAGCAGGGTATATCCGGGAAATGACACGTTGTTCCAGGGGGAGATAACCAGATCCACTTTAAAAGAAAGGCGGTTTGAACAGAAGTGCTCATTATGCGGGGATTGCATGCTTGCTGTTACTGGAGGTATTTGTCCCGTTACAAGATGTCCGAAAGGGCTTGTTAATGGTCCCTGTGGCGGAGTAAAGGATGGAAAATGCGAGGTAGATAAGGACCTGGAATGTGTATGGCTGATCATATATGAGAAATTGAAGAAACTGGGCAAAATAGATGAGATGAAGAGGATCCGCGAGCCAAAAGACTATACAAAAGATAAAAGGCCGCAGAATATTACCGTTGAGTAAAATAACGTTTAACAATGGACGATACAAGCAGACAACAGATCAGAAAGAATGTTAAGGAGATACTGACAGGGCTTCCGCATGGCGTTGAACTGGTAGCCGCTGCCAAGACAAGGAGCCGGGAAGAAATACGGGAAGCTGTCGAAGCCGGAGTGAAGATCGTTGGTGAAAACTATGTCCAGGAGGCGGAAGAGGCTTTCGCGGTAGTTGGGAACATGGTCAGGTGGCATTTTATCGGACATCTGCAGAAAAACAAGGTCAAAAAAGCGGTCCGGATATTTGACGTGATAGAGACCGTTGATTCAGTATCTATCGCGGAAGAAATAGACAAAAGATGCAGGGCCTTAGATAAGGTGATCACTGTCCTTATTGAGGTCAACAGCGGCAGGGAAGAGCAGAAATACGGGGTCTTCCCGGAAGACGTGCCGGAATTGGCCAGGAAGATATCGGTATTACCGAACATGAAAGTGATGGGCCTTATGACAATGGGCCCTTTTTCCGGTGATCCCGAGGATGCCCGGCCGTATTTCAGCGAGACCCGGAAGACCTTTAATGAGATCGCTGGTATGGATATAGATGAAGTGGAGATGAGGTTCCTGTCCATGGGCATGACCAATTCATACCGCGTGGCCATAGAAGAAGGCGCGAATATGGTCAGGATCGGGACAAAAATATTCGGGAAAAGAGAATAAGGAGACCATCTGAATGGAAGAAAAGAAATTCGCGGAAAATATTTACGATATTCTGATAATAGGCGGCGGACCGGCCGGGCTCACCGCCGGATTATACGCTTCAAGGGCGCGGAAGAAGACGGTCCTTCTGGAAAGCCTTTCTGTAATGGGTCAGGCTCAGATGACGGATGTGATAGAGAACTATCCGGGGATCGAAAGGACGGGAGGTTTTGAATTAATAGAGAACATGAAAAAACAGGCCAGGGCATTCGGATTGAGCTGCGAAGGAGGCACTGTTACTAATATCTTTTCCAGAGAAGAGAAAGGCACGGTCATCTGGCAGGCAGAAACTGACTCCGGGACGCGGGAAGCCCTTTCACTGATAGTCGCCAGTGGCGCGTGTCCCAAGAAGTTGGAGATACCCGGTGAGGAAGAGTTCAGTGGCAGGGGGGTATCATACTGCGGCACATGCGATGCGGCTTTTTTCAGGGATAAGGACGTTGTGGTCGTTGGTGGAGGTAATACGGCAGTCGAGGAAGCTATTTTTCTCACTAAATTCGCGAAAAAAGTCATGATCATCCATCGCCGGGACAGGTTGAGAGCGGTTAAGATATTGCAGGAGCAAGTCTTTTCCAATGATAAGATCGAGTTCGTATGGAATTCATTCTTGGAGGAGATCATAGGCACAGATAAAGTGGAGAAGGTGCGCACAAAGAATGTTAAAACCGGCAAAGATAAGGAAATACTGTGTGATGGAGTGTTTATTTTCGCGGGATGGAAACCCAACACCGGTTTTCTTGGAGAAGTGCTGGCTCTTGACGAAAAAAGACATATCGTGATAGACGACAACATGGGAACCGGGCGCAAAGGCTTATTTGCCTGTGGTGATTGCTGCCGGAGGCCCTTGCACCAGATCATAACAGCGTGCGGAGACGGCGCTATAGCGGCGCAATCCGCTCAACACTATGTGGAAGGGCTTAAAGGGACTGCTTACGAATAAAAGGAGAGGGTTATGCGTTCAGATCAGATGAAAAAAGGATTGGAAAGGGCTCCTCACCGTTCTCTTTTAAAGGCGCTCGGATATACGGATGAGGAAATAAACAGGCCCATTATCGGAATTGCTAATTCATATAATGAGGTGATACCGGGCCATAATCATCTCAACAAGATAGTCGAGGACGTGAAAACAGGCATACGCGGGGCCGGAGGAACGCCTATGGAATTCAATACTATAGGTGTCTGTGACGGAATAGCCATGGGGCACAAGGGCATGAAGTATTCTCTTATCTCACGTGAACTGATCGCGGATTCCGTGGAGATAATGGGAACGGCATACCCCTTTGACGGAATGGTGGCCGTCTGTAACTGTGATAAGATCGTTCCCGGCATGATGATGGCCATGCTCAGGCTTAATATTCCCGCTATTATGGTCAGTGGCGGGCCTATGTTGGCCGGGTGTGGAAAGAATGGAGCCATAGACCTTATAAGCGTCTTTGAGGGGGTTGGAGCAAAAAGCCATAATAAGATCACTGATGAGGAGATGAAGTTTCTTGAAGACGAAGCCTGTCCCGGGTCAGGGTCATGTTCCGGCATGTTCACGGCGAATTCAATGAATTGTCTGAGTGAAGCCCTTGGATTGAGCCTTCCGGGGAACGGGACCATCCCCGCTATCTCGGCTAAAAGAGCCCGCCTGGCAAAAATGGCGGGTACAAAGATAATGGAGCTTGTCGCGAAAGATATCAAGCCAAGAGACATTGCCACGAAAAAAGCGTTTTTAAACGCCATAACGGTTGAGATGGCTCTTGGAAGTTCCACAAATACAGTGCTTCATCTTCCGGCTATTGCCAATGAAGCGGGGATCAGTCTTGATCTTAACCTGTTCAATGAGATAAGCGCCAGGACGCCAAACCTGTGTCGTATATCCCCGGCAGGGAGCGAGCATATGGAGGACCTGGACAGGGCTGGCGGGATCCCGGCCGTTATGGCCGAATTGAACAAAAAGAAGCTTATAGACCTGAACCTTTTGACTGTTACGGGATTAACCGTGAAAGAGAACATTCACGGCGCGAAGGATCTTGATCCGGAGGTAATACATCCCATAGATTCTCCATACACTCCCGATGGCGGTTTAAGCATCCTTTACGGTTCACTTGCGCCGAACGGCGCGGTTATTAAGAAATCCGCTGTTGATACGACAATGCTTACCCACGAGGGCCCGGCAAGGGTGTTTGATGCAGAAGAAGACGCGATGAAGGCTATCATGGGTGGAAAGATCGAAAAAGGCGATGTTGTTGTCATACGTTACGAAGGCCCTAAAGGCGGACCGGGAATGAGGGAGATGCTTGGTCCGACTTCAGCCATTGCCGGAGAAGGGCTGGATAAGGAAGTTGCCCTTGTTACGGATGGGAGATTTTCCGGCGGGACACGCGGCGCTGCCATAGGACACGTATCCCCTGAAGCGCAGGAAGGCGGCGTCATAGCGATAGTGCGGGAAGGGGATAGGATACGTATAGACATCCCCAACAAGAAGCTTGACCTCCTTGTTGATAAGGATGAGATAGAAAAAAGGCTCAAGAACTGGAAGCGTCCGGATTTCAAGGTCAAAGAAGGATGCCTTTACCGGTATGCCAAGCAGGTGACCTCGGCGTCTACCGGCGCGATCTTTAAAAAGGACTGACCTTGATATGAAAGACTATAAATACTGTCCAATGTGCGGGTCTACGTTTGTGGAAAAGCTGGTAAAGGAACGCCGCCGGCTGGTATGCGCGAACTGCGACTGGATATATTATAAAAATCCTATCCCTGTAGTAGTATGTCTGGTTACCAATACAAAAAATGAACTCCTTCTTGTCAAAAGGGCGATAGAGCCTTATAAAGGGGCGTGGAGTGTTCCCGGGGGATTCCTGGAATTTGACGAGACCGTTCCCGAAGCGGGCAGCAGGGAACTGAAAGAGGAAACCGGCTTGGAAGGCAGGGCTGGCCGCTTGATCGGAGCCCATGTGCAGCAGAGCTGGATGTACGGGACCGTGCTGGTAGTCGGCATGGAATTTCTCGTGGAAAACGAGATCCTCACACCTGGCGACGATGCGGAGGAGGCGGAGTTCATGCCCATGGATGCGCTTCCCGAGATCCCCATTGAAAGCCATTGTAAACTTATCGAAGAATACCTCTCCGCAGGATAAAAAACAATTGAGGGGTGTCAAAAATCTTTTCCCAGGCAGATTTTGCAAAAGGTCGACGGGGTATGCTTTTCGGTGTAAAATAAACGTAGCCGGTTAGTGGTAACAGATAATTGGGATTAGGACAGTATGGGTTCGGTTGGTAGTTGTTCAAATGCTGTTTTTCCACTTGCGGTCCGCGTCAAACGCTGGTATTTTACACCTCCAAGCATACCCCGTCGCCCTATTTAGAGAAGGAAATTTGCAGGGAAAGGATTTTAAACTTTCCTTTTGGTACCCCTTGCAATTGTAAACTAAAAAATGTAAAATAGTTTACAATATGGATAAGCTGGAAGCAAAGAGACTGTTGTCCCTGCCGCTTGAGAAATTGCTGGCAATGGCGGATGAGGTCCGGCGGGAATGCGCCGGGGGGGATATAGAACTCTGCGGCATAATAAACGCCAAGTCAGGCGCCTGCCCTGAGGATTGCAGGTTCTGCGCACAGTCAGCGCGTCATTCCGCGGATATAATGGAATATCCGTTGAAGGGCAAGGACGAAATAGTCGGAGCAGCTAAAAAGGCGCGGGAGAACGGAGCGGCGCGTTTTGGTATTGTGACAAGCGGTAACAGGCTTACCAGGGATGAAGTAAGGGGAGTCGCCGACGCGATAAAAGAGATAGGCCAAAACGCCGGCATCTCTCCGTGCGCTTCACTCGGGGCGCTTGATCAGGGATCATTCTCCGTGCTTAAAGAAGCTGGGCTGAAGCGCTATCATCATAATATCGAAACTTCAGAACGTTTCTACCCGGATATTGTTTCTACTCATTGTTTCAGTGAAAGGATAAACACCATAAAGACCGCGAAAAAAATGGGGTTTGAGGTATGTTCAGGCGGGATCATAGGCATGGGCGAAGACTGGGAGGACCGGATCGACATGGCGTTACTTTTAAAGGAAATGGATGTTGATGCAGTTCCTGTTAATATACTTGTTCCGGTAAAAGGGACCAGACTGGAAAGCCGGGAGATCATGTCAGCGGTTGATGTAATAAGGACCATAGCACTGTTCAGGATCATACTCAGGGATAAATCTCTGAAGATCGCGGCTGGCCGTGAATCAGCGCTTAAAGACTTTGGAGCGATGATATATATGGCAGGTGCCAACGGCATGATGATCGGCGGGTATCTTACTACTGCCGGAAGGCCGGTCCGGGAAGATCTGGCGCTCGTGGGGGAAATAAGCAGGCTATGGAACGAAAAATAAAAGATTATTTGAAGGAACGGGACCGTGCCGGGCTGCTGCGCGGGCTTACCACGGTCAGCCTGAAAAATGACAGCCTTATCCGTGTCGGGGGGAGAGATTTTATAAATTTTTCCTCAAATGATTATCTGGGGCTGTCCACGCATCCTGATATAATCAACGCGGCAGCAGGATCCGCCGGACCTGTTTTTGGATCATGCGCTTCACGCCTTATGACCGGCAGCACAGAGTTTCATTCCAGGCTGGAGGAAAAGACCGCCGCGTTTAAAAGAAAACCCGCCGCCCTGGTGTTCAATTCAGGGTATCAGGCGAACGTGGGCATTATCAGCGCTTTGTGCGGCAGGGACGATGTCATCTTTTCCGACAAATTGAACCACGCCAGTATTGTTGACGGGATATCGCTTTCCGGAGCAAGGTTTTTCAGGTTCAGGCATAATGACGCAGCGCATCTTAAAGAACTTTTATCAAAGGAGAGAGGGAAGCACAGGAGGTCTCTTGTAATAACCGAGACAGTGTTCAGTATGGACGGGGACATAGCGCCGGTTGAAGAGATCGCCGGGCTTAAACGCAAACATGACTCTTTGCTCATGGCCGATGAAGCCCATGCCACGGGTGTCTTTGGCGAGAGCGGCGGGGGTATCCTTGAGGAAAAAGGAGTCACGGATCTTTGTGATATTGTAATGGGCACGTTCAGCAAGGCCTTGGGCAGTTTCGGCGCGTATGTGGCGACTTCGGAAAACATGAAAGAATACCTGGTGAACACATGCCGGAGTTTTATATATTCAACCGCGTTGCCGGTTTCTGTAATAAGTGCCAATATTGCCGCTCTTGACGTGGTTGAAAAAGAAGCTCATCGCAGGGAGACGCTCCTGTCGAATGCGTTGTATTTCAGGGACAGCCTGAGAAAGAAAGGATTTGAAGTAAAAGGCGAGTCGCAGATCGTGTCAATGATCATAGGAAAAGATCAAGAGACGGTCCGTATGAGCGAACAGCTTAAGGAAAGAGGATACTGGGTAACGCCCGTAAGGCCTCCTACAGTTCCGAAAGGCACTTCGCGCCTGAGGATATCTGTCACGTATAACCACACGCGGGACTTGTTGGACAGGTTAGTTGAGGATATATCGGACATCTGTAAATAGGTATCTGTCCCTATTTTTTCGAGGAATAATGAACCGCACGGAATTTAAATATACAGACAGGGGCAGGAAGGACCTGGCGGTCTTATTGCCCGGATGGGCCTTTGATCACCGGGTTTTTGACCGGCTTGATATTGAATATAACTACCTGGTCCCTTTGAGATTCGGACTGGAAGATTTTTGTGAGAGCCTTGAGCGTGCTTTGAACGGGAGTGAATGCACGCTGATCGGATGGTCCTTTGGCGGAGTAGTGGGTGCGGGTTTTCTGGCGCGGCATCCCGGTCTGGTGAAAAGGGCCATATTCGCCGGGATCAAAGAAAACTACCCGTCAGATCAGACGGAGAAGATGAAGACTTATTTGAGGAGAAATAGAGAGAACTATCTAAAGGGATTTTACCGCAGATGTTTAAGGGGGCATAATGCCGGAGAAAGAACCTGGTATAATTCATGCCTCGCGGATTTCTATCTTAGAAATATGGATGCCGGCGTTCTGTCAGAACAGCTTGATCATCTCAGCGGCAATCCATTGCCTGTCAATGAATTGATGCAGCATGAAGATAAGGTCATTTTTACGCGCGGGACAGGAGACGCGGTGATCCCATTGGAAGAAACCCGTTCGTTAAGACAGAAATTCCCAAAAAGCTGTTTCATGGATATGGAGAACACCGGTCATTTGAGTTTTCTTCATCCCGCGTTCAAATATTTAGCGGACAGTTATGTCGCATAAAGATATTATAAAACGGAATTTTTCAAAAAACGCCCGTTATTATGACAGGCATTCGGGGATACAGGCCGAATGCGCAAAAAGGCTCATCGACTCCATTCTGGGAGAAAAATTTTATAACATACTTGAGATAGGTTGCGGCACCGGGACATATACGCGGTTACTGTGTGAAGAATATGAGAACGCGCGGATAACCGCTGTTGATATTTCCCTGGAGATGGTGGAGAAGGCAAGAAAGAGGCTGAAAGACAGGCCTCCATGTTTTGTGGTGGCGGACGCGGAACATCTTGAACTGGACCAGAAGTTCGACCTTATTACGTCCAACGCGAGCCTTCAATGGCTGGAGCATCCGGACGGGACTTTCAGCCGCCTTGCCCGATCACTTTCGGATAACGGTGTGTTGTGCTTTTCCATCTATGGGCCGGAGACTTTTGTGGAATTTGAGGCGGTTCTTAGAGAATTCTTCGGGAAGGACCGGTGGCTGAGTTCAGCCGGCTTTCTTTCGGATAATATCCTGAAAAATTCAGTGGGAAGACATTTTGACAATTTTGACATTCAAGAAGAAAGCTTCAATGTGAACTTTCCGTCTCTTCTGGAGTTCCTGCAGGATATAAAGCGCAGCGGGGCCCGGGGTTACGGCCTGGCCGGAGATATATATCTTGGCAAGGGCATGATAAAGCGCCTGGAGGAGATCTACATCGGGAAGTTCGGAGGCATATCGGCAACCCACCATATTTATTTTTGTAAGGCTTTAAAAACAAAGGGCTTATATGCATAAAAAATCCGTTTTTGTGACCGGGACAGATACCGGGGTAGGCAAAACTCTGGTCACAGGGCTTTTAGGCCGGTTTTTTTCTGAAAGAGGGGTCAGACCCGTGCCGCAAAAATGGATACAGACGGGCTCGAGCGGATCTTCTGAAGATATTGCCTCGCATCTGAATCTTATGGGAAAAACAAAAAGGGAATTTGAAGATCATCTCCGGCACATGGCGCCATACGTTCTCAATTTTCCATCATCGCCGCACCTTTCAGCCCGGCTCGAACAAAAGACCATAGATGTTGAGAAAATACTGGGATCCTTTCGTGTCCTGGAAGACAGGTTCGACGCCGTCATAGTTGAAGGGACCGGAGGCCTGATGGTCCCGATCGACCATGAAAAAACAGTAGTGGATATCTGGAAGAAGACCGGGCTCCCGGCAGTGGTAGTCGCGGAAAACAGACTGGGAGCCATAAACCAGACAATATTGACAGTTGAAGCCTTGAAGAAGAGAGATATCAGTATACTGGGGATCGTGTTCAACCAGGTCTCAAAGCGGGAAAACGAAGCCGTGCTAAAGGACAACCCCGTTATAGTAAGCGAACTTACCGGGGAGGAGGTCCTTTGCAGCTTGCCTTACAGCGAAGACCACGATGACCTTTACCGTATGTTCGCCCCGGCCGGCCGGATAATACTTGATAAACTGAGAAAAAGGGATAAGGATGGAAAAAACTGAATTAATAAAAAAAGACATGGAATTCGTGTGGCATCCTTATACCCAGATGAAGGATTGCGAGAACATGCCGCCTATACCCGTCAAGGAAGCGAAAGGGGTCAAGCTGTATGATTATGACGGCAATTATTACTATGACACCATTTCCAGCTGGTGGTGCAATGTGCACGGCCACGGGCACCCGGCTATTATCGGCGCTATAAAGGAGCAGCTGGATTCTCTCGAACACGTGCTGTTCGCCGGGTTTACCCATGCCCCGGCAGTAAAGCTTTCGGAAAAGCTGGTGGAGATAACCCCGTCGGACCTTACAAAGGCGTTCTTTTCAGATAACGGCTCAACCGCGGTCGAGGTGGCGCTTAAGATGTCTTTCCAGTACTGGAAAAATACAGGAAAAAAGAGAAAAGAGAGATTCCTTTCCCTTGATATGTCATATCACGGGGATACTGTCGGCGCCATGAGCGTCAGCGGTGTTGATCTCTTCAACAAGACCTTTGAACCGCTTTTCTTTAAGGGGTACAAAGCCCCGACCCCGTATTGTTACCGTTGTCCGGTCTCAAAGGAAAGGGGGGACTGTTCGATAGAATGTCTGGAAAAAATGGAGGAGATACTCAGGGATAAGGCGGAAGAGATCGCGGCCATTGTATTAGAACCACTTCTTCTTGGCGCCGGAGGAATGATAGTTTACCCCGTAGAATATCTGAAAGGCGTGTGGGAGCTTTCGCGCAGGTACGATGTTCATCTGATACTCGATGAAGTGGCCACCGGTTTTGGCAGAACGGGAAAGATGTTCGCCTGTGAGCATGCCGGGATCCAGCCCGACTTTATGTGCCTTTCCAAGGGCATTACCTCCGGGTATCTGCCGATGGGAGTGACACTGACCACAGAGGCGGTTTACAAGGCCTTTTACGCGGAACATGAGGAATTGAAAACGTTTTATCATGGACACACCTATACGGCAAATCCCATAGCCTGTGCCGCAGCATTAAGCAGCATTGATCTGTTTGAAAAAGAAAATTCACTGGAGAGAGCGGCTGAGATAAACGATATGCTTAAGTCTTTTCTGGAGAGCGTATCAGCTCTTCCCGCGGTCGGGGACACCCGCTGTATCGGTGTTGTGGGCGCGATCGAGCTTGTTAAGGACAAGGGTACGAAAGAACCTTTCAGCATAAAGGAAAGGATCGGACTGGAGATCTACAGGCGCGGGCTTTCAAAAAAGTTGCTTCTGCGGCCTTTGGGCAATATTATTTATCTTTTTCTGCCTTTGTGTGTGACCCGGTCCGAGATGGAAGATATATTCCAGCGCGGCCAGGAGGTCCTGCGCGAAATATAGGCTGGTTTTTTGGGACGTTTGGCTGTAAACTGAATTTATCGGAGGTTGATCATGGGAATAAGAACGGGAAAAGGGGATACGGGATTTACTGATCTATTGTTCCAGAAGAGGATAAGCAAGGACAGTCCGGACACGCGAGCCATGGGTGACCTGGATGAACTTAATTCATTTCTCGGTCTTGTAAAGGTCAAGATGAAGGGCCGTAAGGACAGGGAGATGATCGAAAAGATACAGCGGACCATCCATGTTATCGCCTCTGAGATAGCAGTGGGTTCTGAAAAAAAGAAAAAGTCCGGTCCTTTGCTCAGCAGCATGGATACTGACTGGATCGAGGGACTGATCTACGAATTTGAAACAAAGACAGACGTTAAAAGCCATTTTTATCTGCCGGGTGACAGCGAACTGACCGCTTTTATAAATATAGCGAGAACCGTGACCAGGAGGGCCGAACGCAGCGTTGTGGAGCTCTTCCGGAAGGAGAGAGAGAAGAACCGGCACATCCTTTCTTACCTGAACTGCCTTTCCGACGTGCTGTTCATAATGGCAAGGAAAAAGATAAAACATAAAAGAAAAAAGGGAAAAGCCGCGGCAAAAGGCAGTAAGAGGAGGAAGAGCAGGCGTGGATAAACAGTATGATTATCTGATACTGGGGAGCGGCCCGGCAGGGTATGTTTCGGCCATACGGGCGGCTCAATCAGGATTAAAGGTCGCGGTAGTTGAAAAAGACCCGGAGATGTTCGGTGGGGTATGTCTCAATGAGGGGTGTATTCCCGCCAAGTCATTGTTCCACAGCGCTGAAATCATAGATACTGTCAGGAAGAATTGGGATATTTGCGGACTGAAGTGTGAGCCGGGCAGTATAGATATGTCCAGGATGGTCGCGAAAAGCCGTGAAGCAAGAGAGCAGCTTTGTAAAGGGCTTTCTTTTCTGTTCAGCAAGAACGGGATCGAGATCATATACGGGACAGGCTGTTTTGTGGACAGGGAAACCGTGTCAATAACAGGGGTCGGCGGTGAACAGGTCCTGGTAAAGGCGAAGAAGTTCCTGATATCCACAGGATCCGGACCGAAGGTCTTGCCCGGGGTCCCGGTTGACGGAAAGATCGTCATAACAAGTTCCGAAGCCATAAGGCTTGATAATATTCCGGAGAATATTCTGATAGTCGGAGCAGGAGCCATAGGCATTGAGTTCGCGAGTTTTTTTAATATCCTTGGATCGAAAACAACCCTGGTCGAGATGGGACAGACAGTGCTTCCTCTGGAGGACAAAGAGGTGGGGAAGCGTATGAAGTCGATCTCGAAACAGAACGGCATAGAGGTCCTTACCGGCAGCATTGTTGAGAAAGTCAGCACTGGAAATGGCGCGGCAGAAGTGGTCATCAATTTTCAGGACAACAGAAAAGACGGGACATATGAAAAGGTCCTGATCGCCACGGGCCGTGTTCCAGCGGTTTCCGGCATCGGGATCGATAAGCTCGGCATGGATATGGATGAAAAAGGATTTATCAGGGTGGATACACGGATGCGGACGAGTGTGGAGAATATATACGCGGCCGGGGACGTTGTGAACTCTCCGATGCTTGCGCACGTGGCTTATGCTGAAGGAGAAGTGGCCGCGGTATCAGCAGCCGGCAAAGAGGCATACCCGGTGGATTACGGGTGCATCCCCAACGCCGTATATTCCAATATCAGGGCCGCGAGCGTGGGAGCGAACGAGGAACAGCTGAAGTCCGGTGGTGTCGCGTATAAGGCGGGCAAACAGTTTTTCAAGTCAAACGGCCGGGCAGTGGCCAATTCCCGGACCGAGGGTTTTATTAAGGTCCTGGCCCAGGCGGAGACGCGCAAGCTCCTCGGGGCGCATATCGTGGGATATGAGGCGGATGAACTTATCCATGAATTCGCGCTGGCAAAGAGAATGAGCCTCACAGTCGATGATATAGGAAGAACGGTTCACGCTCATCCCACTTTTTCAGAAACAGCGGTTGATGCCTGCAGGTCTGTTTTCGGGAAGCCTGTCCATGGGTAATTTGAAAAACAGGAAAAATAGGTCGCTGTCCCTATTTTTCTCTATTAATCGGGGGGCATATGCGCCATAAGGCCATGCTGTGGGAAGCCATTGACAATAATGCGGTTCACTGTTACCTGTGTTCGCATCATTGCAGGATCACGGAAGGGGATTACGGCTTTTGCGGCATGAGACAGAATATTAAAGGGGAACTTTTCACGTACGCTTATGGCGAGGTAATAGCGGGTCACATTGACCCCATCGAAAAGAAACCTCTTTACCACTTTCTGCCGGGTTCTTCCGCATTTTCCATCGCGACCATAGGATGCAATTTCCAGTGCCCTTATTGCCAGAACTGGACCATCTCGCAGAAGTCACAAAAGGACGGCGGCGTTGAGAGCGCCAGGATCACTCCCGAAGAGGTCGTTCGGCAAGCGAGGCAAAACAACTGCCGTAGCATTTCATATACTTATACCGAACCCACGATATTCTTTGAATACGCTTACGATACCGCGAAGCTCGCGAAGGAGAACGGACTCTATAACAATTTTGTGACAAACGGGTACATGACGAAAGAAGCCATAGAGACGATCAGGCCCTATCTTGACGCCGCTAACGTGGACCTGAAGTCCTTTAACGACGAATTTTACCGGGAGGTCTGCAAAGGGTCCTTGCAGCCGGTCCTTGATTCCATACAGAACATGAAAAAAGCCGGGATATGGGTGGAGGCGACAACATTGATAATCCCCGGGCAGAACGATTCAGAGGAAGAATTGAGGAACATAGCGGGATTCCTGGCAAAAACGGGAAACGAGATCCCCTGGCACATAAGCCGTTATCATCCCGATTATAAATATACAAGCCCCGGCCCCACACCGCTGGGGACCATGGAAAAGGCTATGACTATAGGTAAAGAAGAGGGGCTTAAATACGTGTATCTCGGCAATGTGTATCAGGAAGGCGGCGATACCTTGTGCCCGGGATGCGGGGCCTCACTTATTGAAAGAGACGGCTTTTCTGCCCGCAAGAGCGCGGATCTTACGGAAGAAGGAAAGTGCCGCAAGTGCGGAAGCATTATCGAGGGTATCTGGAGGTAGTTAATAAATGAAGACTTTAACAATGGGGGATGAGAAGTGAAAAAACTCGCGATCACGTTTATTGTTCTTCTGGCAGTGGGAATAGGGGTAATTTATGTTTTCCGGTATAACATATTTCAATACTCTGCCGAAACCATTATCAAGAAGAACCTTCCGCCGTATCTCAACATTGACAGCATCACATTTGACTTTAAGAGCGAGATTATGCGGGTGAAGGATCTGGGAATAAAAAACCCCAAAGGGTATAAGAATAAATATCTTGCGCGTATAGACAGTATTAACTGCGGTTTCAGGATGAAGGGGAAGAACATACTGGATGGCATCGAGGTCACGGATATTATAACGGATAAAGCCGTGATCAATATCGAACGCCTTTCAAACGGCCGTATCAACGCGACCGAGATGGGAAATGTCATGGGATCCGGCCAGGCAAAGAAAGGGGAAAAGAAAAAAGGTAAAAACGGCAAAGAGGATAAATTTGACGTATCAAGGTGGATCAAATTGACCGCTACGGTCAACATCAAGGACGGAAAAGTCGTCTTTATTGACAATTACAAGTTGTCACGTCCCTATATGTTGACGTTTGATGATATAAACGGGGATCTGGTTATAAGACTGAATGAGGATTACACCGCTGTTAGATCCGTAGCGAGTGAGGGGACAGGGTATCTTGATGGGGACATGTCTCAGGAAATAAGGTGGAGGATCTCCCTTGATCCCGGGGCCCGGGAACTGACAATGTCAAACAGGTTCGAGGTCAGCGGCGTGGATATAACCCTTTTCAAACCGTATTACGATAAATATTCGCCTATCCTGGTGGACGGGGGAAGATGTTCGGGGACCCTTGTTTTTGACTTTGATAACGGGAACATCGGTTCGATGAACACATTGAGTCTGAAAGATCTGAAATTCAGGGTTAAAGAAAGCAGCTTTGCCGCGCAGTTCTGGGGAGGTTCCATCCCCGACATTATTAAATATTTGCAGACTTCACCCGGTGAGATAACCTTTGACTTCAAGATAAAAGGAAACATGGAAGATCCGGAGTTTTATCCCGGACCGGTCGTTAAACAGGCTATCCAGAACATGGTGGTTGATAAAGTGTCCGAATTCATTGAAAAAGCCGCCGGACCGGAAGAAGGGGAGGGCGGGGAGCAAAGTGACACGCAAAAAGTGATGGGAGCCATAAAAGAGCTGTTAAAAAAGAGAAATCCGGAGTAACGGTCCGGGAAAAGGAAGGGAGACATCATGTACCTTTTAGCTAAAATTATAGCAGTGGTGCTCATTGTGGCCGGTTCTGTTATGATGTTGCGGTCAGAGTTCATAAAAAGAATAATGGACTACATGAAGGAAGGTTCCAGGATTTACGCCGTTGGCGTCATAAGGATCATTGTGGGCCTCATACTTATGACCGTTTCTTTTGAGAGCCGGATAGTATGGGTCGTTTTTATTATCGGCCTGCTCGCGTTGATCGGGGGCGTCCTTATTTTTGTCATGAAAAAGGACAAGATCTTTGAGATCGCGGAAATAATGCTTGCTAAATCGCCGACAAAATTCAATTTAGTCGGGACCATACCGATGCTTTTCGGTATTTTGTTGTTTTGTGCCCTGTAGGGGCTCGATTTATCGAACGCGATGTGCGAACGAATGCAGGGGCTCGATTTGTCGAGCCCCGCAGAACGGGAGGCAGGGATGAGATTTGTTTCATGTGCCGTAAAATATATAATGATATTAGCTTTGATCGGAGTGGGGTGTATCTTCACGAGCGCTGCTTTTGCCCTGGAATTGACGAGTTCAGCTTACAGTGACGGGGGTGATATACCGGAGCGTTATACTGGCGCGGGAGAGGATATCTCTCCGCCTTTGCAGTGGAGCGATGTGCCGGAGGGGACCGAAAGTTTTGTCATTATAATGGATGACATTGACGCTCCTATGGGGATCTGGGTCCACTGGGTGATATACGATATCCCCGGGGATGTGACCACCCTGGCTGAAGGCGTTCCGGCAGAAGACATCCTGCCCGATGGCGTTAAACAGGGCGTTAATGACTTTAGGCGAATAGGGTATGGCGGTCCTTGTCCGCCTCCGGGCTCCGCGCACAGGTATGTTATCACTTTGTACGCCCTTGATGGTGTGCCTAAGCTTGGCCCCGGTCTTGATAAAGCATCCGTGCTCGAAGCCATAGAAGAGCACGAGCTTGGCACCGCACGGCTGACAGGATCGTACCAGAGATAGTGGAAAGACAGAGATGAGGCTATACGGCAGGAATCCGGTATTAGAGAGGATCAAAGCCAATCCGGGATCAATAAAGGAACTTTACCTCCAGCAGAAGACAGACCTTTCAGGACTGGTCAAGGAAGCGCGACGACAGGGGTTGACTTTCGATTCAGTGGATAAGGCCGGATTTTCCAAATTGTGCGGAGATGTGAACGCGCAGGGAGTGCTGGCCGAGGTAGAGGACTACAGGTATACTCCATTCTCCGGGTTGCTGAAAGAGGCGCGGGAAAAGGGACGTGTTCCTGTTTTTCTCGACAGGGTTACCGATCCGCAGAATCTCGGTTCCATAATACGCAACCTGGCCTGCCTTGGCGGTTTTTCTCTGGTATTACCGGAGCACGGGTCCTGCCATGTCAATGAAACAGTGTTGCGTGTCGCGTGCGGGGGAGAGAATTATCTTCCCATCTCCAAAGTCGTGAACACTGTCCGTGGTGTTACCATGGCAATAGAAGAAGGTTTCTGGATAGCAGGGGCGGTCGCGGAAGGCGGGGAGGATATCCTTAAGCGCGACCTGAAATTCCCCCTTGCCGTGGTCATCGGTTCCGAGGGCAAAGGTATACGGCCCGGGCTTAAGAAGCAGCTTGACGCTGGATTATCGTTGCCAATGTCCGGGGCGCGGCTTTCCTATAATGTCGCGGTAGCGGCATCATTATTCTGTTATGAAATAAACCGTCGGAAACGGACGAAATGAAAAGAATAGGAGATGATTCATGAAAGACGGGAATGTTCTGGATTTTATAGCTGAAGCGGGCATACTGAAGAGGATAAAAAGGAGCGGATGGTGGATGGCCGGTGTCGCGCATGAGGAAAGTGTTGCCGAGCACAGTTTTCGCTGCGCTGTCATCGGGTACGTGCTGGCCAAGATGGAAAGAGCTGAACCCTACAAAGTCATGTTAATGACGCTTTTCGGCGATCTGCCGGAGGCCCGGATAAACGATTCACACAAGGTGGCTAACAGGTATTTGAACGCGCGGGATGCGGAAAAGACTGTTTACACGGAACAGATAGAACCGCTCGAAGGATATATGCGTGAAGAACTGGGAAGGGCCAGAGAAGAGTACGATTTCCAGAAGACGCCGGAAGCCGTTGTGGCCCGCGACGCGGATATACTGGAATGTCTTGTCCAGGCCAAAGAGTACAGCGATCTCGGGTTCAGGAACGCGGAGAAATTCTTCAAGAAAGCTCCCGAACACCTGCTCACAAAAAGTGCGCAAAAATTATGGAAAAGCATGAAGTTCTGGGATTCAAGCACCTGGTGGGAAAGATTGACCAGGTTCGAGAGATGATGAAAAAAACGACCAAAGCGCAGCTGAAGCATATCCGGAAATTGTTGAAGAGCAGGGAAGCGCGTGACGCGGACGGCCTTTTTGTGGCCGAAGGGCTGAAGATCGTCAGGGACATGGCCGCTAAAGGCAATGAGATCAATGAGGTGTTTGTATCCCGCGTTTTCGCCGAAGATCCTGACAACAGAAGCATGCTTCTGCATTTTGAAAAAAGGTCCGTCCCCGTTTACTACGCGGGAGTCCCGGATTTCGAGCAAGTGTCTTCGTTGAGACATCCCGAAGGAATACTGGCCATGGTAAAGAAGAATGAGGGTGCAAGGCGTTTTTCGCTCGATGCCGATAGTGCCTTTATTGTGCTGTGCGACGGCATACAGGATCCGGGGAACCTTGGCGCAATAGTCAGGACTTCGGTCGCGTTCGGAGTGGATCACCTTATCCTTACCGGAGACTCGGTTGATGTCTATAATCCCAGAGTTGTGCGTTCGTCCAGCGGCATGGTCATTGATATCCCGGTGTCTGTTTGTTCATACAACGAACTCGATCAGCTTAAGAAAAAAGGGTACCGCATATTCGCGAGTCAGGCTATGGGAGGGAAGGATACGGACATCAGAAAGCTGAAACAGCTCCCGCCGCTCTGTATTGTCGCTTTCGGGAGCGAGGGGCAGGGGATATCGGACGAGGTCTGCGGAAGGGCGGATCACTTCTTTCACATACCCGTTTCCGGCAATGTCGAATCCCTGAACGTCACCGCGGCCGCGGCCGTAGTATTATACGAGTTCAATAAAAGGAGAAAGGCCGATGGATGATCTACGCGTTGTTTACGTAACGGCGCCCAATAAGGAAGAGGCGCTTGTCATATGAAACTCTTTACCAGCCGTATAAAAACAGACTCCGGGAACAGGCTCGTCATCTACAACTATTCCGATGACATCAAGGGAGCGCGTAAACTTATAACCGACGGCGTCTGGTCTTTGACGCCGGAACATGATCTGAAATTCCATATCCTGGGTTCACATAACCCCCTGGCAGGCAAGACATTGATCTTCCGCGGCGACATAGAAAAAGTGAAGAGCGGGCTTCTGGCCTTCAGGATAAGAGAACATGAAAATGTCCTGGGGGTCCGGTCCGGCAACATAAGCCTTAAAGGAAAATGGGCGGCTGACAGGAATAACAGGCTAACGTTTGAGGCAGCGAAAGGGGAGGGAAGGTACGATACCCTCACGTTCCAGGGGGCCTGGAACGTCAATCGAAGCAACGAGGTCGTTTATAAATACAGAAAAACACGGCTGAAGACCAAGGAACGGGAAGAAAAGATACTTGTTTTCAGGGGCCAGTGGGACGTGGAAAGAGCCCGGATCAAATATAAGGTGGAGCGTTCTTCGGATTCGAGCTTTGAATTTAAGGCCACCCTTCAATCCAAAAAGTTATCGGGCCGCAGCCGGGAATTAAAATATATTGTCGGGATAATATATTCAAAAGGAAGAGTCTTCCGCGAGGTCCGGAGAATAGTTACCATTTACGGCAACTGGCGGCTTGATAAAGATCTCAAGGTCAGCTATGAGGTGACCTATTCCAGCGGGGATCGGAAAAAAATAGAGTTCGGGGTGTCTAAACTTATGGGGGACAGCGGCGAATTAAGTTTTTATCTTACGGATAAAAAAGGAAAAGATCTCGGCGTCAGCGTCGAGTTCGAAAAGGCGTTCAGTGATGACGCGGAGCTTTTCTGCGCCCTTGGCCGGCTGGGTAAGGAGATCAAGGCCACCGGCGGAGTAAATATCAGATTTTGAAAAATAGGGACAGACACCTATTTTACCTGTTTTTCTACTACATGGAGGTAAAAGATGAGATCCTGTACCGAATATCTCTGGTTCAAGACCCCGCACCGGCGGGATTATATCAATATCACGCCAAAAGTAGCAGAGGTCGTCAAGAAAAGCGGCGTAAAAGAAGGAATGTGCCTGGTGAACGCCATGCACATTACCGCCAGTGTTTACATCAATGATGATGAGTCCGGACTTTTACAGGATTATGATGACTGGCTGGAAGAACTGGCGCCGCATGAACCAGTGGATCATTACCGCCATAACAATGGCGAGGACAATGGTGATGCCCATCTGAAGAGGCAGATCATGGGGCGGGAAGTGGTTGTAGCCGTTACAGGCGGCAGGCTGGATTTCGGCCCGTGGGAACAGATATTTTATGGCGAATTTGACGGCGGACGCAGGAAAAGGGTCCTCGTGAAAGTCATCGGCGAGTAGGCCCCGCGTCCAAACCCCCCACTTTCACTGATGAATTAGCATTTTTTCGGACATGTGGTATACTTAAAATATAGGGTAAATACTGTGTGTTCGGAGGATGTCATGGCCAAGATCGAAGGGTTGTCAAATAAGGAATTAAAGGAACTTATAGTGCAAAGCCTCAAGGAGACGGGTGTGGATCCTGACCTTTTTGAAGTAAAGATAAAGAAAGGGGCCAGGGTCGTTTTGAGAGGAGAAGTCGATTCCGAGAGGGAAAGGGATCTTATCATGCGCACGATCCGGGATGTTGCGGGCATAGATGATATTGTTGATGGGCTGATCATATTGAAGGGGCTGCACAATGACCTCCCCGGGGATGACAGTGATTACGAACATGAGGACGAGTTATTTGATGACGACCATGAATGTATAGGAACAGAGGACGTCTTCCGCTCAGTCGAGGATGGGCTGCCGTATATCCCTCCCACGGACGCAAGGTTTGAACGATCATTCGAAGAGAAGAGAGAAAAAAGACCACGGAGAAAAGATCAGAATGACCGTTGACGGCCCCATAATGGAAAATATTCCGGAACATGCAGAAAAGTGGTATTATAAGCCATGGACGATAGTAGTCGCCATACTTTGTTTCGGCCCGCTTGGGCTTATCCCTTTATGGTTCCGTCCCAGGACGAAAGCATATATAAAAATAGGGATTTCAGTTATCGTGATAGCAGCGACCATCTTGTGCACAAGGATGACGGTTGAGACATATGGAAAGTTGATGGAATATTATAAGGAACTTTCTTTTACTTTGCAGGATTAACACGGCTAACGCTAAGTGGGAAAGGAGCTGGATGAATGTTTGGCCTCGGACTGCCTGAAATACTGTTGATACTGGTCATAGCGCTGCTCATCTTCGGGGCGGCAAAGCTGCCGGAGATAGGAAGGGCGTTAGGGAAGTCTCTAAGCGAGTTCAAGAAGGGGATGCAGGATTTTTCAGAGAAGAAGGACGAGAAGGGGGAAAAGAGCGACGAGAAAAAGGGATGAGCGCTTTTTATCAGGAAGAACTTAAGAAGCTTGATGTTGTCACGCATCTGGAGGAGCTCCGCAGAAGAATACTTGTTTCACTGGTAGTGCTCGTCATTATCAGCATTTTCGCCTTCATGCAGGGCGATAAGATCCTTGCCATCGTTAAGCGTCCCATCAGGACCCTTGTCCCGGATCTGATATACATAGGCCCAACCGAAGCGTTCGTGTCTTATCTGAAGATCTCATTACTGACCGGGTTCATCATCGGTTTCCCCGTAATACTCTATCACGCCTGGGCATTTATCTCACCCGCGATTTTAAAAGAAATAAGGGGCAGAATAGTCATATGGTTCATTTTTGCCCTGGCGCTTTTTATGACAGGTATAACCTTTTCCTATTATGTGGCCATCCCCGCCGCGCTTAAATTCCTGATAAATTTCGGGCAAGATGTGGCCATCCCCCGGATCACTCTGGGCAAATATGTTTCTTTTTTCGGCGCGTTGATCATGGTAGGGGGGATCGTATTTGAGATCCCTGTTGTCATGGCCCTCCTGACCGACGCGGGTATTATCAAAACACGCGTCTTGAGGGAGAAAAGACACTTTGCAGTGCTTATCATAATGATATTCGCCGCTGTCATAACCCCCACCCAGGATGTCCTTAATATGCTCATGTTTGCCATTCCAATGGTCCTTCTCTACGAAGTCGGCCTCCTTATATCAAAAGCCATCGAACGCCGCAAATAACAAACAAAAAGTAAGTTAATATTCTTTTGCCCAAAAGTTGCCTTTCTAATTTACTTATGATATTTTTAAAGTAAAGAAAGTAAGATACACTAAACATTGAATAATTCAACCTTTTTATTTTTTATTAGAACATTTTTCACAAGGCGGCGCGGCTATGAAAATATTTTCCAACGTTCCGTTCAAATTTCTCACCATTTTTATTTTTGTAATCATTTTTTCCGAGGTTACCACAGAAACAAGTTCCGGCACAGTTGACTTTTGTTGCGTAGAGGGGATGGCTTCATGGTACGCGGAGTTTTCTCCGGGCATAAGAACGACAACCGCGAATATGGAAGTTTTTAACGATGATGAATTGACATGCGCCATATGGCATGTTCCGTTTGATACGATATTAGAGGTGACAAATCTTCAGAATGGAAAGAAGGTCATGGTAAGAGTAAATGACAGGGGACCGGCTAAGCGGCTATGCCGGCAGGGAAGAGTTATTGACCTCGCGAAGGCCGCGTTTCAGAGAATCGCCGATCTGGATGAAGGTCTCATCAATGTCCGCATAAGGCCCGTCGAGTAAGGAAAATAGGGACAGCGACCTATTTTCCCTATTTTTCAAACTACCCATAGTAGGTCACCCTCAGGGAAAATAGGTCGCTGTCCCTATTTTCTCTTAAAAAAAATTGTTGTATTTTTCTATAACTCAAGTATACTTAATACAAATTTTTAGCGGACAAACCTGAAATATAATTCCATGAAACACAGAAAACCCCGTTTATTTTCGGATCCAGGGATCGTATCACTCCTGGTCATTTTGATGTTTTTGACATCATGCTCGATAAACTATCCGGAGGTCAGGCCAAGTGGCGATGTCGGCGGTGTGGATATTTGCTCCGAGCCTCTTGGCGTGCCCGGTCTGATAAGGCAGGATCTGTATCATGTTGTGGCGCCCGGGGAGACGCTCTGGCGGATAAGCCAGATGTACGAAGTAGATATCGAGACTATAAAGCGGGCGAACAGGATCAGGGATGTGAGGGAACTGGAGATAGGACAGAAGCTATATGTTCCTGATGCCGCTTCAAGAAAAGAGATAATCACACTTTATCCCAGCCGGAAATGGAAATATATAATAGTCCACCATAGCGCGACGGATGAGGGAAACAGTGAATTTTTCAATAAGGCTCATTTGAGACGGGGGTGGGCAGGAGTCGGGTATCATTTTGTCATAGATAATGGAACCTGTGGTAAGGATGACGGGCAGATAGAGACCACGCCGCGGTGGATAAAACAGCGAAATGGCGCGCATTGTAAAGCCAACGACATGAACGAGAAAGCGATCGGAATATGTCTGGTCGGCAATTTTTCAGAAGATAAGGTATCTCCCCGCCAGATGAGGTCCCTTGTGTACCTGACAAAACAGCTGCAGGATTATTACCACATTCCGAGACAACGCATATTAGGACACGGCCAGGTCAAAGGCGCAAGAACCGAATGCCCCGGCAAAAAATTCCCCTGGAAGACCTTTTACGCCCACCTCAAAAGATAACCCTCCCAAAAAACCTTGACTTTTTCGCGAAAGGGGATAAGATTGATTTACGGGTGTATACCCGGCATTTAATGTGGGCTTTTACTCAAAATAACCTCACATTAAGAATTGGCATATACCAATATATCAAAGGGAGGGGTATGGTAGCGGGCATGAGGGCAAGGGGCAGGCCAAGGAAAAAGAAGGTGGTCCAGAAAGAGCCGCGTATTGAACATTTCAGCCCGAGGGGACGTCCTGGCAGACCCGAGGAAACAATAGTCACGATAGAGGAATACGAGGCCATACGTTTAGCGGATTACGAGGGCATGGCGCAAAAGAAGGCCGCTGAGTTGATGCAGATATCACAGCAGTCGTTCAGCAGGATCGTCAGGGGAGCGCGGAAAAAGATCTCCGACGCTATTGTGAACGCCAAGATAATCCGCATAGAAGGCGGAGATTACGTAAATAAGAGGTCCATGGATACAGCTAATAAACTCAAGCGAAAAACAGGGGGCGCGTAAGTATTTTAGACCCCGGGGGAGGAGCTTTTT
>CAYSJU010000005.1:0-32020 GCA_964431495.1 uncultured Planctomycetia bacterium
ATTAATATTTTCTAATATATATACCGACAAGAAGAGGAAGGGAAAATGGCTAAAATAACGGGCGCGGAGATATTGATAAAGAGCCTTATCAAAGAAGGCGTGGACCATATTTTCGGCTATCCCGGGGGGTCTGTAATACCTTTAACGGATAAGCTTTACGACGAAAAGGCCATCAAGTTCATCCTTACGCGTCATGAACAGGGTGCTGCGCACGCGGCAGACGGATACGCGCGGGCTACAGGTAAGGTGGGCGTGTGCATGGCCACTTCAGGGCCGGGAGCTACAAATCTTGTGACAGGCATAGCCACGGCTTACATGGATTCAATCCCCATTGTAGCTATCACTGGTCAGGTCAAATGCATTCTCATCGGTAATGACGCTTTCCAGGAAGCTGATATGATGGGGATCTCCCGTTCGATCACAAAGCACAACTACCTGGTCAAAGACATAAAGGATCTTGCGAAAACAATTAAAGAGGCTTTTCATATCGCCAGGACAGGGCGGCCTGGTCCGGTGCTTATAGACCTGCCGGTGGACGTGCAGCTTCAAAAGGCGGAGTTCACGTATCCCGAGACGGTTGATATAAGGGGATATAAGCCCACATATAAAGGCCATATCGGCCAGATAAAAAAGATTGCCAGGGCCATAGCAAAAAGCAAAAAACCGCTCATATACGCGGGAGGGGGCATTATACTCGCAGAAGCGCATAAAGAGCTTACCCGCTTCGCGAGAGAGACAGAGATTCCGGTTACCATGACGATGATGGGTCTGGGAGGATTCCCCGGGGATGATCCTTTAAGCCTTGGCATGCTGGGCATGCACGGAACCGCTTACGCGAACCATGCAGTGCAGGAAGCTGATCTTATAATCGCGATCGGCGCGAGATTTGATGACCGTGTCACGGGAAAAATAGATGATTTTGCACCGAAAGCCATAATAGCGCATATTGACATTGATCCGACAAACGTGAGTAAGAACGTGGATGTGGATATACCTGTCATAGGCGATGCTAAAGAGGTGTTGAAAGAGCTGATCCGGCTTGTCAAGAAACCGCATATTGACCAGTGGCACAAAAAGATCCAGGCATGGAAAAGGCAATTGCCGCTGAGATATAAAGATGACGATAAGCTGAGGCCGCAATATATAATCGAAGAGATTCAGGAACTTACCAGGGGAAAGGATGTTATTATTTCTACCGAGGTCGGCCAGAACCAGATGTGGGCGGCACAGTTCTACAAATTTACAACTCCCAGGACATGGCTGTCCAGCGGAGGGCTGGGTACTATGGGTTATGGTTTTCCTGCTGCCATAGGTGCGCAGGTAGGCAGGCCTGACAGCATTGTGTTTGATATAGCCGGGGACGGCAGCATACAGATGAACATCCAGGAGCTGGCCACCGCGGTTATTGAAAAATTGCCGGTAAAAATAGCCATTCTTAACAACGGATATCTGGGCATGGTCCGCCAGTGGCAGGAGCTTTTTTTCAGCAGGCGGTATGCTTTCACGGTGCTGGCCAAGGATACTTTTTGCTACTGCCCGGATTTCGTGAAGCTGGCCGAAAGTTACGGCGCCAAAGGGATAAGGGTGACAAAAAAGGGCGAAGTGGTAAAGGCCATTAAGACCGCGTTAAAAACAGACGGTCCTGTTGTACTGGATTTCCTGATCGAAAGGGAAGAGAACGTTTTTCCCATGGTGCCTGCGGGTGAATCCATCAGCAATATGTTGCACGGGTTAGCGTAATTTTCAGAAGACAGAGTACAGAAGACGGAAGACAGCAGACAGACCGCCACACTATCTGACCTCTGACTTCCGAATTCTGGAACGTGTAGTTAAACTTATAGAAAGAGGAGTGAAACATGTCAAAGTTTGTGATATCTGTTCTGGTCGAGAATAAATTCGGCGTGCTTACCAGGGTCGCGAGCCTTTTCAGCGCTCGCGGATTTAACATTGATTCACTTGCCGTAGGCGAGACAGAAGACCCAGAGGTTTCGCGGATGACGATCGTTGTGGATGCGGACGAGCGTATTCTGGAGCAGATAAAGAAGCAGCTGAACAAGCTTATTGATGTTATAAAGGTCCAGGATCTGACCGGTAGTGATTTTGTGGGCCGGGAGCTGATACTGCTGAAAGTCAACGCTGAGAATACAAAGATCCGGGAAAAAATAATCCAGATCATCGATTCTACGGGGGCGGAGGTAGTGGATATCGGCAAAAAGACCTTGACGATAGAAGAGACCGGGGACGAGCACAGGATAAAAGCGTTCATAGAACTTTTGCGGCCTTACGGGATCGTTGAAATCGCAAGGACCGGTAAGATCGCGCTTCAGGCTGACGTGTAATCCTGAACATTGACAGATCAATCTCAGAAAAAGGAGGATAGCAAGATGGCAAAGGTATATTATGATAAAGACGCGGAGCTCGAC
Source organism: uncultured Planctomycetia bacterium (assembly GCA_964431495.1). GTDB lineage: Bacteria > Omnitrophota > Gorgyraeia > Tantalellales > Tantalellaceae > CAYSJU01. The sequence continues at coordinate 2,424 of CAYSJU010000005.1, forward strand.
GTTATCAAGGGCAGTAAGATCGCTGTCATCGGGTACGGGATACAGGGCAGGGGGCAGTCCCTGAACCTGAGGGACTCAGGCATTCAGGTGCTTGTCAGCGAGCTTGAGGGAACGCCGAACTACGAACAGGCGGTGCAGGACGGGTTTGAGGTGTTGACTGCTGAAGAGGCAGCCGGCCAGGCTGAGATCATACAGATATTGACCCAGGACCATGTTCAGGCGATGGTCTATAAGAAATTTATTGAGAAGAACCTTTCAGAAGGAAAGTCGCTGGTCTTTTCGCACGGGTTTAACATACATTTCAAACAGATTCTGCCTCCGGAGAACATCGACGTCTTCATGGTGGCGCCCAAGGGGCCCGGGGCCCTGGTGCGCAGGATGTATGAAGACGGTGGAGGTGTGCCGTGTCTTGTGGCCGTATATCAGGACTTTACCGGAAAGGCAAAGGACAAGGCCCTGGCTTACGCTAAGGCGATCGGAGGGACGAAAGCCGGTGTACTCGAGACCACGTTCAAGGAAGAGACGGAAACGGATCTCTTCGGCGAGCAGACCGTGCTTTGCGGCGGGGCTTCGGAGCTTATCAAGGCCGGATTTGATACCCTTGTTTCCGCGGGGTATCAGCCTGAGATCGCTTATTTTGAGTGTCTGCACGAGCTAAAGCTCATCACGGACCTTATATACAAATACGGGATTTACGGTATGCGGAAAAGGGTGTCGGACACAGCGGAATACGGCGATATTACCCGTGGGAAAAGGGTCATCAACCAAGAGACCCGCGAGGAGATGAAAAAGATACTCGGGGAGATACAGTCAGGCAAGTTCGCCGAAGAATGGATCAACGAGAACAAGAACGGAAGGCCGAATTATAACAAGATCACCGAGGATGAAAAAGAGCAAGAGATAGAGAAGGTCGGCAAGAAGCTTCGGGGCATGATGCCCTGGCTGTAAATGAGACCACAATTTATGGAACGAAGTGAACATAAATTGTATGGCCGAAGCGAACGAGCGAAGGATCTACACGAAAGAGGAATGCTATGAAAAGGGAGAAGATACATATATTCGACACCACCTTGAGGGACGGTGAGCAGACCCCCGGCGCGAGTCTGAACGTTAATGAAAAGGTCAAGATAGCGCTTCAGCTGGACGCGCTCGGAGTGGATATTATTGAAGCGGGATTTCCCCGCACGAGTCCAGGGGACCTTGAGGCGGTCAAAGCCGTGGCAAAACACATAAAACGCCCCGTTATCTGCGGCCTCGCAAGGGCGACAAAGAAGGATATAGACGACGCTTACGAAGCGCTTAAAAAGGCAAAGCGTCCGCGGGTGCATGTATTCCTTGCCACGTCAAAAATACACAGGCAGTACAAGTTGCGCAAGGCCAAGGACGAGATCCTCAATATCTCGGTCGACGCGATAAAGTACGCCAGGAAAAAGTTCGCGGACATCGAATTTTCCCCCGAAGACGCTTCCCGTACCGAGCTTGATTTTCTGGCAGAGGTGGTAGAGGCCGCTATCAGGGCCGGGGCCAGGACCGTGAACATTCCCGATACAGTTGGATATTCCGTGCCTCAGGAATTCGGCGGGGTTATCATGTATCTTAAGGAAAATGTCCCGAATATCAATAAGGCGGTCATAAGCGTACACTGCCACAATGACCTGGGGCTTGGCGTCAGCAATTCTCTTGCCGCTGTCCTGAACGGCGCACGCCAGATCGAATGCACCATGAACGGCCTTGGTGAAAGAGCGGGAAACGCGGCGCTGGAAGAGATCGTTATGGGCATCAATATGCGTAAAGACGTATTCGGAAGGTTCACCACGAATATACGCACCAAAGAACTGTATAAGACAAGCCGTCTTGTCAGCAGATTGACGGGCGTCATGATCCAGCCAAACAAGGCCGTGATCGGGGACAACGCGTTCAGCCACGAAGCCGGTATTCATCAGGACGGGATCCTGAAAAAACGGGTTACTTATGAGATCATCAGACCCCAGGATGTCGGTTTCAAGGGGAGCACGCTTGTCCTGGGGAAGCTTTCAGGCCGGCACGCTTTTTCGAACAGGCTGAAAGATATTGGATATTCCCTTTCAGAGCGGGAACTTAACAAGGCGTTCATGCGTTTTAAGGTCCTGGCCGATAAAAAGACGAAGATCTATGACGAGGACCTCGCGACCATCGTGGAAGAAGGGCTGGCCACGATACCGGAGAAGTATAAGCTCGAGGATTTCAGGGTAACGAGCGGGAACAATATCTCGCCAATGGCAGAAGTTATATTGCGAAGCGGCAAAGATAAACTGACCGCGAGCGCAACCGGTGACGGGCCCATAGACGCGTGTTTCAAGACCATAGACAAGGCTATCGGCCAGAAGGGAAAACTTATCGATTACAGGGTCAAGGCCGTTACCAGCGGGAAAGACGCGTTGGGAGAAGCCAGCCTGAAGGTCGCTTTTAAGGACGACGTGGTAATAGGAAGGGCTTCGAGCACGGATGTCATTGAAGCGAGTGTCCTGGCTTACATGAATGCCATAAACCGTCTTTCCATGAGGAGGGGGAAGAGCAGGGGTAAACGTCGGGTATAGAATGCCCCGATGTCCATTAAAAGTTATGACAAATGGCAAGGGTAGCAAAAAAATGTATGGCCTTTTGGGGAAGAACATAAACTATTCTTTGTCCCCTTTTATGCATAATGCCGCTTTTAAGCGTTTTGATATTCCCGCGGAGTACAGACTTTTCGATATAAAAGAAAAAGACCTGGACGCATTTTTTCAGGAGCTTATCTCAGGCGGTGACATCAAGGGGATAAATGTCACCGTGCCCTACAAGATAAAAGTAAAAGAAATGCTGGATGCGTGCCAAGCATGTTCCGTGAATGATGAAGTGAAAATCTTAGGCGCGGTTAATACAGTGAAGGCAGAAAAGAGTGGGTTGATAGGTTACAATACTGATGGAGAAGGGTTTTATGAAGCTCTCATGGAAGTATCATCCCATGTGTTTAATCCGTTGGGAAAGGATGTTTTTGTATTAGGAGCAGGTGGCGCGGGACGCACTATATGTTTATATCTCGCGTTTCTTGGCAGGAACAAACCAAATAGCATAAGCGTATTTGATGTGGACAAAAGGAAGCTATCCGAGCTAAAGGCTTCTTTTGATGCATGGCCAAAATCGGTAGCGTTTTATCCGGTCGAGTCAGCTGATCATATCCCGGATAGAATAGAAAAATGCAATCTGGTCGTTAATGCTACACCTCTCGGAACAAAAGAAGGGGATCCTTTACCTGTTGATCCTGATCTGCTGGATCCGAACGCAGCTGTGTGTGATCTGGTATATGCCAGGGACACGGAGCTCTGTCAAGAAGCGCGGACAAGAGGGAATGTAGCGATTAATGGGATGAAAATGCTCGTTAATCAGGCGGCCTTGGCGTTTAGAATTTGGACACGGGAACCGATAGAAGAAATTAAAAATGTCATGGAGGGTGCAGTAAAGAAGACATTGAAAGGACTAAAGTGAAATTTTTCATTGTATTTGTTTTTGGGGCCGTAATCGGCAGCTTTTTGAACGTGTTAATTTACCGGGTGCCAAGAGGTAAATCGATCGTGTGGCCTAATTCTTATTGCCCGCATTGCAAGCATTCCATAAATCTCATGGACAATGTCCCGTTAATAAGTTTTCTGCTTTTGAAGGGGAGATGCCGTCAATGCAAGCAAAGGATACCATTACGGTATTTTATCGTGGAGTTATTGACCGCTATGAGCGGAGTAATTCTTTTGTTCTATTTTCCCGATCTTGCCAGGTTTTTTGTGTACTGGCTTTTTACGTGTATTTTGATAGTGATAGCTTCGATTGATATTGAGCGCCAGTTAGTGCCGCATGTTTTCACGCTTCCGGGCATATTGGCCGGACTCCTGCTTTCAGCCTTTTTTCTGGGGGATAACGCGCGTTTTTCCCTGTCAGCGCTCGGAAATTCTTTTTTAGGGATGCTGGCAGGAGGTGTCAGCATCTATCTTATGGGATCGATCGGTGAAAAACTTTTCAGGGAAAAAGCCCAAAAAGCAGGAGGAGCTGTCGGAGGAGGAGACATAACCCTGATGGCCATGATAGGCGCTTTTCTCGGATGGAAAAGGGTCCTTTTGACCTTTTTTATCGCTCCGGTACTGGGCTCTGTTGTCGGGTTATATGTTTTGTTCAAAAAGAAGCAGGAGATAATACCCTACGCGCCGTTCCTTTCTCTGAGCGCGTTCATAAGTTTGTTGTACGGAAACGAGATTATCAGGTATTTGGTTTCACTTATTCAAGAGAGCAGAGGTGCGTAATGTTAAGGTATATGACCGCAGGAGAGTCGCACGGGAAAGCCATGATGGCCGTTCTTGATGGTGTTCCCGCTGGCCTGAAAATGGATCCCGGTTTCATTGACAAAGAGCTGGCCAGGAGAATGGTCGGCTATGGGCGCGGCAAACGCATGGCCATTGAAAAGGATAAGGCCGACATAATAGCGGGCTGCCGGAAAGGCCGTACCATCGGCAGTCCTGTCGGGCTGGTCGTCCGCAATAAAGACTTCAGGATAGACAAACTTCCCGACGTGATAAGCCCCAGGCCGGGACACGCGGACCTTGGCGGTATACTTAAGCACGGTTTTAAGGACTGCCGGGACGTGCTTGAAAGGGCCAGTGCGCGTGAGACAGTGGTAAGAGTAGCCGTGGGAGCTGTCGCGAAGCTGATCTTAAAAGAGTTTGCTATCAGGATAGTGAGCCATGTCACCAGTATCGGTAAGGTAGAGGCGAATGTAAGCGACCTAGTTTTTGATGACATCTGGAGATTGTCGGAGAGATCAGATCTCCGGTGCGCGGACAAGAAAGCCGCTGCCAGGATGCGTAAAGAAATAGATAAAGCCGCGAAAAAAGGAGACACGCTCGGAGGCGTATTTGAGGTTATAGCTGAAGGTGTCCCGCCCGGACTGGGCTCCTACGCGCAATGGGACAGGAGGCTTGACGGCGCTCTTGCCCGTTCTGTTATGGCCGTTCCGGCCGTGAAGGCCGTCTCCATAGGGAAAGGCATAGAATGCGCGGACCTGTTCGGGTCCATGACCCATGACGTGATACGCTACAATAAGAGCAGGAAGATCTTTACAAGGGTTACGAATAATGCCGGGGGTCTGGAAGGCGGGGTTACGAACGGTTCGCCAGTTGTCGTCAGAGGGTTCATGAAACCTATTGCCACATTGGGCGCGCCGCTGGAGTCGGTTAACATAAAAACCAAGAAACGGAGCGCGGCAGCGACTGAAAGAGCGGATGTAACCGCTGTGGCGGCATGCGGGGTCGTGGCTGAATCAGCAGTGGCTTTTGAGATCGCTTCAGCGTTCATGGAAAAGTTCGGCGGCGATTCCATGCTGGAAATAAACAGGAATTTTAAAGGGTATAAGGATCAGTTAAAGGCGCAGTAATATGAGGAATATCATTATTGTCGGGTTCATGGGAACAGGCAAAACCGTTGTGTCCAAAGCTATCGCGAAAAAATTGAACAAGATTTGTGTGAGCACGGATGACCTTATAGAAGAACGCGAGAGAATGACCATAAATGACATATTTACGAAAAAGGGTGAAAAATACTTCCGGAAGGTGGAGAAATCCGTTATCAAAGAGGTTTGCGGAAATGATGACCAGGTGATCGACGCGGGAGGCGGGTCGATCATAGACGCGGAAAACCTTTACAGCTTCAAGAAGAATGGCATAGTGATATGCCTGTGGGCCGATCCCGGGACGATCCTGGAGAGGGTAAGGGAGCATACGCACAGGCCTCTTCTTAACGCGGACGATCCCATGCGCCGGATAGAGAACCTTCTGGCGTTTAGAAGATATTTCTATGAAAGAGCTGACCACCATGTGGATACTACAAAGGGGGATGTCACGGCAATAGTCGAAGAGATCATCAAGCTTGCGGAGGATGAAGGGAAAGCGCATCTTCAAAAAGCGCAAGTCGAGTCACGTTCGCGGTTGTGGGAGTTACTGTTGACACGACTTTTTGATAATGCCGATTCACCAATTATGGTCGCGGACTCCCAGGGCGAAGTGGTTTTTGCGAATGTGGAATTCCAGGACTATTTCGGCATAACAGGAGAAGGACTGCTTGGGAAGAGCTGGATAGATATGGTTGTCCCGGAATCAGTGCGGCCGCAGGTCCTTGAAAAGTTCAAAAGAATATTGAAGGACAAGAACACCTGCCAGTTCGAGACGCCGGTATTGGACAAAAAAGGGAAAGAGAAGTATTTTTACTGGGTAGCGACCCCGCTAAAGGAAAAGCTGGGTCTATTCATAATGTTCATCGGCCGGCCGGTTGACTATCCCCGGAGAAAGATATCTGATGTATATCCGGCCACGAACATGGAAATAGTGGATGTGATTTTCACTGGATCAAGAAAGCATGAGCCGGAGATCGCCAAGCATTCCCTCAGGGTCATGCTGTTCTCGGTCTCCCTGGCCAGGAAGATCGACATGAGCGAAGAGAATATGGAGACCTTGAAGATCGCCGCGCTCCTTCACGATATAGGGAAACTGGCAGTGGATGAGCGCATACTTTTCAAGAGAGGTGAATTAAATGAACGCGAGTTCGAAGAAATAAAAAAGCACCCCGGCTGGAGCGTTGATATGATAAGGCCCCTCTTCTCTCTGGACCCGATCCTGGAGATCATTATAAGCCATCACGAGAATTACGACGGGAGCGGTTATCCAAGGGGAACCAGTGGCGAGGCGATCCCGCTTGGAGCGAGAATACTCAGCATTGCTGATATATACGAAGCATTGATTACTGACCGGACTTACCGCAAGGCGTTCACCCGGGAGCAGGCTGTCAAAATCATGGAGGACGCAAAAGGATGGAAGCTGGACCCGAAACTGACCGACGTTTTCCTGGATATAGTCAGGAGCGATAAACTGGAAGATGATGTATGTTGAATAAACTGCAGCGCGATATCACAGCGATGAATATGGTCCACGGCCTGGGGCCAAGGCAGATAATGTCTCTGCTCGACGGAGTCCGGGATACTGAAGAGCTTTTTCACATGTCTACTTCCCGTCTGGCTGAGATTACAGGCAGGGCCCCGAAATGGGCCGAGGATCTGCGGTCAGTGAAAACATCACGCGAATATCTTGAAGAATTATCCTATGTTGAAGATGAAAAAATAAAATTGATCTGTTGCGGAGACACGACATATCCGGAAGCATTGAAGAATATTTACGATCCGCCGCCGGTCCTCTATTGTAAAGGGATCATAGACCGGGTTGATGCCGGCGCAATAGCTATAGTAGGTTCCAGAAGATGTTCTTCATACGGTCTTCAGATGGCGGAACGTCTGGCCTTTGATCTCGCGCGGCAGGGGATAACCATTGTCAGCGGCATGGCCAGGGGGATAGATACGGCCGCGCACAGAGGAGCTTTAAGGGCCGGGGGCAGGACCATCGCTGTTCTTGGCAGCGGGTTCAAACAGATATATCCCCCGGGGGCGGGACAACTGGCGCGTCTTATTCCGGAGAACGGGGTTGTCATGACGGAGTTCCAGTCCGAGATGGCTCCGCTCAGGGTCAATTTCCCGCGCAGAAACAGGATAATCAGCGGTCTGTCCAGAGGAGTCGTGGTAGTGGAAGCAGCTCGAAAAAGCGGAGCGTTGATAACCGCGGATTTCGCCCTGGATCAGGGCAGGGAAATATTTGCTGTGCCGGGAAGGGCTGATTTTCATACATCGGACGGCACTAACCGTCTTATACAGAACGGCGCAAAGCTTGTGGCCGGCGCGGAAGACATATTGGAAGAGCTGGGTATAGAGACCGATGAAAGGTGTCAAAAATATACCGGGATAAAATGTCCAGGCGGGGATCATTTATCCGATGAGCAAAAAAAGGTACTTGATATGCTGGATAGAAAGATGGCTGTTCATGTTGACAAGATCTCGGAATCTACGGGAATAGACAGAAGCGCGTTAGTGGAAGTCCTATTAAAGATGGAGATACAAAATCTTGTAAAACCTTTATTGGGAAGCAGTTACGTCAGGATTCAGTAACGGTTCTACGGGAGAAGGGATTATCATGTTGGCAAAGAAGACCAAGACTTCAAAAAAAGCCGGTAGCAAAAAGAAAAAATTTCTGGTTATTGTAGAATCGCCAGCCAAGTCCAAGACGATAAACAAGATCCTGGGCAATGAATATAAGGTCCTGGCCAGTATGGGACATGTGGTGGATCTCCCCGCCGGTAAAATGGGCATTGATTTCAAAAATAATTTCAAGCCGGAATATACGATCATAAAAGGACGTGGGAAATACCTCAAAGCCATGAAAACAGAAGCAAAGAACGCCCAGGCGGTGTTCCTCGCGGCCGATCCTGACAGAGAAGGAGAAGCCATATGCTGGCATATAAAAAATCAGCTGCAGAAATGCGGCGTGGATATTTACAGGGTCAGGTTCGAGGAGATCACGGCCAGGGCCATCAAAGAGGCCGTTGAACATTACGGGACACTGGACATGAACAAGGTCAACGCCCAGCAGGCGCGCAGGATACTGGACAGGATAGTCGGATATTCCCTGAGCCCTCTGCTCTGGGGGAAGATAAGCCGGGGACTGAGCGCCGGAAGGGTCCAGTCCGTGGCAGTCAGGCTGATAGCGGAGAGGGAAGAAGAAATAAAGAAATTCAAACCGGAGGAATACTGGGGAATGGACGTGATCCTCAAAAAAATGGGCGAGTGTCCGCCGCCCGACAGGTTCAAGGCGAAACTCGTTAAACATAAGGGAGAAAAAGTCCATATAAAGAACAGGGAGGAAGCCGATAACGTCGGCTCTGAACTGCAGAAAGAGAAGTTCATTATCGGTGAGATAACCCGGAAGGAGAAGAAAAGTTATCCACGTTCTCCGTATACAACGTCGGTAATGCAGCAGGAGGCGTTCAATAAGTTGAATTTTTCCGCGAGCAAGACCATGAAAATAGCGCAGGGACTGTACGAAGGCATAGACCTGGGAGAAGAGGGAAGCGTGGGCCTGATAACCTATATGCGTACGGATTCCGTAAGGATATCGGACGACGCGACAAAGGAAGCAAGGAAGTACATACTTGATGAATACGGTGAAAAATACTGTCCGCCAAAGCCCCCTGTTTACAAATCAAAAAAAAGAGCACAGGAAGCGCATGAAGCCATTCGCACGACCCTGCCGCTCAGGTCGCCTGAGAAGGTGTCCAGGTTCTTGAGCCCGGATGAGATGAAATTGTACAGGCTTATATGGAGGAGGTTCCTTGCCAGCCAGATGCAGAATGCCGTGTATTCCGTTCTTACGATCAATATCGACGCGGGAGATTACAGGTTCAGGGCAGGAGGAGCTGATCTTATCTTCGACGGATTCCTTCGGGTTTACAGGGGGACCGCAGACGTTGAAGCTGAAAGCGGAGTGGAAAAGATACCTCCGCTCGAGAAAGGTGAAGAGGTCAAGCTTCTTGAGATGCTGCCCGATCAGCATTTCACCAAACCTCCCCCAAGGTATTCGGACGCGTCACTGGTAAAGGAGATGGAAGAAAGAGGCATAGGTAGGCCGTCCACCTACGCGCCAATTATGCGCACTATAATTGCCCGGCATTACGTTAAGAGGATCAGGAAGTATTTCCATCCCACGGAACTGGGACAGCTCGTGAACGGGCTTCTCGTGGAAAATTTTCCCGGTATCGTGGACTACGCGTTCACCGCGAAGATGGAAGATGAGCTCGATGAGGTTGAGGATGGCAAGGCGAAATGGGTTGACGTATTGAAGGATTTTTATAAGCCTTTCGTGAAGAAGATAGAGGAAGCAAAAGAACGCATGAAGCATGTTAACAAGCAGGAGGTCAAGACCGACAAGATATGCGAGGAATGCGGAAGGCCCATGGTCATTAAATGGGGGCGGCGGGGCAGGTTCCTGAGCTGTTCAGGTTTTCCGGAATGCAGGAACGCGCAATCGATCACAACGGGCGTAAAATGCCCCATGGATGGTTGTGACGGCGAACTTGTGGAACGCAAGTCCTTTAAGGGCGCGTTCTACGGATGTTCAAGATATCCCAAATGCACCTACACTACGAGGACATTGCCGGATGAGAAACGCGAGAGCGACGACGACTCGGTAGAGGATGAATAAAGATGATACGGTTTATACGGAAGTTCGTGAATTATCTGGAAGTGGAGAAGAACTGTTCGCAGCATACATTGCGGTGCTACAGGTCCGATCTCCTGGAACTGGCCTCTTTTTTAAAAGAAAAGGGTCCTAAAGATGTCACCCATCTTGATCTCAGGCGTTTTATGGCGGACCTTAAAGGCAGGAACTGTGCCAGGCGCACCGTGGTGCGGAAACTCGCCGCGGTAAGGTCGTTTTTCAAGTTTTTATTCAGGGAAAAACTCGTCAAGGCCAATCCTGCGGACAGCGTCTTTACCCCGAAACTCGACAGGAGACTGCCCGAGTTCCTTGCCCAGGGGAGGATGGTGGACCTCGTAACCGCGCCCATTAAAAAAAATATCGCGGGATTCAGGGACAGAGCCATTCTGGAGGTTTTATATTCAGCGGGTATACGCGTAAGCGAACTTGTCGGCCTTGACTGCGAGAACGTGGATCTTATAGACGGGGTGATCAAGGTCAGGGGTAAGGGGAAGAAGGAGAGGATCGCTTTGCTGGGCAAAGAGGCTCAGCGCGCGGTCCGGGATTATGTGCAGAAGAGACAGGTGTCCTGGGGAGACAGGCCAAAGGCCCTTTTCCTGAACAAACAGGGAAAGAGGCTTTCTGATAGAAGCGTCAGGCGTCTGATAGATAAATACGTGCGGCAGTGCGGCATAGAGAAAAAAATATCGCCTCACTCAATCCGCCATTCCTTTGCCACGCATATGCTGAATAACGGAGCGGATCTAAGGAGCGTGCAGGAACTCCTGGGGCATAAAAATCTGTCAACTACCCAGATATACACCCATCTTGACACGCAGAAGATCAAAGAGATTTACATGAAGGCCCATCCGCGGGCATAGTGGATAGATCATGAGAGTTTTATACGATATAGCATTTTTGGTCTTCGGGATTTTATATATTCCTTATCTTTTGATAAAAAGGAAAGCGCACAGGGACTTTTCCCAGCGGCTTGGGTTTCTGCCAGACAGCGTAATAAACATTAGAAGACCTGTCTGGATACACGCGGTAAGCGTTGGAGAAGCTGTCCTGGCGGTCAAGCTGGCCGATAAGATAAAAAGGGATTTTCCGCGTATCCCGGTCATTGTTTCCACGACAACCCGGACTGGGAACAGTGTGGTCCGGTCAAAAGGCAAAGGCACAGTGGATGCTATTTTTTATTCCCCACTGGACCTGAGGGTCGTAACAGCGCGTGTGGTCGGGCTTATAGACCCGGCGCTTTATATCATGGTGGAGACCGAATTGTGGCCGAACCTTCTGCACGAACTTCATTCCAGAGGCGTTCCGGCAGCCCTTATTAACGGAAGGATCTCTGACGGGTCTTTCCGGAATTACAGGAAGATAAGGTTTGTGATGCGGCGGATCCTTGATAACATAGACATTTTTTGCGTACGGTCCGAAAAAGACGCTGAAAGGATAAAAGAGCTGGGCGCTCCCGGGGACAGGGTGCGCGTGACGGGGAATATGAAGTTTGATGAAATTCCCGGCGCCGTCATTTCAAGCAGCTATTCGAGGATGGATTTCGGATTTGGCGAGAATGATAAAGTCATCGTTGCCGGCAGCACTCATTTTTCCGAAGAGCAGGACCTGATAGAGGCGTATAAGGTGCTGAAGAGAAGACACGCGGACCTAAGGCTTATACTGGCTCCAAGGCATGTTGAGAGAGCTGACGCGATAGAGGCCTATATCGCGAAGAGCGGGATGAAGTATTACAGGTTTTCCGCTATGCTTTCCGGGACAGAGGGCGCTATGCCAGGCAGTGATGTGGTCCTGGTGGATACCATAGGGCACTTGAAGGACGTTTATGAGACCGCGACCATTGTCTTTGTGGGTGGAAGCCTCGTCAGGAAGGGGGGACAGAATCCCATAGAAGGGGCCCGCTTTGGCAAGGCAGTGGTTTTTGGCCCGCACATGTACAATTTTCGCGAAATAGCGGAAACATTCGTTAAAGGTGAAGCTGCGATAATGGTTAAAGATAAAGTCCAGCTGGCACCTGTTTTCAGTGAACTACTTGAAAACAACGCAAAAAGGGAACGGCTCGCTTCAAACGCGGGGAGGATCGTAAGAAAGAATTCTGGAGCCATAGACAGGACCATGGAGAAGCTGACGCCGTTATTTTCCGAATTTCAAGAGCACAATGCTTAATTCTTGAACACAATGAAAAATGTAAAGTGCAAAATATAAAACTAAATTTTAACTTTCTATTTTCAAGGAAAATATAAAGGTGTCAATTAGATCATACATACTTTCGCTAATGAAGGATGAACGGAACGAAAAAGTTGACATTATGGTCAAATCGTTCTTGAAAATGTTGTCCCGGGCATATGAATGGGGAGTGAAGTTCGTGGACCGGCAATACAGGACAGGTGCGCGTCATGTCCATAAAGTGTCTGTTCCCGTCATCAGTGTTGGCAATATCACTGTCGGGGGGACGGGTAAAACCCCGTTTACCATATACCTGGCAGATCATTTTCTGAACGCTGGAAAAAATCCCGCGGTTCTGATCAGGGGATACGGAGATGACGAGCACAGGATGCTCCGGGACGAGTTGCCGGATGTGCCCGTTCTGGTCGGACAGAACAGAGCAAAAAGCGCTAATGCTGCCGTGAGAACAGGTTCGGACGTGCTGATCCTTGATGACGGGTTCCAGCACCGCAGGGTTAGCCGCGATCTGAACATCCTGCTGCTGGACAGCGCCGCGCCGTTCGGTAATGGTTGTTTATTGCCCCGGGGGATATTAAGGGAACCTGTTCCATCCTTGAAGAGGGCTGATATGATCGTTCTGGTCAAGTCCGACAGGATAAGCGCTGAAGAGAAAGAGAAGCTTGTTGGGAGATTGGCTGATCTGGCTCCGGAGATACCTGTCGCGGTTGCAAGGCATAAACCTGTTTTTTTTGCTGATGTGACAGGCATGGCTTATTCCCCGGAAGACCTGAAAGGAAAAAGGATGTGCCTTGTCAGCGGCATAGCTGACCCGGGCTATTTCGCGCTACAGGTGAAGCGTCTTGGAGGGATGATTTCGACCAGATTCGACTTCACGGACCATCATGGTTACACGCAGAAGGATATTGACAGGATCCGCGCGCAGTGTTCGCGGGACAAAATAGATGCGATCGTCGTGACAAAAAAGGATTATGTGAAGATGCGCGAACTGGATCTTTCACGCATCGAAGAGAAAATATTCATACTCCACATAGTGATAGAGATAATAGAAGGAAAGGAGAAAATAATTGCTGGACTTAATAGCGTCATTTGCCGTTAGAGAACTGAACCGCGTCTTTCATGTCACGCCAATAAAGTTCAATCTTTGGCTGGGGAAGAGCATCGGCAGCCTCGTATACCTTTTCAGCGGAAAAAGGAACAGGGTCGCTTACGCGAATATCAAGGCCGCCTTCTGCGGAGAAAAGACACCGCAGGAGATGAGGCGCATAACAAGAGGCGTTTATAAGCATGCGGGTCAGACTTTTGCCGAGATATTGTCCATGACCAAGGTGGACAAATGCTACATCGACAAGTATGTGCATATAGAAAATTTTGAAAGGATAGTGGAAACAGTTAAAAATTCTAAAGGCACGATCTTCATCACCGCGCACTTCGGGAACTGGGAGCTAAGCGCTGTGGCAGGTGCTTTCAAAGGATTTCCATTGTATCTTCTCGCGCGGGACCAGAAAATGGAACGTCTCAATGAACTGTTGAACTTGCTGCGGGAGTCCAAAGGCAATATGGTCGTACGCAAAGGGTTTGACGTGAAAAACATCTTCAGATTGCTCCGTGAGGGGAAGAGCGTTGCCATACTCGCGGACCAGAACGCCGGCGCGTCAGGTGACCTCATAGATTTTTTTGGCAGGCCCGCGTCAGCGCCGACCGGTCCTTACCGTTTCGCCCAGAAAAGCGGTGCCTGGATATTGCCATTGTTCATACACAGGATAAAGGGCCCTTATCATGAGGTTGTGCTGGAGAGGCCTATGGTCATAAAAAAGGGCGAGGATGTAAGCCCTTATATGCGGGAATACAATCATTTACTTGAGAAACACATCAGGGATTTTCCCGAACAGTGGCTATGGATGCATAAGAGATGGAAGGCAACCTCTTTGAAGAAGGTCATGGTGCTGGACGACGGGAAAAAGGGCCACCTGAAACAATCCCTGGCAGTGGCAAGCCAGATCAAGCGCTTCAGGGTTGATGAAGGATTTCCCGCGGAAAAGGTCGAAATAAACACGGTAAAAATACGGTACAAAAACAGGATGGCCAGGGTATTCCTCAATATGGTGAGCCCTTTTATCACTTATCGCTTTCAGTGGCATCTGAAATGCCTGAAATCAGCGCTGGCCCCTGAAAGTTATGAGAATGCGGTCAACCGTCACACGGATATTATCGTAAGCTGCGGATCTTCTCTCTCTAGCGTCAACAGAATATTAAAAATGGAAAATTCAGCCCGTAACGTAATCGTCCTTGATCCAGGTCCATTGCTTCGTAATAAGTTCGATCTTGTCGTGATCCCCAGGCATGATGTTACCCGGGCCCTCTTGAAGCGGGAGAACGTAGTAGTAACTGACCTGGCGCCTAACCTTATTGATCCCGCTGAACTATCCGCGCTTAAAGAAGAAATAGAGCGAAAAGAGGATCCGGAGGGAAAAGCGCTCAGGATCGGACTGTTGATAGGAGGCGACAATATGCACTTTACTTTTGAGAAGCCAGTCGTGGATTCGGTGGTCTCCGCCGTGCGGACCGCATGCGGGAAGACAGGCGCAAGACTTAATGTTACCACATCCCGCAGGACCCCCGATGCTGCTGAAGATGTTATTAAGTCCGCTTTTCAGGATATCCCATTCTGTGATATGTTCGTCTCGGGAAAAAATGACACGGACGGACGGACGGTGGAAAAAATAATGGCGATGAGCGATGTTGTCATAGTCTCCGGAGAAAGCATATCAATGGTCTCAGAAGCCGTTTCGTCCGGGAGGCAGGTTGTAGTCTTTCTGCCGGCAAAGAGGTCAGCGCGTTTTACCAAGTACGAGAGATTCGCGAAAGAACTGCAGGATAAAAGGCTTATCAATCTTGTGAAGCCAGAGGACATACCCGGTGAAGTAGAGAGGCTAAGTGGAGAGGGAACGAGGGCCGTTTTGCCAGAAGACAACAAGAGGATATACGAGAAGTTGTACAAACTTTTTTAGTGGTAAGTCGTAAATTGTAAGTTATAAGAATGTGAATTTAGGATATCTGGATTTTCGTTTTTAGCCTTATAAAAACTTATAACTTACCACTTACAACTAGCGAGGCGTCTAAGTCCGAATATGAATATACTACAGCTTGTCCCGGAATTGAACATAGGTGGAGTGGAAAACGGCACAATAGAGGTTGCCCGTTTTCTGACGCTTAACGGACACAAAGCAGTGGTTGTTTCCGGCGGCGGCAGGCTTGAGAAAAAACTCGCCGCTTTCGGGGCCAGGCATTACAAGCTGTCCGTTGGGAAAAAGGATCCATTCACGATGATACATTGTTATTACAAGCTCCGCCGCATTATAAGAAAAGAAAATATCGATATCATACATGCCAGAAGCAGGATCCCTGCTCTTATCGGGTATTTTGCCTCGCGTTCTGAGCGAAAGACATTTATCACAACGGCTCACGGACAGTATAAGAAGCATCTTGTCAGCAGAGTGATGGGCTGGGGCAAAAAGGTTATAGTGGCAAGCGATGTAATGGCGCATCACATGAGGGAAAACTTCGGTGTGCTGCCCCAGAAGATCGTAGTGATCCCCAGGGGTGTTGACCTGGAAAAATTTTCGTTCGTATCTCCTTCGGAAAAAAGCAGAAAGAGATTTCGGATAGGTATGATAGCACGCTTTACACCGATCAAGGGTCACCTTGATTTTTTAAAGGCGGCAGCCTATGTTTCAAGAAAGATTCCGAAACTGGAAGTAGTTCTTATGGGGGACAGGGATTCTGCCAGGCAGGAATACCTGAAAAAGATCGATCTTACCGTGCGCCATCTTTTGATAAATAAAATAATCAGGTTTAGAGGACCTGATGAGGATGTTACCGTGGTCCTGGGAGACCTGGACGTGCTTGTTTCTGCCAGCAGGTCGCAGGAGGCTTTCGGCAGGTCTGTAATAGAAGCTCAGGCCAGTGGTGTGCCGGTTGTGGGCACCAGGGTAGGCGGCACGGTCGAGATCGTTGAGGACGGGACCACCGGGCTCCTATGCAAACCCAATAATCCCTCGGATATGGCCAAGAAAATAATGAGTTATGCTGACAGCCCAGAACTCAGGCAGAGGATCGCCGGGAACGCGAGAAAAGCCGTGGGCGAAAAGTTTTCGCTGGATTATATGCTGGAACTGACGGCCAGAACATATGCGGACGTGCTTAATATAAAGAACATCCTTATTTTTAAAATAAGCTCGCTTGGAGATGTTGTTTTGAACATTCCTTCCCTCAGAGCAGTGAGGAAGAGGTTCCCGAAGGCTTCAATAAAGGTGCTGGTGGATGTCAAGTACCGCAAAGTCCTGGAAAAATGTCCTTATATCGACGAGATCATTGTTTGTGATTTTGGCGGCAGGGACAGAGGAGCGGGATTCCTGAAACTGGTCGGGAGACTGAGATCGGAAAATTTTGATATTTCAATAGATTTCCAGAACAATCGCAGGAGTTACCTTCTGGCGTTCTTAAGCATGATCCCGGAAAGGTATGGATACGACAACCGCAAGTGGAGTTTTTTGATCAACTGCAAGACCAGCCTTCCCCAGAGACCACTGGGTCCCGTGGAGCACCAGGCCCGCGTCCTGGCGCTTCTGGGTATAACTTCCATGAAGAAACACCTGGAACTATGGAGGGATGAAGAGAGCGAGAAATGGGTTGAGGATTTTTTAAGATCTAACTGGTTTCAGAAAGATCAAAAGCTGGTAGGGATCAGCCTCTCTGCCAGCAGGAAATGGAGGAGCAAGAACTGGGGGATATCCTCCTTTCAAAATTTAAGTGAAATGCTGGCCAGGGAGCAGGGCATACGGACAGTTCTTCTTGGAGCGGATGATGATCTGCCTGAAGCAAAGGAGTTCATGAAAAAGGCCACAGCTAAACCCATAAATATGGTCGGTAAAACAAGTATTCCGCAGCTCATAAGTCTGGTAGCGCGGTGTAACGTGCTGGTCGCGGGCGATTCTTCTCCTGTGCATATAGCCGCGGCACTGGGGACGCCCTTTGTGGCCATGTTCGGTCCTACCGACGCGCGAAGACACCTGCCTCCGGCAAAAGAAGGATATAGAGTCTTAGAGAAAAAGATGAAGTGCGCCCCTTGTTACAAGGGGACATGTTATAAGGGGTATAAATGCATGACCTCCATACGGCCCCGTGAAGTTTTTAATGCTGTGATGGAATTGATATCATGAAGATCCTTTTGCTGAGCACACATCTTAATGTAGGCGGTATCGGCATATATATTGTCAGTCTTGCCGGGTATCTTAAAAAGTCAGGCGTGGATGTCACCGTCATCTCCAGCGGCGGGGATCTGGAGCGTGTCCTTGAGAGTGAAAAGATACAGCACAGAAAGATCGACATACAGACCAGGGCCGAGTTCGGGATAAAGGTCTGGAAGGCCTTACCGGATTTTTTGCGGCTGGTTAAAGACGAAAATTTTGACCTCATTCATGCCCAGACACGTGTCGCGCAGGTTCTGTCGTGCTTATCACAGAAACTGACGGGGGTTCCATTTGTAACGACATGCCACGGATTTTTTAATTACAAACGGCTGGGAAGAAGGATCTTCCCGTGCTGGGGGGACAGGGTCATTGCCATAAGCAGGAATGTCATGGACCACCTGATACACGATTTCAATGTCCCAGCTGACATGGTCCGCCTTGTATATAACGGGATAGAAATAGAGCGGTTCACGGAACGCGCTTCTCTTAAAAATATTGACCTCATTGACAGTCTGGGACTAAAGCCCGGGCAGATCACCGTAGGCACGGTAGGCAGGCTCTCTTCGGTTAAAGGCTATAAATTTCTGATAGAGGCTTTTAAGGAAGTTATCATGGCTGTGCCCGAGACCCAGCTGCTTTTAGTGGGCAAGGGGCCTGAAGAAAAACCGTTAGCGGATCTTGCCGGTAAGCTCGGGATCTCGGACAATGTGTTTTTTGATAAGGGGGAGAAGGCGCTGGTAGAGGACTATTTCGCGCTTATGGACGTATTTTGCCTTCCGTCCTTAGCGGAAGGCTTAGGGCTGTCCCTGATGGAAGCAATGGCTTCGGGTTGCGCCTGCATTGCCAGCGACATCGGGGGCCTTTCAGAATTGATCGAATCCGACGAAGACGGCCTTCTTGTGCCGCCAAACGATCCGCGGCAGATAAGCGATGCGGTCATACGCTTAATAAAGGACCCGGAATTGCGCCGGGGGCTGTCAAGGAAAGGCCGGGATAAGGCCCTCCAGCACTTTTCCATACGGGACAGCGTGGCCAGGACCATGGAAGTATATAAAGAAGTGATCGAGGGGAGAAGTTGAAGCAGCCTGAAAGAATACTTATTTTCGAACTGAACTGGCTTGGAGACATATTGTTCTCCTTTCCATTGATCCGCGCGATAAAGCGGGCATTGCCCGTGGCGCATGTCGCGTGTGCGGTTGTCCCGCGTTATGGAGAATTGATCGTCAATAATCCATTGATAGATGAGACGATCCACCTCCATGATGATAGGGGCCTGTTCTCACTGTGGGAGAAAGCGTCTTTTATAAGACGCGTCAGAAAAAAGCGTTTTGATGCCTGTTTTGTCATGAAGCCATCAGCTACTAAGACGAGAATAGCGGCCATGGCTGGCATACCCCGGCGTATCGGTTTTGCCGGGAAAAACGCGGGGCTGACGCAGGAAGTAGATATGCCGGCCGGGGACGCGCACCGCGTGGACCAACTCCTTGTATTGGCGTCGGTTTTGGGAGAGGCAGGCGATGATAACGCGTACGAATATTTCGTGTCGGAAGAAAATGTCCGCAAAGCGGACGTTTTCTTGAACAACTCCGGCGGTAAAAACAGGCCAGTGACAGTGATGAATCCTGGAGGGAACTGGGATCCCAAAAGATGGGATCGCGGCAATTTTGCCAAGCTATCCAGAAGACTGCTCGATGTCTATCCCGACATGGAAATAATGGTCATCGGCGCCAAAAAAGATGAAAGGCTTGCCGGCGGTATCGTAAAAGAGGTCCGGGATGAACGTTGCCGTTCCGTGGCCGGGATGACGGATCTAAATACACTGGCAGCGCTGCTTAAACTCAGCGCACTGGTCATAAGCGCTGATTCAGGGCCTCTTCACCTGGCTTCCGCTGTGGGAGCGGATACCATCGCCCTGTTCGGGCCGACTTCTCCGAAGGTGACAGCTCCAAGAGGGAGAGGTAACAATATAACCATCTGGCATGATGTGGGCTGCGAGACACCCTGCTACGAGCCAGTTTGCGGGAAAGGGTATGAATGCATGAAGATGATCACAGTGGATGAAGTTTTTGACGCGGCAAAGCAGATATTGAATAACCATATGGTTGCTTGAACTGTTCCTCGCGGGGACGGCCAATTCCCCCAGCGAGGGAATTGGCCTCAAAGATGTTCTCGCTCGTCCGCGCTTCGCGCGGACACCGTGCTAATGCGGGGCTATGAGAAGGGCCCTTGGCGTTCGAGCTTACGATGAGGCCAAGACACCGTGCTCGCTCGAACATCTATGCCCCGCTCAGAACAGTTCAAGCACCCATTAATTTTTCGTTTCGGCCTTGCCGAGACATAATTCACTGTAAATAATGGGGTGGGTGTGGATATAGGTAGAGAAAAAGTGAAAACGATTTTATTTATGACTCTAAGCAACTTGGGGGATGTTGTTCTGACGACCCCGGTGTTCCAGAAGTTATGTGAAGCGTTCCCCGAGGCAGTTATTGATGTATCGGTCGGCCCTGCCGGCAGTTGGATATTTGACGGCCACAAGGCGGTAAGGGAAATATGCGTCTATGAGAGGCACCGGTCTTTCCCGAACAGGTTGCGGCATTTAAGAAAAATACGCCGCAAAGATTACGATCTGGTGGTGGATCTCAAGAACACATTGATCCCATTTTTCGCAGGATCGCGGTTTCGCATGTCCTTTCCAGTGTGGATAAAGGACATGATCTCAAGGAGATCTTTGCATAAAAAAGACGAGCATCTTTTAAAACTTAAAGATCTTGGAATAGATGGAAGGAGTGAGAATTTTTTTATCCCGATAACCCCGGAAAATAAAAGGACCATCGACGGCCTTATGACGGACACAGGAGGCCGAAAAACCGTCTTGATGAACCCGGGCTCAAAAAGCCACCTTAAAAGGTGGGATGCCCGGAAGTATGCAATATTATCCGACAGGATGATGAAAGAGCTCGGGTGCAGAATATTCATAGCCGGCAGGGAAGATGATGACAGGGAAATAGTTGACCGAGTCCTGTCGTTTGTTTCCGGGCCGGTAGTGGACATATGCGGAAAGCTTTCAGCAAGCGCCCTTGCGGAATTCATGAGAAGGTCGGATATTGTGATTACCAATGACAGCGCGCCTTTGCACATTGCCAGCGCCGTGGATGTGCCGACAATAGCTATTTTCGGGCCTTCTGATGAACGGAAATATGGCCCCTTGTCCCGGAGAAGCCGGGTTATAAGCCCTGATGTTAAATGCAGGCCCTGTGGAAAAGCGTTGTGCTCTATGGGTCCCGAGGAAGGTTGTATCTCGAGGATCAATGTCGAGGACGTCTTCAATGCAGCGAAAGAGCTACTTGTAGGATGATGGGAAAAATTGTAATTAAAAAGGGCGATATTACGGAAGAGGATGTGGATGTGATCGTCAATGCCGCGAATACAGGTCTTCTGGGCGGCGGGGGCGTGGATGGCGCTATCCACCGCGCAGCCGGGCCTTCTGTGCTGGAGGAGTGTAAGAAGATCGGCGGATGCAAAACCGGAGAAGCCGTTATTACGAACGCCGGGAAGCTCAAAGCGAAAAAGATAATCCATACCCCGGGCCCGGTATGGCATGGAGGCAGGAGCGGCGAACAGGGACTGTTAAGGGACAGCTACAATAACAGTTTCCGGATGGCCAGGGAGAACGGACTTAAGACAATAGCTTTTCCCGCTATAAGCACCGGCATATACGGATATCCACTGGAAGAGGCGACGAGGATAGCCATTGACGAAGGGCTGAAGGCTTTGGACGATTTTGATGAGATCAAATATATTTGTTTTTCGCGGGGGGATCTTGAAGTATATCAGAAAATATTCGACGAATCAAAAAGATCGTGAAATATGAAGGATCGACCTGTCCGACGCATACTTATAACAAGAACTGACCGGCTGGGAGACGTCGTGCTTTCCACGCCTGTCATCAGGTTCATGCGGGAACAATACCCCTCAGCGTATATAGCCTTTATGGTAAAGCCATACTGCGAGGACGTTGTCAGGCATAACCCTCATCTTGACGAGGTGATAGTCTATAAGAAATGCAGGCGGCATAAAAATTTCTGGGGGACTTTTAGGTTTGCAATAGGCCTAAGGATGCGGAGATTTGACATGGCCGTAGCGCTTCATCCAACGAACAGGGTTCATATTATGCTGTTTCTGGCCGGTATCCCCATAAGAATAGGTTATGACAGAAAGTGGTGCAGGCTGCTCACGAAACGTATTCCGCATGAAAAGCACAAGGGACATAAGCATGAGGTCGAATATAATTTTGACCTTCTGGCCAAAGCCGGATTTGATGTTAATAGTGCGGATCGACGTCCATACATGATCACCAAAACTAAAGAAAAACGTATTGTCGATCTTGTATTGAAGTATCAGGGAGTAGTGAATAAAATGATAGCGGTCCACGCTGGGGCAAGCTGCTTATCAAAAAGATGGCCCCCGGAGAGGTTCGCGCAGGTATGCGATATGTTAGCATCGAAATTCGGATATGATATTATCCTTGTAGGCGGAAGCGAGACAATGAGACACAGCCACAAAGTATTATCGCATATAAAAAGAAAAGCAGTTGATCTTACTGGTGTTTTAAGAGTCGGTGAACTGGCCGAACTGTTAAAGCGGTGTAGTGTCCTTATATCGAATGATTCCGGGCCCGTGCATGTATCCGCGGCAGTGGGAACACCTGTTGTCTGTGTTTTTGGGAGGAGCGATCCGGGATTATCTCCCCTGAGATGGCGTCCATATGGAGAAGAACATGTTGTCATCCACAAAAATGTTGGATGTCCGGAATGCCTTGCCCATAACTGTATAAAAAATTTCGAATGCCTCTGGGCCGTCTCAGCTGAAGAAGTGACTTCGGCTGTTGAAAAGATACTTTGTGGTTAGCTGGAAACAGAAGATCGGATACATGATTTTACGGCAGTTGAACGTGAGGTCGAACTGAAGAAAAATAAAGAAAAATTCAAAGATGATGATTGGAGGCGGAGATGAAAAAGTATATGATCTTATCAGGTCTGGTGGTGTTTTGCATGAGTTTCAGCCTTTTTGGGGATCATGGCATGGCGCAGGAGGATGAAGCAGGACAGGGCAAGGGGGTGTACAGAACCAGTGACGGAGAAGTGTTGCGCGATATAGGTGACGGATTTCTCATGGACTCGAGGGGCTACAGGTATCGCCACGCAGGCGGTGAAACTATTCAGGATATTGAAAGCGGGCACATGTATCAGGATCTTGGCGGTGGCAGGCTTGTGGACTGTGCATCAAAAACGGAAGCGGGGCGGAGAAGAGAACAGGAAATGTCCCGGATGAGTGACCAGAGGAGAGACGCGGTAAAGGATCGGGCAAGAAAGCCCGGAGGACCAACGAGACGATATTAAACTAAGGGTCGGATAAATCCGACCCCCACAAAAATGCAGGGGTTTGATTTATCAAACCCTAACCTTCGAAACATTTTTATCGTTAATCGATATTATTTTATGGTATAATCATACGCTGACGAGTCAATCTAAAAAAAGAAGGAGAGACAGAATGTCGGATGAACAATTTGAGGTTTCGGTCAATGATGGCAATTTCAAACATGAGGTGCTTGAGGAAACAAGGGCGGTGCTGGTGGATTTCTGGGCGGAATGGTGCCCACCCTGCCGTATGATAGCCCCTATTGTAGAAGAGATAGCGGTAGAGTATAAAGATAGGGTCAAGGTCTGCAAGGTGAACGTTGATGAGGCACCTTCTTCCGCGGCCGATTATGGGATTATGAGCATCCCCACCCTGATCATTTTCAAGGACGGTGAAGCAGTTGACAAGATCATAGGAGCGGTCCCGAAGGCGAGCCTTGTTGCTAAGTTAAGCGTTCATATATAGTAACCAGAAATCAGTTGCCGGTTGCCAGAATATGACGGGACGTGTTAAAATAACATTGATGTAGCGCGTGGTAGATTCCAGATGAGATGAGAAAGGGGTTGTTTTGAGAAAGTTCAAATATTCCACCTTCGCGGATTGTATAAACAAGTTTCCGAAGAAAAGGATACTGGTCATAGGGGATCTGCTCCTGGACCAGTATGTATGGGGTGATGTTTCCAGGATCTCTCCGGAGGCCCCTGTCCCGGTCATGTGGGTGAAAAAGGAGGATTTTATACCTGGCGGCGCGTGTAATGTTGCGAACAATCTGGCGAAATTCGGCGCGCAGGTCCTGCTCGCGGGGGTTATCGGCAAGGATGTCCGGGGAGAATTGTTGAAAGATAGACTCGAAGAGCGGAACATAGTTATTGATGGCGTTTTCGCGGATGGGAAAAGGCCTACCAGCCTCAAAACACGCGTGATCGCCCATAGCCAGCAGGTCGTCAGGATCGACAGGGAGGATATAAGCGCTATAGTGGGATCGGTTGCGCGGAAAATAATTGACTATGTCGAGCAGAACATCCAGGAGGTCGACGGAGTTATTATCGAGGACTATGGAAAGGGTGTTGTTTCGCCGGAGCTGTTGAAGTCAATTGTCTCGATCGCGCGAAAAAACGGAAAAATAGTGGCCGTTGATCCAAAAGAAAACCATTTTTCGTATTACAAAGGGGTCAATGTTATCACGCCCAATAATCACGAAGCCGCAAGGGCGGTCGGATTCCCACTGGATAATACCGAAGACATAAAAAAAGCCGGAGAGAAACTGTTGAAAAAGCTCAAAACCGACAGTATTCTGATCACGCTTGGCGAGGAAGGAATGATGGTGTTTGAAAAAGGTAAAAAGCCCCACAGGATCCCCACTTTTGCCCAGGAGGTTTTTGATGTTTCAGGCGCCGGGGATACGGTAATAGCGGCTTATACACTATCCATGGTGTGCGGCGTGTCTTCGCTCATGGCCGCTCATATTGCTAACTGCGCCGCGGGTGTCGTGGTCGGAAAGGTCGGCACTGCGGTCGTGAGCAGGGATGAGCTTTTGGCCAGGGTAAAGCAGGAAATAGAAGGGAAAAAAGTGTGAGATGCATAGCAGTTATACCGGCCAGATGGCATTCCACCAGGTTTAAGGGAAAGGTGCTTGCGGACCTGAACGGCAAACCCATGGTCCAGCATGTGTGGGAAAGGGTCAAGCGGGCGCATGAGATAGATGAAGTAATCGTAGCTGTGGACAGGGAAAGGGTATTCAAGGCAGTGGAATCCTTTGGCGGAAAGGCTGTGTATACATCTCCGGAACAGCCTTCCGGAACAGACAGGCTGGCGGAAGTAGTCAACGCGATGGACGCTGATATCATCATAAACGTTCAGGCTGACGAGCCGCTGGTCCATCCCCTGATGATAGACGAACTCGCCCAGGTGTTCGAGTATGATGAGAATGTACAGATGGCGACCATCATCAAGCGCATTCACAGTAAAGACGATATAACCGACCCGAATATCGTGAAAGTGGTCGTGGACAGGAAGGGGTACGCATTGTATTTTTCGAGAAGCCCGATACCTTATTTATGCGTGAAGGATCCGGACGAATCGGGTTATTCCGCGGATACGGAAGATGTAAGCGGGAGATATTTTAAGCATATCGGCCTGTATTCCTATAGCAAGGATTTCCTTTTTACATATACTAACCTCCCGAAATCCATGCTGGAAGAAGAAGAGAAGCTGGAACAGCTGCGGGTGCTGGAACACGGCTATAAAATAAAAACGATCGAGACGAGGTATAATACCATAGGAGTGGACACTCCGGAAGATCTGGAAAAGGTCAGGAGGTTATTGCTGGAAGGGAAAACGGAGATTTAAGCGCAAAATACAAAATAAAAAGTCATGGAAACCAGATCGGTTAAAATAAAGGATGTAGTAATAGGGAAAGGCAGCCACCTTGCTTTGATAGCCGGGCCTTGTGTTATAGAATCGGCGAAGAGCGCTGTGGAGCATGCCAGGGAACTGAAGAGCATAACGGATCGCATGGGAATTCCATTTATTTTTAAATCCAGTTATGACAAAGCCAACAGGAGTTCAGTAAAATCTTTTAGGGGCCCAGGCATTAAAGAAGGCCTCGGCATATTACGGGAAATACGGGATGAGCTGGGGGTCCCAGTTTTAAGCGATGTCCATAATGTGCGCCAGGTGGATATCGCCGCGGAAATACTGGATGTTATCCAGATACCGGCGTTTTTGTGCCGGCAGACCGATCTGCTCGTAAAGGCCGCGGCCACAGGAAAACCCGTTAATGTCAAAAAAGGACAATTCATGTCACCGCAGGAGATGGGTAATGTTATCGGCAAAATAGAATCAGCGGGCAACCATAATATAATGCTTACAGAAAGAGGCACGACTTTCGGGTATAACATGCTGGTCAATGATTTCAGGGCCCTTGTTATAATGGCAGGGACCGGTTATCCCGTGGTGTATGACGCTACCCACTCGGTCCAGAAACCTGGAGGAAAAGGGACGTCAAGCGGGGGGGGGATGCAGTATGTCCTGCCTCTCTCTAAAGCAGCCGTGGCTTGCGGCGCGCACGCGTTATTCGTAGAGGTGCATAAAGACCCTGAAAAGGCTTTAAGCGACAGCTCCAATATGCTGAGATTAAGTGATCTTGAGGATTTCATCAAACAGATCAAACGGGTCGAGGAGGCGGTAAGGAACGGATGAGCATATCAAGCGCGAAAAGGGTTCTGATAAATGAAAGCAAGGCCATAGCGAGACTTGCGGGCAGGATAAACGCCGACTTTATAAAGATCATAGAGATGCTGGCAAAAAACAAGGGACGCATAATTGTTACCGGTATGGGAAAACCGGGTTTTATAGCGCAGAAGGTTTCCGCGACATTGTCGTCCACAGGCACGCCGTCCCTCTATCTTCATCCTGCGGAGGCCCTTCACGGGGATCTTGGACGGGTTACCAGGGACGATGTAATAATCGCGTTTTCAAACAGCGGGGAAACGGAAGAAATGGTGAAATTGCTTCCCATCATCAAGAAGATCGGGGCGAAATTAATAGCGGTTACCGGCAATAAGAAGTCTGCGATGGCAGTGAACAGTGATTTTGTTATTGACAGTTCAGTTGACAGAGAGGCCTGCCCGATGGGGCTGGCGCCGACGACCTCAACGACAGCGATGCTGGCCATCGGCGATGCCCTGGCCGTGGCTTTGCTGGAGAAGAAAAATTTCCAGCCGAAAGATTTCGCTTTTTTTCACCCAGGAGGCGCTTTGGGTAAGCGGCTTGTTCTGAAGGTCGAAGATATAATGCGCCCCAGGGCGAAGACGCCGATGGTGTCAAAAAATGTCATGGTAAAAGAAGTGCTTTTAAAGATCACCAAAATGCGGACGGGAAGCGCGAGCATAGTCGATTCTAAGGGCAAGCTGCTGGGTATATTCACTGACGGGGACCTCCGGCGCCATTTTGACCAGGGAAAGGACCTTTTGACCCGCAAAGTAGGCGAGGTGATGACAAAAAACCCCTGTAGCATAACCCCGGACAGGCTCGCAGCCGAAGCGTTCGATGTCCTCAGAGACAGAAAAATAGACGAGATTCCCGTTGCGGATAAAAACGGCAGACTGGTCGGACTTCTGGATGTACAGGATATCCTTAAGGCAGGACTGGTTTAAGTCAATAAAAAGTGTAAAGTGCAAAATGAAAAATTGTGGAGGGGGGATTTCTGAATCGAAACGATGTTGGATAAGTACCCTGAAGAGATTGTTGAGCGGGCCAGAAAGATAAAGCTTCTTCTGCTTGATGTGGACGGCGTGTTGACCGATGGCAGGTTGATATACGGCAGCTACGGGGACGAATTGAAAAACTTCGATGTTAACGACGGCACCGGGATATTTCTCATAAAGAAAGCCGGGCTCAAATGTGTTATCCTTACTGCCAGGGCTTCCCGTGTTGTGACCAGAAGAGCGAAGGAGCTCAGGATCGATAAGGTATACCACAATTTCCATTACAAAATAAAGGCCCTTGAAGGCATAAAGAAAAAATTTAAAACAGCGAACGAGGAGATCTGTTTTATCGGGGATGATGTCATCGACATCCCTATTCTGAAACGCGCAGGTTTATCTGTCTGCCCTCCCAATGCCATGGAAAATGTTAAGCCGTTCGCGCATCTATTGACAAAACAGAGAGGCGGATGCGGGGCGGTAAGGGAAGTGTGCGAGCTTCTCTTGAAGGCCCAGGGGAGATGGGAAGAAGTAATGTCAAAGTATCTTGAATGACCATCACGGGGAGTGTTTAATGTATACGGTCAAAGTAAGATCGGATTTCAGCGGCGCCCATAATCTCAAGGGATATAAGGGGAGGTGCGAGGAGCTCCATGGTCATAATTGGCGCATAGAAGTGGAAGTGGATTCTGAAGAACTTGATGCGACGGGTATGGTGATAGATTTTAAAGAGCTGAAAAATATTCTAGATGAGATCATTGGCGGCATGGATCATAAGTACCTGAACGAGATCGGGCACTTTAAGGAGATCAACCCGACGTCCGAGAATATAGCCCGGTATATATTTGAAAGCATTTCAGAACGAAAGCCGGATCTGGGCCTTGGCAGAGTAATTGTCTGGGAGACCGATTCATCTTCAGCGACTTATTCTCTATAGCTTTCAGTCTTCAGCTCTCAGCCTTCAGCAATTTGCTGTTATAGCTGAAAGCTGATGACTGAAAGTTGATATCTGATCGGGTGTAGAACTCATGAAAAAAGCGGTCGTATTATTATCCGGGGGCATGGATTCGGCGGTGACGCTGTATATCGCGAAACAGGATTATAGCTGTCATGCGCTTATATTTGATTACGGCCAAAAGGCCTTTAAGGAGATAGGGTGCGCGAGTAAGATCGCGGAGGTGTCCGGCTCCCCTTTTCAGGTCTTGCGGATATCTTTACCCTGGAAAGGCAGCGCTCTTCTGGACCGGTCAATTGATGTTCCGGCAGGAGACGTGAGCGGTGGTGGAAAGATCCCTGCAACATACGTTCCCGCCAGAAACATCATTTTTTTAAGTTACGCCATATCTTTCGCGGAGGCCATGGGTGCGGAGACGGTGTTTATCGGCGCCCAGCAGGTGGATTTTTCAAATTATCCGGACTGCCGGAGTTCTTTTTTTGAAAGCTTTCAAGAGGCCATCCGCCTGGGGACCAAAGAAGGCATGGAGGGCGGTGGGATCAGGATATCTACGCCGGTCATTAACAAGACCAAGAGGGAAATAATAGAGACCGGGATCATGCTGGGAGTTCCGTTTGAGCATACCTGGTCCTGCTACCGGGGCGATATGGCCCCGTGCGGCAGTTGCGAATCATGTGTGTTTCGCGCAAAGGCATTTGCCGAGACAGGGGTGCCGGACCCGCTTCTGGATGGCGCATGGAGATGATGACAGCGAAGATCTCAGAGATATTTTTGTCATACCAGGGAGAAGGGCCGCTTGCCGGCAGCAGGCAGTTATTTGTCAGGTTCTATGGATGCAACAGGTCATGTGTTTTTTGCGACACGGTGCCGGAGAGGTACAGATCATTTACCCGGAACGGTTTGATGGAGAAGATCCTCGGTTTCGAGGACAATTATAACGAACTTGTATTGACGGGCGGGGAACCTCTGCTTTTCGCGGATTTCCTGCAGGCGTTCCTAAAACTCTTCAGGACCGTCAGAAAAAAGCCCGTTTATCTGGAAACAAACGGAACGCTCCCCGAAGAGTTGAGGAAGGTCATCGATCACGTGGATATTATAGCCATGGATTTCAAGCTTCCTTCTTCGACCGGCGATGAGGATGATCCCTGGTGGATACATGAAGAATTCGCGAAAGAAGCGGTTCAAAAAAAACTGATAGTGAAAGCCGTTATAACGGACAAGACCACGATAGACGACGTAAAGCAGATGACGCATATAATCGTGGGGCTGCGGGGAGAGCCGGAAGTCGTGTTGCAGCCGGTGACGCCGGTGAATGAAATGGCCAAAGAGCCTGACGGAGAAATGCTTGTGTTCTTCAAAAAACATCTTGAAAAGAGCACGAATAAGGAAGTTTTGTTGCTGGGACAGTTGCATAAACGCCTCGGGATCAGATGAAAAT
>CAYSJU010000005.1:32030-83926 GCA_964431495.1 uncultured Planctomycetia bacterium
GAAGAGATCTTATGAAGGATTGCAAGATGGTATAAGAGATCTGAAATTACCAGCAATAGAAGTTTGGGAGAACAAGTATCAGGACCGGGAATATGCTGTCAAATTTGATACGGCGGAATTTACCTGCATCTGTCCGAATACAGGGCTCCCGGATTTCGCGAATATTTACATAGAATATTCACCGGATAAATGGTGCATAGAATTAAAATCGTTCAAGGAATACCTGGCGGCTTTCAGGGCCATAGGCATATACCATGAACACGTCGTCAACCGTATACTTGAAGATCTGACCAGGTCCTGCACGCCCAGGTGGATGAAGGTCAGAGGTCTTTTTAATGTCCGCGGTGGTATTTCAACAACCGTGGAAGCGGAATATACGAGAGCATGAAGATCAAGACCAGACGCTATTATATTTACTATATGTTGAAGATGGGGATATTTCTTGCCCGCTTTATACCCAGAGACGCGGGTATTGTGATAGCGGATTTTGCGGGACGTGTCGTGTTCAGGGTGCTCGAAAAGTTCCGGAACATCGCGATATCCAATTTAAACCAGGCCTTTAGCAGCGATCACCAGAGGAACAGGCTGATAGCCAGGGATGTTTTCAGAAATCTGGCCAAAACCGGCGTGGACTGGATAAAGCTCTCATCCTTTAGCGGTGAAGACATTGACGGTCTTGTGACCGAGATATCCGGGGGCGAATATCTTGATCGGGTATTATCGGAAGGCAGGGGAGCGATCCTGCTCGCTTCACATTTCGGCAACTGGGAGCTGCTATCGTTCTATTTGAGTGTTAAGGGATATAAGGGTTGCGTTGTCGCTAAACGGATATATTTTTATAAATACGATAAATTCATCACGCGATTACGTAATCGTTTTGGCGTCAATGTGGTCTACCGCGATGAATCGCCCAAACGGCTGCTGAAAACGCTCAAGAGAAATGAGATACTGGGGATGCTGGCTGACCAGGATGTTGACAGCGTGGAGGGGATCTTTGTGGATTTCTTCGGGAAGCCGACTTATACGCCTACCGCGCCGGCAAAGCTCAAGATGAGCAGCGGCGCCGGGTTGATCCCGGTATTCACGATACGCAAACCAGATAATACTTATAAAATTGTCATGGAAGAACCCCTTGCGTTGTCACTATCCGGGAACAGGGAGAAGGATGTGAAGCTTTATACCCAGGCATGGACTGACGTTCTTGAGAGGTATATCCGCCAGTATCCTGAACAGTGGGCCTGGATCCACAGGAGGTGGAAGACAAAACCCCATCAGAGCGGAGACGGAAAATGAAAAGGGCCATGATCCGCATGCTATTTATCGTTTTTATCGGCGCTGCCGTTTTTTGCGCTGTCCGGCATTTTAGTTCCAGGCCGGCGGTGACAGAAGCGGATAAAGGCTCGGAAGACACCGCGGACCTTAAACATAAGGTCTATAGTTTTTCGATAGACGGGAAGACATCAAAAGGGGTGAAGCAGTGGCATCTTGAAGGCAAAGCGGCTGAGATGATCGACGACGAGATCCATCTCGAGGATATGGATCTCGTGGCCTACGGGGAGGATTTCACCGTCAATCTTACGTCAGATAGGGGTATCTATCGCAAGAACAAGGCCGAAGTGGAGCTTATCGGCGACGTGAAGGTCGTTTCTGAGGACGGAGCGGTATTGACCACGGATAGGGCCAAATGGCTTCAGACGACAAGGGAGATAACTACCGATGCAGAGGTAACTATAGAGCGGGAAAACATGCGGGCGAGAGGAAAGGGCGCTCTGGCGAATTCTTTTGAAAGAAGGGCGGTGCTCCTTGCGGATGTTACGGTTGAAATGGAGCCCGCCACTTTAGTGAAGTGCGACGGCTCGCTGGATGTCAGGTTTGAGGATAATAAGGCGGTTTTCTCTGAAAATGTAAGAGTTACGGATAAGGACGGCAAGCTTTTTTCTGACACACTGACGGTGTATTTTGACCCCGAGACCCGTAAGATCGCGGAGGTTGTTGCTGAGAACAATGTGAAATTATGGAGGGGAAAAAGTTACACCTTGTGCGAAAAAGCCACGTATACGGATGGGACCAGAAGCGTAAAGTTCACAGGAAATCCGAGAGTGGTCATTGCTCCGGAGGAATTGACCGAATCCGGACTTTTTCCACAGGCGACAAAGGACGAATAAGGAGACGCATATGCATTTATTGGAGACAATGGAACTGGTCAAGGAATACGGGGGGAGAAAGGTAGTAAAGGAAGTCAGCATAAACGTCAAAAAGGGCGAGGTCGTGGGGCTGTTAGGGCCGAACGGCGCCGGCAAAACTACGACGTTTTACATGATTACCGGCATTATAAGGCCCGACAGGGGCCATGTTATTTTTGACCAGAAGGACATAACCAAACTGCCCATACACAAACGGGCGCGCGCCGGAATAGGCTACCTTTCGCAGGAACCCTCGATCTTCAGAAAGCTTACCGTAGAAGAGAACATTATGGCCGTTATGGAAACTCTGGGATTTTCGCGGAAGGAAAGGCAGCTGCAGCTTGACAATCTCCTCAATCAGCTCAAGATATCTCACCTGCGGAAGAGCAAAGCGTACACGCTGTCCGGTGGGGAAAGAAGGCGCCTTGAAATAACCAGGTCCATGGTGACCAATCCGATGTTCATCCTGCTGGACGAACCTTTTAGCGGCATTGATCCGATAGCTGTATTTGATTGTCAGGAAGTAATAAAGGAATTAAAACAAATGGGGCTGGGAATCCTTTTGACCGATCATAACGTGCGGGAGACCCTGACTATCACGGACAGGTCTTACATAATGTTCGAGGGAGAGGTGCTCATCTCAGGGGGAAAGGATGAGCTGATAAACGACCCGAAGGCCAGAGAAATATATCTGGGTGAAAGATTCAGCATGTGAAATGAGGCCATAACTTACGGAACGAAGTGAACGCAAGTTATAAGGCCGAATCAAATGAGCACATGATTTACGAACACGGGAGTGTTCGTAAATCATAAGTGCGAATTTATCCCGAGCGAGCGGCCCGACCGAGGACGAAATGTCCGAGGAAGTGTCGAGCCCTCCGGGCGAGGCCGACCGAGGACGAAATGTCCGAGGAAGTGTCGAGCCCTTCGGGGCGAGGCCGGCAGACCGAGCGTAGGATTTCTTTACGATTCGCGCAAATATTATATTGAAAAAGATAGTTCTTGATGGTATAGTTATTAGCTTAAAAATCAGTATCAATCGTGAAATAACAGGAAAAGGGGTATTGAAATGGAGACCAGCATTACGAGTCGAAATTTCGAGTTAGATGGTTCCTTGAAGGAGTATATCCATAGCAGGCTCGACAAACTGGGACGCGTTTACTCCAGGATATACCGATTCGAAGTCATCCTTGAGGAAGAAAAGATAAGGAAGAATGTAGAGATAATAGTTCACCTTAAAAGGAACAGGATCATTGCCAAGGAAAGCTCCCAGGAGACATACTCTTCTGTTGACAGCGCGCTAGAAAGCATAAAGAAGCAGCTAAGAAGGCTGAACGACAGGGTGCGTTCCAAGAGGCGCAGGACCATGATGAAAAGGTTCATTAATCCCATGACAATGTTTCGAGGGAGGAGATAGAACGGGCGGATGAAGAGCAAGATAAAAAAATCGAACGGAACGGCAAGGCACATGGAGATAGTGCTGCCCACGGACAGGGTCGATAAGGTGCTGAAGGAAGTGTTGCAGGAGATCCGTAAAGAAGCGGACATCGCGGGATTCAGGAGGGGGAAAGCGCCGGAAGATCTTGTTCTCAGCAATTACAGGGAAAAGATCATGGACGAGACCAAAAGGCGCCTTGTTCCCCAGGCATACCAGGACGCGCTGGCCGCGCACAAGGTCACCCCGGTAAGCCTGCCGGAATTGTCGGATGTTGTGATGGATCCGAAAGGCGAGCTCTCTTTTACGGCAAAGGTCGACGCGCGGCCTGAAATAAAATTGAAAAGATACAAGGGGATCAAAGCCGAGAGACGGAAGATCACCGTTACCGATGACGAAGTTGAAGAGGCCCTTTCCAGAGTCCGGAACATGCACGCGGAGTTCATAGGGACCGATGGGCCCATTCGAAAGGGTGATTACGGGATCTGCGATGTCGAAGCTTTCATTGACGGCAAATTGATCAGCAAGAAGAGGGAAAAAGCATGGATAGAAGCGAACAGGGAGAATTCCATGCTTGGCCTGGGCGAGGAGCTTTGCGGCATGAACGCCGGAGAGAAGAAGACCATAGATGTGACGTTGCCGGAAGGGTATCCTGATAAGAAGTACGCGGGTAAAAAGGCCGAGTTTACCGTGGAAGTAAAGGAGATACGTGAAAAGAAGTTGCCCGAAATGGACGATGAATTAGCCAAAAAAGCCGGGAAAGAGACGATTGCCCAGCTGCGCGAGGAACTTCGTACGCAGATCATGGAAAGAAAAGAGCTCAACGACAAGATAAAGATGAAGAACCGGATAATGGAGTTCCTGCTGAAAAAGCATGATTTCGATCTTCCCGAATCCATGGTCAATAGACAGTTCGATGTCCTTATGAAGAGGGCAAAAGATGAATTGGTCAAGAAAGGCGTTGATGAGAAGGCCATCGAGTCGCATACCGGCAAGTTGAACGAGCAGTTGATGAAGGAAGCCCGGAACAAGGTAAGGATATATTTTATTCTCGATGAAATAGCCGATCAGGAGGGCATTTCAGTGACAGATGAAGAAGTTGACGCTTGGCTCGAATCCATGTCGGGATATTACAACCAGGAGTTTGACGATGTGAAAAAATATTATGAAGAACACGACCTCCTTGGAGGCGTGGAAGAGCAGTTAAGAGAGGACAAAACACTGGATTTTTTGCTTTCCGAGGCCGCAGTTTCCGTTAAGAAAAATTAAATGCCACTAAAAAGGGAGGGGAAATGAGCGTAATTCCCATGGTAATCGAAAAGGATGGAAGAGCCGAAAGGGCGTATGACATCTATTCGCGCCTTTTAAAGGACAGGATCGTGTTCATAGGTTCGGCGATAGACGATAACGTAGCGAACATAATAATCGCGGAACTCCTCTTCCTGCAGAACGAGGATCCGGGCAAGGACATCCATGTCTATGTTAATTCGCCGGGAGGAAACGTGACCAGCGGACTGGCCATCTATGATACCATGCAGTTCGTCAAGCCCGATGTCAGCACATACTGTGTGGGACAGGCTGCCAGCATGGGCGCGGTGCTTCTTTCAGCAGGGAAAAAGGGCAAAAGGTATGCCCTGCCGCACGCGAGGATCATGCTTCATCAGCCATGGGGAGGAATGCAGGGATCGGCTTCGGATATCACGATCCATGCCAAAGAGATCACAAGGATAAAAAAGGGTCTCGAGCAAATACTGGTGGACCACACTGGCCAGCCGTTGAGCCAGATCAAAAAAGACACCGACAGGGATTTTTTCATGAGCGCCGAAGAAGCCAAAGAGTATGGCGTGGTAGATGACGTGATGTCGAATATTTAGGAAGAGGGTAGAGATAAAAGTAGACAGTTACCAGTAAGGAGGTAGAGAAGCAATGAGGAAGTACAGATTAATGGCGCCCGGGCCGACGCCGGTGCCCGAAAAAGTTCTGTTGGAAATGGCGGATACGATAATACACCACAGGACGCCACAGTTCAGCGCAGTTTTGAAAGATGTGAACCAGAAACTCAAGAAGGTATTCAACACAAAAAACCCTGTTTTGACATTCTCTTCCAGCGGCACGGGAGCGATGGAGGCGTCGGTGGTGAATTTCCTTTCAAAGGAAGACAAAGCGCTTGTGATACGCGGGGGAAAATTCGGAGAAAGGTTCGGCGAGATCTGCGAGGCTTACGGTGTTGAAACCGTGGCTTATAACGTCACCTGGGGGGAGGCCGCGGATCCTTCGACGGTCAAACAGCTTCTTTCGGATAATCCTGGCATCAAAGTAGTGTACGGCACCCTGTGCGAGACATCTACAGGAGTTGTTAACGACATAGAGTCCATAGGTAAAGTAGTGTCGTCCACGGACGCTGTTCTGGTGGTAGATGCGGTCAGTGGATTGTCCGCGGATGAGATGAAGCCGGACGAATGTGGTGTGGACGTGATAGTCGCGGGTTCGCAGAAAGGCCTTATGATGCCTCCCGGACTGGCCTTTATGAGCCTCAGTCCAAAAGCCGGGAAGCTGGCGGAGACTTCAGGCCTGCCCAAATATTATTTTAATCTGAAAGCCGCGATGAAAGCATACAGCAAGGACGATACCCCATGGACACCCGCGGTATCCCTGATGACGGGGCTTAATAAAGTGCTGGACATGATATTGGAAGAAGGGCTTGATAACGTACTGGCAAGGCATGCGCGCCTCGCTAACGCTACCCGCGAGGCGGTAAAAGCGCTCGGTCTGGAACTTTTCGCTAAAAATCCTTCCAATGCAGTAACAGCGGTGAAGGTGCCGGAAAACGTTGACGGGCTGGCGCTTGTCAAGAAAATGCGGGATGAACAGCGGATTACCATCGCGGGCGGGCAGGCCGGACTGAAAGGGAAAATATTCAGGATCGCTCACCTTGGCTATATGGATGAATATGATACGATCACCGCTATAGCCGGAGTGGAGGTAGTTCTTAACCAGCTGGGCCATAATGTGGACCTTGGAAAGGGTGTGGCCTGCGCGGAGAAGTTGTTATCGTGATATTTTTTGAAATCTAACAGATCAGGAGAGGGAGCATGTCAGTAAAAATCTTAATCAGTGACCCTTTGGCCAAGGAAGGCGTAGACATACTGAAAGGCCATAAGGGATTTCAAGTCGATGAGGTGTCAAAGCTTTCAGAGGCTGAGCTTGCGAAAAAGATCAAGGGATACGACGCGCTAATCGTAAGGAGCGGCACGACCGTGACCAGAAAAATAATCGAGGCATCTGATAAGCTGGAAGTAATAGGAAGGGCAGGAGTCGGATTAGACAATGTCGATGTGGAGGCTGCTTCCAAGAAAGGCGTAGTCGTAATGAACGCTCCTACCGGCAACACAATATCAACGGCGGAACACGCTTTCGGACTTATGATGGCCCTTTCCAGAAGTATACCTATGGCCAACCAGTCTGTTAAGCAGGGAAGATGGGATAGAAAGAAGTTCATGGGGGTTGAACTTTACGGCAAGGTTTTGGGCGTCATCGGGCTTGGGCGCATAGGCGCGGAATTCGCCAAAAGGGCCCAGGCTTTTGAGATGAAAGTCATCGCGTGCGACCCGTTCCTTTCAAAGGAAAAAGCCAAGAGCCTTAACGTGGAGCCAGTGGACATTGATACACTTCTCAGAAAATCGGATTACATTACCATACATACCCCGCTGACCGAAGAAACGAAACATCTTATCGATGAGAAAGCGTTCCGAAAGATGAAAAAGGGTGTTCGTATAATCAATGCCGCCAGGGGCGGGATCATCGATGAAAAAGCTCTTGCCAAACATATCAAGACCGGCAAGGTCGGCGGAGCTGCTCTGGATGTATATGAAAGTAAAGCTAAGCCGCCGATGGACAGTCCGGTGGTAGATATTGACGAAGTTGTGACTACGCCGCATCTCGGCGCCTCTACCGAAGAGGCCCAGATCAACGTGGCAATAGACATAGCGAAATGTGTTTCGGACGCACTCATGGGAAAAGGATACCGTAACGCGGTGAATGTCCCGGCTGTGGAAGAAGAATTACTCGAGGTCATCCAGCCTTTTATCAATCTCGCGGAACGGCTCGGGTCCATACAGGCACAGTTGATCGAAGAACCCATAACAGGCGTCCACATTAAATATACCGGAGATGTCGCCGGCATGAATGTCGATGTGGTCACACGCGCTGTTATCAAGGGGATATTCGATCCCGTTCTGGAAGAAAAAGTGAATTACGTCAACTCAATGGTCATAGCGAAAGAAAGGGGCGTTAAGGTCACGGAAAAAAAGAGTTCCGGTATCACAGACTTCGCGAATCTGATATGCGTTGAAGTCGAAGGCGCTAAAAGGAAGCATTTTATCATGGGGACGCTTTTTGCCAACAAAGATCCCAGAATAGTGAAAGTGGACAAGTTCTATGTGGAAGCTATTCCGGACGGGTACATGCTGTTCGTTTCCAACAGAGATGTTCCCGGTGTTGTCGGAAAGATCGGGACAGCACTGGCGAAAGGGGGCATTAATATCGCCAGCATAAGTTTCGGGAGGGATAAAAAGACCCGTGAAGCTATAAGTCTTTTGAATCTGGACAGCGAGGTGTCGAAGAACCTGTTAAAGAAGCTGACCGCTTTAAAGGATATCAAGGATGTGAAACAGGTGAAGGTCTCTTTGTAGATGAAGGCACGATTTATGCGGGTGAAGGGATAACAATGGGCGCGCAGAAAAACATGGTAAGATTAATAGATGTCACCAACCGGGACGGAGTCCAGACTTCCCGACTTGGTCTGGCGAAACTCCAGAAGACCGTCCTGAATATCCTTTTGAACAAGATGGGTATTTTTCAGTCGGAATTCGGATTTCCTTTCACCACCCATGAGATAAACTATCTCAACGCTAATTTAGAACTGGCCAGGAAAAAAGTCATTTATCCCATGCGTCTCTCCGGATGGATAAGGGCGATCGAGTCGGATGTTGAGACAACTACCAGGCTGACCGCGGTAAAACATCTGAACATGTCCATTTCAACGTCAGACCAGATGATAAAAGGTAAATTCGCGGGGAAAATGGACAGAAAAGGCGTTATCAAAGCCGCGGTTGGCGCGATAAAGCTCGCCAGGAAGAGAGGCATTAAATCCATCGGAGTGAACGCCGAAGACGCATCAAGGAGCGATCTTGATTATCTAATAGAATTCGGTCAGGCGGCCAAGGAAGCAGGGGCGGACCGGATACGGTATTGTGATACCCTGGGATATGATGATCCGTTCACTGTCTATGACAGGGTTGCCGCACTGGCGAGCGCGGTTAAAATACCGATCGAACTCCATACTCACAACGACCTGGGCATGGCAGTGGCCGTAAGCATTGCGGGCGCTAAAGCCGCTATTGACAGCGGCGTGGACGCGTATATAAATACCACCGTCAACGGGATGGGCGAGAGAGCGGGAAACGCTGATCTGGTGAGCTGTGTTCTTGCGCTTAAATATTCCAGCGGATTCGCGGGCAACAGAAAATACAGGATGGACCCCAGCATAAATACCAGGATGTCCTGGAAGATAGCCCAGTATGCTTCTTACGCGTTTGGCGTGCCTCTACCGGTGAACCAGGTTGGCGTTGGCGCCAACGCGTTCGCGCATGAGTCCGGGATACATGCGGACGGCGCTCTGAAGGACAGAAGGAACTATGAGCTATACGATTTTGAAGAACTCGGGAGAGGCGAACCGGAAGTCATTGATACCGGGAGAGCTATTACCGCTGGGGAATACAGCGGCATCAAGGGTTTTAGAAACGTATATCACAGGCTTGAAGTCAAATTTCACGATAATAAAGAGGCGACGAGGATACTGGAACTGGTCCGTTACGCGAATGTGCATACTCAGAAACCTCTGGTCCGGGATGAACTTATATTCATAGCAAAGTACCCGGACATAGCGGAGAAGATATTTACCATGATGCCTCCTACGGTCAAGGCAAAAAGACGTAAAAAATAAAGGCAGTTGAAGGTGGTGTTTATGAAAAGAAGCAGGCGAATGTTGATGGTGCTGGCTTTGATGATAGCCATATCCCTATCCCTGCCTGCACAGGCCAAAGAGAAAAAAGGGTTTTTGGTAAGGGTGTGGGAAAAAGTGAGGAAGAAGGCAGTGGGAGAAGACGCGCCCG
The DNA here is from genome assembly GCA_964431495.1 of uncultured Planctomycetia bacterium. GTDB lineage: Bacteria > Omnitrophota > Gorgyraeia > Tantalellales > Tantalellaceae > CAYSJU01. The sequence goes on from CAYSJU010000005.1 coordinate 41,822, forward strand.
CGCCTGTTAAGGAGAAGCCCGCTGGGGCCCCTCAAAAAACAAGGTTCACGCCGGTCAGGAAAAAAGAGGAAAAAGTAACGCCTGTATTGCCTGGAAAAGTAGAGGAAAAGAAGAAGACAGAGAGCGAATTGCGGGAAAAATCCGGGGAGAGAGATGAAGAACCGGTAAAGGCTGAACCGCTAAAGGAGCCAGGGGAGCAAGAGGAAGCCCCAGTTAAGACTGAACTGTTGAAGGTGCCGGAGGAGAAGGAGATGCCGGTTAAAGCCGAACAGCCGGAGGAAGCGGCGAAAAAAGAGGAAGAGTTGCCAGGGGAGGCGTCCGAAGGAACGAAGAAAAAACGCGAAAGAAAAGGAAGAAGGGAAATGACGCTGACAAAAGCGGAAATGGTCGATGCGATAAAAAGGCGCCTGGAAGCATATTCCAAAATTGTTGATATTATTCCAGGACTTAGCATGGAGAAAGACGCAGATGGGGAAGCGGAGTACTATTACAGTAAAGAGGGGGGCGCGCCTGTTAAATTGATCGAACTTGACAAGGATACTTTGTATAAGCTGTTTGTCAGGATCAGCAATGAGGCTACGCGTTTCCGCACGGAAAGAACAATAAAACAGATAGAGCAACAGAATGCTTTAATGCGGATTCTCCATCAACAGGAACAACACCGGCAGCAATTGCATCAGCAGCAGCAACAGCAGCAGGTAATACGGCAGCAGACGCAGCAGCCCTCACAGCAGCCTCCAAGGGCTCATCAGCCGCCGCCGCAACCACCACCGCCGACCAGGAGATAACGATCATGAATTGCGATAGAAGAAAACCCGGAAGGGGAGAGGTAACCGTATTAGTAGGCGCTCAGTGGGGCGATGAGGGAAAAGGCAAGGTCATCGACATATTGACCGAAGATGTCCAGTATGTCGTGCGTTACCAGGGAGGTAATAATGCCGGACATACCGTTGTTATCGGAGACGACAGTTATGTTCTTCATCTCATCCCTTCGGGCATATTACACGAGGGGAAGATCTGTGTTATAGGTCATGGTGTGGTCATTGATCCAAAGGCGCTCATTGATGAGATAGAATTGTTAAAGTCAAAAGGTATCAGTTTTGACGGACGACTTAAGATCAGCGGCAAGGCGCATGTCATTTTTCCCTATCATTGTAAGCTTGATGAACTCAGAGAGGTCAAGAAAAAGGGTCGTATAGGGACGACCAAAAAAGGGATAGGGCCATGCTATGCCGATAAGGTCTCAAGGGCTGGGATACGCATCGCTGACCTTTTTGACAGAGAATATCTGAAGAAGAGGCTGGAACTCAATATTGATGAGAAAAATGCTATTCTCAGGAATCTTTATAAAACGCCTGGGTTTTCGGCCGGGGAGATATTCCAGGAATACGTAAAATACGCGGATCGTTTAAAAGAACACGTCTGCGATACAACACTGCTGCTTAATGAAGCTTTGAGAAATGGGAGCTCGATACTCTTCGAAGGGGCACAGGGGACCTTTCTCGATGTTGATTATGGCACTTATCCATTCGTGACATCGTCTAACGCGACAGCCGGAGGGGCCTGCACGGGCGCGGGCATAGGTCCGTCCAGGATCGACAGGGTCCTTGGCGTGGTAAAGGCTTATACCACTCGAGTAGGAGAGGGGCCGTTCCCGACCGAGTTCGGCGAGACTCTTATGGAGAAGATCAGGACAAAAGGCGGAGAATTTGGATCTACCACGGGCAGGGCGCGGAGGTGCGGCTGGTTTGATTCTGTTCTGGTAAGAAATTCCGTGGATATAAACGGCATAGACAGCGTGATCATCACGAAACTGGATGTCCTGGATGAACTGGAAACCATAAAGATATGCACGGCTTACAGGTACAAAGGTGCGTTATATCAAAGCATACCCGGTAACCCGGGTTTTTTGGAGGATTGTGAACCCGTATATGAAGAACATCCTGGATGGAAGAAGGATACTTCCGAGATAACGCTTCACAGGGAACTGCCGCAGAACGCGAGGAAATATCTCGCACGGGTAAAGGAGCTCATAGGGACCGATATTATACTTGTTTCGGTAGGGAAAAGCAGGAAACAGACGTTGGTATACGAGTAGGATGTCAATGCAAAAGTAAAAGTGAAAAGCGCAAAATTGAAATTAAAAATTTAAAATTAATGATAGGGACAACCAAGATCCCCAACTTTGCTGTTGCCAGAAAAATTTTCAATTATGAATTTTATTAAAGGAGGATACCATGAAGACTAAGGGGATTGTTTTAACGGGGACCGCGGTATTGGTTATGTTGTGTTTCCTTGCGTCCGGATGTGCGGTTAACTTCTACAAGCAGAGCCCGCGCAGCAAAAAGAAGATTAAGGAACTGGAAGCAAAGGTAAGTGAACTGGAAGAAGCGCGTATGGCAGAACAGGAAAAATTTACGCAGGTAAAACGGATGCTCGAAAGGAAATTGAAGAGCCAGATCGCCGATGACCAGGTTTCCATACGGATGAGCGACGGAGGGCTTGTTATAATGCTTTCAGATAATATATTGTTTGATTCCGGAAAGGCGGAGCTTAAGAAACAGGCCTTTCCTATTCTGGACAAGGTTACGGCCATTATCAAGCGTGAAGTCCCGGATAAGAATATCGGGATCGGCGGTCATACGGATAACGTACCTATAACATATTCGGACTGGGAGTCGAACTGGGAACTCTCCGCCGCCAGAGCCACAAATGTTCTGTATTACCTGGAGAAAAAAGGGATTCCGGCGAAACGGCTTTCCGCGACAGGATACGGGGAGTATCGACCGATAGCGTCGAATGATGATCCCGACGGACGCGCAAGGAACAGGCGTGTCGAGATCGCCATACTTCCGGAATTTGTCGAAGAGAGGGCTGCTGGCAAAGACAAAAATATTAAATAGGACCGACAGATACCCGTATCTCGGAACAGTCACACGTCACGATAATCTTTTTTCACGAGGACGAATCATGGATATTCCCCGGCATATCGCGATAATAATGGATGGAAATGGAAGATGGGCGAAGAAAAGAAGCCTTCCAAAGAACATGGGGCACAGGGCCGGGGCAAAGTCCGTTGCGGCGGTAACAGAGGCCTGCGCAAAGCTCGGGATAAATGCGCTCACTCTTTACAGTTTTTCCACTGAAAACTGGAAGCGCCCGAAAAAAGAAGTGGATGCCCTCATGAGGCTTTTGAAGGAAAATTTAAAGACAGAGAGGGCGAGGCTGCAGAAAAACAATATAAAATTCAATGTCATCGGCAGGACGCAGAGGTTATCGCAGACACTTAGGGATGAGATAAAGAAGGTCATGGAGTTGACTTCAAACAACACAGGCATGGTTCTCACTTTAGCCATTAGTTACGGCAGCAGGGAGGAGATACTTGATGCCGCGCGTGCCTTATGCAGGGAAGCTAGAAATGGAAAGATGGACATTGACTCTTTGACAGAGGATGATTTCGGCAGGTTTCTTTACACTCGTGATCTACCGGAACCGGATCTGATCATAAGGACCAGCGGTGAAATGCGACTCAGCAATTTTCTTTTATGGCAGGCCGCGTATGCGGAGATCTACGTGACTGACGTTCTGTGGCCGGATTTCAGGGAGCAGGACCTGGAAAAGGCGCTTGAGGAATATGCCGGACGGCACAGGAGGTTCGGTGAATAAGCTTTTTCGCAGGACCATTGCAAGCCTGATACTTATTGCGATCGTGATCGCGGTGATATATCTATTTCCAGAATGGCTGTTTTGCGGGGTCGTGGTCCTCTTTGTTGCTTTCGCTCAGTTCGAATTTTTTAGGATGGTGGAAAACAGGAACATATTCGTGCATAAGTATTTTGGCACGACTATCGGAAGCCTTATCCCCGTGGTGATATTCATGGGGGACACCTTTTTCGGTCTGAAGAACCTTGAAACACTTCTGATAATGCTCGCCTGCTTATTCATGTTTACCATGCAGTTCATCAGGCGGGATAATGCCCGGGACCACCTGGTTTCGATTAGCGTAACGCTTTTTTCTCTCTTGTATATAGGCTGGTTTTTCTCATTTTTTGTGAAACTCAGGATTATTGATAACGGCGCCAATCTTGTAGCATTTCTCATTCTCGTCACAAAAGGCACGGATATCGGAGCTTATCTGGGTGGGATTCGCTTTGGCAGGAATGAACTTATACCCAGGATCAGCCCGAACAAGACAAGGGAGGGGACACTCTCCGGCATCCTGCTGGGCTTTTTGCTTTCGATCACGATAGGAAGGTTTTTAACACACTTTTCGCTGTTACATGCGTGTTTAATGGGGGTGATCCTGCCCGTCATTGGGCAGCTGGGAGACCTTGCGGAAAGCCTTATAAAGAGGGACTGCAACGCAAAGGATTCCGGACCATATCTGGCGGATATAGGCGGTTTTTTGGACCTTATAGACAGCCTCCTGTTCACCGCCCCGGTTTTCTATTTTTATATAAAGGCATTCTATTGAGCGAGTAGCATGCCGGTAGTCTCTTTAACCGAGGACGAAACGTCCGAGGAAGTGGCGAGTCCTCCGGGCTCGATCGATACGATCCATACATCGTAACCATGAAGAAAATTGTTTTACTTGGCTCAACTGGTTCTGTCGGAAGGAACGTAATTGACGTAGTCCGCTCTTATCCTGAAAGATTCAGGATAAGGGCGATCTCTTCCAATGAGAATACGACCCTTTTGGCCGAACAGGCAGAGGCGGTCAAGCCAGAAGTCGTGGCCATTGGCAGCAAAGATCTGTACCCGGATCTAAAAGAGAAAATCCGCGGAGAAACGAAGATCCTTGCCGGTGAAGATGCCCTCCGGGAAATAGCCGGAGATGAAATGGCGGATATCGTTGTTATCGCTATTTCCGGCACTGCGGCTCTTATGCCCCTGGTATCCGCGTTGGAAGCCGACAGAACGGTGGCCCTGGCGAGTAAGGAACCTGTGGTCTCAGCGGGCAAGATAATATCAGATATCGTTAAGCGTGGAGCTGGGCGTATATTGCCCGTTGATTCTGAACACAGCGCGCTTCTTCAGTGTCTGGCCGGAAGGGACTCAAAAGAGGTTGAAAATCTGTATATTACGGGAAGTGGCGGTCCCTTGAAGGATAGAAGAGAGGAAGAATTTGACAGTCTTTCCATAGACGAAATATTGTCCCATCCAAAGTGGAATATGGGGAAAAAGATAACGGTGGATTCCGCCACGATGATGAACAAGGGCTTAGAGGTTATAGAGGCCAGGTGGCTTTTTGACATGCCTCCGGACAAGATAAAAGTGGTCATCCATCCAGAGGCGATAATACATTCGATGGTGGAGTTCATAGACGGGACCGTAAGCGCCAGTCTGTTCTGCCCGGACATGAGATTTCCTATTCTGAAAGCGCTTGCTTATCCCGAGATCGTTCCCAGTGATTTTCCGAGGATAGATTTTTCTTCCATCGGCAATTTGTCATTTTCCGAGCTGGATGCCGGGCGTTTTCCAGCTTACGAAATGGCGCTGGAAGCCCTCCGGACCGGAGGGACCATGCCGGCCGTGCTGAACAGTTCCAACGAGGTGGCAGTAAAATTGTTTCTGGAAGGTAAGATCAAGTTCACGCATATCGTGAAAAAGATAAGACAGGCTGTCGATAAGCACAAAATTAACATGGATCCTTCGCTCGAAGATATTATTGAAGCTGAGCGGTGGGCGCTTAAGGAGGTGTTGGAGTCTTGCTGACGTGGATCATAGTATTTATTGTTTTCAGCGTGCTCATAATTATTCATGAAGCCGGTCATCTTGTGGCCGCAAAAAAAGCCGGTATTGCCGTGGAGGTGTTCTCCCTTGGTATGGGGAAAAGGCTTTTCGGGGTAAAGATCGCCGAGACGGATTACAGGATATCCCTGATCCCTTTCGGGGGGTTCTGCAAGATGGCAGGGGAAGATCCCGGTGAAGCACAGGGGAAGGAATATGAGTTCGGGGCAAAACCCGTTGGATACCGTTTCTGGGTCATGGTCGCTGGCTCTCTCACCAACTATATCTTTGCCTTTTTATTGTTCAGTATCATTTTTATGATAGGCGCGCCTACTTTGTCAAACGAGGTAGGGCAGGTCCTGAACGGATATCCCGCTGAAAAAGCCGGCATAGAGGCCGGAGACCTGATCGTGGCGATCAATGACACGAAGATAGACTACTGGGAGGACATATTAAGAGCCATCAAAGAGGGGTCGTCCGGAGAAGCTCCTCTGGATATCATGGTTGAGCGTGAAGGGCTGTTGATAGAATTCCACGTTAAACCGGCCATTTCAGATGTCACTAACATATTCGGACAGAAGATCTCCAGACCCATGATAGGGATCGGCAACCGGGAGAAAATAGTGCCGGTCTCGTACGGTCCGCTGCGCGCGTTCTATTATGGAGGGGAAAGACTGCTGCAGCTCACGGCAATGACCTATCGCTTTTTATGGCTTTTATTGACCGGGGGGATAGACATAAAGACGTCACCCGCATCCGGACCGATCGGCATAGCCTATTTTATCAGACAGGCGGCTCATGTGGGGGTGGTGCCCCTCTTGCTGGTAACGGCCAATATAAGCATGGCCCTGGCGATATTCAATCTTTTGCCGTTCCCGATACTTGACGGAGGCCATGTTGTTTTTCTTATTATTGAAAAGTTGAGAGGCAAACCGGTCAACGTGAGGGTCAGGGAGGCAATAACTCAGGTAGCGTTTGTGCTGTTGATTGCATTCGCGCTTTTAATAAGCTGGCAGGACGCAATGAAATTCACGCCGCTGGGGAAGATGAAATTTTTTAAAAACGAGACTGAGCGACAGAATGCACCCGAGGGACGAGGGACGAAGGACGAGGGACGTGATTAAGCGCAGGAAAACACGAACAGTAACGGTCGGTGGAGTGAACATAGGGTCCGGACACCCTGTAAGCATACAGTCAATGGCCAAGACGGATACTGCCGATGTGGACGCCACCAGTGAACAGATAAACAGCCTGGAGAAGAGAGGGTGCGAGATTGTCCGTGTGGCCGTCCAGCACATGGAAGAGGCGAAGGCAATAGGGGAGATCAAGAAAAGGATAAATATCCCGATAGTCGCGGATATACATTTTGATTACAGATTGGGACTGGAGTCGATAAAGCATGGCGTTGACAAGATACGGATAAACCCGGGCAACATTACTAAAAAAAATGAAATAGACAGTATAATCTCGGCGGCACAGGACAAGAATATCCCCATAAGGATAGGAGTGAACTCCGGGTCACTGCCGGAAGTGGCGGCCCAAAAAGGAACCGCGGCCGATATGATGGCGGATTCTTTATTGAAGTATCTTGAGTATTTTAATGAAAGAAATTTTGAAAATATTATCATTTCTCTCAAATCCTCCGATGTTTCCGCTACAGTAGAGGTCTACAGGAAGATGGCGGTCGAATGTGATTATCCCTTTCATTTAGGCGTTACCGCCGCCGGGCCACCGGTTGACGGGATCATCAGATCGAGTGTGGGGATAGGGACACTGTTATTAGAAGGCATAGGTGACACCATCAGGGTGTCTCTCACGGGTGATCCATCAGGCGAGATCGATACAGCCAGACGAATACTTGTCTCAGCTGGGGCCAGGAGCTTCGGGACGGAAATAATATCCTGCCCCACGTGCGGCCGTTGTCAGGTTGACCTTGTTTCGCTCGTAAAGGAACTGCAGGAAAAGCTCGAACGCAATACACGATACGCGGCGCACAATACGAAAAAGCCGTTGATCGTAGCGGTAATGGGTTGCGAAGTGAACGGACCAGGGGAGGCGAGAAGCGCGGATGTGGGTATAGCATTCGGCAGCAAAAAAGGAGCGTTATTCCGACAAGGTGAGATCGTGAAGACCGTGGACGTTGATCAGGCTATAGAGGAGTTGCTGGCGTTGATAGAGGAGGAGCTTAATAGTCGATAGTCTATGGCTTATGGTCGATGGATTATCGACCGGGGTTATAAATCGATGGACTGATTTAAAGGCGAGGAGCAAATATGAGATGGTCGAAGTCATTCATCCCGACATTAAAAGAAAATCCGCAGGAAGCAGAGGCCGTAAGCCATAAGCTCATGGCCCGCGCGGGATTAATAAGAAGACTTACAGCCGGCGCGTATACCTATCTTCCGATGGGGTACAGGTCTCTGCGAAAGGCAGAGAGGATTATACGTGAAGAGATGAATTCAGCCGGAGCAGTGGAACTGCTGATGCCAGTGCTTCAGCCTCCGGAGTTGTGGAGGAAGACCGGCCGGTATGAACTGATAGGCGATGTTATGATAAAGTATGAAGACCGCCATGGCAGGGAAATAGCCCTTGGGCCGACACATGAGGAGGTCGTCACCGATCTCGTTTCCAGAGACATAAGGTCTTACAGGGAACTCCCACTCATCCTTTACCAGATACAGACAAAATTCCGTGATGAGATAAGGCCGCGATTCGGCGTTATCAGAAGCTGCGAATTCATCATGAAAGACGCCTATAGCTTCGATGTTGATAAAGACGGAATGAAAAGAAGTTACGATCTGATGTACAGTGCGTATTGCCGGATATTTGACAGATGTGGCCTGCCGTATCTCGCCGTTGAAGCGGATTCCGGTTTAATGGGTGGCGCGGTCTCTCATGAGTTCATGGTGCCTTCGGGAATAGGCGAGGACAGCATAGTCCAATGCACAGACTGCGGCTACGCGGCGAGCACTGAGGTCGCTGCGGTTAAAAGCGCTGCAAAGCCGGCCGGTGAAGCCGGGAAGCCTGAGAAGATGGCGGAAGTAAGTACTCCTTCAAAAAGTTCGATCGAAGATATCAGCGCTTTTCTGAAGGTGGATCCCAAAAGGATAATAAAGACACTTGTTTATGTGGCAGATGAAAAACCCGTGGCCGTGCTTATCAGGGGCGATCACGAAGCGAACGGGACCAAGATAAAGAACAAGCTCAAAGCTGCCAGCCTTGAGCTGGCTGACGAGACAAAAGTCATGGAGGCTACAGGTGGGGCGATGGGCTTTTCCGGGCCGGTGGGGCTTAATATGCCGGTTTTAGCTGATAATGCTCTCAGGGAAATGGTCAATGCGGTGACCGGTTCAAATGTAAAGGACAAGCACCTTATTAATGTGAATATAGGAAGGGACTTCAAGGTGGGTGAATGGCTCGACGCCAGAATGATCACAATTGGAGACATGTGCCCGAAATGCGGCGGGAATATAGAGATAAAAAATGCGATCGAGCTCGGGCACACTTTCAAGTTGGGCACAAAATATTCTGAATCCTTGAACGCGAAATTCCTTGATGAAAATGGCAAAGAACGGTTCACTGTGATGGGATGTTATGGTATTGGCGTGAACAGGATCCTGGCCGCACTTATTGAACGAAGCAGTGATGATGAAGGGATAATATGGCCGGTTAACCTGGCGCCGTGCGAAGTGATTGTAATCCCTGTAAATAAAGACGATGCGCCAGTGGTAAAGGAAGCGGAGAGACTTTATAAAGAGTTGGTCAGCGCGGGAATCGATGTAATACTGGATGACCGGGATGATAAATCCCCGGGCGTGAAGTTCAAAGACGCTTCTCTTGTAGGTTTTCCGCTTCAGGTTGTTGTGGGAAAAAGGAGCCTGGACAAGGGGAAGGTCGAGATCAAGGAACGGAAGACCGGAAAGTCCACGCTTGTAAACAAGGATGACGCCGCACAAGTGGCAAAAGAGATGATCGAAGCGGCTCGTATATGATGTGCGATTCCCGCCTGCTGTTAGGATAATAAATAGTTGTAAACAGCAAACAATTCTGTTATAATCACACCAAAGGAGACATCATGGTGGAAAGAAGAAAATATCATCGGTATGAAGTTTCACACAGGGTGATTTACAGAGACCCTTCGCAAGCCTATAAACTGCGGCGCGAAGGCGAGACAGAAACTGTAGATGTGTCAAGGGGCGGAGTGCGGATCAAGCTCAATAATCTGATCACACAAGGAAAGATACTGAAGCTGAAGATATATAATGCCTCACACAATGAGCCTGTAGATGTCAATGCCAGGGTCGTTTGGGTCAAGAAAGCCACAAGTGATTCCTTTGTGCTTGGATTGGCATTTACTAATATCGGCTGGATCGAAAGCGATAAGCTTTTCAAACCCTGAACACCTGCCATTATTAATGTGTTGACATCTTAATAATAATATTGTATTTTAGTTAGAGTGTGCATTAATGAATAAGTGGGCTTATGCCCGCTTATTTTTTTATCCGCCCAGGAGAAATAAATGGTGAAGAAAGATATACCTAAAGAACTGACTACGCATATTGACGAAGAAGCCGAGAGGATAAATTATCGGATCGTTGATATTCAGGTCAAAGGCCGTGATTCTTTATTAATGGAGATCGTTCTGGACAAAGAGGGAGGCATTTCGCTGGATGAATGTAGCGACTTCAACAGGAACATCACATCATGGATCGAGAAATGCGGGGTGTTCGACGGCCCATATGTATTGGATGTGTGCTCGCCGGGACTGGACCGCAAGCTTAAAAGTGGCAGGGAGTTCCTTTGGGCCGAAGGAAAAGAGGTCGTGATCACTACGCACGAACATGTTGACGGCAAAAAGGAGATAGTAGGCAGACTTTTAGAGTCGGACGATGACGGAAAAGTGGTTATAAAAAAGAAAGACGGGAGCACTATCCGCGTAGAGAGAGCAATTATAGCAAATGCCAAGCTTCATGCGGAAATATAGAAAAAAGCAAAATTTTACGGAGAATGATTATGAGCATGGAACTTTTGACGGCGCTGGAAAGACTGGAGAGAGAGAAAGGCATAAGTAAAGAGGTGTTATTCGCTGCGATAGAAAGCGCGCTGACAAGCGCGGCAGTGAAGATCATCGGCGAGAGGGATGTTGCCAAAGAGGATATTACTGTCAAGGTAAACAAGGAGACAGGTGATATCAAGGTCTATAAAGGCGATGAAGAAGTGAAAAGCGAACAGTTCGGACGCATAGCGGCTCAGACAGCTAAACAGGTGATAATACAGAAGATCAGAGAGGCTGAACGAGATGTAATATCGGAAAAATATCTTCAGATGGAAGGATCGATAATAAGCGGGTCAGTTCATCGGTTCGAGAAAGGGAATATAATAATCGAGCTGAGTGACACGGAAGCAATACTCCCCAAGTCGGAACAAATGCCACGTGAAAGGTTTCGACAGGGCGAGATAATAAGGGCGTATCTTCTGAAAGTCGAAAAGAAGACAGGGGGAGTTCATATCATAATGTCCCGTTCCAACCCAGGATTCATCAAAAAACTGTTTGAACTGGAAGTTCCGGAGATATCGCAGGGTATAGTGGGGATTAAAGCAGTAGCCCGGGAGGCTGGAGAGAGGACAAAAATAGCGGTTTATTCCAAAGAGGAAAAGATCGATGCTGTAGGGGCATGCGTTGGCATGCGCGGGTCCAGAGTGAAAGAGATAGTAAAAGAACTGTCTGGTGAAAGGATCGATATAGTGCGCTGGAGTGACGATATCAGGGAATATGTCAAAGCGGCTGTGGGGCTGGTTGAAATATACAATATAGAGATCGACAGAGAAAATAAAGAGGTAAAGCTTACTGTGTCCAAGGACCAGCTGGCCCTGCTGATCGGAAAAAAAGGCAGGAACATCCGGCTTGCTTCCAGACTTCTGGGATGGGAACTCAAGGCCGAAGCCGTAGTAGTGGTGGAGGGGACGGATATTCCGATATCGAAAATTCCTGATATTGATGAAGAGACCATCAAGCGTCTTGAGGCGGCCGACTGTAGTAATGTCTCCCAGCTGTTGGAGCTTGATGTCGAGGGACTGGCTGAGATCGAAGGCATTACCGAAGAAGTCGCGGAAAAATTGATTACCGTATGCGGAGAGGCCATGGAAGATATCATAAGAGAGCAGGAAGAAGCCGGTGAGGCTGAAGGCGAAACCGTTTCCGTGGAAGAGGAGGCTCCAGAGGAAGCGGGTGAAGAGGAAGGCGGAGAAGAGGTAGCGGAAGAGCCGGAAGATATTCCCGAAAAAGAGGGAGCGGTTGAAGAGGAAGCTGAAGAAGATGAAGCGTCGGAAGAGCCGGAAGAAGAGGAAACGGAGAAAACTTCAGATTCAGATAAAGAATCGAACAATGAACAGTAAAGCGGGTGAAACATGTCGATAAAGGTCCGTGATCTGGCAAAAGAGCTTGGTGTAGTGAGCGAGGAGCTGATAGAAGCCCTGAACAGGCTTTATGTGGAAGTGGATGACGAGAAAAGCAGTGTGGATGATAAGATCGCGGATCTTATGCGCGTCAAACTCGGTATGTCAAAGCCAGCCGCGAAGAAGACAAAAAAAGAGGAAAAACAGCCCCGGGTCAAGGGAAAAGGAAAGGCAGAGAAAAAGGTCAAAGAGCCGGCCAAAAAGAAAAAGGACGCGAAGAAAACCGGGAAGAAGGTAAAAACAGCTGAGGTTAAAGCTGAAAAACCCAGGCCGGCCAAAAAGAAAAAGGCTGAAGCAGCGCCACCTAAACCTGAAAAGGTCCAAGAGGAAGTCAAAAAGTCCCCAAAAACAGTGGATGCAAAGAAGCCGCAGCTAAAGGAGATGAAGAAAGTTATCGTTGTAAAGCATGCCGCTGTGAAGGATGTTGTGAAGAGCAGGGAGGAGGTCCAGAAGCAAGAGAAGGACCGTGTCACGGACAAAAAAGAAAAAAAGCCGCGTTCGGAAGGCAAAAGGCCTATCACAGGTATCAGGAAAAGGCCGCCGGCCAGGAGGGTCACAAGGGTCACCACGAGATATACCCTGGCAGGGAAAAAGACCGAAATCGCGTACGAGGAGATCAAACCCTATGAAGGAACGGAGCTTAAAAAAATACAGCTGCAGGTCCCGATCAGCATCAGGGCCCTGGCCGTGAAGGTGAATAAACGTCCGAATGATCTTATTCAATATATGATGCGGAAAAAAATACTGGTCAGCATAAACCAGGACCTGGAGGAATCTGTTGTCCGCGACCTTTTAAAGGACCTCGGCTATGAGTTGGAACTCCTGCGCACTATTGAAGAGGACCTAATGGCGGAACACCGGGAACAGGAAAAAGCCGGTACTGAATCGCGCGCCGCAGTTGTCACTTTTATGGGGCATGTTGATCACGGCAAGACATCCCTTTTGGACTATATACGCAAGACCATGGTGACAAAAAAAGAGAAAGGCGGGATAACTCAGCATATAGGAGCGTATAAGGTGGAAACGTCAAAAGGATCGGTAACGTTCCTGGATACGCCCGGGCATGAGGCGTTCACGGCGATGAGGGCGAGAGGGGCTAACGCTACTGATGTTGTGGTGCTTGTGGTCGCCGCTGACGACGGAGTGATGCCACAGACCAAAGAGGCCATTGATCACGCCCGCGCAGCGGACGTTCCTATCGTCGTAGCGGTCAACAAGTGCGATCTCCCGGGAGCTAATCCGGATAAAGTGAAGATAGCTTTGCAACGGGAGAAACTTGTCGCTGAAGATCTTGGCGGAAAAACCGTTGTGGTGGAAGTGTCGGCAAAAACGGGGCAGGGTATAGATGATCTTGTTGAAATGCTCATGTTGGAAACAGAACTTCTTGAGTTAAAGGCAAATCCCGGCCTGAGAGCCAGGGGCGTGGTGATAGAAGGCAAAAAAACGTCGGGGCACGGGGTGGCTGCTACGGTTCTGGTAAAAAACGGCACTTTAAGGGTTGGGGATATAACCTTCAGCGGTATTTACTATGGGAAAGTAAAGGCGATGATCAATGATCGCGGTGAACGCATGACAGAAGCCCCGCCGTCCACCCCGGTCGAGATATTCGGCCTGCAGGGGGTGCCCGAAGCCGGAGATGAATTTTTTGTCGTAAAGGACGAAAAGAAAGCAAAGACCCTGGCGCTTTTGAAGCAGGGCGAGAGCAAGAAAAGCAGGATGACAGGGAGTCAGAGGATCACCCTTGAAGATTTTCACAGCCGCGTTCTGGGAGGCGACATCAAAGAACTTAAAATAATACTGAAGGCCGATGTCCAGGGTTCAGTTGAGGCCATTACGCAGTCGCTTGAGAACCTTTCGACCGAGGAAGTCAAAGTCAGCTTTGCGCATAGCATGGTCGGAGAAGTGAATGAATCGGATGTTATGCTCGCGGTCGTCTCCAACGCCGTTATCATCGGGTTCAACGTGAAATTCGAGCCAAAAGCGGCGACTCTGGCGAAACAGGAAAAAATAGATGTACATATCTATGATGTGATATATGAAGCCATAAGCGACGTGAAAGCCGCGATGGAGGGGCTGCTGGAACCGATCGAGCGTGAGGCGCTGCAGGGGACAGCGCAGGTCAAGGAAGTCTTTCCCATGAAGGGCGGAAAGGCCGCAGGCTGTATGATAACCAAGGGTGTAGTTCACCGCAAGGACCGTATAAGGGTGAAGAGGGCCAAAGAGGTGATCTTTAAGGGCGAAATATCGTCTTTGAGAAGGTTTAAGGACGATGTCAGGGAAGTTAAAGAAGGATTCGAGTGCGGTATATCACTGCATAACTTCAATAATATGAATTCCGGTGATATTATCGAGGCTTATATCATCGAAAAGGTCGCAAGAAGACTGGAGAAATAGGGCTAAAGAGGCGGTATGCGGAAGAATATCTTAAGCGGGATGAGGCCGACCGGCAAGCTTCATCTGGGACACCTGTTAGGGGCGTTGAATAACTGGGTCAAACTCCAGGAAGAGTATGATTGCCTGTTCATGGTAGCTGACTGGCACGCCCTGATGAGCGAGTACGAAAAGCCTTCTGACATTAAACAGAACAGCTTTGAGATCGTCAAGGACTGGATCTCCTGTGGCATAGATCCTGAAAGAAGCGTAATTTTCATCCAGAGCATGGTACCGGAACATCTTGAGCTGGCAATGGTGTTCTCGCTCCTGACACCCCTGGGATGGCTGGAGCGCTGTACAACATACAAAGAACAACTCAGGGAGATCAAAGGCCGCATGCTCGCTACTTACGGATTTCTGGGGTATCCCGTTCTCCAGGCCGCGGATATAGCTCTTTATAACGCGCATTATGTTCCCGTGGGAGTGGACCAGCTGCCGCACCTGGAACTGGCCAGGGAAATAATAAGGAAATTCCATAAGCTTTACAAAAAACAGATATTTGAAGAACCGGAACCAATGCTGACAGAGACTTCCAGAGTGGTGGGGTTGGATAACAGGAAAATGTCCAAAAGTTATAATAATTTCATCGCGCTCTCGGACAACCCTGATATGGTCAGAAAAAAAGTTTACAGCATGTATACCGACCCCGACAGGGTTCGCGCCGATATTCCCGGCAAAGTGAACGGGAACCCCGTGTTTGTTTACCACGATCTTTTTAACCCGAACAGGGAAGAGGTCGCTGATCTCAAGAGGCGTTATAAAAAGGGCGAAGTCGGGGATGTAGAGGTGAAAAAGAAGCTGAGCGTCGCCTTGAACGGATTTCTGGAACCGATCCGGGAGGTGAGGGGTGGGCTGTCAGACGAGTATGTTCATGAGATCCTGATCCAGGGCGCTGAAAAAGCCCGCAGTATCGCAAAAAAAACCATGATCAAGGTCAAAAAATGCCTTCACCAGGTAATCGGGTGATCAGGGAGAGATGATCGATGACATACAAGGTCAAACTTAATTTCTTCGAAGGTCCGCTGGACCTGTTGTTATTTCTGATCAAAAAAGAGCGGATCGATATCTATGATATACCGATCGCCAGGATCACCGAACAGTATCTGGCTTATCTGGAGCTTATGAAGCTGCTCGATCTAAGCATAGCCGGAGAGTTTCTGGTAATGGCGGCGACCCTGATGCATATCAAGAGCAAGATGCTGCTGCCTCCCGAGGAAGGCCAGGAAGAGGAAGAACTGGAAGACCCCAGGGAAGAGCTTGTCCGGAAACTGCTGGAATACAAAAAATTCAAAGAAGCGTCGGCGCGGCTGCAGGAGATGAGGGATGAGACCAAAGGGATATTCCTGCGTAAAGGAAGCGGCGAAAAAGAGAAGTTTTTTGCGGGTGAAGAAGAGGGGTATTTCGAGGCCAGCCTGTTCGATCTGATAAGCGCGTTCAGAAAGGTCCTGAAGAACATCCCAAAAGAGAAGTTCCATGCGGTAATAAAGAACAAGTTTAGCGTTAGCGATAAGATCCATTATATATATCACATGCTTGCCGGAAAGCCCAGTATAAGTTTTTTGGAACTGTTCAGGGCGGCTGCAAGCAAAGACGAAATAATCGCGACTTTTTTGGCGATACTAGAACTCATGAAGCTCAGAGAGATCATCGCTGCGCAGAAGACCTTTTTCGGCGAGATCGAAATTATCAGGAACCCGGAGCTGGTTAATATAGTTCAGAGTTCGTAGTTGGCGAGAGATGCAATATTTGCGCGTACTTATTAACTACGAAGTACGAACTTCCAACTACGAACAGACGTGGGGTTAAACGACAGGTAATAAATGGAGAATATTCAGAGAATTAAAAATATTATCGAAGCGCTGCTGATCGTTTCCGAGTCAGGATTAAGCCGTAAGGAGATACAGGAAATAATAGGGGATGTGAAATACGGGGAAGTAGAGGAAGGGATCAGCCATTTAAAAGAAGAGTACAGCCGGGATGATAGAGCTTTCAATATCGCGGAAATAGCTGGGAAGTGCCGTATCGTCACGAAGTCGGAATACATGCCATGGGTAAGCAATCTTTACCAGCCCGAGCCGGACCGGCTGACAGGTCCTTCCCTCGAGACTCTTGCTATCATCGCGTACAAGCAGCCGGTCACGCGAGCCGAAATAGAAAAGGTCCGCGGCGTTAACGTGGGCGGGGTACTCAAGACCATTCTCGAAAAAGACCTTATCCAGATAAGGGGCAGAAAAGACGCGGTGGGAAAACCGCTAATTTACGGGACCACGGGGAAATTTCTGGAATTATTCGGATTGAACTCCCTGGATGATCTGCCGGCGTTGCGTGACTTCAGTGAAGAAGACCTGGATTACGGGAAAATCCGTGACCAGGTCGAGGTAGAAGAAACACAACAAGACCACAGTGCCGAGAGCAAGTAAAAGGGTGTGATATTATGAGAAAGAACAGACTTAAGGATCTCAGAAAAGAGATCGACAGGATCGACAGCCGCGTAATAGAACTGCTGAACAGGAGGGGGAAGATCAGTTTTGACATAGGCGAGATAAAAAAGGCAAAAAAGCAGCCCATCTATTCTCCGGACAGAGAGAGTCTTATTTACAGAAAGATCAGTAAAAAGAATAAAGGGCCCTTCACGGATGAATCAGTAACAGCGATATACAGGGAGATCATGTCAGCCTGTCTTTCGCTCGAGCATTCGTTGGTCGTCGCGTATCTTGGGCCGGAACTGACCTTTACTCATCAGGTCTCGATAAAAAAGTTCGGGGCCAGCGTAACTTACCTGTCATGTGACAACATATCGGATGTATTCCGCGAAGTCGAGAAAGGGAACGCGGACTATGGCGTGGTGCCGATAGAAAACTCTATCGAGGGAGCGGTAAGCCATACAATGGATATGTTCGCGAATTCTCCGCTGATGATATGCTCTGAAGCTTGCCTGCGGATAAGGCACAGCCTTTTAAGCAAGAACGATGACGCCAGATCGATCGCCAGGGTCTATTCGAACCCACAGGTGTTCGCTCAGTGCCGCGGCTGGCTTGAAAAGAACCTGTACTGGGCGAAGCTCAAAGAGTCGACATCAACAGCTAAGGCTGCTGAGATCGCGGGCAAACATCCTACTTCGGCCTGTATCGCGAGCGACCTGGCGGCCAAAAGGTATGATCTGAAGGTGGTAGCAAGGTCTATCGAAGACTCGGCGGACAATGTTACAAGGTTCCTGGTGATCGGGGAGAACATGAGCAGCCCTTCCGGCGACGATAAGACATCCATAATGTTTTCGGTAAAGGACAGGTCCGGCGTCTTACACGACATGCTCACTCCATTCAAAAAGGCTGGTATAAATCTCACCAAGATCGAATCCCGGCCGTCCAAACTAAAAGCGTGGAAATATTATTTTTTTGTGGACATGGAAGGCCATTGCATGGACGGAAAGGTCGAGAGGGCGTTGAAGAAGGTGCAGGATAAATGTGATTTCATCAAAATACTCGGATCTTACCCTAGGGCAAAATGAACAAGCAGAAAAAATGAAGAAACTCTGGAAAGAACATCTGGAAGCGGTGAGACCATACGTTCCCGGAAAACCGATCGAGGAAGTAAAGCGGGAACTTGAACTGGACAATGTTATTAAACTGGCATCAAACGAGAACCCGTTAGGGCCTCCTCCCGGAGTCGTGCGCGCAATAACCGAAGCCGCTGGAGAGGTGAACAGGTATCCTGACGGAGGCTGTTTCTATTTAAGGCAGGCTCTCTGCGAAAAGCTTTCGATATCGGGGGATAACGTTATTTTCGGCAATGGGTCCGATGAGGTGATCGTTCTAGCCCTTCGCGCGATGCTAAGGCATGATGAGGAGGTCATTATTGCCCATCCGACGTTTCTCATTTACAACATCGCCTCCCTTGTCGAAGAGGCAAATGTCCGGACTGTGCCAATGAAGGATTTCAGATATGATCTTAAAGCCATGGCCGGGGCGATTACGGACAGGACAAAGATCGTGTTCATCTCTAATCCGGATAATCCCACGGGAAGTTATGTCACCAAAGATGAAATGGATGATTTTATGCAGAGAGTCCCCGAAGGAGTAGTTGTCTTCCTGGATGAAGCTTACGGTGAATTCGCCAAAGGTGATGACTATCCAGAAACCCTGGAATTGATCAACAGGGAGGATAAAAATGTTATCATAACCCGCACTTTTTCCAAAGCTTACAGCCTGGCGGGATTGCGTGTAGGGTATGGTCTCGCCCGGAAGGATATAATCGAAGTGCTTAACAAGGTGCGGGAGCCGTTTAACGTAAATTCACTTGCTCAGGCGGCGGCGCTAGCGGCGCTCAAGGAAGAAGGCCATTTAAATAGATCGTTGGCCCTTGTCCGCGAAGAAAAGAAAAAATTTTATTCGCAGTTTGACGGGATGGACTTAACATATATTCCCAGCCGCACGAATTTTGTTCTTGTGAACGCTGGACGCGATTCCAGGGAAGTATTCAGCTATCTTTTGAAGCGCGGCGTTATAGTGCGGGAGATGACGTCATGGGGGATCGATGGGTTCATCAGGGTCAATATCGGACTTAGAGAGGAAAACGAAGTATTTTTCAGAGCGCTCAAAGACGCGGTGAGGGATATTCCGCGGTTGTAAGTTATAAGTTGCAAGTTGGATGGTGTCCTTCTTCTGTACTTATAACTTACCACTTACAACTATTTTAACGAGGAGACAGACATGATCATAGTCCTGAAACCAGAGGCTACTAAGAAAGAAATAGACCACATAATGGAGAAGATCGAAAAGCTGGGGCTCAAACCCTGGTTGTCAGAAGGCGTGGAACGGAAGATCATAGGCGTTATCGGGGAGGAGGATGTCCTGCGGGTCCAGCCGCTTGAAGGAATACCATGTGTCGAGAAGGTCATGCCGATATTAAAACCGTATAAACTCGCGTCACTGGAATACAGGCCTGAGCCTACCGAAGTTGACATCGGCGGTGGGGTGATGGTAGGCGGCAAAAAAATAGTTGTTATGGCCGGGCCCTGCTCCGTGGAAAGCAGGGATATGCTTTTAGACATCGCTGCGATAGTCAAAAAGGGCGGCGCAAAAGTATTGAGGGGAGGCGCATTCAAGCCAAGGACAAGCCCGTACAGTTTTCAGGGGCTTGGAGAGGAAGGGCTTGAATATTTAGCCGAAGCCAGGGAGAAGACAGGTCTCCTTGTTGTAACTGAATTAATGGACACCAGGAACATTGAGATGGTCATGAAGTATGCGGATATAATCCAGATCGGGGCAAGGAACATGCAGAATTTCGAGCTGCTCAAAGAAGTCGGCAGAACGACAAAACCGGTATTGCTGAAGCGGGGCATAGCAAACACTATCGTGGAGCTGCTTATGAGCGCTGAATATATTCTTGCCGGTGGGAATTCTAATGTCATCCTGTGCGAAAGGGGAATACGGACGTTTGAGACTTTCACCAGGTTCACGCTTGACATAAACGCCGTGCCTGCGCTGAAGAGCCTGAGCCACCTGCCGGTAGTGGTGGATCCGTCGCATGCCACGGGGCGATGGGGGCTGGTCTCGGCAGCTTCGCGGGCCGCCATTGCCGCGGGAGCTGACGGGCTTCTTGTGGAAGTGCATCCCAGTCCAGAGGATGCGTTTTCTGACGGGCACCAGTCGCTCTTGCCGGTGAAATTCGAGGGGATGATGAGAGAGATATTAAAAGTGGCAGCCGCGGTGGGGCGTGAACTCTGAACTAGGAACTACTTTGCGAATACGTGGAGACAACATGAAGCTGAAAAAGGTCGTTATCATAGGGATGGGGATCATCGGTGGATCGATCGGTAAGGCCCTCCTTGAGAAAGGCATAGCAGATGAGGTGGCTGGAGTGTGCCGGAGACAGTCCTCACTTGACAGGGCGATAAAGATGGATGTCTTGACAACGGGATATGTCAATAATTATCCGGAAGCGACCGCCGGAGCGGATATGATCTTCATTGCCACTCCGGTTCCAGTAATAAAAGATGTTTTGAGAGATCTGGCCGAAGTCCTTGACGGAGGAGTTATAGTTGCTGACGTAGGCAGCGCGAAGAAAGAGATCGTCGAGCTGGCGGAAGGATTCGGGGACAGATTTTCTTTTGTGGGCGGTCATCCTCTCGCCGGATCGGAGAAGTCCGGAGTCGAGCACGCGAAAGGGGATCTTTTCCATGGTTCATTGTGTGTCTTGACCAGGGGGAGGTCAACGATCGAGGAAGACCTGTTGAAGGTGAAAGAGCTGTGGAACGATATGGGAGCAGAGACAGAAGTTCTGTCTCCTGAAGAACATGATGAGATCATCGCGTTTACCAGCCATCTCCCTCATGCAGTGGCTTATTCTCTGGCAGGCGTTCAACGCGAGGAATACGAAAAATTCATGGCGACGGGATTTGAGGACACTTCCAGAATAGCTTCGGCTGATCCTGTCCTGTGGAGAGGTATTTTTATGAGCAATCGAGGGGGTGTCCTTAGGGCTATTGAGCGTTTCAGGGAAGTCCTTTCTGGTATCGAAGACGCCATCCGGCGAAAAGACGGGAAGGGCCTTGAGGAGAAATTGAGGAGATGCAAAGAGGCAAGGGATGGGATTTTTTAAACGCGCCAGGGCGATCGCCATTGATGGTCCTGCAGGAAGCGGCAAAAGCACGGTAAGCAGGCTTGTGGCCGAAAGACTGGGATACGCATATATCGATACAGGCGCGATGTATCGCGCGCTTACGTTAAAGGTCATGAGGAACAACATAGATCTTGCCAGCGAGGAAGAGATCATAAAACTTTCCGCGACTTTGGACCTTAAACTTCTGCCGTCAGATGAAAAAAGGACGACCATACGGGTAATGCTGGACGGCGAAGATGTCTCTGAAGCGATACGGCGCATGGAGGTCACACGGAACGTCAAACATGTCGCTAAGATCCGCGGGGTCAGGGCTAATCTCGTGGATCTACAGAGGAAGATGGTGAAAGACATGAATGGCTCGGTCATGGAGGGCAGGGATATAGGCACTGTGGTCCTTCCCGATGCCGGGCACAAGGTCTATATTGACGCCTCTTTTGAGGAAAGGGTGGAGCGCCGTCTTGCCGAACTTCATGTGAAAGGCAATCCGGTCTCGCGCCAGGAAGTGGAGGAAGATCTAAAACAGAGAGACCATTCCGACAAGACCCGGAAGATAGGTCCGCTTAAAAAGGCGAAAGATGCTTTTTTTATTGACACCAGCGGTCTTTCTATCGACCAGGTCGTAACAAAGATTATAAGGTATGTTGAAGAAAAGAGATAAAAATTTTTACTGGTACCACATATCCAAGCTTATTTTAGCATACACTTTAAGGATTTTCTGGAGAGTCCGCATCTTTGGGAAAGAGAATGTCCCTGACCAGCCATACATAGTGACTTCCAACCATGCCAGCTATATCGATCCTCCCCTTATCGGCATGGCTTGTGATAAAGATACGATAGATTTCATGGCGAAAAAAGAACTTTTCGACAAGCCATTGCTGGGGGCCTGGTGCCGTCTGGTCGGATGCGTGGAAGTGAGCCGCGGCAGCAGCAGCGTCAGGAGCCTTCGGGAGGCGCTTGAGAGGATCAAGCGGAAGCGTTCTGTCGCTATATTCCCCGAAGGCACCCGTTCTGAGGACGGAAGCCTGCAGGAGGCAAAGAGGGGAATAGGGTTTCTTGTAGCCAGAGCAGGAGTCCCGGTCCTCCCGATTTACATAGATGGAACTGCAGAAGCAATGGCAAAAGGGAAAAACGTTCGCCTCGGGGCCAGGATCAATGTATATGTCGGCAAACCCGTTACGCCGGAAGAGTTTTTATCTTGCGGTATTGGGGGGAAGGATTACGATTCTTTCGCCAATGTGGTCATGGATCGTATTGTGGCTACCAAAGAGGTTTCGGAAAAGGAGACGGTAACAGCATAAATTTATTGCATGTTTGCGAAAAAAACGGTAGAATATTAAGTCGAAAATATTGTCAAAAGGAGTTGGTTAAGGTGGGAATAGGAAAGGATAAAGGAGAGATTAAAAGAGAAGAGCTGGAAGAGTTATACCAAAAGAGTATCTCCGAAATAAAAGAGGGGGATATCACGGAAGGCACTATCGTCCAGATAAGTGAAAAGGATATTCTTGTCGATATTGGCTATAAATCCGAAGGCATTGTCCACAAGGTAGAGATATTTAAACCTGAAGAACTCAAGGTCGGTGACAAGCTGGATGTCCTGATCGAGACCAAAGAGAACGATATGGGAATGGTGGTTGTTTCCCATGAAAAAGCGAGAAAGCTTAAGGGGTGGCAGCATATCGTAACAAATAACAAAGAGGGCGATTCTGTGGAAGGCAAAGTATCAAGAAAAGTCAGGGGAGGCTTCATGGTGAATATAGGCATGGAAGCCTTTCTTCCGGCGAGTCTTTCAGCCATGCAGGAAGCAGGCGGAGCCGATAATCTCGTGGGGAATACATACACCTTTAAGATAGTCAAGATCAACATCCCGCGGAAGAACATCGTTCTATCCCGCAAAGAAATAGTGGAAGAAAAACGCAGAGAAGAAAAGCAGGTGATATTAGGAAGCCTGAACAAGGATGACATCGTAAAGGGAGTGGTGCGTAATATAACGGATTTCGGAGCTTTTATCGATATCGGTGGCGGCATAACCGGGCTTCTTCACATCACGGACATGAGCTGGGGGCGCGTTACGCGCCCGAGTGAAATAATGAACATAGGGGATGAAGTCGAGGTCAAAATACTGGATTTTGACAAAGAGAGCATGAAGGTCTCCCTTGGGTTAAAGCAGAAAACACAGAATCCATGGGAAAACATAGAATCAAAATATCCCGAAGGGAACGTTGTTCCTGGTAAAGTCGTTAACATTATGCCGTACGGGGTTTTCGTGGAGCTGGAAGAAGGGATCGAAGGACTTATCCACATCTCAGAATTTTCCTGGGCGAAGAAATACAATCACCCGAGCGAAAGATTCGCGGTCGGAGACAATGTAGAGGCCAAAGTCCTGAAGGTGGACAAGGATTCCAGGAAATTATCCCTGGGCATGAAGCAGCTGGAGGCAGACCCGTGGAAAGGGGTAGAAGACCGCTACCATGTCGGAGACAGGATCAAGGGGACCATAAACACCCTGACCGACTACGGTGCTTTTGTCAACATCGAACCCGGTATTGAAGGATTGGTGCATGTTTCTGACCTTTCCTGGACAAAAAGGGTAAATCATCCAAAGGAAATCCTGAAAAAGGGAGATGATCTGGACGCGATCATATTGAGCGTTGATGAGCAGAACCGCAGGATAGCCCTGGGAGTCAAGCAGCTTGTCCCGGATCCATGGGACGACATTACCAGAAGGTACGAGTCGGGCACAATTTGTGAAGGTACGGTAACCAATATCACTAATTTCGGCATGTTCGTGGAATTAGAAAAGAATCTGGAGGGCTTGTTGCATGTTTCTGAGATGGACCTTGCTCCTTCGCAGAGAATGGAGGAGATGTATAACATCGCGGACAAGATCAATGTCAAGGTTATCCATATTGACGGGGTTCAGAAGAAAATAGCTCTTAGCCTGAAGGGGATTGAAGGAGAAAAACCAGCGGAGGAAATGAACGAAAGCGCCACCGGGGGATCTTCGGCTGGAGAGACTGATGATGTTTCAACTGGCACAAAACCGGAGACCGAAAGCGAACCCTGATAATTTCTCTTCCCGTTCACGTCCTGTCAAAAAATTGATTCTTCCCAGTAGCAGAAAGCGGGATCCCTATAGCCTGCGCTACGTCTTTGCCTAGAATCCCGCATTCCATGGCGGCTTTGCCTATCGAGTACATAAGACGGTTGTCAATATGCAGCCGGCCCGCGACCGAAGCCGCAGAACCAAGAGCGATCCCGAGATCAATGGAATTATATGCGCAGATACCTCGGGTCCTGCTAAGAGCTTTGCATGTAGGATACCCGCAGAAACCGCAGTTTAGCCCCAATGGCTCTTTTTTTGTTCCGATGACCACTATGTGATCGATTGATCTTATGGTCTTTGCGTCCCTGGCGCAGCTTGGCCTTGCGTCTCTCTCAGCGATTTTTTTCATACGGCTGATCACGTTCTTTTTATCGGAGTTATTGAGTGCGATGACGATAAGATTATCTTTTCCTCTTGTTTTCGGCGCTGTACGCGCTGAAATGCACATCAATCCAACGGCAGATCTTAACGCATCATCTTTTAGTGTTTCATATTTTCTGGCCATTTTTCTCTCCTCCCATTTGATATATCTTATCATAGCAAAGTTTGAGATGTAAACAGTATATTAAGGAGTGCAGTTTCCCCGTTTTTTATGCCTCATACAGAACAATTTCACCCGCGCACCAGAAAGCCACGGGCTTTAGAGCCCGTGGATGAATGGCTTTCGGTGCGGGGTTCCGCCCCGCGCGGAACCCCGTGATAAAAGGAGCCGCTGACTTCAGTTTAAAGGGGCTCCACTTTCATTTTTACGTAAGACCCTATAGTTGCGTAGGTTAATCCTTCCAATCCAGAAAAAACGGAAAAACTCCTTATAAGGAATCGTAGCAGTGTTAACCTATAAAATTTGTAGATATTTACATATTGACTAATCGCATTGGCGTGATATAATATTAATACAATAAATAGTTAGTTAAAGCCACAATCATTAAGGAAGAGGAATGCCCAACTCAGCGCACAGAACATATACAGAAATCTCGCGATCCGTAACAACGGCCCGTCAGATCTCTATCTCCAAAATGAAAAGGTCACAATTAGTTAAAATAATCTCCGTAGCTATAACAATACTCTTTTTACACCAGCAGATCGTCTGGGCCCAGGGGGGCGAACCGCTCTGGGGCGGCATGGCGCGAAGACATCAGCACAGAAGAAACGAGAAGCTTGAAAATGTTGATATGGACATCCCTTATGGAATAGGACGGATGAAAGAGGTTTCCATTGAAGGTGAGAACGATGACATCATCATCCATATCCAGGATTCGCACGCGTCACTATCTGCGCAGTATTCCATAGTAGAAATTCTTAATACACTGGTCAAGGACTATGATCTAAGTCTCATAACTCTTGAGGGGGCGCAAGGGTATTTGGATGCTTCAATCCTTCAAGCCATTCCGGACAGAAAGATTCGAAGGGATACCGCTGATTTTCTTATGCGCGATGGAAGGTTAAGTGCCGCGGAATTCTTTACGGTTATGCGGGACCAGGGCGATATACCGCTTTACGGGATAGAAGACAATGAACTATATCGAAAGAATATTGAAAGTTTTTGTAGTGTAGCAGAGGAACGCGCGCGGCTTGTCGGCAATGTCAACAAATTCATCGAGCAGTTGAAGTCACTTGAGAGCCGGACATGTTCGAATGAGCTGCGGATTTTGAATGATAACGCCTGGGCGCACAGGCTAGGCGAGAAAAGTTTCACCGAATACTGGAAAGAGGTGGGGGAGCTTGCGCGAAAGAGCGGAATTGATACTGGCGAATATGCCGAGCTTAAAAAACTGCTTAAGACCATAGAAATGGAGAAGAAAATAGATTTCATCGAGGCTAACATAGAGCGAAGAAAGCTCATGGAAGTATTGAGCGGCAGCCTCAACAAGACTGAGCTGGAGGAGCTGGTACTAGAGTCAGTTAAATTCAATGAGGGAAGGATATCCGGAGCGGAATTTCATAATTACCTCGCAGCTTTAGCGGAAGATCACAGGATAGATAGAGAAGGATTTGAAAATCTCGTCTTATATACAGAGTATATTTCGCTTTACGAAACGATAGAGATATTCGGTTTATTTAGAGAGGTAGGTCTTCTGGAGGAGGCGATAAGGGAAAAGCTTTATCGCAACAGTGACGAAAGACAGCTGTACGAGATAATGATAATGACATATATGCTTAAACGTCTCTATTCAATGGAATTGACAAACGAGGACGCGGGGCTTATCAGGAATTACCGCGGACAATACCGCGCTGATAAGTATATTGGTTTCATAAAAGAGAAATGCCATAAATACGATGTCCGGGTCGAGGGAGGGTTTGATGTCTCAGAGATGTTTTCAGGGATCGATGAAGCGCTTGGCTTTTATGATATTGCCGAAAGCCGCAACCGCGTAATGATCGCGAATACTGTCAAGTGGATGAGGTCCGAGGGCAGGCGGGTTTCAGCGCTTGTCACCGGAGGTTACCATACCAGCGGGCTTACGAAATTGATGAAAGAAAAGGGACTGTCCTACCTTGTGGTAGTGCCAAAATTCGCAGAAGATGTGGAAAGGCCGTACATCGCTATATTGACCAATAAAAAGAAGCCATATCAGAAGCTCCTGGCAGCGGACAAATATCAGCTGGCCGTCGAAGCGTATTTTCATTCAGCAGGGGGTAACCTGAACGAATTCAAAGAGGGGATCTTCTTTGCGCTGGGAGCGGCGGTGTTAGGCGGCGAGAAAGACCTCGATGGGCTTAAAAAACTATGGATCGAAGCGTACCGCGTGAAGTATGGCGAATTGCAGGGAGACAGAAAGAGGTTAGATGCAATGAGCTCTGAGCCAGTAGATCCCGAGGATCTTTCCGATATGTTGAACACCGCGCGAATCGAAAAAATAGGAGCAACAGCGCTGATTGTCTATAGAGGCAAGGCAGTCATGGCGATAGAAGAGGAGGGTGGTATATATAAACCGGCCGAGGTCACCGGAAAACACAGGAGGATCATAGATGGAAGAATGGCGACCGAGGCAGACGAGGAAACAGCTCCCGCTGGTTTTACCGCCGAAGATAGTGACGCGGGCGAAATTCCGGGAAGAATAGGCGAAGAAGAACTGCGGTCCGAGGAGCTCACGGATCTAGTAGTTGCCCGACTGGAAGGGAGATGGGATGTTGAGTATGAAGATATCATAAGAATACTAATGTCGCAAGGGTTACCACCCGACTGGGAAAATGATCCCGAACTGGCCAAAGAGGTAGATGCTTTTATTATCAGATGCCATTTTTCTTTTAATGATCGTCGGGGGATATCGATTGAAGAGCTTGAAGAAGAATTGAGGTCCGAAGAAGGGAGAGGTATTGGGGGTAAAACAGTAGTTTCCGGAGAAGAAATTGAAGATAAGCGGGCCGCAGAAGAAAAACCAGAAGACAGATCAGGTGTAGATGAATCGTGGGAAAAAGGCGGCGGGCCCATTGCTGCATTAATGGTGTTGCTCGGAGGACTGGGGCTTATTATTACGGGTTGTGTTGTTGTGGGTCTTATGCCAACGCTTATCGGTTTTTTTGCTTTAACTGGTATTGGCATGATCACGCTGAGATTCACAGGAAGGGTCACAGGTCATTTTGACAGTGTCCGAAGCCATCCATTTTTAAACAGGATCGTGTATAAGGCCGGATATCTGCACATTGCGTTGGTCTTTCTTATCCTCGCCTTATTTCTTGGGCCGCTTTATCTCCAGAAACCTGTCCCACCACCGGCGGTAGTATCAGTCGCAGAAGAGGAAGAGCAAGTATTGATGGGGCTTTTTAAGGACCCCTTGCGCGTGCAGGAAGAATTGGAGGAAATGCGCAAAAATCGGGAACGGAAATTCCTGGAGTATGAAAATATGTTGCGAAGCGGGTTCGAGCAATATTTTGAGGCAATGAGTGAGACGGCTCACTTCAAAAGTATAAAGAAAAATTTGTCTCCCGGGGAAGATGAACTGATGCTCAGATCCCATTTTGAAAAGGGTAATGTGTTGAGGCTGGATGATCGGAAAAACCAGGGCATGCCGGAACGCCGTGTTGAAAGACTTAATAAGATAGTGGATGACATCTGGGAGGGTATGGATAAGGACGCTTTACCCGATTATATGAAAAGCAAAGTAGATGAGTATGGATTTGGGATAGAAGAGTTACAGAAAGCACTGTTCGTCCTGAAGGTCCTTGATCCCGAAGCGTATAGATACTCGGAGAAATGGAATGTCCGTGCAGTAATTGTTGAGACGAATTGGTTTGATGGCGCTACTTCAGGCGACAGGTTCCTCGGCCTTGTCAGCAAAAATCTCCGGGGGGCGAAAATATCAATTAAGAAAGGCAGAGGCGCGGTTGCATCAGCATGGATATTCCGGCATGAAATGGAACATCATAAAGAATTCCCGACAAGCTTATGGCAGGCATTCAAATCAATATTGTGCTGGATACAGGAGATCCCGGGAATGCTTTTTGATAGAGTGCCTTCATATGAGAGAAATTCATTCCGGGCCCAGCGGCAATTCATGAGGAAAATACACATAGATGCGGATCTTACAAACTTGTACCAGAGTTATCTAAGTCAGCGCCAGCTTTTTTCCCTTATGAGTATTGGTGCCTGGCTGGGTATATTGATCGGCCCTCTTTATTTGGTGGACAGAAAATTCAGGATCTCCGAGAGATTCGAGAGGATATTTGAAAGGTTGGATGAGACATTCTTTAAAGACCCTGATAGACGCTTTAAGAAGGAACCAGAAGGAATGACATCGTTTGTAGCAGCTGTGGCGGGCATCGCATTAGCGATTTTCAACATTATTACCTTTACAATTGCACTGGCGGGGATAACCGGGATATTCTCCATTTACCTGATCTACAAGTACGGTGTATTGCATTCCGCGTTGAGGTCAAAAGGACCAATGAGGGATAAGCAGTTCTTACAAAACAGATGTGTATCCATCCTGGGGTTATCGTACAAAGACAAAGTCCAGATAGTGGAAGGGACAGACTGGGATGGGGTTAAAAGTCCGTATGCCTATACAGGAAATGGAATGATCTATGTGCGGGAAAAAGTGGCTAATGGGCCGATCGCAGCTCTTGCTCTTGTATTAATGCATGAGAAGGCAGAGGGACATCTTAATAAGGCCCCTCCGTCATTAAAAAAAGAGATCTTCGCAAATTTCGGCGAATTTCTGTTCACTTTGACGTATATTCTCTCCGGGAGAGAAGACACGTTTTATATTTATGAGCATTTGCCCTCCTTAGTAGATACCCTCCAGGAAGAAGGTCTGGACCGCGAGAAGATTCTCAATGATGAAGATAAAGAATGTCTTGATAATTTATACGATACCGAAAAAAGCAACCCTATCAGGGAACAGCAGCTTTACGATTATCTCACCAGAATGCTTACCCTGAGAAGGAACGGCATGCCTTTTGATTCCCTGTATCAGCTGAAGGAGGATGAAGAAAAGAGGAACCTGCTGCAGAAAATGGGCAGCCAAGTTCTGAAAAAGAAGATGGAACTTTTGGCAAAGCACAACTTGCCAGTGATACCTGAATTGTTTTTTGATGAAGAGCTGGTCGGGAAGATAGAGCTGCTGGAAGAACACGGGGCAAGAGTGAGTGAAGGAATGCTGAAGCTGGTAACGCCTGACAGCCTGGAAGTATATGAGTTGAGAAGGAGTGGAGCGCTTGCGACATATAGAGTCTCAAGTTCTGACCGCAATTTTGATAAAGAGCTTGAAGAAATGGCAAGAAAGGTCGAATTATTTAAATATGCCGGTCTTTCTATGAATCCCAGGGTTCTAGGGCGCGAGTACAAGTCCATAGTCGATACGATCAGATTTCTTGATAACTATGGGCTGGATGTGAACGATGACACCGCGCAGTATGGATTAAGAGGATGTCTTACTAATGCGGTTATAGGCCATTCAGCAATAATGGCGGAACCTGAGATGTCAGACGAGGAAGTATGGGAACTGGCAAGGTTTTTTTACGACAAATTTTTAATACCCGAAGAGAAGAAATATGAGGGCGTGCCTTTATTGGCTTCAAAGCATTCCAGGGAGTTGATGGAATTAGACGAGTTCTCTGAAGTCATCAAGCGCATATATGGATTTAATAAGCTGAAGACCAGGGAGGCCAAAGACAGGGAGCTTTTCGATCTATCGGATTATCTGGAAAATAACGTATTTTCCGGTGCTTATTCAGAACATTTCGAAGATCTGTCGTCCGAAGATAGCGTAAGACTTTATGAGCTGTATGACAAGTTCACTGCAGGCGCGGAGGAAAAGGAAAATTCCGCGGAATACCTTCGCAGGGCAGTGGAAACCATAACTGACCTGCGAACTTCAGAGTTCAGTGCGGACCGGGCGATCGTCCAAGCACTGGACATAGACAGCCTGATCGCAAAAGCTGTAAGTGATCATATTGATCAGCAATGGGGTATAGATGCACAAAAGGCCCTTGACAGGGTCTATACCTTGCTTGAAAAAGCTGAAGATTCACATAGAAAAAATGTCGAGGCGAATGACGAAGCTTTTAAGGCGGTAACACAGTATGTCATTAATCCATCGCGACAAAATCTTCAAATATTGCGAGAGATCGGGAAAAGGGAACAGTATAACCCGATCTATAGGGAAAATTTAAGGACATTCGATTCCAGGACAGACGAATTCATCTTGCGTGCGATGAATGTGGAAGCCGCAAGTGATGTTTCAGGAAAATTTGACAAAAAATTCACCCGCGAAAGACTCGGAAAAGAGGGCCTGAAAGATTTTCGCTTAGTGCTTAAAGCGTTCAGAACTCTTTTCCCGGAAGCGCTTCCTTATACACGAGTGTTATCAAAGTCCGCGTATATTGTTGAGAACACGGCGAATTCACGGTCAGGCAGGTTCATGGCAAACCTATTAGATATTAAAAGGAGCAAACCTCGAAAGTTTATTCTTTTGATATGCGCGGTCATCATTATGATACTGATCCCCGTGGCTATAGCTCACTGCATTGGCAGCCTGCAGAATCTACACACTGGCAGGCCCGTTTCAGACATAGGGATAGCACCAGCCGGGACAGCGCTTTTACCTGATCTTTCAACCATAAATGTCCCTGTTGTGCTTCCACCTTCCATATCACCGGCAGCGCGGGGTGAAGAAGCGGCCAGGCCTGAAATACTGACAGGTTCTGCGGGGTTAACAGGCGGTTTTGACGCGAGATTTAATGCTCCGGCTGCTATGTTTGCCATGGATACCGCTGATCAGGAACTGTCCGCAATAGAGGACGATGTGATGAGAGCTGAACTCTATCCTTCCGGAAGGATACGCTCTATAGAATATTTTATGGATACAGATGACATTCCCAGAGGAACTATCCTGCATTATTCTGACGACCCGGTCCAGAATGTAGGGAATAAGACCTTCCTGGACCCGCGTTTCCTCAAAGGGTTCAATCTTCCCTGGGCAAAAGGTTATTATGGATATAATGTAGGCCTTGGCACGCTTGGCGGACAAAGAGGACAACATTTTGGCGGGTTCAGCAATCCTTCAGTGCGGCAAGATTTGATCAGGCGAATGGAGGAAAGACCCCTGGATTATATGCGGGTATTCCTGTTCTGCGATTTAAGGGCCGGCGTTCAATTTGACGATGCGGGTAATCCCATTGGTTTTACCGACAAGGTCTATGAGGATATGGATGTCCTGGTAAGTGAGGCCAGATCGAGAGGTATTAAACTCATGCCGGTGCTTGTGGATTTTCTTATAGCGGACGGCGTAAGCGAAGAATGGGGGACGCAGGTAGGAGAACATCCCGACGCGATCACAGACCCCGCAAAAAGGGTTGCTTTCATCTCTCTTATGGGCGATTTTGTGGAGCATTACAGAGGCGAAGACACAATATGGGCTTGGGACTTATTTAACGAACCGGAATGGATAGTCGGTAAGGCGCCGGTAAGTTTTGCTCAACTACAGACTTTTGTCAGGGAGTTGACAAGGGAGGTCCATAACAGATGTCCGGGGACCATGGTAACTCTCGGCAGCGCGACAAGGGACCATTTATTGAGGTACTGGACAGATAAAGCCTTGGGAGTAGCCCCACAGGACGGTCTTGACCTGTACCAGTTCCATTTCCACAACTGGATGTCAGGACCCAACAGGCTGAACTATCCTTATGCTGATATGAGGGTTGACAAACCAGTGATCGTCGGAGAAATAGAGCCGGATAATCTGAGGGAAAAGCTGCGGGTTGTATGTGGAGGCGGTTATTTAGGCGGATTTCCCTGGGAGGACCACAACTACACTATAAGTGAACGTTTCTGGGAAGACAGGATCTCTGACGTAGGTGAAAAGATAGAACACGGATTTCTTGTAAGACAGGACAACCCGGACGGGAGTTACTGGACATTCAGCGATCATTATCCGGACGGACGTCCAAAATTCGCAAGGGAATTTGACGCGGGTGCGACAGAGCCAAAGGCTGTCTATGAATATGACGGAGCAAATCATCTTGTTAAAAAGACGACCTCCGAAGCGATCTACACATATTATCCGTACAGCGGACGTATAAATACCAAAGAATTTTTGGTTCCCTCCGGGAATATCCCCGCCGGCACGGTTTTTCAATATTCAGACAATGATATTCGCAAAGAAGACGGCACAAGATACGGTTACGTTATGAAGGAGATTTACCCTGACGGGACCAGAAGGGAATACATGAGAGATCCCGGATCCGGCAAAGTGGAATATATCTTTGAATACGACGACAATGACCGTCAAATCTTGAGCTATGATGCTCCGTTACGTGATGATGAACAAGGTGATTATATTACTTATGATTGGGACCAGCCGCAAGCAGGTCAGGTGACCATATTATTTTTCATAGGCAGTTATGATATACAGCCAGGTGATCCGGTCAGATATGACGTTAAATCTTCTGAAAAGGTCGGTCTAGATATACACGATTATAGAGGAGATGAGATCGGGCCTAAGCGTATAAGCATTGTTTATGGTGAGGGAGGGGTGCAGAAGGAACTCAACTATTATTATGAGAATGACGAGTTGCAGAGGCATATTGACGTGGGAACAGGAGATATCACAGAATACGGCACAGACGCCTTGGTGTCACTTATATATGACGCGAGCGAGAGTGTATACAGGACATATGACTGGGCAGAAGAAACAGTTACAGTGACAGAATACAGGGGGGGATATGAAACGCGGATCAGTGATCCGGTAAGAGTGGACGTGCAGGCAGATGAGAAGGTGGAAGAGAAGGTGTACCGCCATAACGGCAACAAAGACCCTGATGAGAGCGACACGTGGGAAGAGGTCATTGAGCCGGAAACTGAGCCGGAAGAGGATGCCTACCCAAGCGGTCTTTTAAGGAGAACGGTTACAGATGAAGGTTTTGTAATAGAATATGAGGACAATAAATGTGATGGCCAGGATTACGGCCGCGCAATATTGATGAGTTATGAAGAAGCAGGGGGAGATAGATATAAGACATTTGAATGGGACACAGGGGATAACAGGGATCAGGTAACAGTGACAGAATATGGAGGCAGGTATGAGGTATCATTTGGGGATAAAGTGTTAAGTGATGTCCAGCAAAGAGAGAGAATAAGCCAGATCACTTATGACCACAAAGGGGAATACAGGGATCTTGATGCGGAGACTAACGGCTGGGTCATGAGAGAGAAGGTAGTCTATGATAATGGCCAGGAGAAAGAGAAGTATTCCTATTATGAGAACGGCGAAGTCCAAAGACACGTTGATGAACATAGTAATATCACAGAATATGACACTGGTGGGATAGTATCGTTTCGCTATGACTCAGATGAACAAACGTATTGGACGTATGAGTGGGACAAGCTTATATCCGGCCAGGTAATAATGACCGAATACAAGGGAATCATAGGTGAAGGCAAAAAGCGGTATATTTACGTGTATGATCATAAAAACGACAGGACAAATATTGACCCTGAAGATATAAATAATACATGGAGGATGCGCTATAAGGAGGTATTTGCCAGAAACGGCATATCAGTTTCAAAAAGATTTTTCTATCATTATGACAGGCAGGGCAATGAAAAGGGATACAAAAAATATGATTTTATCGACAAGGACGGTTCCGTAAAAGAGAATGTGGTAAGTGTGAGCGACTTTATGACGAGAACAGATGGAAAGATCGCCCTGTTCCATAAAGTAGATTCCACTGGTGAATACTGGTATAAATGGGGAGAAAAAGTCCCGGCGGAAGGATTTGATAAACCCCATTCGGACTGGTTTGCATTGTATAAGAGAGCGTCGGAGCCGGATCAATGGGGCGATCAGTGGTTCATCCACCCCTTTGATCCTGACAGTGACCCGCTTGACCCGGAATGGGATCAATGGAAATGGGTAAAAACAGAACCATTATCTCCTGGAACAAAAGCAATGAATTCGCTTCCTTTAACTCCTTCGCCTTTAGCTAAACGGGGAACATGGGCAGGGGCTAAGACAGGAGAGATCCAACCGGTACAGGTCGGAGCCAGTTCTCAAGCGCCACCCAGCGGGGCAGGCGGTACTTCCAAGTCTGCAACATCCAGGACCAAAACTCGAACTGCTGAGCCAGCTGTGTCAGGTAAGTGGGCCCAGAAAAAAAGAAGTGCAGTCTCTACGTCATTCCGGAGATCCTCTTCACGTTCCATCAGGCAGGGAAGCTGGGGAAGCATTAAAAGGGGATCGGTCGGCGAGAGATATATAGACGAAAAAGATACTTCCACCCGCCGAACTTCAGATAAGAGAAAAGAGACCAGAAAATCCCGCAGCGTTAGGACAGATAAGGATCGCCGGAAAGCATCCGATGATGAAGACGAAGAGGAGAAGGAAAGCGAGTCCTTGCTTGCCAATCTCTTTCACGGAAGACTTTCATTCCTGAACTGGCCCATAAGAGTTCTGGTTTTTGCGTCAACCGTATTCCATGAAGCAGGACATTTGATCTGTGGATTAAGAGAACAGCAGCAGGTGAAGGTATATCTGCTGCCGGGCAGGGTCCGGGGGCTCAGCGGAGCGCCTGCAAAGTATGGCGGTATTCTCGGAAATGTATTTGGAGCTTTTTATTTTACCATACTGATGTTAGTGATGATGCGTTTTAGAGCTTCTTTTATTCCCTTTACTATCATTCCGGTATTCGGTATTTTTGTCAATCTTTTCTCGATCCTTGTAGAAGGGACAGGGCTGATATTCGGTATTGGAGATATGGCAGGTGTGGAGGGGCCGGAAGATGCTGACGTGATATTGCCCGACGATGAAGGGCCAGGCAAGGCCGGCACCCGGCCTGATATCGTGATATACCTTACAGGAGGAAAACGCCCCGAGGATACAGGTGGGAAAGAAACCCAATCTTTGCTTGCGAATCTTTTTGCCGAAAGGTTTCCCTGGCTTAACCGGTTCATCCGAATACTTGCTATTGGATCAACGCCGGCTCATGAGCTCGGTCATGGCAACCTGGCAGTGATGCTAGGGCAGGGGGATGGCAGGGCAAGTATCCTTGATGTCTTATGGCAAGGAAGGACTATGGGGATCAGTGGATCGGCCCGTAAGCACGGCGGTCTGCTTGGCAACGCATTATTTATTGTTATTTTAGTCTTCCTCTTTCCTGCCAAAGGCGCACTGGGCCGTTATATCCATATATATCTTATCGCAATAAATCTTATTTCGATCTTCACGGAGGGTATAGGTTACCTGTTCGGCAGAGGCGATCTGGCGGGCGAGGAATATCCGGATGATCCCGGCGCTCCCCCGGCCGGCAGGAGGGACCCAGGATCAGGAGATGGCCAGCTGGATTTAAAAGCAGTTCCGGTAGAGGAAACACCAAGACCAGGGGAAAGGGAGCCAGGGCAAAGATCTTATGCGTCAAGGGTTATTCCCGTCGTATTGATGGCATTTATATGCTTGCTGCTATCCAGCGCGGCGTTTTCTTCTTTTGCCAGCAGCCGTCAATACCCCGCCATGGTAGTTGTCAAAGCCGATGATCGCGACAGTCCGTCCACTGTTCAGGGAAGAGAGATGGTTAAATATGAATATTATCCTTCCGGAAGGATGAAGTCTAAGAAGGTGCTGGTCAAGACCGATGATCTTCTCAAGGGGATGATCTTCTATTATTCTGACGAGCCAGTTCACAATGTAGGTATGGCTGGGGAATACGGGCGCCTTATAAGACAGGTATATCCGGATGGCAACTATAAAATTTTCAGCGAGTATTATTCACCCGATCAGTGGAGATATATAGATGAATATGACAAGGACGGCAACTGGGTGGCCGGGTATGAATATGATGCCAATGGCAATTATATAGGGAATGTGGAGGAGCCAGGGGTGGGAAGAAAGCCCCCTGTGTATGAACCTGATCACAAAAAAGGAGGCGCTGCAGGCAGGATCATACGTAAAGAAGGGGAAGTATACTGGAAGATATCTTCTGATTTTGAATATAAAAAGGAAAAAGACGGAACACAGTTCACGTATAACATAGTTAATGGTGTAAGGTATCCAAACACAAGGGTGGATCCGGATGGAACGTTTACGGAATATCATTATAACTATAACGCTCCAGCCAGGCCGGTTCTTCTTGGAGCGGAGCAGCGCGATCCGGACCGAACTACTACGTTAAAACTCGACTCCAATATGAAGGTGGTTGATAAGATCACTCCGGATTCCAAGTTCTATGAAGGAGGCAATCTGCCCTGGATAAAGTATGGTTATGACGTTGGCATGCCTACACTGAGCGCTCAGAGAGGTGAACACTTTGGATACAGCACGCCCGAGGGCGCCAAGGCCCTGGTCGACAGGATGAGGGAATATCAGGGTGATTATATGAGGATATTTATCTTCTGTGATATGCGCGCCGGTATTAAGTTCGACAAGGCAGGCAACCCTACTGGTTTTACCGGTATGGTCTATAAGGACATGGATATGCTGGTAATGGTGGCAGAGATGCTGGGTATAAGGCTCATGCCGATCCTTTTGGATTTCCACATTGCAAACGGCGTATCAGAAGAGAACGGCACGCTTGTAGGGGAACACCCTGACCTTATCATAGACCCCGTAAAACGCGCTGCAATAGTAAGACTGATGGCGGATTTCGCAAGGCATTACAGGAATAACAGGACTATATGGGCATGGGATCTTTTTAACGAGCCGGAAGAGGTCGAGAAAGCGGGTACGGCTACATTTGCTGAGCTCCAGGCCTTTGTTAGAGAATTCCTTGCGGCAATACGCAAGGCAGATCCGGATTCCGAAGTCACCCTGGGATGCCGGGACATAGAAACATTGATTGAATACTGGACCAATGAAGCACTGGGGATGGAAAGCGGGAATGGCTTTACCGTGTACCAGCCCCATTATTATGAATATATGGAAAAGGACGGTAAAGGGCTGGATCGCCAGTGTCCTAAACTGGACAAGCCGGTGATCATGGGAGAAGTAGAGCCCGCCGGCAATAAAGCCTCGGATGAAAGAAGGAAGTCCCTTATCAGGACCAGAGGTTATCGCGGCAGTCTTTTCTGGCACACCAGAAGGGTAGTCAGCGGGGAAAGAGAAGCGCAATCATTACTTGCAAATCTTTTTACCGGCAGACTTTCATTCCTGAACTGGATCATTCGTGTGCCGGTCATCGTATCAACCCCGTTCCATGAGCTGGGCCATCTTTTGGCTGGATTATGGGATAATCAGACACCAAAGTGGCGCTGGTATGATCTCTTGTTCACAGGTAATGTGAGGGGGCTGCGGGGTTATCCCGCGGCAATAGGAGGTGTGGTGGGTAACATATTTGGGATGTTAATATGGGGCGTATTATCTGTCCATCTTCCTTTTAAGCCGCTTTCTGACGTATGCTTGATCTTTGTTGCTGTTAATGCGCTTTCAGGCTTTGTGGAGATTATAGGCGCCGAAGCATTCAGCAGGGGAGATTTTCTATTAGAAGAGAAAATACTGAGAAGATATCTGGAACGGGAAGCCCCTGATGAATTGGATATGCGGGAATTCTCCGAAAAATACAGGTTATCTTTGGATAAAGTAAGAGAGGTGGTTGCTGCTATAATGATCGGTGAGAATTCGAAGTATCTTGAACTGATAAATCCGGAAACCGGACAAAGAACCGGTAAAGCCATGGATTACGACGTAGCCCATGAGCAGGGGGGATGGCATGGATTATCCCATGTTTTGGCAATAAGTCCGGATGGTGAAATAGTGGTGCAGGTAAGAGGACGGGGCGATATGAGGCGTGACATGTCAGTAGGCGGGCATGTAAATATGGGGGAAGATTGGGAACAGGCAGCGCTAAGGGAGCTTGAAGAGGAGTTGAAATTAGAACATATAGATAGAAGGAGGCTTATCCCGACAGGCAAGTATAAAAAGATAGGCCGCGAAGATCTTACAGAGGAAGAATATGATCCGGATAATAGGACTTATAAGGGCCCGTCAAAGAAAAAGTATAACAGGGAGATATGTGGACTGTTCGTGTGCTTTCTAAATGAAGAGGAGGCTAAGAAACTGAGGGAGGAAGGCAAGCGGGAGGCGGAAGATGAGTTAGACCACGTAGAGTTTGTGCGTTTGGATAAGGAAATAGAAAAGATGGATAAGCCAGGAGTCAAGCACGCCAGCGGGTTCAGGCAGTATTTCGCGTTCCCCGAGGTCAGGGAAGAGGTAATGGAAAAGATAGAAGAGATCAAAAAGGATGCCTCCCCGGACAAAGGGAGAAAAACCCGGTCTTTGCTTGCCAATATTTTTACCGGCAGGCTTTCCTGGATGAACTGGCCTTTACGAGTATTGGCGATAGGATCAACTCCGTTCCATGAACTTTTCCATCTTCTTCTGGCATGGGGGAGAGGACAAAGACCGAGTTGGCGCTGGTACAGTTTTATAACTGGTAGTAAGATTGAACGGATAAGAGGTGTTCCGTCTGTGTGGGGTGGTATATTGGGTAACCTGGTCGGGATCGGTGTTTTTCTGGAGCTGGCTTCAAGGCCTGGTATCGTATCCCTGGGTTCGTTCGTCAATTATATTTTCTTCTTCTGCGCAGCGATCAATATCATTTCAATCATCACAGAAGCTATCGGCGTAAGAGCCAAGAGAGGCGATCTGGTGGAGGACCGGGGCCGGGGAGATATAAAGATCGCATTGGGTATTCCATGGGCCCTGTATGAAGAATTAAAAATCAGGGATTTGGAATATAAGCTGCAAAAGAGAACAGGTGTTGATTCGTTCATCCCTTTAAGGCCTTCCACGCGCGAGGAAATGCTAGAAGAGCTTTATAATAAGACCAGAAACGGCAAAGTGATAGCCGCTATTATTGACAATGATCTGATCTGGAAAGGGGGGATGTTAGAAGATACAGGAGAAATAAATGCAGAAAAATTAGAGATTATGATGAGGGATTTTGCCAGAAAGATAGAGAAGGATGTCATAAGACTCATGAATCCGGAAGTTGCAGCTATGAACGAAGAGACTGTGCGGATGATCATGGAATCCAGAAAGTTCCGTGAAGTCGTGAATGTTTACGCGAGATTACTCCCCGAAGCTGATTCACTGGGATTGGCGGATAAAAGCATATTTGATTTTAGGCTGGTCAGCATAAATGAAGAGATCCTCTCAAAATTTGAACAGACAAATAATGTCAAACGCTTTATCCGTATGGTTAAGCATCACGAGACAGGTAAGTATGTCAGCGTATCGGCAAGAAATCTTGCCGATATGAAATTTATCGCAAGCGCGATGCACAATATGTATTTCTCCAAAAATGCCGCGTCCAAGTTTCTCCAGGTAAGGATACTGGACAAGAACGTGACCGAAGAGAACTTGGATAGATATATGAAGAATACAGGGCTGGATAAATATCTCGAAAGATCAAACGTGGTTCTGGCGTCGTCTGAAGACATGTCCCTTGAAGAGATCATTGAAAAGGTCAAAGAGACTTTTGGAGACGCTGAGAACGACCGGATCGCCGTGGGCGCTACAAGAGACCTTGTGCGGTCAGATGCTGACAGGGCTTTACTTAAAGCTGGGAAAGCGCCGATATACGTCGAGATGCAGGAAGAAAGCGGAGAAGAGGACGGTATCGCGTCACAACTTCTCTATGCGTTAATCGAGGTCATGTGTAACGATGGGAAAATTCCGGAAGCGCTGGGCAGGCTCATCGTAATGAAGGGTTACAAAAACTGGTTCATCTTCCTGCCGAACATGGAAATGGTAGACGTCGAGGCTCTCAGAAAAGAGATGGAGAATTACGAGGAGGTCCTCACAAGAGCGTAATAGAAGAACCCTCTTGAGATGTGCCGCCATCTATGCTAAAATGCCCTCATTATGAAACCCGTCAAAGAGCAATTGGACATCATAAAAAGGGGCACGGAAGAGATAATAAGTATCCCTGAGCTCAAGGAAAAACTTTCTTCAAAGAAACCACTTATCGTTAAAGCTGGATTCGACCCTTCGGCGCCTGATATACATCTGGGGCATACGGTCCTGCTTCGCAAGATGGCACACTTTCAACAACTTGGCCACAGGGTGTTCTTTCTTATCGGTGATTTCACGGGCCGCATAGGGGATCCTTCAGGCCAGTCCAAAACGCGCCGGCATCTTTCGGAAGAAGATGTCAAGGAGAACGCAAAGACCTATAAAAAACAGATATTCAAGATACTTGATAAAGAAAAGACTGAAGTGGCCTTTAATTCAAAATGGTGCTCAAAACTCGGAACCGAAGGCATATTTGACCTCACGTCGCGATACACTGTTGCTCGGATGCTGGAGAGGGATGATTTCATTAACAGGTATAAGAAAAACGAACCGATAAGCATAACTGAATTCCTGTATCCGCTTTTGCAGGGATACGATTCCGTTGTAATGAAAGCGGATGTGGAACTCGGTGGCACTGATCAAAAATTTAACCTGCTTGTCGCAAGAGATCTTCAGAGGAGTTACGGAGTTGCGCCGCAGGTGATAATCACAATGCCAATACTTGAGGGGCTTGACGGCGTGGAAAAGATGTCGAAATCTCTCAATAACTATGTAGGCATAAATGAACCACCGGATGAGATGTTCGGCAAGATCATGTCCGTTTCCGATGATCTGATGTGGAGATATTATGAGCTTTTGACAGATATGGATTATGCGCAATTACGCAAGGAAACTGAAAAAGGGAAGAGACATCCGAAAGAAGTGAAAGCAGGGCTGGCGGAAAATATCGTATCAGAATATCACGGCATCGGGGCCGCGAAAAAAGCCAGTGCAAAATTTGATGCTGTTTTCGCGAAAAAAGAAATACCGGAGGACGTCGGGACTTTTTCTTTTGATGCGGATAAGATCGGGATAATAGACCTGATCAAAGAGGTAAAATTTGCTAAGTCCGGGAGCGAGGCCAGAAGGCTTGTTGATCAGTCTGCCGTTTCCCTGGAAGGCAAAAAGATAACTGATGTGGATGCAGAAGTAAATTTGACCAGGGCAGGGAAGATTCTTAAAGTCGGCAAACGCAGATTTGCCCGGGTTTTGCGGGGGTAGGGCGCCCTTGTGTTCCTTGCTTTTTTATGGTATAATTATAGTAGGCGGTGTGTAAATAGTTTATAGGGAATCCCTCCCCAGAAATTTCATATAAAACACTTGACAACTTAGTTTATTCATGTACAATGACAGCTCGCGGATAAACCCGCAATTGTAGGAAGTTCTATATATTTGTTCTTTGAAATTAAACAACCAAATGCGCGGGGATCAAAAAATTCAAATTGGAGAGTTTGATCCTGGCTCAGAACGAACGCTGGCGGCGTGGATTAGGCATGC
>CAYSJU010000006.1:0-24478 GCA_964431495.1 uncultured Planctomycetia bacterium
ATAATGAATCATGTGGTTAAAGTGCCATAATAATAGATTATCGTGATCACCTATCTGTTCTGAGTAACTAAAGTGTGTCCCCAAACAATCCACCCCGGTAGTGTTCTATTATCTTAACGATTAAAAATTCCACATATATATCCTTGACTTGGGCAAGCTATATGCTATACTTAGAAAAAGTTGGAAAGGGAAGTGTCAATCCTTTCTAAAAGTGTGTTTTATGCATGTACCGCTGAGACAGTTTCGATTCCGGCAAAGAAAGGGGGGATGAAATAGAATGTCTATCTTGCGTAGAAAGATAGATACGCTTGGAACTGTCAGATTTGTGGCGATACTTATATAGAAAAAAAACGAACAGACTTAGTTCTGTTCAATGACATAATATAGAATAAAATATTACCTTTAAGGAGGTAAGATGAAATGTTTTAAAGTTTTAATGGTTTTGGCGTTAGTGTTCGCTGTATCAGCGATCGCATATGCCGAAACCCAAAGCGTAAAGATCAGTGGTGACATCACCATGCGCGCTTTTTCACGGCAGAACTATGACCTGAACAACGATGATTTTGTGATAGCGCCTCCTGCTGTCGCTGGTGGTGGAGCTGTAGTTAGAGTGACCGAACCATCACAGTCGACTAACTGGGCGACTCATCTGATGAGCACCGCTGAAATTCAGGTCGATGCTGACCTTACCGACAATGTGGCCGGTGTAGTCAGGCTTATCAACCAGAAAGTCTGGGGAGACGGCACGTATTATGCCGCAGCGAACGGTGAGCTCGGCGTGACCGGTTATCCTTTCCAGGATCAGGTTGTGCAAAGGCCTGTCAACTCGTCCTGGAACCAGAATATTGCCACGACGCAGAGTTATACAGGCGTAAGCTCTTTCAATGTTCTGCTGGACCTTGCCTACATCGAACTCAAAGAGTTCCTATATTCTCCGCTTACACTGAGAATAGGACGTCAGGACCTCTGGTTTGGTAGAGGATTTATCGTAGGCGCTCAGCTGCAGGACCCTGACCTGGCTCTTTATGCCACTGAGTACACGGCAATAAGGTCATTTGACGCTTTTCGCGCAACCCTGGATTATGATCCCTGGACCATTGACGGTGTGTTCTCAAAGATCAGGGAGAACTTCAGAAGGTCAGATGACGACATAAATCTCTGGGGCATAAACGTCGGATATGTTTTCGACGATTACAACGCGGAAGCAGAGGGTTACTGGTGGATGAAACAGCAGAGATTCACTGGCGCCTATGAGAATCCACTCCTTTTTGGAGCGGTAGGCACTAACTCTGGAGTTATTCCCACTGTAGTGAACGTTCGGAACGGAAATGACAGCAATGACATTCACACGTTCGGTGGTCGCGGCAGCTTTGACCCGATCGAGGACTGGACAATAGCCGCTGAAGCCGCGATCCAGTTCGGTGAATACATTGGCGCCGCATCGCAGATAGAAGGACGCCACAGAAGCGCCTTTGCTGTTGACGCTATGGTGGAATGCCGTTACTGGCAGGACCAGTTCGCATGGAGGCCC
This sequence comes from uncultured Planctomycetia bacterium, assembly GCA_964431495.1. Classification (GTDB taxonomy): domain Bacteria; phylum Omnitrophota; class Gorgyraeia; order Tantalellales; family Tantalellaceae; genus CAYSJU01. The sequence goes on from CAYSJU010000006.1 coordinate 1,532, forward strand.
GTTGTGGGTGCTGAATACATCTTCTATTCCGGTCAGGATGACCTGGGTAACGCCAATACAGGGTCCTCCGGCAGCTATCACGGTTGGGATCCGATGTATCGCGGCAAGTTCGACACAGCCATAAGGGAATTCCAGAACGTGTTTTACAGGACAAACCAGCCAAGTTGCCCGTCAACTACGAATCAGCACCAGCTTCTGATAAGGGGTTCTATTGAGCCGACAGACAGCCTTACCTGTTCGGCTACCTATGCCCATTTTTGGCTTGTAGATCCATGGGCACGGACCACTAATAGCGTTGTTGGTGTTCCTGGAAACAACATAAACCAGGATGAACACAGAGACATAGGGGATGAACTCGATCTTCAAGTTGCATGGGATTACACTGAAGACGTGTCATTCGGCGTCCTGTGCGCATGGTTCTTCCCGGGGGATCACTTTGGTAGCAGCATGGGAAATGATCCTGCTACCGATCTCGTCGGTACCGTGAAGCTCAGCTTCTGATCTTAGCATTAGAAGTGTGTAACAAAAAACCCGGTTCACATTTTCGTGGACCGGGTTTTTTGTTTGTAATAGATAAGTGGCATGGCGCATGGCGTGAAGTGTGAAGTGTGATGAGTGTAGCGCTGAAAGCTGATAGCTGAAGACTGATACGGTTGGGTACGTCGAAGACGTCAGAATTTCTTGATTTTTCCTGCTTTAATACATTTAGCGCAGACCTTTATCTTTTTCTTTTTTCCGTCAATAACGGCGTTGATCGGTTGCAGATTAGGGGTAAAGCGGCGCAGGGTCTTTCCCGTGATCCTTTGCCCGACCCCGCCTTTACTTTTAGCCATACCCCTGCGGCTTATGGATCTGCCGGACACGGGTTTTTTGCCGCATATATAACATTCTCTTGCCATCTCAAAACCTTTCTCTTATAATAAAATTCAGTATCTGTGAAGCAGGCAGAGATAATATCATAAGTATAAATATTATGCAAGGAAAAAATTTTTCAGGAGATTTACCCATAAGGTACATCAAGGGTGTGGGACCGAAGATGGCCGTTCTTTTTGGGAAACTGGGCATAGAAAGCGTATCCGATCTCTTTTATTATTTGCCGCGCCGCTATGAAGACAGGAGCCGTATCAGTCATATAAAGGATCTGAAGCCAGGTGAAGAACAGGCAATAGTAGGAAAAGTCCTTAAGACAAACACGGTTACGGCAAGGACAGGAACGGGCATTTTCGAAGTATTGCTGGAGGATCCCACTGGAAAAGTGCAAGCGGTCTGGTATAACATGCCTTTTTTGAAAAAAGTTTTTTCAGCCGGCCGGACCGTCCTGCTTTACGGCAGAGTCGAATTATATAATCGCCTGCAGATCACGCACCCAGTGTATGAGATCCTGAAAGATGAGGATGAGAAGAGATCGCTTGAAGTAGGAAGGATAGTCCCCGTTTACTCCCTGACCAGGGCCCTCTCCCAGAGATACATGCGAAGGGTCGTGTACAATGCGGTTCACGCTTATCTGGGGCAGACGAGGGATACTCTCCCGACATATATGCGCGCGAGAAAAAAGCTGGTGGATCTCAAATTCGCCGTTGAGAACATCCATTTTCCCTATTCTTTTGAGAACCTCCAGAGGGCCTATAAAAGGCTGGTTTTTGAAGAGTTTTTCGTGCTGCAGGTCATCATGGCGCTCAAGAGACAGAAGCACGCCGGAAGCGGTATAGCGCACGAGCTTAAGGGGCGACTCCTGGACGATTTTAAGGAGCTTTTCACGTTTGAACTTACGGGCGAGCAGAAGAAATGCATAAGTGATATAGAAAAGGATATGGCCGGCGAAAGGCCAATGTACCGCCTGCTTCAGGGTGATGTCGGAAGCGGAAAGACCGTGGTGGCGATGTACGCCATTCTCCTCGCTGTCCGCAACGGATACCAGACGGTCATGATGGCGCCTACCGAGATACTGGCGCGCCAGCATTATGTCACGGTCAGCAGGACGATGATGCCGCTGGGGGTCAATATTCGTCTTTTAGTGAACGGCATAGATCCCAAGACCAAGGAAAAGATAAATGATGAATTGAAAAAAGGGGAGATAGATATCGTTATCGGGACACATTCTGTCTTTCAGGAAAAAATAGAATTCCATGATCTTGGGATGATAGTGATAGACGAACAGCATAAGTTCGGCGTGGAACAGAGAAAGAGCCTTCGCCGGAAAAACCTGAAAGCCGATACCCTGGTGATGACAGCCACGCCCATACCGCGAAGCCTGGCCCTGACCGTTTACGGGGATATGGATATTTCCATGCTGAAAGAAAAACCTGATGGGAGAAGGTCTGTGGAAACTTACTGGGCCGGCGAAGACCACAGGGAAGCGGTTTACGGATTTTTAAAGGAAGAGGCAAAGAATGGCAGGCAGATCTTTATTGTCTGCCCAAGGGTCAGGAAGACAGAGAAGTCCGGGCTTATTTCAGCGGAAGGCATGTTCGAACATCTGAAGAACCATGTTTTCGGCGATCTGCGGATAGGACTTGTCCACGGACAGATGAAGTCGGATGACAAGAACACGGTCATGAGGGATTTTCGGGACAAAAAATACGATATCCTCGTTACAACGGTTATGGTGGAAGTCGGGGTGGATATACCTAACGCCACGGTCATGCTGGTGGAACACGCTGACAGGTACGGCCTGGCGCAGCTTCACCAGCTCCGAGGCCGTGTAGGCCGCGGAGAGCATACTTCCTGCTGCATCCTTATGGGCGACCCCGGGACAGAAGCTTCACGCGAAAGGCTTTCCACGATCTCTGGCATGGATGACGGATTTCAGATAGCCGAGAAAGACCTTGACCTGAGAGGACCGGGAGAATTCCTCGGAACAAGGCAGAGCGGGCTGCCCGAGCTAAGATTCGGGAACATCATAAAGGATTTCAGTATCATGGAAGAGGCCCGTGAACAGGCCTTTAACCTTGTAAAGGAAGATCCCGCGTTACAGGAGACGCGCCACGCGGGCATCAGGGCGAATATTGTAAAAAGGTTCAGGGGGAAGATAGACATTTAGATAACCGATCAAACCTGCGAGGTTTGATTTTGGGTACTGTATGAGAATAATCGGCGGGGAATTCAGGGGACGCAGCATAAAACATCCTCCATTCAAGACAGTCCGGCCTACCAAGGACCGGATAAGGGAAGCTGTGTTCAATATGATAGCGGAAAAAGTGCCGGGTGCCAGGGCCATGGATCTTTTTGCCGGCAGCGGGGCATATGGGATGGAATCCCTGTCGCGGGGGGCAACCGGTTCTGTCTTTGTTGATAATGATATACATTGCGTAAAAATAATTAATGAGAATATAACCGAGCTTGGGTTGGAAGCGCGGACAAAGACATTTACGGAAGATGTTTTCAGGACGTTAGAACTATTAGGAAAAAACAAAGAAAGATTTGATTTGATCTTTTCTGACCCCCCGTTTAACCGGGATATGGCTAAAAAAACCTTGCTTACTATAAATCAATATGATATATTAAACCGTTGTGGATTGTTGATTATAGAACACCACTTGAGGGAATTTGTTCCCGAAGCGGCAGATCATATTTTTATATTAAGGCAAAAGACTTATAAAGATATTTTAATATCTATTTACATAAAAAAATGAAACAGACCGCAGTCTATCCAGGCACATTCGATCCGGTAACATATGGGCACATGGACGTCATAAAAAGAGTAGCTGGTCTTTATAACAGGGTATATGTAGCTGTTGCCCACAGTGCGCAGAAGAACACCCTTTTTTCCGTTAAAGAAAGAGTGGAAATGCTTAACGAGGCGGTATCCGAATACGAAAATATCATTGTGGAGGACTTTAACGGGCTGGTGGTGGATTACGCCACGAGCAAGTCGGCCAAAGTCGTTATCCGAGGCCTGCGGATGATATCGGATTTCGAATATGAATTCCAGATGGCCCTTACTAACAGGAAATTGAATCCCGGGATCGAGACCGTGTTCATGATGCCTAATGAATCATATTCATACCTTTCAAGCCGGCTGATCAAGGAAGCGGCTCTCATGGGAGCGGACATATCAAAATTCGTTCCACCGAACGTCCAGAAAAAACTGAGAGGAGCATTTGCCAGATGAACAGGGTGCTTGAGTTAAGAGAGAAAGCCAGGGCCGAGAAGAGAAAAGTCATCCTGCCAGAGGGCGAGGATAAAAGGGTCGTCAAAGCGGCTTCATTTCTCGTCCAGGAGGGAATAGGGGATATATGCCTCCTGGGAAAGATCGAGGATGTCCGCAAACTGGCTGAGGAAAATTCGATATCTATGGATGGTGTTCAGGTCATTGACCCGGTCGCGCATGACAGGCGCGAGGAGGCGGTGAATTTTTTTTACGAGCTGCGTAAAAACAAGGGCGTGACGCTTGAAGACGCGGAAAGGATACTGTCGGAGGATTTTGTTTTTTACAGCGCCGTTATGACAAGAATGGGGATGGCTGACGGGTTTGTCGCCGGAGCGAGCCATACCACTACCGATGTCGCCCGGGCAGCCATACAGTGTCTTAAAATAGACAGGGAGATCGGCACGGTCTCAAGCTCGTTCATAATTGAAGTGGAAGATTGTCCGTTCGGCGAGAACGGACTTTTTGTCTTCGGAGATTGCGGAATAATACCGCATCCTTCATCACGCCAGCTTACCGGTATCGCCATAGCCTCGAGCGACCTTTTTTACAAACTTTTCGGCGTAAAACCCCGTGTCGCCATGTTGAGCTATTCTACGAAAGGAAGCGCCTCCGGGGAGTCCATAGATAACGTCAGGGGTGCCCTGGCCAGGGTAAAAGAAAAAAGGCCCGATATTCTGATAGACGGTGAACTGCAGCCGGATGCCGCTCTGGTGCCTGAAGTAGCGGCGATAAAATGCAAGGGTAGCGATGTGGCTGGAAAGGCGAACGTGCTGATCTTTCCTAATCTGGACGCCGGTAATATCTCGTATAAACTTACTCAACGCCTCGGGAAGGCCCGGGCCATCGGTCCCATATTACAGGGACTGAACAAACCGTGCAGTGATCTCTCTCGCGGATGCAGCTGGGAAGATGTTGTTGACGCCGTAGCGGTCACTGTTGTAAGGGCCCAGGGCTTTTGATCCGTGGAGAATAAATGTTGATACTTGTAATAAATTGCGGGTCGTCTTCGATGAAGTATGACCTTTTTGACGTAAAAAAGGAATCCTCGCTTTGTAAAGGGATAGTCGAGAGGATAGGAGAAACTTCTTCATTCCTTAAGCACGAGGTCAGCGGGAAAGCTCCTTTTGAAAAGGAGGTTTCATGCGGCAACCATCACCAGGCCACGGAGATAGTAAAGGATATCCTGACCAGTTCAAGTGAAGGCGTCCTGTCCGATGTGAGTGAAGTTGCGGGAGTAGGACACAGGGTGGTCCACGGCGGAGAAGAATTCCATTCGGCTACTCTTATAGACGATAAGGTACTGGCGAGCGTAGAGAAGTTCAGTGAATTGGCGCCACTCCACAATCCGCCGGCGCTCGAAGGGATCAGAAGCTGTATGAAGATATTCGCATCCACGCCCCAGGTGGCGGTCTTTGATACGGCTTTTCACCATGCCATGCCGCAGCAGGCCTACTGCTATGGTATCCCGTATGAATTTTATAAGAAGTACGGGATAAGGAGATACGGATTTCACGGGACCAGCCACAGGTATGTTTCGATCAAAGCGGCTGAACTACTTGGAAGGCCGCTGAAAGAGCTTAAGCTTATCACGGCGCATTTAGGTAACGGATGCAGTATCGCCGCTGTTTCGGGCGGAAAAAGCATCGACACTTCAATGGGCTTTACGCCGCTCGAAGGTCTTTTAATGGGGACGCGGTGCGGCGACATCGATCCAGCTGTTGTGTTTTTTCTTATGGAAAAGGAGAACCTGATCGCCGGAGAAATAAGTGACATGCTTAACAAAAAAAGCGGGCTTCTGGGAGTTTCGGGTATCAGTAATGACATGAGGGATATCCTCGAATCCATAGAAGAAGGCAACAGCCGCGCCAAACTGGCATATGACATTTTTGTGTACCGCATAAAAAAGTATATAGGCGCTTACGCGGCTGTTCTGGAAAGCGTGGACGCGGTGGTCTTTACTGCCGGCATAGGAGAGCACGTGCCGCAGATCAGGGATGACGTGAAAAAGAACCTCAAGACCATTCTCGGTAATAAAACGGAGTTCCTGACCATACATACGGACGAAGAACTGTTGATCGCGAAGGACACCCACAGGATCATAGCAGGAGAAAATGCCGGGAGTAAATCATAAGTGCGGATTTAATCCCGAGGCCGACCGAGGACAAATGTCTGAGGAAGTGGCGAACCCTCCGGGAGAGACCGGAGCGAGGTACCTATTAAAGAATTATCAGTAACCGGAGGAAAAAATGCCAAAAGTAAAACATAGACATTCTAAAGCCAGAGGGCGCAAAAGACGGACACACTATAAAGCGGAATCCCCGTCTCTTACAAAATGTCCGCAGTGCGGTAAAGAAAAGAAATCCCATCACGTGTGTCCGCATTGCGGTTACTATAAGGGCAGAGCGGTCAAGCATATAGAGACCCCGGAAGAACGCAAGGAAAGGAAAGAGAAAAAGAAAAAGAGTTCGTAGCCGGTAGTTAGTAGTGGCTAAGAAAAAACTAAGCTATTTTTTAAGACTACGAACTTTGAACTATAAACTGCTGAAAAGAGGTTAGACGAAAATGAGATTTATAATAGATGCCATGGGCGGGGACAGGGTTCCTGCAACACCGGTTCAGGGAGCTGTCCTGGCTGTTAACGAGTATGGATATCACGTCACTTTGATAGGCCCCGAAAGGGCGATACGGAACGTTTTGAAGGATATGGTCTATCCGGCCGATAAAATAAGCGTAGTCGACGCTCCCGAAACTATCGGCATGGATGAGCCAGCCGCGCTTTCGGTCCGGAAAAAGAAAAATTCTTCCATAGTAAAGGCTGTGCAAATGCTGAAGGAAAAGGAAGTCGACGCCTTCATAAGCGCGGGGAATACTGGAGCGGTAGTTTGCGCGGCCACGCTCAACCTCCGTTTATTGCCTGGAGTGGACAGACCGGGCATTGCCGTGATCTTTCCCACGCTTGACAAATCCTGTATGGTCATAGACGTGGGAGCGAATATAGACCCAAAGCCTCTTCACCTTCTCCAGTATGGGATCATGGGTGACGCCTATTCAAAGCACATACTGGGTAAGATAAAGCCTTCCGTGGCCCTTCTCAATATAGGGGAGGAGTCCACAAAAGGCACCGAGTTCATTAAAGAAGCGTATATGATGCTCAGCGAGAGCAAGCTGAACTTTACGGGGAACATAGAACCAAGGGAAGTATATGAGGGAAAAGCTGACGTTGTCGTGTGCGACGGGTTTGTAGGTAATGTTTTCCTGAAAGTCACCGAGGGATTCGCGTACGCCGCGGCCGAGCTTTTAAAAAGAGAATTAAAGGAAAGCACCTGGATAACCAAGATCGGAGCGCTTATGACACTGCCCGCTTTCAGGGTTATCAAGAAAAAGGTGGATGCTACCGAGTATGGAGGAGCGCCTCTTATGGGCGTGGACGGACGGGTGATAATATCTCACGGTTCTTCGAACAAAGAAGCCATCAAGAACGCCGTGAGGGTCGCGGCCGATTATATAAATCACCATGTCAATTCTCATATAATAGAGGAATTGAACAGCTATTGAGAAAGGATGAAATGGGACAGGAAAAGAACGTAGGGATACTGGGACTAGGGAAATACCTGCCGGAAAAAGTATTGACCAACGCTGATCTCGAGAAAATGGTGGATACGAGCGACGAATGGATCACTACGCGGACAGGTGTTAAAGAGAGGCGTATTGCCGCAAAGGGCGAAGCTGCCAGCGACATGGCCGTAAAAGCCGCGAAGTCCGCGCTTAATAATGCGGGGCTGAAAGCGGAAGATATAGATCTTGTGATCGTAGCAACGATCACGCCGGACATGTTTTTTCCTTCTACCGCCTGTCAGGTCCAGTACAAACTTGGGGTAGACAATATTCCGGCTTTTGATATCAGTGTGGCGTGTTCGGGGTATATTTACGGGCTTACGATCGCCGATCAGTTTATAAAGACCGGTATGTACAGGCGCGCTCTTATTATTGCCACCGAAAAACTTTCAGCTATTACCGATTGGGAAGACCGTTCCACCTGTGTGCTTTTTGGTGATGGTGCGGGCGCCGCTGTTTTGGGCGTGGTGGAAGAGGGAGGGATCCTGGGCGCGCATCTGGGAGCCGACGGCAGCAAAGGTGATCTTTTGCAGTTGCCTGCCGGAGGATCAAGACTGCCGGCTTCGAGAAAGACGGTGGAAGATAGACTGCATACCATTAAGATGGAAGGGAATGTTCTGTTTAAGCATGCTGTTAAGATCATGGCGGAAGCGGCCTTGGCAGTTACCGAGCCCCTCGGGCTTAAAGGCGATGATATAGACATAATAATACCCCACCAGGCAAATATACGCATACTGTATGCCCTCGCGAAAAGGATGGGGGTCGATCCTGAAAAAAAGGTGTATCTTAACATCAAGAAATACGGGAACATGTCCGCGGCTTCAAGCGCTGTCGCGCTGACGGAAGCGGTTGAAGAAGGCAGGATCAAAAAAGGCGATACCATTCTTATGGACGCTTTTGGCGGCGGACTGACATGGGGAGCGCTGGTGATAAAATGGTAGATAATTCCTCGTGCAGCAGATTCGGATTATTATTTCCAGGCCAGGGGGCCCAGAAAGTGGGAATGGGCAAAGATCTGTATGAGACACGGCCTGCCGCGAGATGGGTCTTTGATAAGGCTAACGAAGTCATGGGTAAGGACGTGAAGAAACTGTGTTTTGAAGGGCCTGAGGATGAACTTATGACGACCGCTAACAGCCAGCCCGCGATCTTTGTCACCAGCATAGCCACGTTAAGCGCCCTGATCGAAAAACTTAAAGGTGGGTTTGTCGTGGAAGACGGCCGCGAGATGTTCTCCGCGGAAGATATTCTTTTGTTCGGCGGGGTTGCGATGGGTCTAAGCCTTGGGGAACCCGCGGCGCTCGTGGCAGCCGGAGCGATGAGCTTCGAGGATGGGCTCAGATTTGTCCAGAAAAGAGGCGAGTTCATGGAGGAGGCTTCGCGGAAGGAAGAAGGGAAGATGGCTTCCATAATCGGGTTAAGCCTGGAAAAAGTGGAAGAGATCTGCAAGGGGGTAGGATGCGAGGTTGCCAATCTGAACTGCCCGGAGCAGGTCGTTATATCAGGCGCCGCGACCAGGGTCGAACTCGCGGCGGGACTGGCCAAGAACGCTGGCGCGAAAAGGGCCATGATGTTGAAGGTCAGCGGGGCGTTCCATTCCGGGCTCATGCTGCCAGCGAAAGAGAAACTTAAAGCGGTCCTGGAGGAAATAGAGATGACCGAACCGGTCATAGATTTTATAAGCAATATTAACGCGGAAGTGACCAGGGACCCACAGAGGATCAAGGATAACCTGGCCAACCAGCTTGACAACAGGACGCTCTGGGAGATGTCCGTCAGGAATGCGGTTTCTAAAGGTTTCAAGGACTATCTGGAAGTAGGCCCGGGAAGCGTTATCAAAGGGCTTCTCAGGAAGATAGACCCGAGCCTTAACGTGACAACCCTTCACGCATCGGAAGATATTGAAAATTTTACGAATAGTATCCGCAATTTGCAGGAGCTCGATTTATCGAGCCCCTAAAATAATATACAGGGTTTGATAAATCAAACCCCTGCATTGATATCCATCCTTGCCTTCCCGTGGTTTACATGATAACTTACTTACATGCGACTAAGAGAGGATATTTTCATAATTTTCGTTCTTTTTTTCGTGACATTCATATGTTACGGCGCAGTATTGAATGCGGGGTTTATATGGGACGACGAATTTCTGGTTATTCAGAACCCCCTTGTGCGCGCGCCGTTGTGGTCTTTCCAGACATTCAAACAGGACGTCACGAATTCCAGTTTCAATTACAGCATCTATTACAGGCCGCTCCAGATACTGAGCTACGCTGTTGACTACCGCATGTGGGGGATGAAGCCTCACGGATTCCATGTTTCCAGTGTTTTTTTTCATTTTCTTAACGGGGTGCTGGTCTTCCTTCTGACGCAGAAGCTCTGCGGGAATAAATCGTTATCTCTTCTCACGGCGCTGCTTTTCGCGATCAATCCCATGCATGTTGGAGCGGTATCATATGTTTCCGGCAGGGCGGACCTCCTGTTCTTTCTGTTCGGTTTTTTGTCAATGCTGTGTTTTGTGCATTTCAAAGAGAAAAAAAATCCCTTTTATTTATCAGCAAGCATACTGTTCTTACTCTTTTCTTTTCTGAGCAAAGAGGTCGCCGTTATTATCCCGTTTCTGATCCTGCTCATGGACGCTGTTGTGCTTAGGGATAGGAGCAAATTCAAGGTCATTTATCACATCCCGAATTTCGCGCTGGCCGCCTGTTACGCGGCCATGCACAGGTTTTTCTTCGCTGACAGATACGGGATGGTCTTCGATTACAAGGGCATTGCAGCGATCGTTATGGATTACCTGAAAGTGATAAGGGATTTTTTTGTTCTGGGCATAGCGCCGTTCGATCTGCATATGCGGCGCTTTGTCGAAGCAACTCCCGGCATGACCGTGATATTTCTTATAGCGGCTGGTTGCGTTATTTTTCTGTTTTTTTATCTGAAGGACAAAAGAAGGATGCTGGCGTTCTCACTGGGTTTCTTTGGCATCGCCTTATTCCCGCTGGCCTTTGTCATGCGGTATTTCAAGGTGATCGCCGAACACTGGATGTATATGGCCAGTTTCGGCCTGTTTCTTTTTGAGTCATTGATCATTATATATTTTTTCAGCAGATGGAAAAGAGCCGGGAAGGTCATCCTGTTTGCGATAGTTTACGCGGGGGTAGTGTTCTATTCCGCGGCGACCATAGCCCAGAACAGTTACTGGCGTGACGGCGTGTCATTAAGCGACCGTATTCTTGGTTTTTCCGGCCGGGACACCGTAGCCATGCATTACAAGGCGGTTTCCCTTATAAAGGACGGCAGGGCCGGACAGTCGCTTGACATAATGAAGGACTATACCGAATATAACCGGCAGGACCCGCGGGCATGGTATATAAAAGGCCGGGTGGAGCTGGCCGCGGGCAATGTTGATGTGGCATTAAAGGATTTCCAGAACGTTATCAGATTGGATCCGGATTATGATAACGGTTATCTGGGGATGGCTTTTGTCTCTTTCGCGAAAGAAAGGCCAGAAGAGGGTATTGGTTACCTGGAGCAGGTAGTCAGGATAAACCCCAGGCACACGGAAGCCCTTATCCTCCTCGGGACGGCTTATTCCAAGTCAGGGAATCACAGTAAAGCCCTGGAAGTCATGAAATCGGCAAAGAGATCAAATCCATACGACTACAATGTCCTTGTAAGTCTTGGCACTGCCTATACCCGAGATGGCAATGTTCAGGAAGGGGCCCGCCAGTATCTTAAGGCTTTACGTCTTTATCCGGAAAAAGCCAAGCCTTGCTATAATCTGGGATATCTTTTTTATGAAAGCGGCCAGGAAGGACTGGCGATCGAATACCTTCAGGAAGCGCTGGAACGCGAACCGGATTTCAAACCAGCCTTGGAGCTTCTCCGCGAGATACGCAGGACCGCGGGAAAATAAATTCAGATATAATATTACCAGACCAGAGCATAGTCTATGGTTGATACTCTATGGTCGATAGTCTATTGTCTATAGACTGTTGACCATTGACCATTTAGAGGTTTACACACAGAAAAGGTACTTGGCTTGACTTTGATTATTTCCTGAGGTAATCTTAATGTAAATTATAATAATAAATAATATACAGTTTTTTAAAAGCAATCGAAAGCATAGTAATCAGGCGAATGTTTAAACCAGGCAAAAAGATCAAGGAAAATGCCGGGCTTGATATAGGCAGTTATTCGGTCAAGGTATCTTCTGTCTTAAAACAACCCGACAAAAACATATTGACCGCTTACAACATAAAAAGGGTCCCGCTTGACGGCGGAAGTCCGGCAAACACCGCGAAGATCATCAAAGAAGCCTTTGACGATGTGGATGTCCATCCAGACGAAATAAATCTGTCCATTTCCGGCGCTAACGTGATTGTGAGATTCATCAGCCTGCCAAAGATGAGCAAAGAGCAGTTGGAAAGCGCCATGATTTTTGAGGCGGAAAAATACATCCCCTTTGATGTGAATGAGGTTATCATGGATTTTATCATCCTGGACGCTCCCGAGGCTGGGCAGATGAACGTCCTCCTCGCGGCCGCCAAAAGGGATTTTGTGCAGGCACAGATAGAGATGATGGGGAAGCTTGGCATGGAGGTCAAAGTCATGGATATTAACGCCTTTGCGGTATTTAACTCATTTGCCGCGGTAAGCCTGTTCGAAGAAGACAAAGGGACCGCCTTTCTTGATCTGGGGTTCTCGCAGACAAATGTATTGATATCCATGGGAGCCCTTCCGCGTTTTATGAGATTAATCCAGATAGGCGGTAAAGATATTGCTCATTTACTGGCCGGTGAGATGGGCATATCCATCGCGGCGGCAGAGGAATTAAAGTTGAAGAGTGAAGATGCGAACAGGGATAAGATAGATCAATTTACGCTCAATGTTCTTGAGGAACTGGTCAGGGAAATACAGCTGTCGTTCGGTTATTTTGAGAACAAATACAGCAAGAGCGTCAGTGATATTTATTGTTCCGGTGGCATGGTATACCAGAGGGGCGTGATCGAATATCTTCAGGAGAACCTGAATGCCCAGCTGAAAGTATGGAGCCCCTTGGAAGGGATGGAAGTCTCGGAAAGCCTTTCCCGGGAAGCCATAGATCCGATCGCTTCCCAGCTCGCGGGAAGTATCGGGCTGGCGCTCAGGGGATAGATATTCAATGAAAAGCGAAAAGTGAAAAATTAACAACGAGAATCGAGTATCGAGTATCGAGAATCCCGAACGCAAATCTTTAAATAATGATAGAACTTAATCTACTGCCTAAAGAGCTGCGGAAGAAGAAAAGGCTGGCCTTGCCGGAGATACCCATCCTGCCGATAGCGATCGGGGTTGTCTCTGTAGTGGTACTGCTTCAGGTGATACTGTTCGGGTTCATGAGAAGCAGAAAGACCAGGCTGCGCAGGTTAGAGGAAAAATGGGAGCAGCTCGAGCCGCAGAGGAAGGTGATAGACAAGGTTATTAAGGGGATCAAGGGTACTGAAAGCCATGTGAAGGTCATCAAGGACATCGAAGCTCTGGAAGTGGACTGGGCCGAACTTCTAAGCGGGTTGAACCAGGCTATGATACCCAATGTATGGCTGTCCGAATTCAAGCCCGCGTTTAAAAAACCGAAGAAGGGCAAGAAGAAGACAGGAGTGCCGGCTTCGCTGGCCCTGACGGGTTACGCCCTGGGCAGCGGCGAGACAGCGACCGCTACGGTGGCAAAGTTCATAGACAGCCTGAAGATGGTCGAAGAATTTTCTAAATATTTTAATGACGTCGGACTGGGAAGTATGCACAAGCAGACACTGGACGGAGAGGATGTCATGAAATTCAGCCTTATCTGTAAATTCAAGGCTAAAGAAAAACCGACTGAGGTAAAAAAGAAAAAAAGATGATAGATCTTAAAAAAATAAACGAGTTAGACATAAGTCAAATAAAAGGGCTTTTCAAGGACCCGGAGGTCAGGAAATACTCCATAGTGGGAGGCACCCTGCTCTTGTGTCTTTTATATTTCATCTTTCTCATAATACCCCAGTTCATTACCGTGGCAAAAGTATCGCGGCAGGGCGGGGATCTCCGCGCGAATATAGAGACGGTTGAGAACCGGTCTAGACGCATTGATGACATGAGAAAAAGATTGGAAAGCCTCAAAGAAGAGCTGGGCAAACATTCCAAACATCTCCCGGCCGAAAAAGCGATGCCAAAGCTTCTGGAAGGGTTCGCCTCTATCGCGAAACAGTCCAATGTCAGGATATTGAGCATTACTCCTTCCAGGCTTAGAACGGCGGAAGGGAGCGAGGAGCTCCGTCAATATTACTATGAGATGCCGGTAAAGATAACGGCCAAAAGCGGATACCACCAGCTTGGCCGTTTTATAAGCAGTCTGGAGAAGGGAAAACGGATCATTGTCATAGATGACCTGCAGATATGGTATGACAAGAATACCCCCAGGATGCACAACGTGATAGTAATGGTGAAAACATATGTATCCAAGAAATAAAGGGAATAGAAATTTAAATTTCATACTCTTCCTGGCTTTGATCATGGGGTTAACGATTACAGGGGGCCCCGGTATTTCTGAACCCGCGCATGATTATGAATCCTTCGGGAAAAAGGACCCCTTTGTGCCGTTAATAGGAGGCGCGAGCAGATCTTCAATGGGAGGACTGCAGGGTATTGTCTCGATAGAAGATGTTTCCTTTCAGGGGATCGTGATCGAGACTGACGGGCGAAGGGCCGCGATCATCAATGACGAGATATTCAGGAAAGGGGACGGCGTCGGGGGAGTATCTATTGAGGATGTTGGGAAAGATGAAGTTGTTATAAAAATAGACGAGGAGTCTTATAAATTGCATCTTTTTGAGTAGAGATTACAGTGATTTTTTGGAGATTACAGAGATATTTTGTAGATAAAAGGGGGAGACCATGAACATGAAAAGAATAAATTGCCAGATGAAACTGTTTTCAATTATTACCGCGGTCATGTTTATCAATTCTTTGTTGTGTCTGGATTCCCTCGCCCAGGTAGATGTTGCCTCTAGCCAGGTAGATGTTTCCTCCGGCGGGGTTTCCGAGACTGCCGAAGTGACCGAAACGATCAAACAGACCCTGCCAAAACCCGGGAACATAACCGTTAATTTCAAGAACGTGGATATACTCACCATCTTGAATTACCTGTCAGAGGTCAGCGGGGTGGATATTATCCCAACGCCCGGAGTAAAAGGCATGGTGACCATGAGGCTCAGGGATAAGCCATGGCAGGTCGCCCTTGACATAGTCACAAGGAATTACGGTTACGCCTATTCCCGGGAAGGGGACATAATAAGAGTGATGCCCAAAAGCATGCTTCAGACAGAGGACACAGTGACCGAGGTCATATTTTTGAGCCATATTGTCCGGGAAATAGAACTCAAGAAAGAGACCACGGAGAAGATATCCGAAGGAGTGGTAGAAGTAGAGAAAAAAGAAGAAAACATTACCAAGATCATGCAGGCTATCGAGTCTATTCTCAGTAAAGGCAGAGGGGAAAGCGCGATTTATATCCCAAGCGCTAACGCGGTCGTAGTTACGGCCATACCCGCAAAAATAAGCAGCATAAAAGAGATGATCGCTAAAATCGATAGAAAGCCTCCGCAGGTGCTTCTTGAGGCAAAGGTTATAGAGATAGGCCTGGACGATACCGAACAGCTGGGTATAGACTGGCACGCTGTAATAAGCGCGGCCGGCGCTCGAAGGCCTACCACGTTCCCGTTCACGAGAGAAGGCGTAATAGAATACCTGGGCAACAGTAATTGGCAGAGGCTGTACACTCCTTATTCCGATGTTGTCAGTAATAGTCAAAACCCGATCTTCCCCGTGTTGGATACTGCAACGACACTGTTCAATCCTATGACCGCTCCTATTGCAAATGCGCTTTTTAGTTTCGGCACGCTTGATTTCAGTCAGTTTACGGCGGTCTTAAGCGCGATCAGCGACAGAGAGGATGTCAATGTACTTTCAACACCCCGGATAACCACCTTAAACAACCAGAGAGCAACAATAAAAGTAATTGAGAAGTGGATGTTCCAGAAATCGGTATCAACAACATTCAACGCTTCTATAGTCACGGTTGAATTTGAGAAAGACGCAGACGCAAGGGAAATTGGTATCAAATTAACGATTATCCCCCATGTCAATGAAGATGATGAGATCACTGTTAATCTTATCCCCGAAGTATCAAGCAATCCGCACTTTGAGAGGACAGCCATAGCCGCTGGCGCTGGAGCTGCGGCTACGACTGTCTTTCAGTATGCCTCAAGGGAGGCAAATACCCAGATAAGGGTGAAGGATGGCGAGACCATCTTCATAGGGGGGATGATAAGAGACCAGTTTACAAAAACAGACGACAGATTACCCATACTTGGAGATCTGTTCGGTGATGTGCCTTATGTTGGCAAGCTATTCAAGTATGAAAGCGAGGTTGTTGACAAGACAGAAGTGGTATTTTTTGTCACCGTTCATCTTGTTAAAGACGGGATAGATTCCATTCAAAAGTCCCATACGGTCTCCGAATTTAATAAGTTTCATATTGACTTCTTTAATAAAAGAAGAGAAAGAGAGATCCTTGAGTTTGAAGAAAAAGTGCAGGAAGAAGGAGTAATAGAACCGGTCAGTTCTCCGAAACCGAGGCTACAGTCCGGGACCACAAGCCTTAAAAAAGCGAGAGAGATCATCTCTGTGGGGGAACAGAAGAAAAGTAAAAAAGAAAACAAGCCCTGGTTTAATTTTTGGGAGTAGGGTGGCAGTGGAAAGTGAAAAGTGAAAAAAGAAAAATTAACAGGTAGCAATTAAAAATCAATAATTGGATAGGCTGATAATGAAATACAGCGCAATATTCTATAAAAAAGGGAACATGGTCTATATATCCCACCTTGATCTCATGAAATTGTTCAGAAGGGCAATGCGCAGGGCTGACCTGCCTTTTGTCCTGACCCGAGGGTTCACGCCCCGCGTCAGGATAAGCATGCCAAAGGCGCTGAAGCTGGGCAAAGAGAGTGAACGCGAAAAGATGGAGTTCTGGCTTACGGAAGAGAGGGATCCTTCGGGGCTGATCGAAATGATCAACAGGGAGCTGCCGGAAGGGATCAGGGTGTTGGAGGTTGTAAGCGCATAGTGCATGGCGTATAAATATTAGTGGAATAAGAAAGGAAACATGGTAAGGAAAAAGCAGAAAACTGAGAATGAAAAGATTGGCATGGAGATACTCGTAAATGTCAGCCCTGTTGAGAAACGCGTGGCCTTTCTTCATAACGGCAAGCTGGCGGATTTTTTCATGGAACGAGAAGGGCTCGAACATTACGTGGGCAGTATTTACAAGGGGCGGGTCAGCTCTATTGTCCGCGGGATAGAGGCCGCTTTTGTCGACATAGGACTGGACAAGAACGGTTTCCTCCACGCTGGTGATGTCGGGAACGTAAGTTCTATTTTGGGAGAGATACTGCCGGATGAAGACATTAAGGTGTCCAGGCCGGATGCCGCGTCCAAGAAGATAGAAGAGACGCTGAAGAATAATCAGGAGATCATGGTCCAGGTCGTGAAAGAGGGCATGGGGACAAAAGGCCCCCGGCTGACCACATATATCAGCCTGCCCGGCAGGTATGTTGTCCTGACGCCTTATGACTCCCATATAGGGATATCCCGGCGCATCAGGGACAGAGGCGAAAGAAAGAGGATACGGGAGATATTGAACAGGGTCAAGATGCCAGGGGGCATGGGGTGCATTGTAAGGACCATGGCACAAGGCCGCACTGAAAAAGAGTTCCAGGAGGAGATGAGATATCTGCTGAACTTGTGGCAGCGTATAAAAGTTAGAACGGAAAAACAGCCGGCGCCGGTGACCGTCTATGAAGAATACGGCGCCGTTCTCAGAACGGTCCGTGATAAGTTCACCGATGACGTGGTGCATCTTATTGTCGACTCCAGGGAGGAGCACGCGCGCATAATAAGGTTTTTAAAGGCATTCAGGCCCGGGCTCAGGTCAAAAGTGAAATTTCACACGGGAAGGACCCCTTTATTCCAGAAATATGACCTGGAGAGGAAAATAGACGAGATATTCGAGCGCAAGGTCACATTGAAAAGCGGAGGATATCTTGTCATAGAGCAGACTGAAGGCCTGGTAGCCATCGACGTTAATACCGGCAGATTTACTGGTAAGAGGAATCTTGAAGAGACGGCGTATAAGACCAATCTTGAAGCGGCCAAAGAGATACCGCGCCAGCTTCTTCTCAGGGATATCGGGGGCATTGTCATAATAGATTTTATCGACATGGAGATCAGGGCGCACCGTGAAAGCGTGTTTAACATAATTCAGCAGGAACTGCGCCATGACAAAGCGCGCATAAGCCTCAGGTCCATCTCTCAATTCGGAATAGTGGAGATGACGAGACAGAGGATGCGAAAAAGCCTGGAAAGCACGTCTTACGTGGAATGTCCCTACTGCCAGGGGAAAGGCACCATAAAAAGCGCCGCGACCATTGCCATAGAGACTGTCAGAAAAATAGACAAGATCCTGTCAACCATAAGCGACAGGCGAAAACATGTAACTGTTGTTCTCCATCCCGATATTAATGCCGCTCTTATCTCGGATCAGGCCAAGATGTTGAGCGATATCCAGAGAAAATATCATTGTAAGATAGATCTAAAGGAAGATCCGACCCTGCACAGGGAAGATGTGGTCATCACTAAAAAATAGTGTATGCTGTATAAAAATGAAAGATCGTAGAGGGATAACCCTTGTAGAAGTCCTTGTGTCCATTGCTCTTGTGGCTGTTGTTGTTGTGGCCCTGACGGCTGCCGTGACTCAGAGCTCGGTGTTTTCAAAGAGCATAGATATCACTTATACGGCCGCTTACCTGGCCCAGAGGCGTGTGGACATGCTGAAAAGGCTGGATTTTGGGCAGCTTCCATTAGCGGAGGAGGTCGATATACGCATAGATGTGACAGGCGAGATCAACCCAAGCGGGAAATATATCCGTACCACTGAGATAACCACTAATATTAACAGCAATCCCTATCTTACAAAAGTAAAGGTCATTGTAAAAATGGTAAAAGTGAATATTGACGGCACTATCATAGACCCGGGCTCGGGCAAAATGACCTTTTTGGCACAGCCGATCATCATGGAAACATTATTTGCGGATATTGAATAACGGTGACGGTGTTATTGTTCTGCTGAAGGGATAATGATGTTCAAATTTAAAAAGAACAAAAAAGGCTTTACTTTCACTGAGATCCTTTTCGTCGCCATTATCTCAGTGATGGTAATAGGGGCTATTTTGTCCGTATGGCTGTTAACATACTCTACATGGACTGGCGAGACCGAACGCACCCATTTAAGGGTGGATACCATGAAGGCCCTGGAGATGATGAAGAACGATATAAGGCTGTCGAGCCTGACCTTTGCTTCTTTTTATCCTGCGGGAAGCGGGCCTTATTCGGCAATGAGTGTCCCGGTCGCGAAAACTGACCCAAACGGATTTTACACATTGAACGCCAACAACGAAATAGACTGGAACAAGACAGTTATCTATCACCTGTATACTGACGGAGATGGGAACAAGACGGTCCGTCGGACCGCGTTCGATCCCCGTGATAATACCATGGACGAGGACGCGAGAGATGCACAGCTTACGGGCGTGGCTAAAGCAGGGACAGGAGGCGAGGGCTCTACGACAGATACGGAGTTTCTGCAAAATGTGGATACCTTTGAGATTTCCTCCCTGAGTCCTATAATCGATTTTTATGAGGATTCAAGTTCAGCGGTAAAGGTCGGCAAGATCGTATTCGGCTCGATTAAGCTGGATGCGGGTGATCACACGTTCAATTTTGAGATAACGGGGCAGAATGACTCGTCATCCGGATATGACATAGGGATAGACAGCATGATGATAAACCCCTCCGGCAGCGTGCGGGAAACGGAATACTATAATTCTACTTTTGCGCCGTCCGGGGCCCTTACGGTGAGCGGAGGTTCTGTAAGCCGTGTCCATAATTCACTGTGGGGTAATGATAACTATCTGGAATATAAACCCGGCGGCATTGGAGACAGTATAGAGATACTCGATCATTATGACCTGTGGAGAGAGTCCGAATTCTTGAATGCTTCACTTAATAATGTCAAGAGGAGCGGGGAAGAAGTCTATATGGAGATGGATATTCCCATTTCCGATACTCCTCCTGAGAAGGATGGAGAAATAACCTGGTTTTCCTATGCCCAGGCCGGTGACCCGCAGCAGGGAGGAGGCGATGGCGAGCTTCTCAATCTGCTCAACCCTGCTTCTCCCCCGGCCTATCCGGTTGCCATACGGACGATTGTCACGAAAAGTTATTTAGATAAAGAGGGGGATCTCATCAGGGTCAAGTTCAAGTCATCTTCGGAAAATCCGCTGAAAATTGATGCCGCTTATATAACCCGAAGAAATAATAATGAGGACGGATTTGAGAATCTGGACCCGGCGGGTCTGGATATTGAAGAATACCATATGCACCAGCGGCTTTTTTTCTTTGATGAATACGATATGGATAGTGATGCGAAGACCGATGATATGGCGGGGTTTGTATATGTGCCGGCGAATGGAGAAGTGTGGAGCAAATGGACAGCATTTCCGCTGATCATTGAAGACTCGACAGGCAATGATGTCGAATATTTTATAACGTTCTGTGTCTCAGATCCCACGGGTGTTTCCTGGCCAGGAGGATGGAGTTTTGACGCTGTGGATACAGACTGCACATACTGGGAAGGAAGCGTTGTTAATTCCTATTATACGACAGCTGGATATGTTGACGTTTTGCAGTATGCCGGGACGCCCGAGTGGAACACATTGAACGTGGAGGAGTCGGATGACATTTTTATAACCGCTAATATAGATATCTGGGATAACAACAGCTCCATAGAATCCCAGATATTCGATACCACCTTAAGCGCTCCGGAGTATAACGAGATCAAATGGTCGAAATACGGTCCCGCGGGAACTGATATTTTACTTAAAGCGCGTTCCTCGGCAAGTATATATATGACAGACGCATCGGACTGGGATACTATAACCGGATCAAGTTCGAATCCACATTCACTGTCCATAGGCAACGGCCGGTATGTCCAGTTTCTGGCAGAGCTGTCATCTGATGGTTATTGGGAGGCACCTGGAGCAACGCTTAGTTATGCAGATTATATTGATACTCAAGTGGCCGGCCAGCCTTATGATTTCCCGGAAGACAGCGGTGAGCCCTATATCACAGGCGTTTATTCTACATGGATAGATGATGTGGAGATAGACTGGCCCGGCACTTCCCGGATCTGCACTATCACGGGGTATATTGCCCGGAGAGACGATTATGGACAGGCGAAGTTCACTGTTGACGGGGAAGAGCTGATCAAGATCCTCAGTATACACGTGAAGACGGCAAAGGAAGTGCAGGGCAGGACCATGGGAGAAGAGAATTATATAGAGGTCCAACCAAGAAATACTGGAAAATAAATGAGCAACATAGTCGAAAAATTAAAAAATATAATTATCGAAAAAAATCAGAGAGGACTGGTCCTGGTAATTGTGATGGCTTTCATGGCCCTTATGCTTCTGAGTACGGTTTCTTTATCGATCATGATACAACGGGATATAAGACTTATCCGGAGCATTAAAGAGAAAGAGCAGGCGCGTTACGCGGCCGAAGCCGGGGTAGCCCACGCCCTTGCCGCGATAAAGAACGAGGGGTTTGCTTCACGCGCTGATTTTTCAGACACGCTTGATACCGCGACCTATAGCGTCACTTTTTCGGAGACAGGCGGAAGGCATCTTGTCACGTCTGTAGGCACGGTTTCAGGGATTTCTAAAACCGTGACCGCTGAAGTAGCGGATAATACGCCCACGGCCCTGAATTATTTCTCCGGAGCGGGTAATGATATAAAGATCAATTCACTTGTAGCTAACGCGACTATTGTGGGAAGCATACATGCCAATAACGATGTGTACCTTAAATCGGGTCCTATAATTGCTCATCTATGGGTTACCGGGACGGTGTCAGCAACGGGAATCGTAAAAGAAGGTTCAAGGTTGCATCAAACCGATGGATTCTGGGGAGCATACCTTGACACTCATGTGTATATAAATGACGTGAATAAAGACAATGCCGTGGTTTTTGAAGGGGTGAGCAGGATAACTTTTCCGACATTTGATTATGCAAGCTATGAACAAGCTGCCATTGATTCCGGCGATTTTTATAGCGGGGATCAGGTATTTAGTTCAGAGACCCTTACTCCGGGTGACGGGATAGTTTACGTTGACGGGGACGCGGAATTCAGGGGCCCGTGCGGTATAAACGGCGGGATTATCGCGGACAATATCCGTGTGATAGGGACACTGTCACAGTATAAAGCCGGGAACAGAAATGTTATACTGGCAAAGACCGGGGATGTCCGCATATTCGGCCGCCTCTACACACAGGAAGCCCTTGTGTACGCGGCACAGGACATAGCATCACTTCAGATCCTTGCCGAGATAGAGGTCAACGGGATCATGCTGGCAAGGAGAGATATTACGATGTGGAATTTTATTACAACGATTAATTATAATTATGTCTACATTACTCCAAGCGATATGATGGATGAAAATGGTGAAGCCCCCTTCAAACTTATCAGCTGGAACAGGTGATCCATCAAGTTCATTTCGATTAAGCCTTGACAAGAAAAACCGCATTTGATAATATTAATCTACTCTTTAAAGGGAGCTTTTCGCCTTTTTGAGTATAACTATTTATTATTCAATAAGTTAAAGAAAGCAGGAGAAAATAATGTACGCTGTAATGGAGCTGAACGGGACCCAGGTCAAAGTGGAAAAGGAAGCTGTATTCACGGTCAATCGTATCAAGTCCCCGAAATCAAAGACGGTGAAGGTTAAAAAAGTACTGTTCGGAAAAAAGGGGAACAAGCATTATATCGGGGAGCCGTATGTAAAAGGCGCGTATGTGGAATGCGAAGTCCTTGGCGAAAAGCGCGGCAAGAAAGTGATCGTATTCAAGTGTAGGCCCAGAAAGAGTTCTCAGACCAAAAGAGGCCACAGGCAGGATCTCACGGAACTCAGGGTCAAGGAGATACACTTTGGTTAACGAACCGTTTGTGATGGGTTATGAGTAATGAGCAATGAGTAATGAGTGGCACCCATCAC
>CAYSJU010000006.1:24578-65369 GCA_964431495.1 uncultured Planctomycetia bacterium
ACCCATCACCCTTAACGAGGAGACAATAATGGCACATAAAAAAGGACAGGGTTCATCGCGTAACGGACGTGACTCAAATGCCCAGAGGCTGGGCGTCAAGACATTTGGCGGCCAGAAGGTCAGCGCCGGGAGCATTATCATAAGACAGAGGGGAACACATTTCAGGCCGGGCCTTAATGTCAGCAAGGGGAGAGATGATACGCTTTTCGCCAGATGCGCGGGAGTGGTCAGCTTTTCAGGCAAGCGCGTTGTAAACATTATTCCCGGATAAAATGCTGATAGACCAGGCAAAGATCTACGTAAAAGGCGGCAAAGGCGGGGACGGGTGCAACAGTCTGTATAAGGATATTTTCAACCGGAAGGGCGTCCCGGACGGCGGGGATGGAGGGAACGGTGGCAATGTGGTCTTGGAGAGCGACACCAACCTGCAGACCCTTCTTGATTTCAAGTATAACCAGCATTATCGCGCCGGTAGCGGCGCGCATGGCGGTTCTAATAATAAGAACGGAAAAAGGGGAGAGGACCGGGTCGTGAAGGTTCCGATAGGGACCATGGTCAAAGACGCGGAGAACGATCTTGTCATAAGAGACCTTGACCGGGTGGAAGAACGGGTCGTAGTTGTCCGCGGGGGCGCTGGTGGCAAAGGCAATAACAAGGACAACGCTTCTACTCCCGGGGAAGAGGGAGAGGAAAGGACCCTGGTCCTTGAGCTTAAACTTGTTGCTGATGTGGGCATAATCGGTTTTCCCAACGCCGGCAAGTCCACCCTGATCTCGCGCATATCAAAGGTCCATTCGAAAATAGCGCCGTATCCTTTTACCACAAAGAGCCCAAAGCTCGGGGTAGTGAGTTTTCATGACGATACTTTTGTCGCCGCGGACATGCCGGGATTGATAGAAGGGGCCCATGCGGGCCGGGGACTGGGCGACAGGTTCCTCCGTCATATAGAGAGGACGGTCATCCTGGCGCACATGGTGGACATGGCCCCGCTGGATGGATCAGACCCGGTGGAAAATTACTCAAAGCTAGAAAAAGAACTGAGGCTGTACAGCAAAGAGGTGGCGGCCAAGCCGCGCGTAGTGGTCGCAAGCAAGATGGACCTCCCCTGTTCCCGGGAGGCCCTGGATAAGTTCCGAAAAAAAACAGGCAAGGAAGTATTTCCTATTTCAGCTGTTAATGGGGAAGGACTGGAGAAGCTTATAGAAGCGATCTACAGGAAAATAAAAAATGTCAAAGAAGAATATGAAGAGGATAACGGTCAAGATCGGGACCAGGGTCCTGACGAACAGCCGGAATGAGATAGACCGGAAGGTCATAAAGAACCTGGCCGATCAGGTATCTACCCTGATGGAGGGAGGCCTTGAGGTCATCATTGTTTCTTCAGGGGCCATAGGGTCTGGGTTAGGTCTTTTGAAACTGGAGAAGAAGCAGAAATCCCTTTCCGAGCTGCAGGCCATCGCAAGTGTCGGGCAGAACCACCTCATGGATATATACAACGAATATCTGGGAAAAAGGGGATATGTTGCGGGCCAGATACTGCTTACACAGGATGATTTCAATAACAGGAGACGCTTCCTGAACATCCGCTATACACTTAACACGCTTCTGAAATATAAGGCCGTGCCCGTGATCAATGAGAATGATTGCGTGTCCACAGAGGAGATAAAGTGCGGTGATAATGACCGCCTTTCTTATCTGGTCGCGGACCTGGCAGCTTCGGATATGCTGATAGTACTGACGGATGTGGAAGGGCTTTATGACGACAAGGGAGGTCTTGTGAAGCGCGTGGACAGGATCACTGACGATATCAGGTCTTTCTGCAGCGATAAGCGATGTGAAGTAAGCACCGGCGGCATGCTGACCAAACTGGAAGCGGTCAGCAACGCGGTCCAGTCAGGTATTACCTGCATCATAGCTGGTGGCAGGAAGGAGAACGTCATTTTGGATATAATGGACGGCAAGGAGACAGGGACCCGGTTCGAGGCAGCCGCTAAAAAAATAAGAGCGCGCAAGCGGTGGATAGCGTACATTATCAAGTCCAAAGGCACGATGGTCGTTGACGCCGGCGCGGCAAAAGCGGTGATCGAGAGAAAGAAAAGCCTTCTCCCGAGCGGGGTGCTTGATATAGAGGGGAAGTTCACCGATGGGGATGTGGTCGAGGTCGTTAATGAAGACAGGAAACTGATCGGCAGGGGCCTGACCAACTACTCTTCCGAAGAGATGAGGAAGATAAAGGGATTGAAGACGGCCATGATAGAGAAAGAGCTCGGCTATAAGGATTACGACGAAGTGATACACAGGGACAATCTGGTTATAATCGAGGAGTAACGGATTGGATCCCCGCGAAAACAGGGATCTATAAAGGAGCAAGAAGGATGAGCAACGATGCAATGAAAAAGATCACCACCAAAGCCAGGGAAGCCGCGAGGAAACTGGGCATTCTCTCGACCGAGAAGAAGGATAAGATACTTAGAGCCATGGCAGATGGGATAGATTCGGCCAGGGAGGAAATAAAGAAAGCGAATGAGGAGGATATCGCAAAGGCTGAAAAAGGCGGCAAGAATCCCGCTTTTATAGACCGGCTCAGGCTGGGTGATAAAAGCGTAGACGGTATGTGTTCCATGATGAAGGAAGTCGCGGAATTAAAAGACCCTGTCGGGGATGTCCTGGATAGGAACGAAAGGCCCAACGGTCTGGTGGTAGAAAAGGTCCGCGTGCCGATAGGGGTAATAGGCATAATCTATGAGTCAAGGCCGAATGTTACTGCTGATTGTGTGGCCCTGTGCCTGAAATCCGGGAATGCGGTCATACTCCGGGGAGGCAGTGACGCCATAGCATCTAATAAAGCGATATATCGGGCTATGCGCAAAGCCGCTTCAAAAGAGGGTCTCAGCGAGGGTGCTTTTATCCTTATCGAGGATACCTCAAGGGAACTTGTAGACGCCATGCTCAAGGCTTCTGACGGTATCGATCTTATAATGCCCAGGGGAGGCGAATCCCTTATCCAACAGGTGGCTGAAAAAAGCCGCATACCGGTCATCAAACACTACAAAGGCATCTGTCATGTATACGTGGATGCCGACGCTGACATGAAGATGGCGGAGGAGATATGTTTCAACGCCAAGGCGCAAAGGCCAGGTGTCTGTAATGCCATGGAGACCATGCTGGTGCACGAAAGAATAGCCGGAGAGTTCCTTCCCCGCATGGCTGAAAAGTTCATAAAGGCAGGCGTGGTATTAAAAGGATGCTCCAGGACAAGGGAGATACTTACCGGCAGGGACATAAAGAAAGTTAAAGACGAAGATTTCACCACGGAATATCTGGACCTGATACTGAATATTCGTGTCGTTGGCTCTCTAGATGAGGCCATAGACCATATTTCCAGGTTCGGGTCGGATCATTCAGACGCGATAGTGACGGGAAATACAGGGAACGCCGGCGAGTTTACCAGGCGCGTTGATTCCGCGGCTGTTTACGTGAACGCCTCCACCAGGTTCACTGACGGAGGAGAGTTCGGCAAAGGCGCGGAAATAGGCATAAGCACTGACAGGCTGCACGCCCGCGGACCGATGGGGCTGGAAGAGCTGACGACCTATAAATATGTCGTCAATGGCAGCGGGCAGGTCAGGACGTAGAATTATTTTTAGGCTCGATAAATCGAGCCCCTGCAATTGACGTAGGGGTTTGATTTATCAAACCCTATCAGGAGTTTAGAATGAGAATCGGCATGCTTGGAGGCACATTCAACCCGATACATTTAGGCCACCTCGTGCTGGCCCAGGAATGCTGGATGAGGTTTTCTCTGGACAGGGTCGTCTTTATTCCGTCTTATGTGCCTCCGCATAAGGCTGTGGAAGAGGAAGTTTCCGCCGCTGACAGGCTTGAGATGGTCCGTCTTTCCCTGGAGGGAGATGACAGGTTCAAGGTCTCTTCTTATGAGATAGACAAGGAAGGCACGTCATATTCCATAGAGACGATCGAACACTTCAAGGACGAATACGACCCGGATGCGGAACTTTTTTTCCTTACCGGATCCGACTCTGCCGGGGTCCTTTCAACATGGAAGGAAGTGGACCGCATCCTTGACCTTACAACGTTCATAATAGCAACACGGCCTGGATGGAGTCCGGAAGGCCCATACAGCGGCAGGGTCATGTGTATCGCTCTCCCACTGATAGACGTATCATCCACAATGATAAGGGATCGCATCAAGAAAGGCGAGCCCATAGATTACCTTGTTCCCGTTCCCGCG
This sequence comes from uncultured Planctomycetia bacterium, assembly GCA_964431495.1. Lineage (GTDB taxonomy): Bacteria > Omnitrophota > Gorgyraeia > Tantalellales > Tantalellaceae > CAYSJU01. The sequence goes on from CAYSJU010000006.1 coordinate 28,831, forward strand.
GTTCGGTATATTCGCAGGAAGAGCCTGTATAGTTCGTAGTTCATAGACCAAAGAAGACAGAACCCTTTATTTAAGTCGACTAGGAACTGAACAACGAAATTCTTGACTTTTAACACAAGTATGATAAACTGGAGCAGAATTGATATTATTCTGAAATACTGATGGGAGGTGTTCTAAATGGCAGAAGGATATTGTGTAAAATGCAAGGCGAAAAAAGAGATCAAGAACGCAAAAGAAGTGACGATGAAGAACGGTCGAAAGGCCATGAAAGGTGTTTGTCCCGATTGCGGAACAGGCATGTACAGGATATTAGGCAAGTAGATCTATACCATATTTAGTGCGAGTGACTAAAGAAAAAAAGACAGCACACGAAAAAGCGCGGCTTATAGCGAAATTTGCGGCAGAAAAAAAGGGTCAGCACATCGTCCTGATGGATATGCAGGGGATTTCAGCGGTGTGCGACTGGTTTATACTGGTCAGCGCCGCTTCTACCCGCAGGCTAAAGGCCGTTTCCAGGGCGATAGAAGAAGGATTATCCCAGAAGAAGATTTCCCCTTTACACGTGGAGGGGAGGCATGATCCGCACTGGATCCTGCTGGATTATGTGGACGTGGTGGTTCATGTTTTTTATAAGGATGTGAGGGCATTTTACGGGCTTGAGCGATTATGGTCCGACGCTCCCAGAGAGCATTTTGACGGCAAATGTTTGAAAAAGACATTTCAAGGCAATTTTCCGAGATCTTCCTAAAATCAATCCGAAAATATTTTCAGGAAAAACTCCCAGACACGCCTTTTCCAGAAGAAACAGACGTGTGCCTGCAGCCCACGAAGGATAAAGAGCATGGCGACATGACGTCAAATGTCGCGATGCGGCTTGCAAAGACCGCCTCCCTATCTCCCGGTGTTCTCAGCGAAGGGATTACGGACAGCCTTCGCGAAACGGTAAGTAAAAGTGGGTTTTCCTCTTATATCGGCAAAATAGAGGCAAAGAGCGGGTTTATAAACTTCTGGTTCTCTGACGAATATTACGAGACTTTGCTCATGAACATCGTGAAGGAAAAGGGCGATTTCGGGAGATCGGATCACGGCAGGGAAAAAAGAGTGAACCTTGAGTTTGTTTCAGCGAACCCGACCGGCCCACTCACTATCGCTCACGGCCGGCAGGCCGCGATAGGCGACGCCCTTTCACGGATACTGAAATTCAGCGGTTACCTGGTAACGAGTGAATATTACCTCAACGATTTCGGCCGGCAGATAGATCTTCTGGGCAGGTCAGTTGAAGTCCGTTACCGCGGCCTGTTCGGTAAAGAAGAAGAGATGCCAGAGGACGGGTATATGGGGGACTATGTCAGTGACATAGCAAAGGAAATAAGGGCGAAAAAGGGCGATAGCCTGCTTGTACAGGGGCCTTCCACCGAGCGGTTTTTCAGGGAATACGCGGTCGACTATATGATGAAGCTGATAAGGAACGATCTCGCGGATTTCAGGGTCACTTTTGACACATGGACAAGCCAGGCTGCCATTGAAGGCCGCGGGGAAGTGGAAAAACTGCTGGGCGAGCTTGCCGGGCAAGGGTATGTCTATGAGAAGGAAGGAGCCAGATGGTTCGCTTCCACGCGTTTCAAGGACGATAAAGACCGGGTGGTGGTAAAGAGCGACGGGGCGTATACGTATTTAGCGCCGGATATCGCTTATCACAATGATAAATACGGCAGGGGATATGATAAGCTGATAGACCTTCTTGGGCCGGACCACCACGGGTATGTCAAAAGGATGAAGGCAGCGGTCCAGGCCCTCGGGCATGATGAGAAGTCCCTCGATATATTGATCGTGCAGCTGGTGACCCTGCTGCGCGGCGGTGAGGCGGTTTCCATGTCCACGCGCAAGGGCGAGTTCGTGAGCCTGCGTGAGGTGATGGACGAGATAGGCACTGACGTCACGCGTTTCTTTTTTATGATAAGACGCCTGGACAGCCATCTTGACTTTGATATAGAGCTCGCGAAGAAAGAATCCACCGATAACCCGGTTTTTTACATACAGTACGCCCATGCGAGGATATGCAGCATCAAGAAGTACAGCCGGGGAAAGGCTTTAAGACTCGTTTTCAGGACGACGGATCTCAGTCTGTTGAAGCATAAGGCCGAAAAGGATCTGATTAGAAAATTAGGCGAATTCCCTCTCGCGGTATGGCTAAGCGCGGACGCCCTTGAGCCGAGCAGGCTGATAACCTATCTTAACGAACTCGCCCGGAATTTTCATTCATTCTACACCGAATGCCGCGTTGTTTCGAATGACACCGCGCTTACCAAAGCCAGACTGTTCCTTGTTGAATGCGTCAGGATCGTGCTCGCGAACGGGCTCGGGCTTTTGAATATAACGCTTCCAGAGAAAATGTAAGACACAGATTAGCACAGATTGCTCAGATGAACTCAAGTCTTCACAGATGGACACGGATATCCGCGATAATCTGTGGAAAGTTCGGTTTGCTCAAGATTAATGACTATCTGTGTAATGAGGTATTAACCAGGGCACGAAAATGTTCGAATCCATCAAACTTTACGTTAACGAGACCATTGATCTTGAAGAGACCGTCACCCTGCTTGACAAGTACGGTTATTCGAGATGTCGCAAAGTGTCGATAGAAGGTGACTACAGCCTTACGGGCGAGACCCTTATAATCTATCCCGTCACTTTTGAATACCCCGCCAGGATAGATATCTCCGGAAGCAAGGTCAGGTCGATAAAGAGCATAGACCTGATGTCCTTCAGGACCATTACCGACCATAATGTCATCATCATACTTCCCGTAAGCACGTTGAGACGCACCAGTGTCAAGAAACACAATATTGTGATGGGGGAACAGCCCATTGATTCTTTTGTGGATATAGAGCCCGGGGATTTCGTGGTGCATATAGATTACGGCATAGGGAAATACCTGGGCATGCAGCGCATGCGCTATGAGAACAGGATGAAGGAATTTTTCGTCCTTGAATACAAGGGGGGGGACAGGCTGTATGTGGAAGGCCGCGACCTCCATAAACTCCAGAGATACATATCATTTCACAGAAGGCCGCCCGGGCTCAACAGTCTTAAGGGAAAAGGCTGGGAAAACACCAAGAAGAGGGCGTCCAGGGGAGCCGCCAGAGTGGCGAAAGACCTCCTGATGTTGCAGGCAAAACGGGACAGTACGGCCGCTTACGCTTTCAGCAGGGATACTGACTGGCAGGAAGAGGTGGAAGAGTCGTTCCCTTATAAAGAGACGCCTGACCAGCTCAGGGTCACCGAAGACGTAAAGCGCGACATGGAAAAAGACAGGGTCATGGACCGTCTTTTATGCGGGGATGTAGGTTATGGCAAGACAGAGGTCGCGTTAAGGGCGGCGTTCAAGGCCGTGATGGATAACAGGCAGGTCGCTTTCCTGGTGCCGACGACCATCCTCGCGGAGCAGCACATAAATACTTTTACAAAAAGGCTTAGCGATTATCCCGTCAACATCCAGATGCTCAACCGGTTCTGCACGTCTGCCGAGCAAAAGCGTATCCTCGAAGATATCAAAGAAGGCAGGACTGATATAGTGATCGGCACGCACAGGCTGCTTTCCGACGATATCCGGTTCAAGGATCTGGGGCTACTGATAATAGATGAAGAACAGCGGTTCGGGGTCCGCCAGAAGGATAAGATAAAAAGGATGCGGGTAAACGTGGATATACTTACCCTGACGGCTACTCCCATACCCCGGACGCTTTATATGGCCCTTATGGGGGGCAGGGACATTTCGGTTATAGAGACCCCTCCGCTGGACAGGCTCCCGATCCATACGGAGATCATCGAGTATGACAAAAGAATGATAAGGGAAGCCATAAAAAAAGAAACGGCCAGAGGAGGACAGGTATATTACGTCCATAACCGGGTGGAGACCATAGACAGGGTAGCGGGGGAAGTCAGCGCGCTTGTCCCGGAAGCAAGACTGATGATAGGACACGGGCAGATGAGTTCCAGGACGCTTGAGAAAACAATGAGCAGGTTCATAAAGGGCGAGGTGGATGTCCTGGTCTGTACTACCATAATCGAATCCGGTATAGATATCCCCAACGCCAATACCATGATCATCAACGAAGCCGACAAATTCGGATTAGCTGATCTTTACCAGCTCAGAGGTAGAATAGGGAGGTTTGACCGGAGAGCGTTCGCGTATCTTGTAGTGCGGGACATGGAGATATTGACGCATGAAGTGCAGGAACGGCTTAGCGCCATAAAGAAATACCAGGAACTTGGGTCCGGGTTTAAGATCGCCATGAGGGACCTTGAGATGAGAGGAGCAGGAAACATCCTGGGCGTGGAACAAAGCGGATTCATTGACCAGGTCGGGTTCGATCTTTACTGTCGCCTTCTCCGCGAAGAGATAAACTGTCTCAAATCTGCTCTTGCGGCCTAAGCGTGTATGAGGGGTCGCGTCTAGACATTAGACGAATAACTGCTTTTGATAAAAAATGTCTAATGTCTAGACGCGACCCCTACAATTAGCTTGACGTAGGATTTTAATCTGCTACTATATAATGAACTTTATTATTATAAGGACCTTTAGCAAGAGCACTGGAATGAAGAATCAAAAGTCAGCCACATTCTATATCCTGTTTGCGTTTATACTCATATCGGTCAGCAGTTGCGGCAGGTCGCCGGAAAAGGGGGAAGTCCTTGTTCAAATAGGCGATATGAAAGTGACGGTGTCGGATTTCAATGAGAGGATCGCCAATCTCCCCAGCCGGTATCAGAACGTCATAAAGAGACGGAAAAAGGAATTTTTGCAGGAATTTATAAACGATATGATTCTTTACCAGGAAGCGGTCCGCCAGGGATTGAACAAGGATAAAGAAGTCTTAAAGGTCGTTGATGAGGCCAGAAAGAAAATATTAATAGCCAGGCTTCTGAAGGACAGCATAGATGACACGATAGAGATAAGCAACGATGAGATAGCGACATATTATACCGACAATAAAAACAACTACATGCTGCCTGAAGTCCTGAGAGTGTCGCACATACTTGTTCCCACGCGTGAACAGGCGGAGGAGATAGTTAGTGAGCTGGAAAATGGAGCGTCCTTCGAAGAAACGGCGCGGGCGAAATCCGTCGACCCCACCGCGCAGAACGGCGGGGATATAGGATACTTTCCCAGGGGGCAGTTGATCCCGGAGTTTGAAAGAGCGTGTGTGGAGATAGAGATAGACGAGATAGCCGGACCCGTAAAGACCAAGTTGGGATACCATATCGTGAAACTTACGGACAGGAAGGAGCCGGCCCAGAAGCCGTTAATACAGGTCAAGGAGGAGATAAGGTCAACGCTCTATACCAAAAAGCGCAGAGAGAAGTTTAACCGTATGATAAAGGACTTGACGGAAAAGACGAAGGTCGAGATAAATGAAAAAGCGCTAGAAGGAACAGGCGGGTAAGTTTAAAAGGAGGTGCGAACGTGGATATAAGAGGTCTATGCAAAGTTGTCTGTATCGTAATAGCGGTAAGTTTCTTTTTCGCGGCAAATATACTGGCCGCGGGAGTGATCGATAAGGTGCTGGTCGTGGTCAATGACGAGGTGATCACTCAGCGCGAATTTGACAGGGCGTTTTTCCCTATAAAACAGAGCTACGAAGCGAATTTTAAGGGAGAAGAGCTTGAGAAGCGTCTGGAAATGGTGAGGGAAGCCCTTATGGATCAGCTTATAAACACCAAGCTCGCGATAAGCCTGGCGAGAAAGGACGAAGTAGAGATCGATGAAGCTGAACTTCAAAGTCGGGTAGACGCGATCAAATCTTATTACGGTTCAGACGACGTTTTCCTCCAGGCCCTGGGAGAAAAGGGGACCAACCTGACGGAGTTCACGAAAGAGATAAGAGAACAGATGATGGCTCAGCAGATCGTCGAGACGGAAGTGGCGTCAAAGATCGTGATCACGCCGGCCGAGATAAGCGATCTTTATGAGAAGAACAAGGAACGACTGGTATCTCCGCGCAGGGTAAAGGCAAGGGGGATAATGGTGCGAAAGGGTGAGGGCATTGCCGAAGAGGAAGCCAAAAGCAAGATGGATAAAATCAAAGCGGAGATAAAAAAGAAAAAGGATTTCAGCGAGCTGGCGAAAGAATATTCAGAAGGTCCTTACGCGGAGAAGGGCGGTGACATGGGATACATCGTTCAAGGGCAGCTTCTGGGAGAGATGGACGAAGCGATCTTCAACACCGAAAAAGGCAAGAGTACCGACATTGTGGAGACAAAGGTAGGATACCATGTCTTCATGATAGACGATATCCAAGAGCCAAGAAATATGCAACTGGAGGAAGTCAGTGATTTCCTCCACGAGCAGCTGTTCAAAAAGAAGTTTGAAGAAGACCTGTTAAACTGGCTGAAAGAAAAAAGAAAGAATGCTTATATCGCCTACAAGTAAGCCGCTTGTTTTTATAACCATGGGAGACCCGGCCGGCATAGGGCCGGAGATCATAGCCGGATCAATGGCAAGCCTCGGAATAAGAGGGCTTGCCATTTTTGTTATCTTAGCGGATAGCGGAGTGATGAAACGGGCGTTCGGCCCGGGGATGAATGATGAGATAGTGATCCATTCGCCTGGTTCTGAGAGCGAAGAGATCAGTGTCGCGGGGGATCGCGTGAATATCCTGGACCCGGGCGGTTCGCTTGGCCGTGTAGAGCCGGGCAGACCCACGGACAAAGGGGCCAGGAAAGCGATGGAGTGTATAGAGCTTGCCGCTCGTTTGATGCGTGACGGGCCGAAACAGGGGCCGAGGGCCATGGTGACGGCCCCGGTCGACAAAAGCGTTATCGCGCGTATTTCTCCGGGTTTTGTCGGACACACGGAATATTTTCATGGATTTTTTTTCGCGAAGAGAACCACTATGGTCTTGGTTGGAGAAAACCTGCGGGTAGTTCCGGTGACGCGGCATATTCCGGTCAAAGAGATATCCGCGGCCCTTAACGTCGACCTGATCGCTGATACGCTGGAGGAGGTCGTCAAGAACCGCGAATTGATATGCGGCACGGACACGGCGCGCATCGGAGTATGCGCCCTTAACCCTCATTGCGGGGAAGGAGGCGTGATCGGGAGGGAAGAGATTGATGTTATTCTGCCAGCCGTCGAGAGGATAAAAAGCATTTACCGGAACATAGAAGGCCCGGTTTCCGCTGATGTTATTTTTTATAAAGCATTTAAAAAAGAGATAGACATAGTTGTATCCATGTATCATGATCAATGCCTGGCGCCGTTCAAGATGGTGGATTTTGATAATGGCGTCAACATGACGTTAGGATTGGGATGCATCCGTACGTCCCCGGATCACGGCACCGCTTTTGATATAGCTGGCAAGGGAACGGCTTCTTCCGAGTCCATGGAGAACGCCATAAAGCTCGCCGTTCGCGCTTGTGGTTAGCTTTCAGCTGTCAGCTTTCAGCAATTTTCAATTCTGAAAGACCGAAAGATGAATCTGAGTGAATTAATAATACTGTGGAAAGAGCATGGATTCCGTCCGAATAAAAAACTCGGCCAGAATTTCCTGATAGATAAGAACGTCAGGGATAATGTACTGGATGCCATGTCCCGGGACATGAGAAGCACGGTCGTTGAAATAGGCGCTGGGTTCGGCGTGATGTCTTTTGAGATAGCAGAGAGATGTGACAGGCTTTACGCGGTCGAGAAAGACAGAAAGATATGCGGTATAATGGAGCCGATCTTCCGCCGGAAGGAGAACCTGACGCTTGTCCAGGGAGACATCCTGGATCTGGATGTCTGCGATCTTGCCCGGAATTCCGGGAAGATCACGGTTTTCGGGAATATTCCTTATTACGTTACCACGCCCGTTATCGAAAAGATGATCGAGCAGAGACGATGCGTCGGAAATATATATATCGTGATCCAGGAAGAGTTCGCGGAACGGATAGCTTCTTCTCCGGGGTCAAAACTTTTCGGGTCCATAAGCTGCTATGTCCAGTTCTACGTGGAAGTAAAAAAACTTTTAAGGATCAAAAGAAACTCTTTTTATCCTAGGCCGAAGGTGGATTCATGTCTCGTGAAGATGAGCGTTTTCCCGGAACCGCCTGTCAGGGTAAAGGAGAAAGAGCTCATGTTCATGATCATCCGTAGATCTTTTTCACAGAGACGAAAAAAAATAATCAACCCCTTGTCCCGCGGAGCATTTTTATCCATAGAACGGGATGGCTGGCGGGAGATCTTTGATAAATGCGGTATCGATCCCTCGCTCAGGGCCGAAGATCTTTCTCTCACTAATTTCGCGAAATTAAGCGACGCGGTGAGTGAATTAAGGGGTCGCGTCTAGACATTAGACATTTTGTATTAAAAGCAGTTATTTGTCTAATGTCTAGACGCGACCCCTTACCCGAATTTTCCTGAAGCGTAAAAATGCACAAAAATGGTCGCTGTCCCTATTTTCCTCTTAACGTTGACTTTTATTCGGGATTATGCTACTTTAATCCGAAATGGGTAATAATATTAATAACAAATTTATTACAGAAGAAGTTGTCCGGTATGTGGCCCGGTTGTCACGCCTGTCGTTAGATGATGAGGGCGTTTCCAGATTCCAGCACCAGCTGGCTAATATCCTGGAGTATATAGAGCAGTTAAACGAAGTGGATACAAAGGATACCCTGCCTACAACACACGCGATGTCTTCCATTAAGAACGTATTCCGGGAAGACGAGCTTAAAGGATCCATCCCCCTTGAAGATGCGCTGGAGAACGCGCCCCAGCGGCACGGTAATTTTTTCAAAGTCCCCAAGGTTATATAGGGATTCGGAAGATGAAAGAAGATCTGTCGGATATTAATGCTTATAAGAACTGGCTTATAGCACGGGCCGAACCTTTGACTTCTGTTGCCGCTATGCTGGTTGACAGGGCGTCACGGATAGATAAGGATATACACGCCTTTGCGGCCATTGATGCCGAAGCGATAGTCCGGAGGGCCTCCCGGTTCGAAAAAAAGGACGGGAAAGGCAGGCTGTGGGGCGTGCCTGTAGCCATAAAGGACAATATATGCATTAAAGGGGAGCTGACAACCTGTGGTTCCCGTATTCTGGAAGGATTCAGGCCACCGTATAACGCGACCGTCATTGAAAAGCTTCAGTCGGAAGGCGCGCTTTTAATGGGCCGGGCCAATATGGATGAATTCGCTTTTGGTTCTTCCTGCGAGACTTCCTGTTACGGTCCTACGAGAAATCCAATGGATCTCTCGTGTATACCGGGCGGTTCAAGCGGCGGGGCGGTGGCGGCCGTGGCAAGCGGCCAGGTCGTGGCCGCGCTGGGTTCTGATACTGGGGGGTCTATACGCCAGCCCGCTTCTTTGTGCGGCGTTGTCGGGTTCAAGCCCACTTATGGCCGGGTCTCACGATACGGCCTGATAGCCTTTGCTTCCAGCCTGGACCAGATTGGTCCCATCACTCATAATGTCGCTGATTGCGCGACCATGCTCGAGGTGATCTCAGGTTATGACGAGAAGGATTCGACTTCGGTCGATATTGAAGTTCCCAGATATACGGAAAGCTTATCAAAGGGCGTGAAAGGCCTTACAATAGGCATCCCTTCCGAGTATTTTACGGGCGGGATAGATAAGGATGTGAGTGAACGCGTAAATGAGGCGATCAAGGTCCTTGAAGGGCTCGGGGTGAAGACCGTGGATATATCTTTACCGCATACAAAATACGCGGTCAGCTGTTATTACATCATCGCTCCCGCAGAGGCAAGCTCCAACCTTGCCCGCTACGAAGGTGTGCATTACGGGCGTCGAAGCCCCGATGCTGATGACCTTATCGGCATGTATATAGCGAGCAGGAACGAGGGCTTCGGCCTGGAGGCCAAGAGGCGCATACTTCTCGGCACGTATTCCCTGAGCAGCGGATATTATGAAGCGTATTACCTTAAGGCGCTGAAGGTCCGGACGAAAATAGCGAATGATTTTAATAAGGCTTTTGATGTTTGTGATTGCGTGCTGACACCGACGTCACCCACGACGGCCTTCAAGCTGGGCGAGCGTATGGATGACCCGCTGAAGATGTATCTTTCGGATATTTTCACCATTTCAGCGAATCTCGCGGGTCTGCCGGCGATCACTGTCCCGTGCGGGGAAGGCAGGAACGGCCTGCCGGTAGGGCTTCAGCTTATGGCCAGGCCTTTCGCGGAAGACGTGTTGATACAGGTCGCGCACGCTTACGAGCAGAAGAGATAAAAAATGAGTTATAGCGAAAAGTACGAGACGGTAATAGGACTGGAAGTGCATATCCAGCTTTCCACAAAAACGAAAGCGTTCTGCGGATGCAGCACGGAATTCGGAGCCTCCCCGAACACGCACGTGTGTCCCGTATGTCTCGGATTGCCCGGAGCGCTCCCCGTTCTGAACAGAAAAGCCCTTGAATACTCGATAAAGGCCGCCATAGCGCTGGGCTGCGACATACAGCAAAAGATGAAGTTCGACCGCAAGAATTATTATTATCCCGACTTGCCCAAGAACTATCAGATAAGCCAGTTCGATATGCCTTTGGCGTATAACGGGAGAGTCAGCATAATACTGGAAGACGGCAGCACAAGGGATATAGGGATCACCCGCGCTCACATGGAGGAAGACGCGGGAAAACTCCTGCACGCTCCCGAGGAAGACTCCAGCTACGTGGATCTTAACAGGACCGGGACGCCTCTTCTGGAGGTGGTTTCAGAGCCGGATATGAGATCGCCACATGAAGCCCACGAGTACCTTGTGACGTTAAAAAAGACGATCAAATATCTGGACGTGTCGGACTGCAATATGGAGGAAGGAAGTCTGAGATGCGACGCGAACATATCCATGCGCGAAAAGGGCGCCGCTGAATTCGGCTCTAAAGTGGAGATCAAGAACATGAATTCGTTCAAAGCCGTCAAGGACGCTCTTACCTATGAAGAGGAGCGCCAGGTCGAGTTATTAGAGGACGGGGAGAAGATAGCCCAGGAGACACGCCAGTGGGACGAGAAGAATAACATAACGTCTTCAATGAGGACCAAGGAAGAAACACAGGATTATCGTTATTTTCCCGAACCGGATCTCGTGCCCTTCGAGATCTCCCGGGAGCTGGTAAAAAAGATACAGGACACCATGCCTGAAATGCCCGGCGTGAAAAAGGACCGTTTCAGGAACGAGTACAGGCTGGATGAAAAGTCCGCGGATATTTTGACCGCAGAAAAGGACATAGCCGATTTTTTTGAGAGCGTAGTTGCTGAAATAAACGATCCCAGGGACGTCTCTAACTGGATAAAAGGCGAGGTCCTGATGCACATGAACGAATGTAATACTGATATCAGGGGGTTGAACTTAAGGGCCGCGGATCTGGCAAAAATAATCAGGATGGCTAAAGACGGGACTATAAGCGGCTTGGCTGCCAAGGAGACGCTCAGCGCCTGTATAGATACGGGAAAGGATCCGGCGGATATAGTGAAGGAAAAAGGGCTTAAACAGGTCTCGGATGAGAGTGAACTGGAAGGGATCATCAAGGAGGTCATTTCCCGGAACGAGAGATCCGTCAACGATTTCAAGGCCGGAAAAGAGAACGCCTTAAGTTTTCTCGTGGGGCAGGTGATGAAGCTGTCAAAGGGCAGAGCGAATCCGAAGCTTGCCAATGAGATGTTGCGCAAGAAACTTTTGTAGGGGCTCGATTTATCGAGCCCAAAAATAATACAGGGTTTGACAAATCAAACCCCTGCATAATTTACGAAAAGGAAATCATATGAGTAAGAAATTGAAGATATTCCTGCCGGTGCTGCTGATACTTATCTTGGCGGCGGTGTTCATTGTCCGGGCCGAGGATGAGGATATCATCGACAACAGCAAAGAACTTTTTAAACAGGTCCAGCTGTTCGCGGATTCACTGGCTCTTATAAGCTCCGATTATGTGGAGCCCGTCAAAGTAAAAGACCTCATCTATGGTGCGATAAGGGGCATGACAGGCACCCTTGACGGGTACAGCCAGTTTCTTGACCCGAAAAGTTTCAAGGAGATCACCGAAGAGACGAAAGGAGAATTCGCGGGGGTCGGCATACAAATAGGCATACGTGAGGGGATACTGACCGTTATTTCGCCGATCGATGATACGCCCGCTTTTAAAGCAGGGGTCAAGGCGGGTGATCTGATCGTCAAGATAGACGATGAGACGACCAGGGATATGACGATCGATGACGCGGTGCAGAGACTTAGAGGCAAGCCGGGCACAAAGGTCACTATTACTGTCATCCGCAAGGGTGTTGACAAGATGCTGAGTTTCGAGGTAACCCGCGCTGTCATAAAGCTTAAGAGCATCAAGGAAGCAAGGATCCTTGAAGACGGCATCAGCTATATCAAACTTATCGAGTTCCAGCAGAGGACGCCTGAGGATCTGAGAAAAGCCATAAAAAGGCTCATGGGCGAAGGTGCGAAAAGTCTTGTCCTTGATCTCAGGAACAATCCCGGAGGGCTGCTTGATGCGGCAGTAGACTCAGCTGACTGTTTTCTGGAACCCGGAAGCCTGATCGTTTATACCGAAGGGAGGGATCCGGAGAAGCGCGTTGAGTTCATTTCAAAAAGGAAATCAGAATTTCCGGACCTTAACGTGGTTATACTGGTTAACAGGGGTTCGGCCAGCGCTTCGGAGATCATGGCAGGCGCGATAAAGGACAATAAAAGAGGGCTGCTTGTAGGTGTCCCGACTTTTGGAAAAGGTTCCGTCCAGACGGTAATACCCCTTAAGGACAAATCGGCTTTACGCATAACGACTGCTTCGTATTTCACTCCTTCGGGTAAAAACCTGAGGGATAAAGGGGTGGATCCCGATATTTACGTAAAATATTACAAGGAACAAAAGAAAAAAAAGGGCAAGAAGGAAAGTCAGAAGAAACTGAAGATCTTTGCTGAACTGGAAAAGCATGAGGAAGAGACAAAGGGCCCGGAAAAGGAAAAGAAAAAAAACGAGAGGGGAAAAGCAGAAGGAGCGGAACCGGACAAGGAGCAGATAAAAGAGCTGGATAAGTGGAAATACGACAGTCAGATGAGAGCGGCCGTGAACATACTTAAAGGCATCAGGATCTTTGAAGAACGCAAAACAGGTGATCTGCCCGGAGAAGAACCGGTAGGCTAATGAAGCGATACCACTGGTTATTAATAGCATTCGCGATCCTGGTTATCATCGCGATGGCATCAAGGATCCTTCCAAGAGACATACATGCGGATGTAGCAATAATAGAGGGAAAGATATTATCACTTTTGAATGCGAGAGGCATAACCGAGAAGAGCATCGTATCCCGCGAACACGATAAATGGCGCTGCGGGAATATCAAAGGAGAAACCCTTGCTTATGTATTTAAAGCCGGTGGTGTTTTTAACACTGATGGTATTCATGATGAAGTCAGGGATACGCTAAAGGATGTAAGGGGCTGCCGTCTCGAGAACTTTGTGTATAAAGATGGGGAAGACACTGTCGGGTTTGACGTATATTTCAGGGACCATGCCGTACTGTCGGTAAGGATCGAAGATATTAACCCGAGAATAGCCCTGGTCCTGGATGATTTCGGATATACGAAGACGAACCTCGCGGCCCTTGAAGACATAAAAGTTCCACTGACCTTAGCAGTGCTGCCGAACACGCCATATTCAGAAAAGGTATGTTCTTTCGCCGGCCAGAACGGCAAGGAGGCTATCCTGCACCTGCCCATGGAACCTGAACGCGAAGATGTTAGCCTTGAAAAGGATACTATCCTTGTCAATATGGACACGGAGACCATAAAAGCGATAATGTCCCGCGCGTTCCTTTCAGTTGCCGGGGTCAAAGGCGTGTCCAATCATATGGGATCCAGGGCCACTCGGGATGGACGTGTTATGGGGATCATTTTTGAAGAACTGAAGAAGAAGGGGATGTTCTTTCTTGACAGCATGACCACGGATGGGTCTCTTTGCATGGAAACAGCTTCAAACGCGGGGATCCCGTGCGTGAAAAGGGATATTTTTATCGATAATGTGCTGGAAGAGGAAACAATTACGCGTCAGATGAAAAAAGCAGGGGAAATAGCCCGGCTTAATGGCGCCGTGGTAGCTATCGGCCATGACAGGAGCGTAACAGTAGAGGTGTTAAGGAAGGTGATCCCGCGCATGGAGAAAGAAGGGATACTCTTCGTTACGCTCTCGGAGATAGTGCGAAACCGCTGGAAAAGTGTAAAGTGTAAAGTGTAATTTTAAATTTTCAGATAAAACTAATATGATCACACTGGGAATTGAGACTTCTTGTGATGAGACCGCCGCGGCTCTGGTCGAGGACGGGAGAGTGTTGTCAAACGAGGTATCATCAAGCGTTCATCTTCATTCGCAATACGGAGGAGTGGTGCCGGAGATAGCTTCAAGGTTCCATACCGAATATATTTTTTCGGTTCTGGAAAAGGCCCTGCAGGACGCGGAACGGGACATAGAGGATATCGACCTTGTAGCGGTGACAAAAGGGCCCGGTTTGCCTGGATCCCTGCTCGTCGGGATCGCGTTCGCCAAGGCGATCAGTTTTTCGCGAAAGATACCGATAATCGGCGTAAACCACCTTAAAGCGCATCTGATATCCGCTTTTCTTGATAGTAAAAGCCTGCCCGGAGTTGAAGGTCGATTTCCTTTTTTGGGGATGGTGATCTCCGGAGGGCATACCAGTCTTTATAATTGCCGTGGCATACGGGATTTTGAGATCATCGGCCGGACACTGGATGATGCTGTCGGAGAAGCCTTTGACAAGGTCGCCAAAATAATGGATCTGGGATATCCCGGTGGGCCTATAGTGGAAAAAAGGGCCGCTGGTTACAGGGGAGGGGACAGTATAAAATTTCCGCGGGCGCTTCTTAAAGACAGTGACGGGATCGATTTCAGTTTCAGCGGCCTTAAGACCGCGGTAATGTATCACTGGCGGGACGCGCCTAAGACCGAACGGGAGAAGGACAGGATATGTTTTTCTTTTCAGGAAGCAGTGGAGGACGTCATAGATAAGAAGATCTCCAGCGCCGTTCGGGTTACCGGGGCGGAAAGACTGGTCGTGGGCGGAGGCGTGATCAACAATGAGGTCCTTCGAAAAAGGATAATCGAACGGTGCGCATCGGAAGGCATAGAGCTTTATCTGCCCGTGAAAAAGTATTGCGCTGATAACGCGGCTATGGTCGCCGCATTGGGTGAAATACTTGTCGGCGCCGGAGAAGAAGCCGATCTTTTCTTGAACGCTGAACCGGAAGGAAAGATGTGATGATAAACGTGAGGAACAGGTATATAATAAAGGACAGGGAGGAGGCAGGATAAGACGATGAGTATTTTCATTATTTCTTTACGCATACTGTTAGCCGCTATTCTGGGAGGGCTTGTAGGATTTGAAAGGGAGGTCCGCGGCCGGACCGCGGGTTTCAGGACCCATATGCTGGTCTGTCTGGGCTCAGCGTTATTTATGACGACGTCTATACTTATGTCGTCGCATTATAGCCATCTGGGCGCGGTAGATCCCTCGCGCATCGCCGCCGGGGTAGTAACAGGCGTTGGTTTTCTTGGCGCCGGAGCCGTTATAAGGTTCCAGTCTTTCGTGCAGGGACTGACGACCGCGGCAAGCATCTGGGTTGTCGCGGCGATAGGACTTGCCGTTGGAGCCGGGCTGTACAAGGTGGCATTAATAGCGACTGTGATAGTTGTGGTCGTTCTTTTTCTGTCACGGCTGGAAAGACGGCTGGCACTGAAGAACAAGAAGAATGATAGTGATAAGAAATAGTTGAAGTTATCTAACGCATGACGTATACTGAATCTATGGGATTTAGAAAAAGGAGGCAGCTATGGCTATAAGAAGAAAAAGAGAGCTGGAGGTAAAGGACCAGGACACGCAGGACGAAAAGATATTGGACGTTAATGCCACGATGCAGGGCTCCCTCAGGTTCGATGATCCGGTAAATCTCAGAATAAACGGTAGGTTTGAAGGGATGCTGGACACGAAAGGGAAGCTGATGATAGGGGAAAAAGCTGATATCAAAGCGAATATTACCGGGGAAAGTATTTCCATAGAAGGAAACGTAAATGGGAACATTAAGGTTACAAAAGTCCTGAAACTTGGAAAAACCGCAAGACTTAACGGCGATGTAGAGACTCCCGCCCTGGCAGTCCAGGAAGGGGCGGTATTGACCGGACAGATCCGGATGGAAGCGGGCAAGAGTTCCGGTTGGTCGATGAAGAGCAGTGATATGATGACCATCTATCAGCTCGCCAAATACCTGGAAGTGGACAGAGGCAAAGTCAGCGAATGGGTTGCCAGCGGTGTCCTGCCCGGCACCAAGGAAAACGATGAATGGATGTTCGAAAAAAGCAAAATAGACGAATGGGTGGCACAGGGTAGAATAAAAGCGTAACATGCCGGAGAAGTTATTAACATTAGAGGAATTGTCCTCATATTTGGGAGTAAGTGAAGAAAAGATCATCTCGCTTGTAGACGAAGGGGTCCTTTCCGCATACAAGCTTGGCGGTGAATTTCTGCGTTTCAGAAAAGGACAGATCGACGCCATTTATTCGGAGATAAATTCGCGGATAAAAGAAGGGGACCGGATCCCGGTAAGCGAGGTCCGGACAAAGGTCAAGGAACGCCAGAAGATGCTCCATGCCAGCAGCTTGAATCCGTTCAGAGACAGGGTTGCCGATTTTTTTTATTTTTACGATTTTTACATAGTCTCAGCTCTTCTCATAGCAATACTTCTCGTTATCATATTCAGTTAGCTTACCTTAATTAACTCGAGGAAAGCGCATGGTCCCAAGATCTATAGCAGTTCTATCTTTAGCTTTCTTGTTGACCGCTGTTTCCTCCGCTGACACAGTGGTCCTGAAGAACGGTCTGAGCGTCAAGGGACTTATCCTGAACGAATATAAGGACAGGATAGTGGTTTCGACCGCGGATGGGGAAAAATATTTCATGAAATCCGACATCCGGTCCGCTTCTTATGACAGTGAAGCAAGATTGCTTCTCCAGGAAGGAAGAAATCAGGTAAAAAAGAGGCAGTATGTCAAGGCGTATTACACGTATAAAAAGGTCCTTGAGATGGATCCCCGGATCGAAGAAGCTCGCAAACGCGTGGGTTTTTTAAAGAGATTCCTGGAGAACAAGGCCCTGAGCGAAATTACCGGCAACATAGCGAAGAGAAATGAATTCGTTAATGGAAAAAACGCGAGGACGCCGACCCGGGAAGTGGCTGATAGACTCGGCCTGGTCCTTGATGCCGGTGAAAGACACGTCTATGTTGCCGGTGTCATAAATAAGGACGCGGCAGGACCAAAAGCTGGATTAAAAGAAGGGGACAGGATAGTTTCGATCTGGGGAGAGATGACGGCGTATATGGACGTGGATGAGGTTGCCGGCCTCCTTTCGGCCCCGCATGAGAGCAGTTTCGTCATAGAACGCACCGTTGTAGTCGGCTTGGATCATGGAAACCCCGGATTATTCAAAAACATTAAAAATATCATTGGAGCCGGATTGGAACTGAAGAGAGAGGGTGTCAGGGTCGCGGATCTATCTCCCCACGGACCGTTCGAAAAGGCGGAGATAGAGGCCGGGGACCTCTTGTGCGGGATAAACGGAAAAGATGTCAAATATATGCCCATGTCCCGGATATACAGCACATTCAGGAATAATCAGGACAAAAATATCGAGTGCGTGATACGCAGGGACATAAGTATCTGGAACGGAGGTAAAGGAGCATGATGAAGAGACGGAGAGTGCGGCTTTTCATAGCCAGGCGGTTCCAGATACGGTATATCGCCATGATACTGCTTTTCATGTTCGTCATATCGCTGGTGACTGGTTACACAGTATATATGACCATCTGGATCATGTTCGGAGAAAAACTGGCCGCGGTCTATCCGCAGGGACTTTTGCGCGAGATAGCGCAAAAGGTCAATATGGTGCTTATCCTGCGCCTGATATTTATCAGCCCCCTTGTTATTCTTATAGGGCTTGTGCTGTCAAGTCGTATCGCGGGGCCCATTCACAGGATAAAGAGATATCTTAAAAAGATATCTTTGGGCAAGTACGGGAAAAGGCTGGAATTAAGAAAGAAAGACGAGCTTCATGATCTGGCCGATGAGATAAATGTCCTGGTTTCCAAGCTTGACTCGGCGCAAAAAGGGCGCAAGCAAGAAATAGACGCTTTAAAGCGGGAAATAGACACCCTGAAGTCCGATGTTGTGGCGGAAGAAAAAAATGTAAAGCAGCTCCTGTCCAGGATCTTTACCATCAACGAACACCTCGACACATTGAAAAAGTTATAAAATCCAGTTCCCGATCCACAAAAGGCCGGCGGGTATACTTCCCGGTGGTTGAAAAAGCCATTAGTCTCAAAGAGAAATAGAGCCGAAAATCCTTTCCCAAGCAGATTCTTAACGTCTTTTATTTCGCTTTTGAGAGGGCATGGCAGAACTCGCCCCCCACGTACAGGTGGGGGGCTCGGACAGCTGCCATGCTTTTCGTATGCTAAAGCTTACAAAGTAAACCTCTCAAAAGCTCATAAAAGACTAAATCTGCAATGGGGCCCTTTGGATTTTCGGCTCTATTTCTCTATGGGACTACTGGCGAGGGACAGATTCTCTTTATGGTTGCCGCATAGAATGGATCTGAAGCGTTTGAAGTGAAATTGCGATTTCAGCCAAAGCAGCTTGAGGATTTTGGGGACCCGATATTCGCTGGCAAATATCGGGCGGCGAGGACTGTCCGAGTCCGCCGACCTGTCCCGAGCGAAGTCGAGGGAAGGCAGACGAGTTTCGCAGCCGCCAAAATGTTCAAGACCTTTGGCGTTAAAAAATCGCTCTGAACGACAAATGCTTAAGATCCATTCTGTGTGGGAACTGGAATGCCCACACCGCAAAGGACGCCTGCGCCCTTTGCGCAAGCGGGCGCGAATTTCCTGAAGAAAAATATAAATAGATAAAATTCTTGACTTATATCTATAAGAATATATAATATAGGGGAGATTTAACTTATCGTAACTCATATCCCATAACATAATTATAAGGTAAACCCAACTTTCCTTTATGAGCGTTAGGAGCTTCCGACCCCGGATTTTATAATCTTAGAGATGAGCAAAGAAAAAGAGAATATTTTTCTTATTGATGGCACCTCCTTCTGTTATCGGGCCTTTTACGCGATACAGGACCTGAGCACATCCAAAGGGATGCCCACAAACGCTATTTACGGTGTTATAAATATGCTTCGGAAGCTCATTAAAGAGCACGATCCTGCAATGATGGCCGTTGTTTTTGACCTTAAGGGTCCGACGGTGCGGCATAAAAAGTATGAAAAATACAAGATACATCGCAAGCCGATGCCCGATGAACTGGCGACGCAGATCTCCCGGATAAAAGAGGTCATTACGGCGCATAACATCCCCGTGTATGAACTGCAGGGTTTTGAGGCGGATGACATTATCGCCACGTTGGCTCAAAAAGCCGGCAAAAAGGGCCTGGACGTTATAATAGTCACCGGGGATAAAGACGCCCTTCAGCTTGTCGATGACAGGATCAAGGTCCTCAGTCCGCATCTGAAAGAGAGCAAGGTATACGACCGCGTCGAGGTGAAACGTAAATACGGGGTCGATCCAAAAGGCATGATCGAACTGATGGCATTTATGGGAGATGCGAGCGATAATATCCCCGGGGTGAAGGGTATCGGCCAGGTCACCGCGCAAACACTTATAGATAAATACGGCAGCGTCGAGGGTGTTTATGAAAATATCGATAAAATAACCTCGAAACCTTTAAAGGAGAAGCTGCTGAAGGGGAAGGAGATGGCCGTGTTGAGCAGGGAGCTTGTGATGCTGGATAAAGGTCTCCCCGTGGAGCTTGATATTGACAAGATGCGTCTGGGGGAACCCGACCAGGAGTGGCTCGCCAGGCTATACACGGAATTTGAGTTCCAGAAGCTGCTGAAAGCACTGATGCCGGAAGAAAAGGAAGCGGTCAGGTATTCAGCTCGCAGCGGCGAAAAAGACATCAAAAGGATAATAGACCGGATAAAGAAAGAAAAGTTCATCTCCCTGAGTATGGCGGAAAACCCTGATACAGGAAGGATTTGCGGCATTGCTTTTTCACGAAAAGAAGGCGAAGCCGATTATATCCCGCTGGACGGGGACAGTGAAAACTCCCGGAAGATATTGAACATGCTGAAGGACATACTGGAAGACAGAAAGATAAAGAAGATCGCATATGACGTAAAGAAGGACCTTACCTGCCTGGAGCCTCATGGGTTCGGGATAGAGGATCCCAGGTTTGACGTTATGATAGCGGATTACCTGGCTGAACCGTCTCTTCCCAAACATGACCTTGCAAGTATCGCCATGAGGACCCTGGGGTACAATTTCTCTTCTGGAACTGACGATGCGCCGGCCAGCAGTTCGATCTGTGAACAGAGTGATATTATTTTGAGGCTGTACAGCAGGCTGGAAAGCGAGCTGGGAAAAAGACACCTGATGGACCTTTTTCTGAAGGTGGAGATGCCGCTTATAGATGTGCTCGCGCACATGGAAAAGGAAGGGGTCGGTATTGATGTGGCATATGTCAAAAAAATGTCGGCAAAAATAGGAAAGGAACTTGCCGGTGTGACAGAAAGGATCTATGACCTGGCAGGGGAAGAATTCAATATCAATTCTCCCAAACAGCTTCAGGTGATCCTTTTTGACAAACTTGAGCTCCCCGCGATGAAAAAGACAAAGACAGGGGCATCTACGGACGAGTCGGTCCTGCGCAAGCTCGCTCCGCTGCACCAGCTTCCGGCGGAACTCCTGGAATACAGGAAAATGAGCAAGCTTAAATCGACTTATTACGATTCAATACTGGAGATGACCGATAAGAAGACCCATAAACTCCATACGAATTTTAATCAGGCTGTTACTGCCACGGGCAGGCTTTCTTCAAGCGAGCCGAACCTTCAGAATATCCCCATCAAGACCGAAGCGGGGAAAGAGATACGGCGCGCGTTCGTGCCGGGAGAGAAAGACAGGTTGATACTGGCGGCCGATTATTCACAGATCGAGCTCAGGATCCTTGCCCACCTTTCAGAAGACAAGGAGCTGTTAAAGGCGTTCAAAAAAGAAGAGGATGTCCATAAATTTACGGCGTCCTTGATATTTGACACTGCCCTTGGGGATGTCACGGACCGGATGCGGACAATGGCCAAGACCGTTAATTTTGGTATCGTCTACGGGATGAGCTCTTTTGGCCTGGCCAAGGATCTTGGCATAAGCGTGGGAGAGGCCCAGGAGTTCATTGATTCTTATTTCAGCAGGTATTCCGGGGTAAAAGCTTTCATTGACAAGACCATTGAAACGGCCAGAAAAAAGGGGTATGTCACGACATTGCTCAACCGGAGGCGGTATATACCCGAGATATCCAGTTCCAATGAACACATGAAAGGTTTTGCCGAGAGAGCGGCGATAAACACGCGCGTCCAGGGATCAGCCGCTGATATCATAAAACTCGCGATGTTGGAATGTTACAGTGAGTTAAAGGATACCGGCGCGAAAATGATCATCCAGGTACATGATGAGCTGATATTTACCATACCCAAAGACAAGACAAAGGATATCGCGAAGAAGGTCAAAGCTATAATGGAAGGGGTCCTGGCCCTGAAGGTTCCGCTCACCGTTAACATCGAGGCCGGTGAGAACTGGATGGACCTTGAACCAGTAGGATCAGGTTAATTTAGTAATATGGACAAGAAAAAAATAATCGGGATTACGGGAGGATTGGCATCCGGAAAAACCACCGTGGCGGATATGCTGGCGGAAAAAGGTGCGGTAAAAATAGACGTGGACAAGATCGGCCACGAGTTGCTCGCGAAGAATGAGGATGTAAAACAGGCCGTGATCACGCTGTTCGGAGAAAAGATACTTTCGGAGGGGGACATAGACCGCGGGAAACTGCGGAAAGAGGCTTTTTGTGACGAGGAAAAGCTGGAGGGCCTTAACCGGCTGATGCACCCTCTGATGATCAAGCGCGTCAAGGATGAGGTAAGCCGCGTTTCAGAAGGCACTTTGTTGATCGATGCCGCGCTTCTGGTGGAGATGGGATTGAACGAGGCCACGGACTTTGTGGTCGTGGTGACTGCCGATGACGCGGTCAGGGTTAAAAGGGCGGCGGATATGGGCATTTCGGAAGAAGAGGCGAAGAATATAATCGCCAGGCAGATGCCTGTTTCCGAAAAGCTGGGATTCGCTGATTACAGAATAGATAATAATGGTGATCCGAACACAATAAAAAAAGGAGTCAATAAGTTATGGAAAAAAATGCAAGAGCTGTAAAGAGCGGTAGAAAGAGTCATAGTGATGACGAGCTGGATATAGTAAAACTCAAGAACATGAAGATCTCCGAACTCACGGAACTCGCGAAGAATCTGGGCATAAACGGCATAAGCGGGATGAAAAAACACGACCTTATTTTCAAGGTGCTCCAGACTAAAATAGAAAAAAGCGGTCTGGCGTATGGTGAAGGTGTTTTAGAGGTCCTGGACGACGGGTTCGGTTTTCTAAGGAGTTCGGATTATAACTATCTGCCATGTCCCGACGATATATACGTGTCGCCGTCGCAGATACGGCGTTTCAATCTGAAAACCGGAGATACCGTGAGCGGCCAGATCAGGCCGCCCAAGGAAGGTGAGCGGTATTTTGCTCTTTTAAAAGTGGAGGCCGTGAATTTCGGAAATCCCGAAGCCGCCAAGAACAAGATCTTCTTTGAAAATCTTACCCCGTTGTATCCGGACGACAGATTTGTCCTGGAAACCACCCCGGATGAGATATCCATGAGGACAATGGACCTTTTGACGCCTGTGGGCAAGGGGCAGAGAGGCCTGATCGTGGCGGCTCCTTACAGCGGTAAGACCGTTTTCCTGCAGAAGTTCGCCAACGCCATAAGCCATAATTATCCCGAGGCCAAACTTTTCATCCTGCTTATAGATGAAAGGCCAGAAGAGGTGACCGATATGCAGAGGTCCGTCAACGCTGAGGTCATAAGCTCGACCTTTGATGAACCCGCCCAGAGACATATCCAGGTCTCCAGGATGGTTTTGGAAAAGGCAAAGCGTCTTGTGGAGCATCAGCAGGATGTGGTGATACTCCTGGACTCAATAACGAGACTTGCGCGCGCGCACAATGCCGTTGCCCCGCATTCCGGAAAGATCCTTTCCGGCGGTGTTGATTCAAATGCCCTGCACGAACCCAAGCGGTTTTTCGGCACAGCCCGGAACGTGGAAGAGGGGGGGAGCCTTACGATAGTCGCGACCGCTCTTGTTGATACAGGCAGCCGCATGGACGAGGTCATTTTTGAAGAGTTCAAAGGCACGGGTAACATGGAGATGCAGCTGGACAGGTCCTTGTTCAATCGCAGGATATATCCCGCGATCGACATCAAACGGTCAAACACCCGTAAAGAGGAACTTCTGGTAGAAGAGGGCGAACTACAGAAAGTATGGCTTATGCGTAAGGCATTGAGTGACCTTGACGGTGCGGAGGCCATGAAGTTGTTGATAGATCGTCTGAAAAAGACAAAAACCAATAAAGA
This sequence comes from uncultured Planctomycetia bacterium, assembly GCA_964431495.1. Classification (GTDB taxonomy): domain Bacteria; phylum Omnitrophota; class Gorgyraeia; order Tantalellales; family Tantalellaceae; genus CAYSJU01. The sequence goes on from CAYSJU010000006.1 coordinate 52,419, forward strand.
CTTTCTACAAAATCTAAGCAAAGTATAATAGTCTAGATCCTGCAGAGAAAAAGCCCGTTATTATCAGCTCTGGTGAGGTTCGCTTCGATACATGTTGTTTGAAAGTCGACGCGTGTACTTTTCGGTGTAAAATAAACGCAGCTGGTTATTGGTAACAGTTCGGTTATCCAGGACAGTAGGGGTTCGGTTAGTGGTCGTTCAAAGGCTGTTTTTGCACTTGCGGCTCAATCAAACGCGGGTATTTTACACCTGTAAGCACACCCGTCGCTCTTTTTCAAAATAACCGTATAACTCATAGCCTAAATGATTAAAATACTTGATATTTATGGATTTTTTAGTAAAATGTTTAGACTATCTATTATATAATAAAATAGTAAATATAGAGGAGGTTAGGAGTGAAGAAAGGCATCCATCCGAAGCTTATTGATTCGACTATTGTATGCGCGTGTGGCAATACTGTTCATACACGGTCGACCAAGGAAAAGATTCATGTCGAGATATGTTCCAAGTGCCATCCATTTTACACCGGGAAACAGAAGCTCGTTGACTCTGCCGGCAGGGTAGACCGTTTCAGAAAACGTTACGCTTCGACGAAAAAAGAGAAGGAAGAAGCGGAGCAAGAAGAGAAGGATAAGTAAACTAAGGCGATGGTATTCGAAGAACTTAGCAGGAAAAAAGAACAGTTTGGGGCACTTGAGAAAGAACTTTCGTCTCCGGGACTTTTATCAGACCGCGATAGATACAGGGAAAAGGCAAAAGAATACGCTGAACTGAAAGAGATCATCGGTGAATATGATAAGTATCTTGAGCTGGAAAAGGAAAAAGCTTCCCTGGAAAAGGTCATTAAAGAAGAAGGGGACGGGAGCGAATATACCCTTCTGGCGAAAAAAGAATTAAGCAGCGTACTAAAAGCGCTGGAAGTGAAGAAAAAAGCCCTGGAAGACATGTTTCTGGAAGAGGAGTCCGGCGATTACAGGAAGAATGTTATCATGGAGATCAGGGCCGGTACCGGCGGGATCGAAGCGAGCCTGTTCGCGTCTGATCTTTATAAGATGTACACAAAATACGCTGCCCGGAAAGGGTGGAAGATATCCGTTCTAAGCCTTAGTGGATCCGAGATGGGCGGTATCAAGGAGATAATCTTCGCCGTCGAAGGGAAGAACATTTTCAAGTTTCTGAGATTTGAAATGGGCACTCACAGGGTCCAGCGGGTGCCGGAGACCGAATCAGGGGGAAGGATCCATACCTCCGCGTCCACTGTCGCGGTTCTGCCGGAAGCGAAAGACGTTGAGGCGGAGATCGATCCCCAGGATATTAAGGTGGATGTCTACAGGTCCTCTGGCGCCGGCGGTCAGCATGTCAATGTGACCGACTCTGCCGTGCGTATAACGCATGGGCCTACGGGGATCGTTGTGACCTGCCAGGATGAAAGAAGCCAGCACAAGAATAAAGCGAAGGCCATGCGCGTGTTAAAGATGCGTATTCTGGAAAAAAGAGAAGAAGAGCAGAGAAAAGAGATCTCGGAAGAGAGGAAGAAGCAGGTGGGTAGCGGGGACCGGTCCGAGAAAATAAGGACCTATAATTTCCCCGAGAACAGGGTGACCGATCACCGGATAAAGCTTTCATTGTATAATCTTTCGAATATACTGGAAGGCGATCTGGAGGAGATCATTTCAGCGCTGCTCAAAGAAGATAGAACGCTGAAATTATTGGCAGGGTAAAGAGCGAAAAATGAAAAACCAAAGTCTAAAACTAAAAATTTTTCAAGAAAACCCTTTGCTGAATATATCAACTAAAATGTCTCATTTTTCAGGGGAGCCGATAGTTTTTATTGTTAAATTATAATTTTCCATTTTTAACTTTAACTTTTTAATCGTATCCATGGATCATATTGACACTGTTCCTATTCAATACAGAGAAGGTAGCGCAAGTTTTCTGGGCATGGACATTCTCGTGGACCCGAGGGTCTTCATACCTCGTCCGGAAACAGAGCTTCTGATACGGACGGTAGCCGATATTTGCAAAAAAGGGTTTCGGGAAAATCCGTTCATTCTTGACATAGGCACCGGAAGCGGCGTTGTTCCTCTCGGGCTGACAAGGTCCATAGAAGGATGCCGGGTAATCAGTGTTGACATATCGCGGAACGCGTTGGATGTAGCTGAGCAGAATATCGCCAGGTATGGACACGGGGGGGATATAACCCTGGCGAGGTCTGATATGTTCGAGGTTTTCGGTGCCGAACATGAAGGCCTTTTCGACGCGGTAGTGTCCAATCCGCCGTATGTGTCGGACTCCGATTATGAAGAACTTGACCAGTGGGTAAAAGCCGAGCCGCGCGTTGCCCTGTATGCTGGAGAGGAGGGGCTGGACCATCTCAGGGTCCTGGCCGAAGAAAGTTCCAGGTTCCTTAAACCGGACGGGTTTGCGGCCGTGGAAGTCGGATATGACCAGGCGCAAAAAGTAAAGGACCTGTTCGAGCGGGACGGGTTCAGCAGGGTTGAGGGATTCGACGATTTTAATAATTACGAGCGGGTTATCGTGGGATGGAAAAATGGATAAATTGATCATAGAGGGCGGGAACAGGTTATCGGGAACGGTACGCATCAGCGGGTCGAAGAACGCGTGCCTTCCGATCCTCGGGGCTTCGTTGCTTACGAACGAAGAATGCCGCATCGAGAATATCCCTGACCTGAAAGATGTTTCCACCATGCTCAGGATAATTTCTTCCCTGGGACGGGAAGTGAAGCGCTCCGGAGACGCCATAACAGTGGCCAGTGGGGACGCCACTAACCGGATCGCGGTGTACGAATTGGTCAGCACCATGCGCGCGTCAATAGTGGTTCTTGGCTCGCTTCTGGCAAAATACGGTGAAGCTAAAGTGTCTTTTCCCGGTGGGTGCGTGATCGGCCCAAGGCCTATAAACCTGCATTTGAAGGGACTGCGCGCGCTTGGCGCGGATATAAGCGTAAAAGAAGGATATATTGTCGCTAAAGCGAAAAAACTGAAAGGTACCAAGATATATCTTGGGGGACATTTCGGATCCAGCGTGCTGGCTACGGCAAACACCCTTATGGCAGCGGTTCTTGCCGAGGGGCAGACCATGGTAGAGAACGCGGCATGTGAGCCCGAGATCGTGGATCTGGTGAATTTTCTGACAGCCATGGGGGCCGAGATAAATGGAGCCGGCACCCCGACGATACAGATCAACGGAGTCCGGGAATTAAAAGGCGCTGAGCACAGGATAATCCCGGACAGGATAGAGGCTGGGACATATATGATCGCGTCAGTCATCACGGGAAGTAAGCTGTTCCTTGAGAACGCGGTATGCGAACACAACATGGCGCTTATTGACAAATTAAAAGAAGCAGGAGCAGGCATAGACGAGAAAGATAATGGGATCGAAGTATATCATACGGGCGGAAACACACGCGCGACAGACATTACAACGCTTACATATCCGGGGTTTCCTACGGACCTGCAGGCCCAGATGATGAGTCTGGCGACCGTCGGCGACGGGATCAGCGTGATAACGGAAAAGATATATCCAGAAAGGTTCATCCATATTAGCGAGCTTAACAGGATGGGCGCTGATATAATCCTCGAAGGATCCACAGCCATTATCAAGGGAGCCAGAAAACTGACAGGCGCGCCTGTTATGGCATCGGATCTCAGGGCGTCGGCGGCGCTTGTCCTCGCAGGGCTGGTGGCGGAAGGACGCACGGAAATATCGCGTGTTTATCATCTGGACAGAGGATATGAACATATAGAAGACAAACTTTCAGCCGTCGGAGCGAATATCCGGCGGGTAAAAGAGCAGTAACCCGGTGACAAAAGGAGGAGAATAAATGGCAGTAGTTCTGAGGATGAAAAGGATGGGCGCAAAGAAGAAGCCTTTTTACCGTATCGTAGCTGTGACAAAATCATTAAAACGAGACGGCAAGGTGCTGGAAGAAATAGGGCATTATGATCCCAAAATAAAGGACGGCAACGTTTCTTTGAAGAAAGAGCGGATAGAATACTGGTTAAGGAACGGTGCGAAACCATCCGAGACGGTTAAGAGTTTTCTTAAGAAGATGGGGATATAGAAATGGGCTGTCAGGTTATCAGGACATCAGGTTGAAGCATATCGGGATATCAGGAGATCAGGAGAAGAACCCGATATTCTGATAACCACACCCCGATACCCCGGTAGCCTGATATCCGATGTTTTGTTATAGATAATGATGAAAATCGATATTTTGACCTTATTCCCCGAGATGTTCAAAGGGTCGCTTGACGAGTCCATGCTGAAGATAGCGCGCGCGAAAGGCAAGGCCGTGATAAATATACACAGCCTCAGAAAATGGACTCATGACAGGCACCGGACCGCGGATGACAAACCTTTCGGCGGCGGCCCGGGCATGGTCATGAAGGTCGAGCCGGTAGACAGGGCCCTGGCAGAGATAAAAGAAAAGGCAGGGGGGGATGTAAGCTCTGCGGTTATTCTTTTGACCCCGCAGGGAAAAAAATTCAACCAGGATCTGGCGAGAGAGATATCCCTGCTGGAACATATTCTCCTTGTATGCGGGCATTATGAGGGAGTTGACGAGCGGATAAGGGGCCTCGTGGATCTCGAGATATCGATAGGCGATTATATTCTCACCTGCGGTGAGATACCGGCAATGGTGTTATGTGATGCCGTAGTGCGCCTTGTCCCGGGTGTCCTGGGCGCGGAAGATTGTTTGCTGGAAGAATCGTTCGAGAACGGCTTGCTGGAATACCCGCAGTACACGCGGCCGGCGGAATACAAAAAGATGAAGGTCCCCGAGGTTCTTTTATGCGGGGACCCTAAAAAAATAGAAAAATGGAGAACCAGAGAGGCTTTGAAGCGAACACGGGAGAGAAGGCCCGATCTGGGGTAGCTACTGTAGGCGTTTGATCTATCAAGCCCTGAAAGGGAGGAGAGGAAATGAAGAAAGGCATGGAAAACTTCGAGAAGACATATACTCGGAAGGATAAGCTGGATATTAGAATAGGAGATACCGTCGATGTGTACTTCCGGATCACCGAAGGGGACAAGACTCGTATTCAGACCTTCAGCGGAATAATCATCGCAAGAAAAGGTTCCGGTCCGCGGGAGACGTTTACGGTCAGGAGGATATCATACGGTGAAGGCGTGGAGCGTGTTTTTCCGGTAAGCTCTCCGCTGGTGGAAAAGGTCGTTCCGAGAAAAAGAGGAAAGGTCCGCCGGGCCAAGCTCTATTATCTGCGAAGCAGAAAAGGTAAGAAGGCGACGAAAGTTAAAGAAAAGGTTGGATAAAAGATCGTTTCAGGAAAGCCTTTTGAAACAGTTTTTTCCTATGAGGACAGGGCCAGGGAATCCGGCTATTCCCTGGTCGCGGGAATAGACGAGGCCGGAAGAGGACCCCTGGCAGGGCCTGTAGTCGCGTCAGCGGTCATCGTCCATGACACCGGCTTTGTCGAGAGAATAGATGACTCGAAAAAACTGACAGAGAAGAGAAGGGAAAAGGCGTATATCGATATAGTGCGAAGATGTGATGTGGGGATAGGTGTCGCCAGTGTCTGGGAAATAGACCGTATTAATATACTTAACGCGACCCTGTTGGCGATGAAGAGGGCCGTTCATGAACTCAATGATGCTCCTGACTACCTCTTGATAGACGGCCGGATGGACATACCAGTTCCGCAGGAGCGCACATATCTTATTTCCGGCGAAAGCAAAAGCACCTCCATCGCATGCGCGTCCATAATAGCCAAGGTTTTCAGGGACAGGATAATGCTGAAGGAGGACCGCAGATATCCTCATTACGGATTCTGCAGGCATAAGGGATACGGAACACATGAACATATGGAGGCCATTAAGAGACACGGCCTTTCACCGATACATCGAAGGACTTTCGGGCCTTTTGGAGGGAAAAGAGGGCGGAGGCTGTATCGGACAAAGCGTGAAGAGAACGCATATTCATAAAAAAAGGAGCAAATGGCATGGGGTTAAACTACGACAGAAAGATAGCCGCTGAGATCAAACTGAAGAATATCGAAGATATCGCGAAAAAAGCGAGGATACCTGTAAAGAGTCTCAAGCTTTACGGGAAATATCTGGCCAAGGTCCCGGCTGAGCTTTTAAAAGAAAGCCTTAAAAAGCGCAAAGAGGGGAAATTGATCCTGGTCACGTCAATAACTCCTACGGCCATGGGAGAAGGTAAGACGGTCAACACGATCGGCCTGGGAATGGCCATTAATAGACTCGGGAAAAAGGCCATAACATGCATAAGGCAGTCGTCACTTGGACCCATCTTCGGCGTTAAAGGAGGAGCGACAGGCGGTGGGCACTCTCAGGTGCTTCCAGCTGAGGAGATCAATCTGCATATGACCGGGGATTCATACGCGGTGGAAAACGCCCAGAACTTATGCGCGGCGGTCCTCGATAACAATTTTTTCTGGGGAAACCCACGAAAATTAGACAAGGAAAAGGTGACATGGAGAAGAGTGATGGATGTCAATGACAGGTCGCTCAGGAACATCACCATCGGCGGAGGCGGAAAACTTCACGGGGTCAACCGCAAGACCGGAGTTGATATAACACCGGCCGGTGAGTGCATGGCTATTCTGTCACTGGCAAAAGACCTGAAAGACCTCAGGGCCAGGCTAGGCAGCATCGTGGTCGGATATGACGATAACGGAAAGCCCGTTACCGCTGAAGATCTGAAGGTCGCGGGAGCAATGGCCGCTCTCCTTAAGGAAGCGTTTAACCCGAATATCGTCCAGACATCGGAGCACACCCCGTGTTTTATACACACGGGATCTTTCGCGAACGTGTCGCACGGGTCCAGCTCTGTTATCGCTGATAAGATGGCGTTAAGACTCGCGGATTACGTGATAACCGAGAGCGGATTTGGGGCAGATCTTGGGGCGGAGAAGTTCTTCAATATCAAATGCCGGCAGGCGGGATTGAAACCGAGCGTGGCCGTGATCAACTGTTCGGTCAGGGCACTTAAAGTGCATAGCGGAGATTTCACGTTTAAAACCACGGCTCTCCCGGACGAATTGAAAAAGGAGAACCTGTCCGCGGTAGACCGGGGGTGTTCTAACCTTGAAAAGCAGGTGGAGAACCTGAAGACATTCGGTGTGCCGGTGGTGATCTGTATTAACCGCTTCGACAGCGATACCAAGAAAGAGATCGACGTGGTCCTGAGGCGCGCCGAGGCGCTTGAAGTAGAAGGTACAGCGATAAGTGAAGTTTACAAGTTGGGAAGTAAAGGCGCCACGGAACTTGCCAGGGCCGTCATTAAAGCGGCAAAGGTGAAGTCCAAGTTCAGGTATCTTTATCCCGTGGACATGAACCTTAAAAATAAAATAGAACGGATCGCGAAATCCATGTACGGCGCAAGTGAAATAAAGTATTCCGATGAAGCAGTGAAAAGTATTGCGTTGATCGAGGCTGCCAAGCTTGATCAAATACCGGTATGTATGGCCAAGACACATCTGTCGCTTTCTAACAGTCCCAAGAAAAAGGGACGTCCCAGGGGATTTACGCTGACAGTGGGAAACATCAGAGCCGATGCCGGAGCGGGATACATAGTCGTTCAAAGCGAGGGCATAAATACCATGCCGGGACTTCCGAGACACCCGCGAGTCGCGAGTATTGACGTGGACGTAAAGACAGGAAAAACGAAAGGATTGTTTTGACGGAAAGCGTTTTCTATTTACATGAGACCCTTGATAAGTATTTACATGACCTATCCGCCCGCAGGATAATTCCAGGAGGAGGAAGCGCGGCCGCGGCGGCAGCGGCATTAGGCGCCGGGCTCAATCTTATGGTCATTAACTATAGTATAAAAGAAGACAGCGACGGGGTGGAGGATAAAGGGCTGATCGTGTTAAAGGCAAAGCAGGAGGAGTTTTTAAGCAGGATCTCCGCTTTGATAGACGAGGATTGCAGGGTTTTCAGCGATCTGATGAGATCACTTTCTTCCGGGGAGGACGCGGAGGGAAAATACATACAGGCCGCGGAAGTACCCATGGACATATGCCGCGAATGCTGCGAGACAATGGAAATAACAGCCGTTCTTTCAGGGAATTGCAGCAAGAACCTGTTAACGGACGTGGGATGCGCCGGGCATATTATCAAGGCAGCGTTCCATTCTGCCGAGCTCAACGTGTTCATAAATCTGAAGCATATAAAGGATAAAGGTTTCGCGCGGAAGGCCAGGGAGGAGCTTGACGGGATGTGCGGAAAAATAGAAGGCATGTCCGTGGAGATAATTGGCCGCGTCGAGAAGGATTTAATGTAGGGGTTCGATCTATCAAACCCTCAAGAACGTCTGGGGCCGGATAAATCCGACTTCCACGTAAGGAGAAACGATGGCTGAAGTGATAGACGGCAGGAAAATCGCAATGGAAATGCAACGTTCCATAAAGGAGAAAGTTGAAGACCTCGAGTCCGTGTCCGGGCAGAGGCCGAAACTGGTCTCTATCATGACGGGCAGTGAAAAGGAAGCAGAGCTCTATGTCAGGGTCCAGAAAAAGACAGCGGACTCAATAGGCATTGTTTTTGATACATGTGAACTTGACGAAAATATAAAGCAGGGAGAGTTTATCCGAAAGATAGAAGAATTAAACAGGGATGGGCGCGTTACCGCCATGATAGTGCAGCACCCGCTTCCTGAAGGGCTTGATTATGATAAGGTGATTTCAGCAATAAGACCTGAAAAGGACGCCGAAGGCATACATCCTTATAATCTGGGCAGGATATTCAGAAGAGACGCGTATATTGTTCCCTGCACGCCGGGGGCTGTTATGAAGATATTGAGGGTTAATGGGATAGACCCGTATGGCAAGGATGTCGTCATATTAGGACACTCCGCTATTGTTGGTAAGCCATTGAGCCTGATGATGCTGAATGAGACGGCTACCACCGCGGTCTGCCATATAGGCACTGCCGAGAAGGGTAATATTACGGACTATACGCGGAAGGCGGATATACTCGTGGTAGCAGTGGGAAAGCCGGAAATGGTTAAGGGCGATTGGATAAAAAAAGGAGCGGCCGTTATAGACGTGGGGATAAATAATGTGGCCGGAAAGATAGTCGGTGACGTGGATTTCGGGGAAGTCAGTGAAAAGGCGTCCGTGATAACTCCTGTCCCGGGAGGGGTCGGGCCGGTCACGGTCTCTGTTCTGATGAGAAACGTTTTGCGGGCATACGGGGTGCAGCATGGAAAAGTTTAAAGAAAAAATAGAAAAAGGCAGATTTGTATTGACCACAGAGGTCGGTCCTCCGAAAGGCGTGTCCCTGGATGTTATTTTCGAAGACCTTGAGCACGTGAGGGGAATGGTGGACGCCGTGAACGTTACGGACCAGCAGAGCGCGATAATGAGGCTGGGAGCCGTTGCTGCCAGCAGGGCGCTTCTGGACAAAGGATTTGAGCCGATCTGTCAGTTTACGTGCAGGGACCGGAACCGTATAGCGCTCCAGTCAGATATTTTATCAGCCTGTGCTCTGGGTATTGAGAATATCCTGGTCATGACCGGGGACCATCCGCTCCTGGGGGACCATCCCCAGGCCAAACCGGTCTATGATCTGGATTCAGTAGGTCTCCTCCATGCCGTTAAAGAACTGAGTAACGGGATTGACCTTGCCGGCAGAAAGCTTAACGGGGCTCCGAATTTCTGCGTCGGAGCCGTGGTTAACCCGGGCGCGGATCCGCTGGAACCGGAGATCATAAAGATGGAGAAGAAAGTGGCGGAAGGCGCGCGGTTCTTTCAGACACAGGCGATATTCGATTTCGTGAAATTCAAGGAATTTATCGGCAGCATAAAACATCTGAGGTCAAAGATAAAACTGCTCGGAGGCATAGTCCCTCTACGTTCAGCCAAGATGGCGCGATACATGAACGCGAACATCCCCGGGGTCTTTATTCCCGATCCCATAATCGATAGGATAGAGAAAGCCTCGGATGTGGCCGAAGAATCTTCGGCAATAGCGGCGGATATACTGAAGGGTATACGCAAGGAGTGCGACGGGATACATTTTATGCCCATACGCGCCAACCACCTGGTCGCAAAGACTCTGGACAAAGCTGGAATAGCGAAGTAGCTTTGTTTAAATGTAGGGGTTTGATTTATCAAACCCAAAAATGTTTCTGGGCTCGATAAATCGAGCTCCTACAGCAATGGTGACGATGCTTGCGTTGGTATGACGCGGGAAAGGTGAGGATGGCAGATAAGAAATTCACAGTTCTTGATTTTAAGCGAAAAAAGGAAGCCGGTGGTAAGATCACCATGCTTACCGCTTATGATCACCCGATGGCCGCTTTGGTCGATAAGGCGGGTATTGACGCGGTAATCGTCGGCGATTCGGTCGGTATGGTCATATTGGGGTATGAATCCACAGTGCGTGTCACAATGGATGAGATGATACATCATTCCAGGGCCGTTCGCAGGGGTATCAGGAACGCTTTTTTGATAGGGGATATGCCGTTCATGTCCTATCAGGCAAGTGATGAGGACGCGGTCCGCAATGCCGGCAGGTTCGTAAAGGAGGCCGGATGCGATGCGGTCAAAATAGAGGGAGGGCGTGAGGTATGTTCCCGGGCAGAGGCGATCATGGATGCAGGGATACCGGTTCTTGGACATATCGGCCTTACTCCTCAAAGCGTAAGTAAGCTGGGGGGCTACAGGGTGCAGGGTAGGGACAGAGAGACAGCCGTCCGCCTGGTAGAGGACGCTGTTTTTCTGGAAAAGGCGGGGTGTTTCGCTGTAGTCCTGGAATGTGTGCCCAAAGAGCTCGCGCAAAAGATAACCGAAAAACTCCGTATTCCGACAATAGGTATTGGCGCCGGCTGTCATTGTGACGGCCAGGTTCTTGTGACGCATGACATCATAGGCTATTTCGATAGATTCGTCCCGAAATTCGTAAAACAGTACGCAAATGTCAGTAAAAATATACTGGATGCTATAACAAGCTTTAAGAGTGAGACGGAATCCGGCGCCTTTCCCGATGATGACCATTCTTTTACCTCTTTCAAGGGTTGACGCTTATGAGATCATACCTGGAAACATGGGATAGAGTCTTCGGCTCCAAGCGTGCAAAACGCATCTTCATAGCCGCTACACGCCAGAACATAGGAAAAACCACTATTTCCCTGGGCCTCATTTCAAATTTAAAAGACCGTTTTAAAAAAATAGGCTTTATCAAGCCTGTTGGACAGCGTTATCTGGTTGATGGTGGGCATAAAGCTGACGAAGATGCAATCCTTATGGACAGGATCTTCAATTTTAACATACCTCTCAGGGACATGTCGCCCGTTGCCGTTGAAAGAGGATACACGGAGAAGTTCATTGACGGGCTTGTGGAACAGGATACATCCAGAGAGATAAAGGAAGCGTTCGCGCGTGTCGCTTCCGAAAAGCATCTTGTTATCATCGAAGGCACCGGCCATGCCGGAGTAGGGTCGGTATTTGACCAGTCCAATGCGGCAGTGGCAAAAATGCTGGGCTCAAAGGTCATACTTATATCTTCCGGCGGAGTCGGACAGCCCATAGACGAAGTGATGCTGAATAAGTCCCTTTTTGACAAGCTGGGCGTCAGGTTAGTGGGAGTGATCGTTAACAAAGTAATGGTCCATAAATACGACAAGGTGAACAGATACGTGCGTTCAGGGCTGGAACGTCTCGGGGTCCCGGTGCTGGGGGTGGTCCCGTATGTTGAAACACTTGACACCCCTTCCATGCGGGATATTAAAGAAGAGTTGGATATGCATGTCCTTTGCGGCGAGGAGTACATGGACAGGCCCATGAAAAGGGTCCTTGTGGGCGCCATGGAAGTGAGGGACGCGATCCAGTATCTAGAGGACGACTGCGTAATCATAACACCGGGAAACAGAATAGACCTTATCAATCTTCTGATAAAGATCAATACAGGCCGCTTTAAGGCCCCGCGGAGAGTGGCAGGACTTATTCTTTCCGGGGGACTGGTTTTCCCCAGGCGGATGTACAATGCCTTGAAGAAGACAACTATACCCACGATCATCTGTCGCTATAACACGTATGATGTCGCCGCGAAGATACATGACCTTACTGTGAAGATCAAATCAAGAGACAAGAACAAGATCCGACTTATCGTCGACATGGTCCAGCGGTATGTGGACGTCGACGAAGTGGTCCGGAATTTGAGTTAAGAAAACGCACTGTAAAATACCTTATGTATAGGGTATCTGGACATCAGGGTGTAGGATATCAGTTAATCAGAATATCAGGAATAAAACCTGATACCCCGGTATCCTGATACTCACAACCCGATATCCTGGTACCCGGAGAACCTGATAAATCCATGAAGAGAACTCTATCTTTATTAATTATATCTACTTTCTTGTTGACCGGTTGTGTCCAGGATGGAGATACGAATCGGTCCAGCCAGTATTCCCGCGCAATGCCCTTGATGGACACGTTCGTTCAGGTCAAAATATCCTGGAAAAGAGCAGCGGATAAAGAAGGAAGGCAAAAGGCAGAGGAGACGGTCAGCGGGGCATTCCGGCTCGCGGATGAACTGGAGAAAAGATTCGACATTTACTGCCCGGAAAGCGAGATAAACAGCCTTAACATAGCCAGGGAACGGTCCGTATCACCGGCACTTTTTGATCTTCTGGAAAGATCGGAAAGAATAAGCCGCCTGACGAGCGGGCGATTTGACACAACAGTCGCCCCGGTGCTTAAACGAGAAGGTTTTTATGAGGACATGCCAGATTCTATCCGGGAGAAGATACCGGACAGCCCCGGCGAGGGTGGATGGAAAGATATTATTTTATCTCCAGAAAGCAGGAAGGTGATCTTAAGTAGCACGGCATGGGTGGATCTCTCGGGTATTGCCAAAGGGTACATTGTTGACAGGATGGCGGAGTTTTTCAGGGAGAACAAGATACAGGGGTTTTTGATAAATGCAGGCGGCGATAT
>CAYSJU010000006.1:65379-80484 GCA_964431495.1 uncultured Planctomycetia bacterium
TATTTACTGCGGGGAGAGAAACGGGTACGATAAATGGATGATCGGATTAAGAGAGCCCGGCACCGAGAGCGTCCTGCTCGTCTTGGAACTGGAAGATATGGCCGTAGCCACGAGCGGGGATTATGAGAACTGGATCATGAGGGATACCGGCGAAGTCTTTTCGCATATAGTGGATCCGCTTCGTCATGCGGCAGTGGAAAAGGAGCTTTCAAGCGTGACGGTTATCTCGCCGTCCTGCACCGAAGCAGACGCCCTGGCGACGGGCATGATGGCCATGAGAAAGGACAAGGTTATCGCCCTCGCCGACACGATAGAAGGCGTGGAAGCTATCGTGGTGACTTTTTCCGGTGATGGATATAAAATAGATCATTCCGGAGGGGCCGGAGAATATATAGTACGGAGGCAGAAATGACGCGGGTCGTAGTGGCCATGTCAGGAGGTGTTGATTCAAGCGTCGCAGCCCTTGAAATGAAGAATAGAGGTTATGACCCCATAGGCATCACCATAAAAACCTGGCAGAAGGAAGAATGCGGGGTTGCCGGGGAAAGGCTCTGTTGTTCGCTTGAAGCGATACAGTTCGCGCGAAGCGTGGCCGGGGATCTGGGAATACCTTATTATGTGATAAACCTTTCAAAAGAATTCGGCAAGGAAGTAGCGGAGTATTTTGCTGATGAATACGCGAAGGGCAGGACCCCGAATCCCTGTGTTTACTGCAACAGCAGGATAAAATTCGGTCATTTATTCAAAAAAGCGAAGCAGATAGGGGCCGAGAGGATCGCTACGGGTCACTATGCCCGGATACTGAAAAAAGGGGATGACCATTATCTCGCCGAGGCAAAAGACAAGAAAAAGGACCAGTCGTATTTCCTTTATGATATCGCAAAAGAGGTCCTTCCATCAGTGGATTTCCCACTCGGGGAATATGCCAAAGAAGAGGTCCGCATGATCGCGCTTGAAAAAGGGTTTATGTCCGCTGAACGGGAAGAGAGCCAGGACATCTGTTTTGCGAACGCGGGAGGGGATTACCGGAATTACCTGTCGAAGAAAGGCGTTAACGCGTTTATTGAGGGGGATATTCTGGATGTCAAAGGCAATGTTATTGGAAGGCATAATGGCATAGCGTCTTACACGGTAGGGCAGAGGAAGGGACTTGGTGTGGCCATTGGGGAGCCCGCGTATGTGCTGAAAATCGACCCCGGGCTCAACACAATAGTGATCGGGAACAGGAACGATGCCATGCGTCGCAGGATACGTGTATCCGGATTGAACTGGCTTATCGGAGATAAGGCGAAAAAAACAGTAGAACTCCAGGCCAAAATACGTTATGCCAGCAGTAAGGCCATGGCACTGGTTACCCCGCGAGGGGATGATGAAGTGATAGTAGAGTTCTCCGAACCACAGTTCGCGCCGACCCCGGGCCAGGCAGCGGTATTCTATGACGGGGAGATCGTGGCAGGCGGCGGCTGGATAGAGGAAGTTCTTTAGGCCTTTCAATTGACAAAGAATGGGATTTAAAATATAATTAAGGCTCATTTGAGTTGATAATGGACCGTGGCGGGGTAGCTCAGTTGGTTAGAGCGCACGGCTCATACCCGTGTTGTCGACGGTTCGAGTCCGTCCCCCGCTACCAAAAATAAAAGGGCTTTCTTTTCATTTATCGTGAAAAAAGCCCTTTTATTTTTCCATAAGGGGGAACAGGCTGTTCCCCCTTCTTGGCGCTCGCTGTCATCCCCCCCCCAATTTGTGTGGCCTTTGGGCGCTTCTCGAATAAAATTCTTCACTATAAATTTGCCAGATCTAAAAATATTATTATACTTTCCATTTAGTGTAGTATTATCGTACCATTGTATGGATTTTTGGCAGGAAAGGAAAAAAGAACAGGAAATGAAAAGACATACGGCTCTACGGATATTGATCAGTTTTGTGTTCGCAGTATTGAATTTTTATAATATACCGGCGGCTGCCGAAGGATTGTATAATGAAAACGCCGTTTTTCAAAATGGCGCATGTTTCACCACCTGGGAAAAAGAGAGATTTGCGTCTCCCGGGGCCGGGCAGGCCCTTGAGATGCTGGCGGACATGGGGGTTGACCATATTCAGATCATCGTGACATGGTATCAGGACAGCTACGACTCTATCGGGATCAAATCCACAAAACTTACGCCGTCGGACCCCAGTGTGATAAAAGCGATAATAAACGCGCAGGAAATGGGTTTAAAGGTCATGTTGAAGCCGCAGGTGGACATAATAAATAACGAGAAAGGAAAGTATTGGAGGGGGAATATTGGATCCGCGGACGATAAGGGGTGGGAACGATGGTTTGAAGAATACGAAAGATTTATAGTTCATTACGCCGGGATAGCGCAGAAATACGGTGTAGAGATATTTTGTGTCGGCACGGAATTGTCGTTGGCGGCGCGGGAAGACGGCTACTGGCGGCAGATCATCTCCTCTGTTCGGGGAATTTATTCAGGGGAATTAATATACGCGGCTAACTGGGACAACTACAGGAATATAAAATTCTGGAAAGAGCTTGATTACGCGGGGATCGACGCGTATTTTCCGCTTACGCAGAAATCAGAGCCGTCGGTCGAAGAGATCAAAAAAGGATGGAAAAAATGGACGGAGGAGATCGACTCATGGCATTCAGCAGTTAACATGCCGATAGTATTTACTGAAATCGGATATCCGAGTTCCGCGCATGCCGCGAGTAATCCATGGGAAAATGGAAGTGGTAACCCTGATGTGGACATGCAGACAAAATGTTATAAAGCTTTTTTTGGAGCAGTTTGGGGGAAGGCATGGCTTTCGGGGGTGTACTGGTGGAATTTCAATCCGTCCATCTATGGCGGTGGAATGTACAACCGGTATTTCACGCCGCTGAACAAGCCGGCCGCAAAGATCCTTAAGAAGGCATACAGATCAGACAGGTTGGTCCTTAGACAGCTGGACGGACTGTCGGATGTCTTTGAAATGACTTTTGCTGAACCAAGGGATCTGAAAAATAGATTTATTCAATTCAGGATAAAGGCCGGCGGTGGAGTTAAAGCGGTTAAGTTTGTATTAAGAGACAGTTTCACAAGATGCTCGCCATCGGTTTCCCTGAATGGTGTTGGCGAAAGGTGGAAGAGCTTTTCCATAAACATCGAAAAAAAAGCATTCGACTTCCTGGATACCCGTCAGGTAGAGAGCATCAAGTTCAAGATCTTACCGGCGCATCGCACTGGAAAAGAAGAAACTCCGGCACTTTTCATTGAAGAAATAGAGTTCTTCTAACTTTGTTCACTGGAATTGCAAGAAGCGCATCCTGCGCTAGACAGCATTATCATGCCCCAGCCGCTGAATATCAGATTGATGCCGACGAGCAGGCCGATCGCCCAGGTGGCGCTCACGGGCCATTCTATCCATATAAGGAACGCGATAACAAGCGCCGCAATACCGCTCACCAGTACCCAGCCCCAGTTCCGTGTCGGGCGCACCTGAAATGAAGAGATGGTTCTGCATATGCCTTCGATCAGGAAGAGTATCGCCAGTAACAGTGTCAGCGTAAGAATTCCCTGTAAGGGGTATAATAACAGCAGAATACCTACTCCCAGATATAGGATGCCTGCCAACAGGCTGAGAAAGAACCCACCCACTCTTCGAGTCCAGAACGAATGGATGATCCGCAGGATACCACCGATCACGAGTATCCATCCCAGGAGGATCTCGATAGCCAGGGTGGCGGCGAACGGTAATATGATAGCTGCGATACCCACGGCGATAAGCAGGATGCCCAGGAAAAGCACCCATCCCCAAGGCACGTTTTCACATGTAGTGTCCATTTAACCCCTCCTTTTAATGACGGTTAATATTTGTCTCCATACAAGAAGTTTATGCAATACTTTGGTCGAAGTCAAGACAAGCTATGGTATATTTTCATGGGCGATGCATCCGAAAGCTGTTGTAAACTACCCACCCACCTGCTAAAATAATATCATTATTACTTAACTAACATTAATATTATATAAAGGTAAAAGATGAAAACTTTAAAAGGTATATCTGCTGCTCCGGGCATGGCAAAAGGGATTGTCTGCGTCTATTCCACTGAGAACGAGAGTCGAGTGGCTCATTATTCTATTAGCAAGAATCAGGTTGATAATGAGACACACAGACTCCATGAAGCTTTTGAAAAAGCGCGGATTGAGATGAGAAAAATGATAGAAAAGGCTAAAGCATTATATGATGCGGAAGCTGCCGGAATATTCAATGCGCATTTAGCATTTTTGAATGATGAAGCCATCATTAAAAGAAGCAGTGAATTCATTAAAGAAAGAAGAATAAACGCGGAACATGCTGTAAGCCATGCTTTTGATGAGTATATACGGAAATATAGCGCAAAAAAGGGGCATTTCAAGGAACTGACGCATGATTTTGCAGATACCCGTAATCATGTTTTGGATGCTTTAGGTGTCGGGAAGGGTAAATTTAAGTGTCCCATCGGTGAAAGGCAACCGGTAATTGTCGTGGCCAAAAGGCTGACTCCCTCAATGGTCCTGAACATACCCAGGAAAAACGCCCTGGCCTTTGTGGCAAAGGAAGGAGGGCTTACCAGCCATGCCACGATCCTGGCACGTTCTTACGGAGTCCCGATAATTTTCGGGATAGAAGTTGAAAAGGAATTTGACTGCGGGATGAAGACCATTATCGATGGTTCCCTGGGCAAGGTCATCATAAACCCGGATAAAAGGGCAGAGAAATACTATGAGCTAAAAATAGAGAATTTCAGGAAGAAACAGTATGTGTGCGAAATAAAAAAGGGGCTTTCCGCGCGCACAAAAAGAGGAATAAAAATCAAGCTCAAGCTGAATATAAGCACGCCGGAAGAAATTGATATTATAAAAGGCCTTCCTCACGGAGGAATAGGGCTTTTAAGGACAGAGTTTTTATTTATGCATAGACAAGACTCTCCTACCGAAGATGAACAATACAGGATGTACAAACGTTTTCTGGAATATGAAAAAGATAAACCTGTTACCATAAGAGTCTTGGATATCGGGGCTGACAAACAGCCTACTTATCTTAATATCCCGGAACAGGCCAACCCGGATATGGGATTGCGAGGGGCAATAGCGGTAGAGACTTTTCCCGATATTTATCTCACACAGATGAAAGCCCTGTTAAGGGCGAATACCGGCTCTAATCTCTGGCTGCTTTACCCCATGGTGTCGGACCTGGATGATTTTAGAACCTTCAGAGCGCTCCTGTCCAAGGCTAAAGGCATGCTCAGAAAAGAAAAGGTAAAGTTTAACGCCCGGGGGATTAAAGAAGGAGTTATGATAGAGACACCGGGAGCGGTTATGATGGTGGGGGAGCTTTTGAAGGCTGTGGATTTTATCAATATAGGGTCTAATGATCTTCTTCAATATACGCTGGCAGCTTCCCGCGGGAACATGCTGGTTGAAAGGCGGTATCACGTCCTTCATCCCGCGCTGGTCAAATTCATGGAACTCATAGTGAAAGAAGCAAAGAAGGCCAAAAAAGAAGTATGCCTTTGCGGGGAAATAGCTTCCTTCGAGGAATACTATCCTTTATTTTTAAAACTAGGGCTAAAAAGTTTCAGTGTTGCTGTCTCCAAATTTGACGATATTAAATGTGAACTATTGCATTTGCAGAAGGCGCGTAGCAAGGAGATGCTTCGGAAATATTATCAGCTAAAGTCGCGCGAAGAAGCAGATAAATATTTTGAACGATTTGTCTGAGGAAAACGATGAGGAACCTAACGAAGACAGGCGTTTTCATAAATTCGAAAATAGGCAAAGCCATCCACGATTACGATCTTATCGAAGACGATGACAGGATACTGGTAGGTGTTTCCGGGGGCAAGGACAGCCTCACCCTGCTCACGCTTCTCGCGGAGATCCGAAAATGGGCGCCCGTAAGATTCGAGCTCGTCGCGGCGCATGTCATATCGGATCTTCAGCCCGAAAACGAGGAACATATAAGTTTTTTGACAAAAGTGTTTAAAGACCTCAAAATAGAATACAGGTTCAAAAATATAAAAGTCATCGATGAAGAACGGAAGGTGACATGTTTCTGGTGTTCATGGAACAGGCGGAAGGCCCTTTTTGAAATGGCAGATGAACTTAAGTGCAACAAGCTGGCGCTGGCGCACCACAAGGACGATATTGTGGAGACCATGCTCATGAACCTTATTTACAACGGCGAGATCTCGGCAATTAATCCCCGCCAGGAACTGTTTCGGGGAAAGATAACCATTATCAGGCCGCTTTGTTATGTGGAAGAAAGTATGACGGAAAAATTCGCCGGAGAAAGAGGATTTTCCGAATTCACTTGCGATTGTCCATTTGAAAGGGATACCAGGAGGGCGTTCATAAAGAACTTTATCAGAGAAGCGGAAGAGAACGGCTCCAAGATGAACATCAAGACGAACATATTCAAAAGCATAGCAAGGATAAAACAGGAATATATCGGTCTAAAGGAAGAAAAAGGATAGGGGTAATAGACCATGTCCGGTATTTTAGAAAAAATATTCAAGATATCCGAAAACAATTCCAACATTCGCCGGGAAATAATGGGCGGTATCACCACTTTTTTCACCATGTCATACATAATATTCGTCCAGCCAGTGGTGCTTTCGGCGTGCGGCATGGACAAAGGCGCGGTGCTCATCGCCACATGCGTGTCAGCGGCTCTCGGGACGTTCCTGATGGCCTTTTTAGCCAATTACCCGATAGCCCTGGCGCCTGCCATGGGCCATAATTTTTATTTTGCCTATGTCGTCTGTCTAGGTATGGGAGTCTCCTGGCAGGTCGCGCTTGGCGCGAATTTCATATCAGCGGCAATTTTTATCTTTCTGGCTTTCTTCGGGCTGAGGGAAAAACTCATAAATTCCGTCCCGGGAGCCATAAAGAACGCGATAGCGGTCGGGATAGGGCTTCTCATCGCCTTGATCGGGCTGGAATGGTCAGGGATAATTGTCCAGGTACCGGGTACGTTGATAGGACTGGGGGATCTCAGATCACCCTGCGTGCTGCTTTCCATTTTCGGGATCCTGGTCATTTCCGTGTTGCTGTGCCTGAAAGTCAAAGGAGCGATACTTCTGGGTATATTGGCGAGCGCGGTAGCGGCGCTCGTAACCGGGATGACAAAGTTTGAAGGTATTATAGGGACTCCGCCGTCGATCGTGCCCACGTTTTTTAAGCTGGATATAACCGGAGCATTGAAGTGGAACATGATCGGAGTGATATTTACGCTGTTCTTCCTGGATCTTTTTGATACTGTCGGGACACTTATCGGCATAGGGCAGGAAGGTAAATTCATGAAGGATGGGAAACTTCCCAGGGCGCGAAAGGCTCTATTAAGCGACGCAGTGGGATCTCTCGCTGGAACCACTCTTGGGACTTCCACGGTGACAAGTTATATAGAAAGTTCAACAGGTGTAGCGGAAGGGGCCAGAACCGGACTTGCGAATGTCGTAACAGGCATCCTGCTTCTCTTGTCGGTTTTCCTGTATCCGTTGATAAGAATGGTATCTGCGGGCTTCAGCGTGGGTGAGACCACCCTGTATCCCATAATCTCGCCGCCATTGATAATAGTGGGGATATTGATGATGGTGAACGTGGTGAAGATAAACTGGAATGATTATACTGAATCCATACCGGCGTTCCTGACCATCATCATAATGTCTTTTTCATTCAGCATAACCGAGGGGATATCGTTCGGGTTCATTTCTTATACCCTTTTAAAGCTTATCACGAGAAGGTTCAAAGAAGTGCCCCTGATGATATCGGTGTTCTCGGTGCTGTTCATTCTTCGTTATATATTCTTGAACTGAGAGGGAGATGAAATATGTTTATCAGAAACCTGCAGGATTGTGAGGAGTTTATTTCTGGTGATAAAACGATTCTGAGGGAGTTGCTACATCCGGACAAAGCCGAAGTGGCCTTTCGTTACAGCCTGGCCCATGCAACTGTGAAGCCGGGAGAGAGTTCCCTGAACCACAGGCTTAAGACCTCAGAGGTCTATTATATCCTGGAGGGTAAGGGCAGGATGCATGTCGATAAAGAGGCCCAGGAGGTGCGGGCAGGACAGGCTGTTTATATCCCCCCTGGAGCGGTACAGAAGATCGAGAACACCGGGGATCGGGACCTGAAATTTCTTTGCATAGTCGATCCGGCCTGGCAGGGCCAGGATGAGGAAGTATTATAGATACGAGCAAACGAGAATCGAGCATTCCAGACAACGAGGAAAGATATGAAGCATAAGAAGCCCGAATTAGTGGCGCCTGCAGGTGACTGGCCGTCCCTCTACAGCGCTATAGACGCAGGGGCGGACAGCGTGTATTTCGGCGTAAAAGGGATGAACATGCGGCATGCCGCCAGTAATTTTGACATGCTGGAAATAAAGAAGGTCATGGGTCTTTTAAAGAAGAACCGCAGGAAAGGATACCTGAGCCTGAACGTGATAGTCTTCAATGATGAGACTGCCAAAGTAAAAAAGATACTTGATCGCGCCAGGGAGAACGGGGTAGATGCCGTGATACTGTGGGACATGGCGGTTTTGAAACTGGCAAAAGAGGCCGGCTTGAACATACACCTGTCCACCCAGGCAAGCGTTGCTAATTTTGAGGCCTTGAAGTTTTATTCCTCACTGGGCGTCAAAAGGGTCGTCCTGGCAAGGGAATGCAGCCTTTCTGATATAAGGACGATTCTGGGAAAGATAGAGCAGGAAAAAATAGACTGCCGGATAGAGACGTTCATACACGGGGCCATGTGCGTGAGCATATCAGGAAGGTGCTTTTTATCGCAGGAGTCTTTCTCCAGATCCGCGAACAGGGGTAAATGCCTGCAGCCATGCAGGCGGGAGTTCCTCATCAAGAACAAAGAGGAGGATTCTCAATACATACTGGGCCGGAATTACGTGTTAAGTTCCAAGGACCTGTGTACTATTGATATAATAGACAGGTTGATCACTTCCGGGATACATGCCTTCAAAATAGAAGGCAGGATCCGGTCTCCGGAATATGTCAAAGTAGTCACTTCCGTTTACAGGAAAGCCATTGACGCTTTTCTTGAAGACAGACTTGATGGGGGGGGTCTCAAGGAGGATCTGCGGGACAGGCTTAAAGAGGTGTATAACAGGGGATTCTCAACGGGATTTTACCTGGGCGAGCCAGGGAGCGGCGATTTCAGCAAAGAACTTGAAAATGAGCATGAAAAGGTCTTTCTCGGGGAGATCGTGAAATTCTATAAAAAGATCAGTGTGGCCGAAATTTTTATCAGGAACGAAGGCATAAAGGTCGGCCAGGAGATACTGATCAGCGGCAGGACCACACCGGCCTCTTTTGCAAAAGTGACCGAACTGCAGCAGTATCACAAACCGGTCGATTCAGCATGCATAGGCGAAGCGGTCGCGATAAAGCTTCCATTTACAGCCAGGCCCAAAGACAAGGCCTTTATCTGGAGACGCAGAAGAAAATAGGGACAGCGACCATTTAAATATATCTTATAAAAATGGTCGCTGTCCCCATTTTCTTCTTGTATTGTGCGTAGAACTTGATAAAATAATAATTCCAACAAAGAAAGGGGAGGATAGAAAACATGTATTCTTACAAAGACTTAGGGTTGGTCAATACCAAGGGGATGTATGCCAGGGCGATTGACGGGAAGTATGCGATCCCGGGGTATAATTTCAACAATATGGAACAGCTGCAGGCCATAATAACGGCGTGCATGGAGACCAGGTCTCCAGTCGTTCTTCAGGTCTCCAAGGGAGCCAGGGAGTACGCGAACCAGATACTTCTCAGGAACATGGCAAGGGGGGCAATGGAGATAATCAAGGATTCCGGCGCTGATCTCCCGGTCACACTGCATCTCGACCATGGGGATTCTTATGAGCTTTGCGTTTCCTGCATTGAGACCGGGTTTTCTTCAGTAATGATAGACGGTTCAGCGCATTCCTTTGAAGATAATATAACGCTGACCAAAAAAGTAGTTGATTTCGCCCACCAGCATGACGTGACCGTGGAGGGAGAGCTCGGTGTGCTTGCCGGCATAGAGGATGAAGTAAGTCATGAAACGACGCATTACACGAAACCCGAAGAGGTGGAAGAATTCGTTTCCAAGACGGGCGTTGACAGCCTTGCTATTTCAATAGGCACCTCCCACGGCGCGTATAAGTTCAAAGTGGCCCCCGGTGAAGAGGTCCCCCCGCTCAGGTTTGATATACTCGAAGAAGTCGAAAGAAGGATACCCGGCTTCGCGATAGTGCTTCACGGCTCGAGTTCGGTCATGCCCGAATACGTGGAGATGATAAACAAGTACGGGGGAAACCTTGAGAATGCCGTTGGCGTGCCCGAAGATCAGCTTCGCAGGGCAGCGTCTTCAGCCGTCTGCAAGATAAACATCGACAGTGACGGCCGTCTTGCCATGACGGCAAAGGTGAGAGAGACTCTCGGCACCAAACCAAAGGAATTCGATCCGCGCAAATACCTTGGTCCGGCAAGGGACGAGCTTATCAAGATGTACAAGCACAAGAACGAAAAGGTCCTTGGCAGCGCCGGAAAGGCCTGAGTTATCGGGCCGCAGCGGGGATAAAGGAAGGCAGTATGGAAAGCATATCTGTTTATGGCGTTTTCATAGATCCAGCGGTATATATCCCGGTCTTTTATTTTTTCTGGGTAAGCGTGTTATTGACGATAAAAGTGCTGGTATACGGCAGGATCAAAAAGTTCGCCGCAAAGACCGCCACGAAGCTGGACGATATTCTGCTTCATGCCATGGATTTCCCGCTCGTCCTTCTCATATTCACCAGTGGGATATTTGTCCTTGATAATCTCTTCTCGCTTGATATGGATACGGGACTGCTCAAGGTGGTGGATATCGTTTTCAAAGCCACTACCATTATCGCGATCATTATTTTCATTGACCGCCTTTTCAACTCCATGTTCGATCATTACGTTACCAAGATCAAGGCGTTGAAAGGCTCGAGCGGAGTGGCCCGGATCATCATCAGGTCGATCGTAATGGGCCTGGGGCTTTTGATACTCCTGGATAATTTCGGGATATCCATAACTCCGATCCTGGCGTCGCTGGGTATAGGCTCACTGGCAGTCGCGCTAGCGCTTCAGCCGACACTGGAAAACTTTTTCTCAGGCGTCCAGGTCATCATAGACAAGCCTATCGCTGTAGGCCAGTTCATTAAACTGGAATCAGGTGAAAAAGGATATGTTACAAAGATCGGATGGCGTTCTACCTGGGTCCGCCAGCTTCCCAACAATACGGTCGTTATACCGAATAAAGCAATAGTCAGCTCCCGCGTTTTGAATTATTATTATCCGGAGAAAGAGATAGCCGTTCTGGTCCAGGTGGGAGTGGATTACAGGTCTGATCTGGAACAAGTTGAGCGCGTGACCATCGAGGTCGCGGAAGAGGTCATGAAAACCGTGCAGGGAGGGGTCCCGGGGTTTAAGCCGTTCATACGGTATCATACGTTCAGTGATTTCAGCATCAATTTTACCGTGATCTTGCGGGCGCAGGAGTTTGTAGATAACTACCTTGTGAAACACGAGTTCATCAAGCGTCTTCACAAGCGTTATAACGATGAAGGGATAATCATTCCCTTCCCGATCAGCACACTTGAGTGGGACAGCGCCATGCCGCCGGTAAAAATATCACAGTCTTGATCTCTTATCGCGTAAAGATCGCAGGCGGGTTTCTCAGGTTTGGACGTATTTTTCGGATAATTTAAGATAATATTCAGATTTTTTTATCTTTCCTCTTTTTTCACACCCTTTAGCGAATATTGAACACTTCTTCTTCAATTCTTTCAGTGTTAGTCCGTAATATTCAGGTGAAAGCAAGCCGGAAGAGAGCGCTTTTTCCAGGGCTTTGATCCTGAACCTGTCCAGTCCCCACACCCTTGACGAAAGCTGATCGGGCCTGCCCCCGTCTTTCAGCGTCAGGGCTTCCGGTATAAGCTTGACCTCATATTCGGCAGTGGCCCTGATCCAGAAGTCATAATCCTCACAGGCTTCCATGCTTTCATCGAACAGGCCTATTGCATTAAAGACGTCTCTATGTATTACAGCGGTGGATATGCTGATACAGCACAGGGGAAGGGAGTTCTTGTACACAAAGCCGGTGGGTTTTTTATGCTTTGATCTCTGTTCCAGGAGACCGCCTTTTTTATACCATATTTCTTCACTATGGAATATCCTTATTCGCGGGAATCTATTTATGAATCCCACTGATTTTTCAAGTTTTTCCGGGTCCCACCAGTCGTCGGAGTCAAGAAATGCGATAAACTCTCCTTTGGCCAGTGCCAGGCCGCGGTTGCGGGCGTGTGCCACGCCGTGATTCTGCTGATAAAAATAGTTTATTCTTTCATCTTTATAAGAGGTTATCAACTTTTTCGTCCCGTCAGTGGAGCCATCGTCGATGATGATCATTTCAAGATCGGTATAACTTTGTGCAAGCACAGAATTTATGCATTTCCCCAGGAATGACACCCGGTTAAAGGCAGGTATTATAACCGAAAAGAATGGTTGTCCGTCCATGGCTTTAGTATATAATATTAATATAAGGATTTGTCAAGTCATTACTCTGGAGGCGGGGAAATGGATTTTTGGGATGTTCTTGTAAGGCGCCGGTCAGTAAGACAATTTGAACCCGAAGATGTGCCGCAAAGCGCCGTTGAGGAAATAATAAGAGCGGCTTCGCTTGCGCCCAGCGGTTCGAACGCGAAAAACTGGCATTTTATAATCGTCCGCGACCTGGATATCAAGCAAAAGATGCTGAGAGCTGTTAAAAAAAAGATAGACGAGCTTGCCGGGAGTATGAAGTCCAAACGGGCAAGGGAGGATTTCCTGGCATACAGCGGGTATTTCACGTTCTTTTCTGACGCTCCGGTCGTTATAGCGGTGGTCATGAAAAAATACGATTCCCTTTCAGTCAGGATCCTGGCGAGATACGATAAGGATAAGGAATATTCGTCCACGGCCGGGGTGCAGAACGTGGCTGCCGCGCTCCAGAACATAATGCTTGCCACAACTGCCATGGGGCTGGGGTGCTGCTGGATGACCGGGCCCATGATCGCGAAAAAAGGGCTGGAGAAGATCCTTGGCGTGAAGGGAGAGGACGATCTGATCGCGCTTGTCCCCGTTGGGATGCCGAAAAATATCCCATCTTCTCACAAATTTCCGGGATCAGTTGATGATATCATGACAGTGCTTTAAAACTTAAAAAATAATGGAGGATCATGGAAAAGCAGAAGTTCCTGGTTTCTGTTGTCGGTGGACATAAGTG
Organism: uncultured Planctomycetia bacterium; assembly: GCA_964431495.1. Lineage (GTDB taxonomy): Bacteria > Omnitrophota > Gorgyraeia > Tantalellales > Tantalellaceae > CAYSJU01. Next base: position 78,687 of record CAYSJU010000006.1, read on the forward strand.
CGATGCCAGAGTGGCAGGGCTGGCCGAAGAGATAGGAGAGACCATAGCCCGGGAAGGCGCTGTACTGGTCTGCGGCGGGCTTGGAGGCATCATGGAAGCCGCGTGCAGGGGAGCGAAAAAAGCCGGTGGCCTGACCATGGGCATTATTCCCGGAGGAGACAAAGATAGCGCGAATCAGTTCGCAGACATAGTAATCCCGACAGGCATGGGATATTCGCGGAATACTCTTGTCGCAGGATCAGGTGACATAATAGTAGCCCTTCCCGGTGAATACGGCACGCTTTCCGAGATAAGTTTCGCCCTGATCGCTAAAAAAAAGGTTTACGGGTTCAATAGCTGGGATATAGAAGGCGTTACACAACTCAAAAGCGTGGACGAGTTGAGAGAGATCCTGCGCGAGGAGATGGCAAAGTAGGGCGCCATGTCCAAAAAAACCGTTCTATTAGTAAACCCATGGATCTACGATTTTGCCGCTTATGACCTGTGGCTCAAACCATGGGGGCTTTTAAAGATATCCTCCATACTCAAGAAAAGCGGATTCAGGGTCTTTTTCCTTGATCTTCTTGACAGGCACCATCCTCTCATAGAGCAGACAGTCAGGGACCACCCGGACGGGACAGGCAAGTTTATCGCCCAAAAGGTCCAAAAGCCCGATGTCCTGAAAAACATACCGAGAACATATAAAAGATATGGGCTCCCTGTTGAAAAAGTTGAAAGAGCCCTGCCGGATGAAAAAATAGATTTTATTTTGATCTCTTCGGTCATGACCTACTGGTATCCCGGTGTATTTGAAGCCATAGGGATGCTGAAGAAAAAATATCCGGATATTCCCGTTATCCTGGGCGGCGCTTACGCGACCCTGTGCCATGAACACGCGAAGGAAAAAAGTGGAGCTGATCTTATAATAAGGAATAAAGAACTCCACAAGCTGGGTTCGATCCTGGAAAAAGACATTGACCTGTCTTTCGAGAACATCTTAAAAGAGACGATCGACTATGAATGGTACAGGGATCCGGGTTACGCGGTTATCAGGATATCACTGGGATGTCCTTTTGACTGTATTTACTGCGCGCAGAAATTATTGAACCCCGGGTTCATTTTAAAAGACCGGCAAAAAGCCCTTGAGGAATTAACCATGCTTTACGGGAAAGGCATAAGGAAATTCGCGTTTTATGACGACGCGCTTTTTTTTAACATGGATTATATAAAAAGTTATCTTGAAGGAATAATCGAATCGGGGATAAAGGGCAGTTTTTATTCCCCGAACGGCCTTCATGTGCGTTTCATTTCAAAGGAAATAGCCGAATTAATGAGAAAGACCAATTTTGTAAATCCAATGCTCAGCCTGGAGACAGCGGACAGAGAAAAAGAAAAACTCTGGCATAAAAAAGTCACGACTCTGGAGCTTAAGGAAGCGATATCAAAGCTGAGAGGGGCCGGATATAAGAGAGGAGAATATTCAGTGTATGTTCTGCTTGGAGCGCCCGGGAGCGGGATCGAGGAGGTAAAAGTGACAATTGATCTTGCCCATTCACTCGGGGCCAGGGTATCCTTAAGCGAGTATTCACCTGTCCCGGGAACAATAATGGCGCAGGATCTGCCGGGGATACTGGAAGAGCCTCTATTGCAGAACAACAGCATATATCCGGTCATATCATTATCAGAATGGCATGAACTCAGGCAAGTCAAAGATCTGGTACGCGGCTTAAATTCTTACCTGTTGGGATATTCACGATAGAATAACCTGCTATAATTAAATAAGTTAGAAGAAGAAGCTTTTTATCAATTGCGTTAGGAG